>JBBSBQ010000018.1:0-64526 GCA_038251095.1 Hyphomicrobiales bacterium
CCGTCAAAGGCCGCATCAAACGTCTTCTCGTCGAGGCAAAGCCCGCGGGCAATGCTGCACATCAGTGTCGCAGACGTCTTCGTCATGGCCATGTAATAGTCACGCGCCGCCGCGTGCCAGCCGGGCAGCATATCTTCGCCCGGCAGCGGCGTGGCACTTAACAGGGGATCTTCGGCTTCAACCATGACCTTCCCGTCAACGATATCCGGCCCGATATCGATGCCTTCCTTGTAGGTAGGAATACCATTCTGCAGGGGAAACCAGCCGCGATAGACATTCTTCTGGCCATGATCAAAATCCCACAGCCACAGCTTGCGGATTTCCTTTTCGGGCAGGGAAAATAAACGAAGCAGAAATTTTCGCCGCTCCGCCGTGAGGCTTGCAGAAGCGGGCAGCCCGCTGATGGTCAGAAACCCGGCCGTCGTTGCGGCGTGGAGAATTGCGGCATCCACGGTCTTTTGCTAAGCGCGGTCATCTGCGAAAAGCGCTGATACATCTATTTTGGGAATATCCACCATGCAGCAAGCGTTGCACTTTCCTGAAAACGAGTCCACCTGAAAGACCATGATCCACTTGAACGCAAGTCATCCCTTCTTGCATAGCGGCCTGCGACAACCTATTTCAAATTCAACTAGAAATTGAACGTGGACAAGGTGGCCGGTGGACCGAGGCGGACAAGACGATCTGGTGGAGGTCCGGCGCAGCGCCAGGCGCAACGAGGCTGAACAATACGCCTTGGTCCTTACCGCCATGGGCATTCAGTCGCTGATTGCGCCAGAGGGGAAATTCACGACGCTGTTTGTCGCGCACCGGGATGCCTCAAGAGCCAATGAAGAACTCGCGGCCTATGACAGCGAGAACCGCCAGCGCCCGCCAGAGAAAGTCTGGCGGCGTCCTCCGTTGCCGCGTGTCGAGGTGGCAATGGTCTACTGGACCGTGTTGCTCTTCTTTTTTGCCGCTGCGCGCCACGAGACCTTTTCTTTTGACTGGATCAGTGCGGGGGCGGCCCAGACAGGGTTGATGCTCAACGACGAGTGGTGGCGCGCGGTCACAGCACTGTGCCTGCACCAGAGCGGCGCGCATCTTCTCGGCAATCTCGTATTCGGCACGGTCTTCCTGATGCTCCTGTCGCAAGTCACCGGCGCTGGTGTCGCCGCCCTTGCAATGATCGCTGCCGGCACTGCCGGCAATGTCCTGAGTGCCCTCGTGCGGTCACCGGAGTACACCTCGATTGGCGCCTCCACCGCCATATTTGCGGGCATCGGCCTGCTGTCGGCATTGCGGCTGATCAGGCGCCAGCATTTTGACTTTTCAGTGCTTCGCAACTGGACTCCGGTGGCCGGCGGACTGGTTCTCCTGGCATTTCTCGGCTTCAGCGGGGAGAACACCGACGTTCTTGCCCATGTGCTGGGCTTTGGCTCAGGTATTGCCGCCGGTTTGCTGCTTGCAAGATGGGACCATGACTGGACCCTTGACCGGGGTCTGCAGTGGACATGCGCAGGCATTGCCGGCGCCGTCGTGGTTTCCGCCTGGGTTGCGGCAGCCCTATCCTGATGAGGTTTGCAGAAACTGCATAAGATTTGATTCAGCCAAACTCAGGTTGCGCTTTCTTGGAGCGTCTTCGATATGCTCAAGCTCGCCTTTTTCAAAGCTCTCAATGATCCGCGGATGGATGTAGCTTTTTCTGGTTACTGCCGGTGTGTTGGCAAGTTCTGTGCTGATTTTCCGTGCAACAGCCGCAACGGCGCGCCGTGCCGCAGCTGTTGTGTCCGGGTGTTCCAAACCCTGAAACTCGTTCAGCGCCACGGAAGATGCAAACAAGGTTCGAAAGTCCTTGGCGGTGATGGGTTTGCCCGAGCTTTGGGCAAGATATTGATTGAGGTCTCCCGCCGTCATGGGCCGGAAGCCATCGCTTGTTTTCAGTTTGAAGAGCCGCACCCCTGGATAAGTGCGGAGCTCTTTCAAGGCAGCGATAAGCAAGGGATCGCCACAGCTTTTCTCGATGTGTTTTCCACCCTTGCCGCGGAAGGCCAGATGAAAGCCATCGCTTTCCATTTTCAGGTGGCGCTTCAGCAGGGTTGAAACCCCTCTTCCGCCTTCGTCGCCCGCATAGGCCTCATGCCCGGCGCGCAGATGCAGGAGATCAACGATGCGGGCCGCAGCCGCCAAGGGCATATTCGCTGTGCCCTCGGTCAGGTCGCGCTTGATGCATGTCCGCAGGCGGCCCAGCACACTGCCGATTTGCGTAAGGCGAAAGGCCTTCGCGGCCGCTCTGACTTCAACCCATTCCGGATGGTAAATATATTGCAAACGTCCTGCCGCATCCCGTCCCACCGCCTGCAAATGCGCGTCTTTTTCAGTCGCAATGCGGACATCCGACCACGCCGGTGGAATGACCAGTTCAGCAATTCTTTTCAAATTGGAGCGGGAAATGCTGCGCTTGCCGTTATCTATATAGGAAAAGCTGGCGCCATTTTTCGAGCGCTTGATGCCGAGTTCGTTCGCCGTAATGCGGCGGATTCCTAGGAATTCGATGGCATTTCCCTCAACTGTCCCCGGTTCGTCCAAGCTTGCCACAATAGTCCCTCCGGCCGGAGCCCATAGCCCCACCCCTCCCACAACCTATAAACAACTCATCAAAGAAAGGTTCCCATTGAAGGGAAACTCAAAGGACGCCAGGAATTTCGGTTGAACGATTAACGCTAGGTTAATCACGTGCAGACGTTGATTCACCGGAGCTGATGGTTCCAGCCCAGGTACTAAGCGTGTCGCTCGACAAAGCCCCTGACTTTCAGAACCGTCATTCCGCCTTCAGGCCGAGACCGCTCGCGGCGGCCACGATCCTTCCCGATGCCGCCGGGTCGTCAACGAAGGCCTCACGCGCCTTCCGGAACGCTTCCGCTGCAAACTCAGCCTCACCCAGCACGACGCGCGAACGCATGAGGCTGATCCAGCCGTCAACGTCCCGGGGAGAACTCTCCAGGCGTTGCGCCAGTCCATCGACCATCGAGCGGATTGCGGCGTCCTGCTCTTCCCCGGGCACCACGCCGGGCAGGGACGCGGTTGTTTCTGAATTTTAATGTCCGGAGGCTTTCGCCCTGGCCTCCTCAAAGGAGAGCTTGAGTTCAGCGGAACCTGGATCGAGTTTCCATGCCCTACCAAAGGCTGCAGCAGCCTGTTCATAGCGCTCCGTATGAAAATAGGACCACCCGAGCATGCGCCATCCCTCAATATCCTGCGGCATGGTCTCGAGCCGAGTCGCCAGCCGTTCGGTCATCGCGTTCACATCGGGCAGGAGCTCGCCGACTGCCGCCTTGGACGGCGGATTTTCAGAGCCAATGGAACGCGCGTAATCCGCAAGCCGCGCAAGCATTTCACCATCGGGCTCCGAGAACGCGATTGCATCCTGTGAGCCTATTGCCTCCGGCGCACTCCTGTCATAAGAAACAGCCGCGCCGATGCCTGACACAAGCAGGAAGGTCGCGGAAACGAGCAATAGTCTTTGCAGGTGGCCTTGAATGCCTTTGCCGGATCCCCAGTGCGGTGACGGCAAGCGGGAGAGGAGAGCAAGCCGCGCTGCGTCTGCTTCCGCGTCGGTGAGTTCTCCACTCTTTAGCCGCGCGCCGATATCTTCCAGAGAAGCTCGGTAGTTCTCCAAGTCGCGCTGCTTCCGCAAGCCCCTTGTCCCCATCAGAAAATGCAGCATAACTGGTATTGCCAAGGCAACAAAAAGCCAACCAAAAAAGTCAAAGACATCTTCCCCTCCCAGACTTCCAATGAAACTGTTCCTTCTCAAAACTTTCTGCGAAGCTCCGCGCGGATGCCGAAGTTGTCCTCCTCGCCTTCGAGGATCTGAAATGTCGCATCGGCGCGGAACAGCCAGGCCCGGTCGATCGGGACTTGATATCGGGCGCCGAAACCGTATTGCGCGTCCCCGGCGCCAATCCCGTCATCATCGAAGGCCTGCACCATGGCCATTTCGAAAACGAGTTGCTCGTCCAGATCGAAGAGATACTGCAAACCAATGGCGCCGCCCCAGGCATTGGAGCCGCTGTCGTCAAGTTTCGGGTAGCCGGTCAGGGCATCAGTTTCGAAGTTGATGCCGACGTTTTTCAGAATGCCCGCGCCATTGCCGTCGACCAGGGGCTGAGGGTTGCCAAAGCCGACGAAGAAGTTGGCATAGGGCAGCAGCGTGCTGGGCAAGCGTGTGATCAGGCTGTTTTCCGAAACGATTGCAAGCCCATCGTCATCGCCTTGCGGGTCTTCCCCGAAGTTTGCGAACACGCGGGTCGAGTTTGAAATTGTGTTGGAATAGCGCCGCGTGTAGGCACCTGTCAGGAAGTGTGTCAAAAGTCCCTCTTGATCGTCGCGGCCATCGATCAGCCCGTAGCCCGTCTCAATATAGCCACTGAAAGCATCGACGAAGGCGGTAGCGCCGAAAAGATTGGAGTTGTTGTTGTCGTCTCCGTCAGCTCCGATAATTCCGGCATTGTCGACATCATTGAATGCGGCGAACAGTGTGACGTCGAAATTTGCAAGGCCAAACGCCTGCGAATTCTTTGCCGGAAAAGACACCGCACCACCAAGTATCGCGTCGTTGGCCCAAATGCCGTTCTGCAGGAACAGTGGGAAGAGACCAACTGTGAAAGGCAAATCAAAGCTGGCCTCCCGCCCGGAAAATCCGGAATAGAGGGAGCCGAAATCACCCTCGAGAAACAACGTCTGCGGCTCGGGATCAAACTCGAAGTTTTCCTTCCCGTCGCCATCACTGCCACCGAATTCGAAGCGGGTGAATTGATTGTTCTTTTGAAGCGGCGTGAAGAAAGCGTGGATGCGTTCCGTGCCGGTGATCTTGAAGTCGACGTCGAGGTTCAGCCGCGTCGCGACCTGGGCAATGTCCTTGCCGTTGTTCTTGTTGTAGGCGAGCGCTGTCCGCCAGTCGCCGTAGATGGCAAGCCCCGGGAGCAGCGGATTTTTTTTGCCCAGCACGGTGCTGCTCTCGTCGTATGCACCGGACGTATATTGCTGGCGGCCCAGCTCAAGCAGCGGGCGTGGTGGATCGACCGGTGTTTTGGCGCCATAAACATCGACCTGCCCCTGGGAATTGTAGCTGGTGTCGTACTGCGGGTCGGAGCGGAAAAGATCGCCCTTGCCGTCCTCGTTGCTGCCGATGTTTTCCCCTGCGCCTGTGGAACCGTCGTCAGACCTTTTTTCGGCACTTGCTTCTGCTTGCTGCGTATCGGCATGATTTTCGGGCGGGAAGAGTGATTCGCTGGATCTGAAAAGCGCTTGCCACACCCGAACCAATACGTTTCCCTCTTTGGTCTCGCTGCTGCTTGTGCCTGTCGCGGCTTCCGCCCTGGTATCGGACATCACAAGGCAACCGCAGGTCGCCATTACGGCTATGGCGGTCGATGCCCTGACAAGGTACGCATTACTCAACATACAAAACTCCAAGACACTTTTTTCAAAACCATTGCGGATGCCCGATGGGAAATTCCCGGCTTTTCGGCACTAATCCTTCACTTCAAGTTCCACCGCAAAGGCGTGGAAGTTCATGATCCGCTCATTCATGCTTTGCTGCATGTCCTCGGTGGCTCGCACGAAACGCATGAAGTAGATCGGCTCGGACCGGCTCCGCATGCGGAAGGCGAGGCGGTACTTTCCCGGCTTGGTGATCAGTTTGCCCGGCACCTTGTACTTGGCAACCTTCTCGCCCAGCGGCGGCAGCGAGTGGTTTTCCATGCGCACCAGCGGTGGATGGTTGAGAACGGTCGTCGGAATCCCCGGTGGGCGCAGATGCGGCAGGGGATCGACGTCGAAATTCACCGGCAGATACATCTCGCGGTCCGTGCCCTTGACGTTGGTTGTCAGGAACTTTGTCTGGAAGTGCACCAACTGCTGGTCCGTTTTGATTTTGCCGGCCGCGACATCCAGGCTGTGCAGATCGGCCATGTCGCCATGACTGTCGATATAGCCCGACTCCCAGATGTTCTTGCCGGTGGGATCGATGAGGGCGACATTCACCCAGAGCTGCGGCTGCGCGCCCAGTGATCCGGACGGCAGGTTATGGCCCGGATTGGTGTTCTTGATCTTGTAGGAGAACGCTAGATCCTTGCCCACCTTCGGTTCACCCAAGATGTCGGGGCCGTCAACGGAACTGCCGTTTTCCAGAAGCTGCTGCCGGAGCTTGTCGCGCCCGTCTAGCTTCGCGAGGTTCTCGTCGATGAGTAGCCGAGCCTCTTCACGATCAAGCGGATCGGCCCAGCGCTTGGGAAACTTGGCCTTGATCTTGCCGTCAGCGACTTTGTCCTCGAACACCGTCGTGCCCCAGCCGGCACGCCAGTCGAACCGCAGCCAATTCTTCATGCTGACGGATTGTGCCTTCGTATTGTGGGGGAAGATTCCGGGATGGGCGATTGAATAGCCTGGGCCCATGAACCTGTGGTTAGCATGCTTGCGTCCCGGATTTATTTTCTTGCCGCCCACCTCCGCCGAGGGTGCGGTCGCATAGCCTTTCGCCTTTCCTGGATCCTTGCCCATGTGGCAGTCCTGGCAGGTGACTCCGGCCTTGCGCGCCGGGCTGTCGCGATACTGCTCCCAGACGATCTCCAACTTGATTCCCAGATTGACGGCAACCTGGTGACAACTCACGCAGAATTCCGACTTGGTGATCTGGTCGTTTGAGATCATGCCCTTATGGATGTCGTTGCCCCGCCCGTCGGCGCTGGTCTTAACGGAATAGGTTTCCTTGTCGGCGAGAACGTCTTTGATCACGCTCTTTTGTCCGCTGCCGTAAACCGGCTCGTAAATCTTTCCCGGCTCGATCCGGCGCTCGCCGTTGACCTTGCCATATTGTTCGCTGACACGGTGGCAGGTTATGCAGGTCACGCCCTCGCGCGAGATCGGACTGTCCGCCCAAAGCGGCGTCTGGCGGGCCTCGCCGAGTTGGATGCCCACCTGCTGGTGGCAGCGCACGCAGAAGGTACCCACCGTGCCTTGCGTCAGTTCTTGGAACTTCTGCTCGAATTTGTGGAACATGGGCGAGATCGACGAATAGGCATGCTGCGATGAAGACCACTCTTCGTAAATCTGTTTATGGCACTCGCCGCATTTTTCAGCAGTGGGATAAAGGGAGAGCACGTCATCATTGACCGCGGCAACGGGAACTCCATTGCCGTCCACTGCGGCATCGGCAATGAAGGTTTGCTCGAAAACCGTGCTCATCAACAAAGCGCTCACGAACGCGCAGGAGAGCAATGAAATGCGGGATAATCTCTTCATTGGCGGCCTAATGGTCTTCAGAGTGGGCCGCCCCATTTTCAATTCGCTCAAGAAGAAGGCACTGGCACACTCTTCAAGATTGATGACAAAGTATGAATCTAAAAAACGGCCATCGTATGTCCGAGCGCTAGCAAAACTATGACGGACATAAAATTCCCGTTCAGAGCATCAATCGGAAATGATCCGTACAGAGAGAATAGGAGTCGAGAGGACGACATCACTCTCCCGCCAGATTGTCGCCGCAAAACAGACCATGTTTGGAGACGATACTTGCGAAAAGCCTTGCAGGGGATCAATCAATGGCAATTCATCACCAGATAACCATCGATGGCCGAAGCTTTTTGGCTCCCGATGGCCAGTTGCTGTTGGACGCTGCCTTGAGCAACGGCATCGAGCTGCCACACGACTGCCGTGCCGGCCACTGCGGTACCTGCTGCGTGCGGCTGATATCCGGTGAAGTGCAAGGCGGCGAAGGCGCGGAACCGGGCATCGTGCATGCCTGTCAGTTCCGGATCGCCGGCGCCGCGGACATTGCGACTGAACAGCAATCGCGAGTTCGCTGTGTTGACGGCGTGGTGCATTCATTGCGCCGCCTGTCATCTGAAGTGATGGAGGTCGAAATCAGGATGGAGCAGGCCCTGCCCTATCTTGCTGGGCAATATGCCCAAGTGCGCTTCAGCGGCTATCCGAGCCGTCCCTTCAGTATTACTCATCCCTTGCGCACCTCGCAAAAGAATCAGAATGGCCGCTCGGTCTGGTTCCATGTCCGGCGCATGCGGGATGGGCGCGTCTCCCCGTCGCTTGGAAAGCGAATCAGGCCGGGCCATCGGGTGAAGCTGACCGGCCCTTATGGTTCGGCGCATTTCCGGCCCAATCTGCAAAGCCCCTTGATTCTCGTCGCCACCCACACCGGTTTTGCCCCGATCTGGTCTATCGCCGTTGCGGCGCTGCGGGAGAATCCGGAACGCGACATGATGATTATCGCCGGTGGCCGTACCCTTGAGTCACTCTATATGTGGCCGGCTCTCGCGCGGCTTGCGACCTTTCCCAATGTCCATGTCGTGCCCGTATGCAGCACGCCACAGACTTTGATCCAGGCAGTGCAGCGCGGCCGGCCAACCGACTATCTGCCACCCCTGCTGCCGAGCGACGTGCTTTACGCATGCGGCGCTCCGGGTATGGTCGATGCGATTAAGGAAGTCGCTGCGCGCATTGGCGCGGTTTGCTATGCGGATCCGTTTCTGCCGACCACCGATGACAAAGTCGAAGAAACCGTTCTGGGCCGCACGACCAAGTGGCTTTCTGCCCTTACGCGGCGGACGGCGGGTTCGGCACAAGCTTATGGGATGGCTGAAGCAAGAGTAAGACGTGAATATCGCTCTCAAAGTGCATAGCTTTTGGCCAACCGGGTTCAGGTTCAGCATCCGGTTTTCCGTACTTTGTCTCTACGGTTGTTTAATGCTCCTCGGCTTTGCCGCGGACGGCGCGGTTGCGTCCGATCCGGCTAGGATCGTGGGCGCAAATGCTTGTGCCGAATGCCATAAGCAGGAAGCTGAGGCGTGGAAGGGTACGCATCACTTCAAGACCTTCAGTGAAATGCCGCGCAAAGCCCCGGCCAAACAAATTTCGGAAAAGATGGGTCTGCGGCGCATCAAGGCGGAAAGCGTCTGCTTGAACTGCCATTTCACGGTGCAGCAGAAAAATAACAAGCCGGAAATCGTCTCCGGTATCTCCTGCGAATCCTGCCACGGCGCCGCCCGGGATTGGATCAAGGTGCACAGCGGGTTCAGCGGCAAGACGGCAAAGACCGAGACCAAGGCCGAGGAGGATGCCCGCTGGAAGCTCGCCGAATCAAAAGGGATGATCAGGCGGCACTCGCTCTACCAGCTGGCGAAGAACTGCTACGGTTGCCATGTCGTGCCGCAAGAGGCTCTGGTGAACAAGGGTGGCCACAAGCCCGGAAGCGCTTTCGAGCTGGTGTCCTGGTCGCAAGGAGAAGTGCGGCACAACACCTGGTATTCCCAAGGCAAGGAAAATGTCGCCGCGAACGCCGCGCGCAAACGCATGCTCTATCTCGTCGGTCTTGGCGTCGAGCTTGAGACTGGTTTGCGCGCCATCGGAAAAGCGACCGCCAGAAAAACCTACGCCTTTGAAATGGCGAAACGCGTCGACCGGGCGCGCAAGGAACTCGCCGCCGCAGCGATTGCGGCGCCGGAGGTGCCGGAAATCGCTGAGATGGTCAAATTGGCGCATTCAGCCGGGCTGAGGCTGAAAAATAACCAGAAGCTGACGGCTGCTGCCGATGGCGTTTCCAAGCTCCTCGTGAACATCACCGCAAAGTATGACGGCAGCACCATGGCCGGGCTGGACGGCTTGGTTCCCAAATCTGACAAGTTCAAGGGCACGGCGAGAAAAGCGGGCGCAGTCGATTGAAAAACCACTGCAAGGGTAATGCGCGGAGGACAGCGTGAGGGCGCGAGCGTCTGATGCCTTAATCGGCGGGAGCGGTCTGGCCGTGGCGGGATATGTCATCAACCGCGCAGTCCTCGGCCTTTTGATTGCGGCTCTATCTGGCGGCCTGTTCTGGCTCGTCTGGATCTACGGCAATGGGCTCCGTGATCCCCGCTACCTCGATGGCTGGGTGCTGGCCGGCGGCATGGCCCTGCAGGTCTGCTTTCACATCGTCAAAACCTTTAGCGTGTCGCCGAAATCGGCCACGCGCTGGCGGAAGATTCATATTTTTGCCGGCTATCTGGTGATCGCCGCCTTCATTTCGCATTCGGATTTCACGCTGCCAGACAGCGGCTTCGAATGGGCCCTGTGGACTGGGTTTGTGCTGGTGACGCTGAGCGGCATCCTCGGCACCTATCTTGCCTGGTCGCAACGGGCGAAGAGCCGGGTCGATGAAGGCATCAGCTATGACCGCATCCCGGCGCTGCGCGCCGAGCTGGAGATTGCGTTTCTCCGCGCCATCGCCGAGACCGATCCGTCCGCCGCTGCGATCGATCTGCCGGGGCTGCCCCACGACGCCTGGATTACCGAACTCTACTCCACCCATCTCGGCGACTTCTTCCAGGGGCCGCGGAATTTCACCGCCCATCTCATCGGCTCGCAACGCCCGCTCAAACGGCTGACCGGCGCAATCGACAACCTGTCACGCTATGTCGATCAGCCGCGCCAGGCGAAGCTTGCCTATATCAAGACCTTGGTGGCGGAAAAAGACCGGCTCGATTTCGCCCGCGTCTCTCTCGGGCTTACCAGGGGTTGGCTGTTCGTGCACGTGCCGGTCACCTATGCACTGATCGTGTTGACGGTGCTGCACGTGCTCGTCGTCTACGCCTTTTCATCGGGTGTCTGGTGATGGCTTCCCGGCGCGACCAACTTACTGTGCTGCTGGCGCTCGTAACCGCCATCTGCTTGGGTTCGGCCATTTTTTTCTCCAACGGCACACAGTTGCTCATGCCGGGGCCGCTTACGAGCGGGCACGCCGCGATCGAAAATTGCAACGCCTGCCATACCAAGAGCGGCAGCAACAAACTGAGCTGGCTCCACGGCCTTGTCGCCGCCGACCCGCTTGCCGACAGTAAGGCTTGCCTGACCTGCCACAAAATGCCGGCCACGGCCTTCAACCCGCACGGGGCGGCAGCCGAAGTGCTGGAGCAAAGCACCAGGCGGCTGACCAGGATCGCTGCGGGTACGACAGCGCCGCGATCAGCGGTCGCGCAGAGCATCGCATTCCCGATGAAAGATGTCATCGCGGGCGGCCTCTATTGCGCCACCTGCCATCAGGAGCATCAGGGCGCGAGCTTCAACCTGCACAAAATTTCTAGCGAGAAATGCCGCTCGTGCCACGTTGTGAAGTTCGACAGCTTTGACGGCGATCACCCGGCCTTCGAAAACTATCCGTTCAAGCGGCGGACGCGAATTATCTACGATCATGCCAGCCATTCCGGCAAGTACTACCCGGACTTGGCAAAAAAGGATCCAGCAACGCGCACCCCGGCAACCTGCTCGGCCTGTCACAACAGTAACAACGACAGGCGGGTCATGGCCGTGGCGCCTTTCGATCAGATCTGCGCCTCTTGCCATCTCGGCCAGATCATCGGCAAAGAGCGGGTCAGCGGCCCCAAAGGCATTGCCTTCCTCACTCTGCCAGGCCTCGATCTGGAAACGCTGAAGAAGAAAAATGCCTCTATCGGGGAATGGCCGGACGGGTCCGATGCCGCGCTGACGCCATTTATGAAGCTGATCATGAACCGGAATGAAAAAGGCCGCGGGCTGGTCAAGGCGGTGGACGGCCTGAACCTCCTGGATCTTGCCACTGCGAGCGACAGTCAGATCAAGGCGGTGACGGATCTGGCGTGGGAGATCAAAGGGCTGTTCCATGCACTGATCAAGGGAAAGGCATCAGACGTGCTGGGCAATCTCAGTGCTGGCGACGGGGCGAAACTGAATACGGCTCTCATTTCCGATCTGACCGCAGGCATTCCCCGTGATGCCGTCATCGGCGCTCAGCAGGAGTGGCTCCCCAATCTCGCAGCGGAAATGACCGGTGGCCCGGTTACGCTTCCCGAAGCGCCGTCCGGTTCCAATGCGGTTCAGGCAGTTCCGATCCCCTCGCCACAGGAACCGCAGAGTGCGGCGGCAGTCGAAACCAATTCCTCCGACAGCGAGCCCCCCGAAACTGAGTCCGTTGGCACAGAACCTGCCGGTGCTGAGAAAACAGTCTGCGCCGATGAACCACCTCGCGCCGAGAATATAGCCGCGACGGATGAAGTGGCGCCGGATTCTGAAGACGAGCCTGAGACCGGGGAGAGTGGAGAAACACTCAGCGCCGAAGAACAACTGGCGGCGGTCAAGGGACGCCTGCCTCTGCCCAACGGAACCCCGCGCGCCATCAAGACCCGCATCGAGAACGCCAGGAAGAAAAAGCCGCATGAAGAAGCGGAGGCCAAGGCCGAGGGCGCAAAGGTAGTGCCCTGCACCGACGAACAGCCGCGCCCCGATGCGGCCGGAGAAACCGAAGCTGCTGAGGCCAACGCCAATGAAGGCACCGAAGCGCCCTCCGCCGGGGGACAGGCTGCCGCCGATACGACAGAGCAATTCGATGATCTGCTCTTCCCCACCGGGTCTGAGAAAGCAGGCCGGACTGAAGAAGCGGATCCCGCTTCAAAAACCGAAGGCAAGACGCCAGCCGACGCGCTGCCGGAGGCAAACACTGCGCCGCCTGCCCCACAAGTCCAGGCGGCTCCCACGACCGGCATCGAAAGCGACGTGGATCCGGAGACCTGGGCTGAATATGGCGGCTGGTATCGGCAGGACTACACGCTTTATTACCGCCCCACCGGCCACAAGGACAAGTTCGTCCAGTCCTGGCTCGTTCTGACCTGGCCGCAAGCGCCAACGGGCGGCACGAGCCCGGCAGCGGCGGTCTTCGATTACCTCATCGGCAAGGACGCGCAGGGCTCATGCACAAAATGCCACAGCGTTGACGATATCCGGGGCAAAGGGCGGGTGGTCAATTTCTCCCCGGCCTCGGTCGCGAACAAACATGGGCGGTTCACGCATTTCATCCACGAGCCGCATATGGGCATCATGGATAACCGCGGTTGTCTTACCTGCCATGACCTTGAAAGGAACCGCCCCTATCTCAAGAGTTACGAGCAAGGCAACGCATGGAAATTTACAGCCAACTTCGGCGCAGTGAAGAAGGAGCTCTGCCAGGGCTGCCACACCAGCGGCGTGGCCCGCCAAGACTGCTTGCTGTGCCACAAATATCATGTGAACGGCGTGGCCACGCCTGTCATGAACACAAAAATTCCGGCTCAATAGCCGCGCGCCCAATCAGCAAATCGCGGTGGATGCAGACCGCTGCGAACCTGCTTTTGTATCCAATTCCCTGATAACCGGAAAAATAAAGCGGAAGGCATCAGGCATCGAGATACCCATTATGCGCAATTCAGCCCCAGAGCGTGCGGGCTCACAAGTATTTTGCACGCTTCTCGCGCCAGAAAATAATTCCAGTTAGCAGGAATAAATGACTGGCGGAGAGGGAGGCCTTAGAATTTCCCAATCATCTATATGATATTACAGAATTTTTGCGACGCAACTGGAGGTTCATCCTAGCATTCATCCTAGTTTCGGCGCTGGCTCGTGGCAATCATTGGCGGACGTCAACGTTCGTTTATGCAGGATAAAGTGGCCCTACATTCGTAGATTGCTCTCTGTTCAAATATATGTTGCACCTGGTGAAGCCGTTGCCCTTTGAGCCTTAACTGCCTTCAGCTTCAAGCCTGATTGGTCCGATCGTGTGAACAAAGCAGACATCGTGTGAGGATCGCCTGATTTCCGTTTTTGACCCAGAGCGGACATTCATTAGCCATATGCCCTCTCTCAAGAGTTAAGTTCAGAGGTACTTGTTCAGGATTTAGATTATTTGGTTGCGACTTTCAGCCAACCAGAAGGATTCATTCTAATCCGCTTCTAAAATCGCGCGCACGTCGCTTTCTCGGAATGGCTTATCAAGTACACCTATGAGCCGTAAATCAAATCGCTTGGCAAATTGCTCCGCTCCCTTGAGAGCATCAATCTTCGCGCCGCTCATCAAGACAATCGAGGATTTTATCTGATGACTGAACAAAAAGTCTAGAACCTGCAGGCCGTCCATCTCGGGCATGTTCATATCGATGAAGATTATGTCAGACTCTGTCATATCATCAAGGTGCGCGGATTTGGCCCGCGTTGTGGTCAATACCTTGTAACCAAAATTACTAAGCATTCGAGCCATTAACAGACAGAAAGCCTCCTCGTCATCAATGACGAGCACCTTTCGGGCGGTCATCAATTTTGGGAATTTCTGTAACATCATTGGAAATTTATCTTTGCTCAAAGCGGTCCCATCATTGGCGTCGAGGACTTTACGCAATGCGAGGGCCAGATCGCTTTTTCGGTAAGGTTTGTTCAACAAGTTGCACGCTCACCGGCGGGCCACCGTCGCCATTGAGTTTAGTCTCGGGGTAGCCAGAGGTCAGGAGTACTTTCAAATCCGGCCATCGGGATGTGGCCTTCAGTGCCAGATCGTAACCGCTGATGCCGCCCGGCATCATGATATCGGTGAACAGAAGATTAACCGGTTCGCTCTCGAGGATCTTGAGGGCCGCGTTTCCGTCTTCGGCCTCAAGCACACGATAGCCAAGCTCACCCAGCTGGCGCACCACTACGCGGCGCAGGCCGACATTGTCTTCTACGGCCAGCACAGTCTCGTGGCCACCCTGTTCGGATACGGCCACCGTCTCAGGCGCCATCGCCTCTCGGTCAGCCGTGGCGCGTGGCAGATAGAGGCGGAACGTCGTGCCGTGACCCACTTCGCTGTAGACAGTGATGTGCCCAGAGGACTGCTTCATGAAACCGAAGACCATGCTGAGGCCGAGACCGGTGCCCTTACCTTGCCCTTTAGTGGTGAAAAACGGCTCGAAGATTTGGTTAAGCATTTCCGGCTCGATGCCGGTGCCGGTATCGCTGATCTCGATCAAGGCATAGTTGCCCGGAGTAAGTTCTGGGTGTAAAGCAGAATAGTCGTTATCCAAGTATCGATTGCTTGTCGCAATCATCAGGATGCCTCCACTCGGCATGGCGTCGCGCGCATTATTGCAGATATTGATCAGGCTTGCGCTGAGTTGCGAAGGATCAGCATCCACCGGCCAGATATCCGTTCCAAGCTCAAGCTTAATTGTTATATCCGTGCCTAACGTTCGACTCAGAAGTTTACTAATACCTTCGACAAGATCGTTCACAACTACGCGTTGCGGGCGCAGTGACTGGCGGCGTGCGAAGGCAAGTAGACTTTTGGTCAGATCCGAACCCCGCAGCGCTGCCTCAAGTGCCTCACTTGCAAGCTGGTCGATTCCTGGATCTAACGCAGCACCGCCAATCTTCTGGCCGCGTAGGAGATCGAGATTTCCAATTATAATGCCAAGCAGATTGTTGAAGTCATGGGCAACCCCCCCTGTTAAGTTGCCAATCGCTTCCATTTTCTGTGCATGGACAAGCTGGCGCGCTCCTTCACGGACTGAAACTTCTAACCTTACGCGCTCAATATGGGCCCAAGAACGCTCGGTCACCTCACTTAGGATCGCGAGGTCGCTTGTGCTCCAGATTCTTGGCTTACGGTCATGAACTGCCATAAGCGCTGTCAAGCGGCCATCCTTGACCAGGGGCATGCAGATGGTTGCGGCAATGCCGATATTCTGAAAGGTCGCGGCCTCCTCGGGCGCAAGTTCGGCGAGGTTGTCATTCACAACAAGCGGCAGTCCTGCTCCAAGGTTCTTGACGGCGAGTCGGCCAAAATCGGCAAGGCTATAGTAACCAATAATACTGGGGGATCCCTCCGCACTCCAGTCGCCCCGGATGGTAAAATGATCCTGATCGAGTTCCATATCGGCATAGGCGCAGATGGCGACATCGAGATGTTCGCCCATCATGCGTGTCGAAATAGCGAGGATCTCTGCTGCATCGAAACTCTTGGCCGTCTCCTTGCCAAGGGCATCAAGGAAGCGATGCCGTGCCTCACTCTCGTGGAGCACAGCTTCCGTCTTGTGGTGTTCGGTTATATCTTCGGAGATTGAGAGAAGATACTTCGGTCTCCCGTGATCGTCGGGAACCGCCATCTTCATGGTTCGCAAGAGGCGTGTCCCTTGATTTCGAGTGTCTATCGGTTCCGCGGGGGTAGTGTGAAGTCCGCCCACCCGCAAAACCTCCCGATCACGTGAAACGAAGAAGTCGGCTTGTTCTTTTGGGACGAAATCGTAGTCGGACTTGCCAATAAGCTCACTTCGATCCATGCCCAGTAGCTCTTCGCCGGCATGGTTGACAAATACAATGCGGAAATCCAACGCGTCCTTCACAAGGACCATTGCGGGGATGTTCTCGATCATCAGATTATGAAAAGTGCTTTCATTCCTTAGGAGAACTTCTGCCTTCTTTCGCTCCAAAATTTCAGTCTGCAGTTCAATTGAACGTGCGACGAGTTTCTTCTCAAGCCTTGCGTATTCTTTGGCCTGAATCCCTAACGCCCCGTCGGATCGAGGAGGGAGCGTCCCGACATTGAGTTGTTCTTGCGATGTTTCGGACACCGATTCACAAACCAGCGGTGGAGCACCTTCGGTGAGATCTTCAACCTGGTGAATGATCCACAAGATTTCATCATTCTGATCGAGGATAGGCGCATTGACCTGGCTCCAGTAGCGCGCTTCAAAGACGTTCCCAGCGGAGCCGGGTAGCGGAATGTCATATTTTTGCTTGGACAACTTATCGGGACGCCGGTGTAGTAATACGCGCTCGAGCGAAGCTCGCGAACTGCTGACGCCGGTAGCGGTTGGATCGTTTGGGTTGCCCGGAAACACATCGAAAAATCCTAGACCTAGTATTTTTTCAGGTACAGTGAACGTTGCGTCACAATAGGCATCACTGGCGGTGACGATGTTAAAGTCTGGAGTTAGAACAAGGTAAAGCTTGGGGGAACCCTCAAAGAGAGTCTGAAACTCAGAAGATGAATCAAAGCGACGTGTCATTTAATCTATTCCACACCAACCCTCGCGCTAGGGTACGCTTTACGCATCAAAAATGTCAGCACTTTGGGAAGTTGGAATAATCAAGTTCACGAAACGCTAAGGTCATAATCAGGCCTTAGCACGTAACCAATTTCGCTAACTATTTTGGGCTAACGAGAGCTTCAAGTCAAACAGGGCCTGAACATCCGGGTCGAATTTGGCAACTTACATCTTCGAAGTGAGATTATAGCTAGTGCTGTCTGGTATGCCTTACGTCCGCTTATGGCCCTTAGCAGACATGGCTCTGGCATCGGCCGACTACCGCTTATGACCCAAACCAGAAATCACGGTTTTTGCGCATTGCCTCAGCCACTAACCAAACCTACCCCATCTCGACGGGAGGCTACCCATGCAATAATCTCTCACTGCGTCTGGTACAAAATATCGGGCATGCCACGAGCAACCCATCGGTGACATTGAGAGCCCGGCAGAGATGCCGGGTTTCTATTTTTCCAGAAAACTAAAATTTTAGATATTTCATTGTGACTCATTTAACCGATCTAGTCGCAAGTTGCTTTTTGGGACAGCCCTTTGGCAATTGATTCATCATGCGGAAATTGAATTCCGACGCGTTCACACGCAAGCATCCTCGGCACCGGGTGCTCAAAGAAGGCAAAATTATTTCTGCCGACATTCACTGCGGCATCGACGTGATTATTCGGGATATGAGTGTTGGGGGCGCACGCGTTGAAATCCTCCCAACCATGCAACCGCCAGAAAAGTTCGATCTGTTGTTTTCATCAGAATACCTTTTCTATCCTGCTGTTGTGAACTGGCAGAGTGGAGGGATGATCGGAATTGAATTTGCGGGTGAGCCATACCGAATGCGAACAGTAATCGACAACCCTTCGCCAATAAAAAACCCTGGCGCTTATCGCTCTCGTCTGGGTAACTGAACTCGCCCCATTGCTCGCCCACCACGCAATGTATCAGTCCCCACAACAGAACCAGACGCAGCCTACGTCGGTACCCGACACCAATGGCATGATCGTGCCGCTTGACCCGATGGAACCGCGCTTTCAGGTTAACCTTACGAAGTTTGAACTGTTTGATGGAATTTGATTTTTTGGATCCGACGAGGCTGTCGTGATCGTCAGGACGGATAGCACAATCCGGAAATCAAGGATTTGGCAATTTGGACAGTGACGGCGCCTTGCAGACATTCGAACTCGGCGCGACCTACCTCTCTCCCGCAGTAGAAACGGGCCCAAATGATGGACGATGGTCATGCGACCCCAACGGCGCAGCAGCATCCATTAACTTCTTTCTGGAGGCTTGGGAACAGGACGATTTATACACATACTGCGCACCCAATCTAACCGTCTCAGATGAGTCTCTGCTGCGACTTCGGGACAATTCAGGCTGACCCACCACCCATGGATGACATAATTTGACTTGCGCTGAAAAAACACCGATGCATGTGAGAGGACACATTTTGAGGAGCAAATGTCCGTAGCAAGCGACATTAGTGGAAACACCTTCTCAGTAATCTGGCGTCTTGGAAATTTTCTGGGGTCGTTGGTCTTGACCTTTCTTGGCCTTACCGCCGTGACTTTCGTCATTGGACGCTTTATAACGGTCGATCCGGTACTCGCTGTCGTGGGCGACAGGGCCACCCAGGAAGTTTATGACGCCGCCCGCATTTCCATGGGATTGGATCGTTCCGTGCCGGAGCAGTATTTCCTCTATTTGAAAAAACTGCTTTCCGGCGATATGGGGCATTCGGTTATTACCTCCCAATCAGTTCTCTCTGATTTAATTCATTTTTTTCCCGCCACCTTTGAGCTCGCGACAATCGCAACCGTTCTCGGAGTCATCATCGGGGTACCGGTGGGCGTCATGGCCGGCGCGCACAAGGGCCGCTGGCCTGACCACCTCGTTCGCGTCATCGGCCTCTTCGGCTACTCAATACCGGTGTTTTGGTTGGGTCTTGTGGGGCTTCTTGTTTTCTACGGTGAGCTCGATTGGGTGAGCGGACCCGGACGCATTGATGTGGCCTACGATGATATTGTGACGTCGCGCACCGGGATCATCCTCATCGACAGCGCAATCGAAGGCGAGTGGGCCATCTTTTGGAATGCCTTCAGCCACCTTGTCCTGCCGGCCTCTATCCTCGGCTACTACTCGCTGGCCTACATAGCGCGCATGACGCGGAGTTTCATGATCGAGCAACTCGGCCAGGAGTATGTAACCGCCGCCCGGATTAAAGGCCGCTCCTATTACGGTGCCGTTTGGAAGCACGCCTTTCCCAATATCATGGTACCACTGATCACCGTTATTGGCCTCAGCTACGCCTCGCTGCTGGAGGGTGCGGTGCTAACAGAAACGGTTTTTGCCTGGCCGGGACTTGGCAACTACATAACGCGCTCACTCTTCAACGGCGATATGAATGCCGTGCTCGGTGGCACATTGGTGGTGGGTGCTGTATTTATTGGGGTAAATCTGTTTTGTGATTTCCTCTACCAGATTTTTGACCCACGATTGCGAACCTCATGAGCTCGCCACTGGATCCCCCCGCCCCTGAAATTCGGCCGTCGCTGCGGCAATGGCTGGCCAGTGACGCACCGACATCTCGGCGGCAGGCGATGCTGGGAAATTTCTATCGCGGCGTAGTGGCCCTCTGCAGCAATCCTGCAGCCCTCACGGGCCTGTTAATTGTTCTCACGTTGATAATGATAGCGATTTTTGCGCCCCTTATTGCCGGCCATGTGTCGCCCGTCCATCAGTCTCTGGCTGACAGATTGGCCCCTCCGAGTTCCCTCTACTGGTTTGGCACCGATGAACTTGGCCGCGATATTTTTTCTCGCACCGTACATGGCGCACGGGTGACACTGACCATCGTCATGCTCGTTTCGGTTGTTGTAGCCCCAATAGGCCTGGCCGTGGGGCTGCTGGCGGGATATCTCGGTGGCTGGGTTGATGCGGTCCTGATGCGGATTACCGATATTTTTCTGGCCTTTCCCCGTCTCGTATTGGCGTTAGCTTTTGCGGCAGCTTTAGGTCCCGGAATTGAAAATGCGGTAATCGCAATTTCCCTGACAGCATGGCCGCCCTACGCACGTATCGCCAGAGCCGAGACGGTCACGATCGCCCGAAGTGACTTCATTTCCGCAATCGTGCTGCAGGGCGCCTCGACCTGGAGAATATTGTTCCGCCACATCATGCCCCTCTGTCTTTCATCCCTTATCGTCCGGCTCACCCTGGACATGGCCGGCATCATTCTGACCGCCGCCGGCTTGGGTTTCCTCGGCTTGGGCGCCCAGCCACCCATTCCCGAATGGGGTGCCATGGTCTCCGCCGGGCGCGACGTCATTTTGGATCAGTGGTGGGTGGCTACTATCCCGGGCATTGCCATTTTCGTCGTCAGTCTGGGCTTCAATCTTTTGGGGGATGGATTGCGCGACGTCTTTGATCCAAAAAACACATGAGCGAGGGCCCGCTTCTTGAGGTTGAAGATCTCAGCGTTTCATTTTCAGGTCGCTGTGGCATAACGCGCGCCGTTCGGAACGCGACCTTCTCGCTGGGGCGGGAACGATTGGGAATAGTCGGGGAATCGGGCTCGGGCAAATCAACGGCCGGGCGGGCCCTCCTCGGTCTGGTTCCGCCTTCGGGCATCGTGACCGCCAAGCGCATGAGTTTTGCCGGCCAGGATCTGATCAGCCTGCGCGATGCCGATTGGCAGGCGCTGCGCGGCCGCCGCATCTCCATGGTAATGCAGGACCCCAAATATTCTCTCAATCCGGTCATCAAGATTGGCGATCAGGTACAGGAGGCCTACCGGCTGCACCACCGCTCGACCTCTGAAGAAGCCCGCCGCCGGGCCTTGGCGATGCTTGATGCGGTTAAAATCCGAGATCCAGACTTGGTCTATCACCTCTACCCGCACCAACTCTCTGGGGGCATGGGTCAGCGCGCGATGATCGCCATGATGCTGATCGCCGAACCAGATCTATTGATCGCCGACGAGCCCACTTCGGCTCTCGACGTAACGGTTCAGAACCAGGTCTTGCGTATTCTCGATAATCTGGTCACGGACCGCGGCATGGGTCTTATCTTCATCAGCCACAACCTGACCATCGTCTCCAGTTTCTGCGACCGGGTTCTCGTCATGTATGGCGGCAGGATCGTAGAGGAATGCCAGGCCAACGCCCTGCAGGCCGCCAAACATCCCTACACCCGTGCGCTTCTGAAAGCCGCCCCCTCCCTTGAGCATCCCCTGACCGAACTTGCTGTGGTCAAGCGAAATCCGGAGTGGCTCCTGTGATTGAGGTCCATAATCTCTCGGTTACCTTCCGCCACGGTGGACATACAATTCCTGCTGTGCGTGGCGTCAATTTCACGATTGTGGAGGGTGAAACTTTTGGCATTGTGGGAGAATCCGGATCAGGCAAATCGACTATACTCAAGGCTATCGCCGGCTTGGTGAAAGCCGATGCCCCCGGTCTGAAAATTAACGGTCAATCCTTGGGGATAAAACGCACCAAGTCTGACCGTCATCTGATGCAGTTCGTTTTTCAGGACCCCTATGGATCGCTGCATCCCCGCCAGACCGTGGACGACATCCTCCTCGAGCCACTGCTCATCCACGGCGTTGCCGACGCCGCTGAGAAAGTTACAATAGCCCTGAATGATGTGGGACTATTGCCCCTTCACCGGTTTCGCTATCCGCACCAGCTCTCCGGCGGCCAGCGCCAGAGGGTAGCCATTGCCAGGGCATTAATTCTCCGCCCCCGCATACTCTTGCTCGATGAGCCAACGTCGGCGCTTGATGTCTCCGTCCAGGCAGAAATTCTCAATCTCATTTCCCGCCTGCGGCGGAGCTACCAGCTGACCAGCATACTGGTCAGCCATGACCTGGGCGTCGTTGCCCATTTGTGCAGCCGCATTGCCATCATGCAGAGCGGCCGGTTGGTTGAAGTCCTTGATGTTGACAGCCTGCGGCGCGGCAGGGCCAAGGAGGCCTACAGTCTCGATCTCCTGGCCGCGAGCCGGGGTTTCAGCAGGACTCCAAGTTAGTCCCAGACGAAACTTGCTTTGCCCGCCAAAAGGGTCTGAGATGAACGTTCAGTCCGACACAGAGCGGGCCACCCCAGCACTGCTCGGGTTCAACAATCGATTTGGAGGTTTAAATGTTACATCGCTTTAGATTTGCGCTTCTTGCTTGCGCACTCGTCATGGTAACACCTGTCGCGTTCGCCGATACGCCAGCCGACACGCTGGTCATTGCAAAAAATATTGACGATATCATCACGCTCGATCCGGCCGAGGCCTATGAATTTTCCGGCATCGAGATCATCAGCAATATCTACGACCGAATCATGCGTCTCGAACCCACCGATATCACAAAGCTCGTGGGTGGCGTGGCGGAAAGCTACACCCTGAGTGAAGACGGAAAAACCCTCACATTCAAAATCAGGGGTGGGCAAAAATTTGCCTCCGGTAATGCCATTACCGCAGCCGATGCAGTTTTCTCACTGCAGCGCGTTGTGAAGCTCGACAAAACTCCGGCGTTCCTTATCGGACAACTGGGCTGGACCAAAGACAACGTCGATCAACTGGTGAAATTGGTCGATGACCAGACATTCCAGATCACCATTACAGAGGATTTCGCACCTTCGCTGGTCCTCAGCCTGATGTCGTCGGTGGTAGGTTCGGTGGTCGACATGAAAGTTGCCATGGAGCACGAAGCCAACGGTGACATGGGTCACGATTGGCTGAAAAGCCATTCAGCCGGGTCCGGCGCCTACTCACTGAGAGCCTGGAAAGCCAACGAGAGCGTGGCACTCGACGCCAATCCCAACTACCGCGGTGGCCAGCCTGCACTGAAGCGTGTCGTCGTACGCCACGTTCCGGAACCCGCAGCGCAGCGTCTTTTGATCGAAAAAGGTGACGCTGATATTGCGCGTAACCTTACTGGAGATCAGATCGCCGGTATCGTCGACAACAAGGACATCACCATCACCGCAGTGCCGCAAGCTACTCTCTATTACGTGGGGCTAAACTTGAAGACGGCCCAGTTCCAGGATGTCAAGGTGCGTCAGGCAATGCATTATCTCGTCGACTACGATGGCATGGTCAATTCCTTCCTCAAGGGTGGTTTCAAGGTGCACCAGACATTCTGGCCCTCGGGCTTCTGGGCCGCCCTCGATGAAAATCAGTACACGTTTGATCCCGCCAAGGCCAAGGCACTTCTGGCCGAGGCTGGTGTTGCAGACGGCTTTGAAGTCACCTTGGATACACCAAACTCTTCGCCCTTCACCAATATTGCCCAGTCCATTCAGTCAACAATGGCACAGGGCGGTATTAAGGTGACGATACTCCCGGCGGAAGAAAAAACCGTCCTGACCCGTTATCGCGCCCGCCAGCACCAGATGCTGCTCATTAACTGGGGCCCGGACTATATGGACCCCCACACGAACGCCTCTTCCTTCGCCCGTAATGACGACAATTCTGACACACCTAAGGCAAAACCATTGGCTTGGCGCAACGCTTGGGACATTCCCGAGATCACCAAGATGACCGATGCAGCGGTGCGGGAACGCGACGAGGGAAAGCGCGAGCAGATGTACAAGGACCTGCAGCTCAAGGTCATGGATGAAGGTCCCTTCATCATCATGTTCCAGGACACGACGCAACTGGCCACGCGGGCCAATGTAAAGAACTTCGTCATGGGGTCGAGTTCTGATGTCGTCTACTATAACCTGACAACAAAGTAGGCGATTTGGGTTCTGGTTTCCTAAACCGCCGCCACGCTAACCGGCTGATGCTGGAACAAGGGCTCTCCGCTCTTGTTCTGGCCCAGCCGGAAAGCATAACTTACGCTGCGGGGACTTTTCCCGGCGTGGCCACCAATTGGCGCCGTGCAGGCGCCGCCTTCCTCGTGGTGCCGTGTGATGCCGCGGAACCGCTGACTGCCATCGTAGGCGATTTGCAGGCCGATACGTTCAAAGCGCGCTCCGGGATCGCTGATGTCCGGTCTCATCCCATATGGGTGGAAACCGGACGATACGACAACGACTCTGATCCAGAAAATGTGGCCCGATCCCTCGTTGAAAAGGACTTGGCGATTGGAAAGCGTCCGGGCCAGCCACGCCCAGCCCAATATGATCCCCGTGCGTCCCTGGGACTGCTCCGCGATGCACTTGCGGAACGGAATCTTTTGAGCCAGCGCATTTGCCTCGAAATGGGCTTTGTCGCAGCACGCGACTTCGCAATGTTCACCAATTTAATGCCAAACGTGTTGTGGGCGGATGCAACGCATATTGTTGAACGCCTGCGCGCGATCAAGGCGCCCCGGGAGATTGCCTATTTGCGGACCGCCGCAGAACTTTCCCGCATCGGATTGGCTGCACTTACCGCAGCAATTACCCCCGGCATGGATGCCAAACGGATGACCGCCATCTGGCGAGAAGCCGCACTGGCAGAAGCACATGCCAAAAACCTGCCTCCTCCGGCATCGACGTGGGCATATATCGCCGTGGGCGGCGATGGCTTCGCGCCTGGCGGCCCTGTCCGCACCGGCGATCTTATCAAAATCGACGTGGGCTGCGTCATAGAGGGTTATAGCTCTGACGGGGGCCGTACCGCAGTTTTAGGCCACGCGGGAAGGGCCGCTCAAAACGTCTACGACTCTTTGCACAAGTCCTTCGACGCAGGCCTTGCGCTACTCAAACCGGGGGTAGCCTTGAATGATGTTTACCGCGCCGTGGCAACAACCATGTGGGATGCCGGATTTACGACCTACGGCCGGGGCCATTTCGGCCATGGCGTGGGAGCTAGTATCTGGAGCGAGGAATGGCCGTTCATTTCGGCTGATGCCACCGCAACGGCCGAGCCCGGAATGGTGCTCGCCTTTGAAACGCCCTACTACATAAAGGGGCTGGGTGGTTTCATAATTGAAGATCAGATTCTGATAACTGAAAATGGCGTCGAGGTGATGGCAACATCATCTCGCAATCTAATAGAAATAATGTGATAGCGATTGCCTCATTCGGTGGCTGCCCAGATTAGTGTGTGGTCCATGATTGAGCAGAAATATTAAGCGCAACTAGGATTCAGACTAGGACGATATCAACCGGTCGTATAAATATTATATTTAATTCAATGCCTTATCAATCGAAATAGGCGGACACTAGAGCCGCCATGCAGTTTTTTGTCTTATATTCTGGCTTCTTGATCACCACGGCTTCCCCGCAACCCTGCTTTGGCTAGGGTAGCGCCCTCTCCAACGACCTGGCGCAGAAAATCAGTGTCGCGTCCATCACCGCACCCAATCCTGTGCTGCTCGCAGATCCAAATATTTCCTGCTTGGCTTCGCGGATTGACTGGAAGATTCGGGATGACTTCATCCGCAGGATCGGCTTCACCCTTTAGTAAAACGTCAAGCTCTCCGGTCGAGAAGCCAGTAGCTGTTAGATCAAAATCTACATCTAGGACTGAGAGCTGCTAAAGCTCAATTTTAAGTTGATCAGTATCCCAACCCGCATTGAGTGCGATTTTATTGTCAGCCAGCCGAAGGGCGCGCTTTTGGGCATCGCTCAAATGACGCAGTTCAATCGTTGGGACTTCCTTCAATCCCATCGACTTTGCTGCGAGTAAACGCCCATGCCCCGCTATAATGCGACCTTTCTCGTCAATAATGATGGGGTTGGTAAAACCAAACTCCATAATCGAAGTGACGATTTGAGCGACTTGTCGTTTGGGGTGGGTTCTCGAGTTACCAGGATCCGGCACTACGCTATCAACAGAACGATATACTATGCGCAATGGCACATTCTTGAGATCAACATCCGTTTCCATCGGCTTCTCCCACGTTGACTTCATTAGTTTGCGAATCGGAATTCCGCCTACAAAGCCATATGAAAGTTAACTTGGGGTGGTCCGGAAATCTTAATTTCCTTGAGAATGCGGAATCAGCACCGGGTGACCTGCCATGGAAGTTTCATCCACTAGCTTTTGGTGCCTCAGGCAGTTGTAAGCCCGTTTGGGCAGGTTGAGGTCCGCAGGACGGCCGGAGCACA
Organism: Hyphomicrobiales bacterium; assembly: GCA_038251095.1. Lineage (GTDB taxonomy): Bacteria > Pseudomonadota > Alphaproteobacteria > Rhizobiales > Aestuariivirgaceae > Aestuariivirga. Next base: position 25,913 of record JBBSBQ010000018.1, read on the forward strand.
GAGCCGTCAGTGAGCGCAGTATGCAGGCCTGTTGCGGTGAGCTTGGCATCAAAGGCCACCGGTGTCTGGTAGGCCAGGGCCGAGTGTGGCCGTGCGGTGTTGTAGTCTTCAACCCGTTCGGCAATGACTTTCCTGACCTAGTCGAGATTGAAGAACAGGGTCTCGTTCAGAAGCTCATCACGCATCTGGCTTCCGACAGACCGTGCTTCCTGGCCAGGTCAGCGGCTTTGGTACCCGCCTCATGTTCCTGCAGAATTCCGATGATCTGCTCTTCCGTGAACCGCTTCCTCTTCATCGTCCGCCCCCTTCTTAAGGGCCGGACTTTAAATCTACGTGGAGGAAATCTCCAATGGCAGGTCATTTTGTCTCCTTTTGTTTCGAACAATCTTAAAGTAGTTCAAGGGTTTGATCTGATTGGCCCATTCGAAGTTTGGAAGGAACGTGGTGTTCATGACAAACCACAATTTTGCCCCGACCCGATTCTACAACTCCATCGGGAGCCACGAGCCTGTGCTGATTGTAGGCGATGGTGACACCGTGGTGACCTAGACGCTCGACGCCCATGGCTTTGACCGCCACGGAGAAAAACGTGCCGATGGGCCAAACCCAATGACCGGACCATTCTATGTGTCAGGCGCGGAGCGGGGTGATGCACTGCTCATTTGCATACACCGCATCTCAATGACCCGGTCCACCGGCTGGACCTTCCAGGTTCTGAGTCCAAACGTGGTGAACCCAAGTGCCATCACGCGCTTTCCCGGGCGCCAAATAACGGACTGGATAATTGACATCGCCACGCAACGGGCACGCCTCACAAAACCTCCGGCCGCCTTGCGTGACTGGTCAGTGGCGGTGAAACCCATGATTGGCTGTTTCGGCGTGGCCCCTGCAATGGGGCAATCGATCTCAACGGCGACCAGCGGCCCCTACGGCGGCAACATGGATTATAGGGGCTTTGGTGCGGGCGTCGATGTCATGTTCCCGGTTTCTGTGCCTGGCGGATTGTTTTTCCTTGGCGATGTTCACGCGGCCCAAGGTGATGGTGAAATAGTCGGCACCGGCATCGAAACCGCGGCTGAGGTTCAATTCACGGTAGAAGTCGTAAAAAGGAAACCGCTCGGCTGGCCCCGTGGTTCAAACTCAGGCGAAATCTTCACCATCGGGAATGCGCGGCCCCTTGACCAAGCTTTGCAGCTTGCCACCACCGAAATGCTGGATTGGCTAATGCATGACTATGGACTGGATGAAGTGGCTGCAAGTCACGTGATGGGGCAAGCGGTGCGCTATGACATAGCCAATGTCTTCAATCCCGCCTATTCAGTTGTCTGCCGGATTGGAAGAGATTGGCTGACAAACTTGCAGCAGGACTGAACAGAGGTTTGGTAGCTGGATAGATAGTGGACGCCGATACATTCCATAACGCCTTGTTATGCGAATCCCTTTCTATTTTCCCTGCAACCCGCCTCTCGTCTTACTTGTAGCATGCACGATGATTGAAGTATTTAAATATCAAGTCTTGGATGCGGACGGCAACTTGCGCGAAATGCCTGACATGATTACTTTTGGACGCGTTGCCGAGTTGAATGCAATCATTGTTTTAGGCAGTGAGCAGAAAGTGCCGCAATCGGAAGTATCAGTAGTAGGCCATTATACGCCGCCAGTTGAGGTCAATGCCTAAGCATGCTGTAAAACCCGTATTTGCCTTGAAAAGGTCCGCATGGCGGGGATCAAGAAAGATTCAGCCAGTGGCTTTAGAGGCGGGATGGCCTATACTCTAAACTTAATTCAGAGTTTGATGAAACTACCGCTGTCAACCTCGATAGCATAACAGGGGAACGAGAGAATGGCTAAGAAGGCAAAAAAGACCGTTGGTAAAAAAGCAAAGCTGAAGAAGCCAGCAAAGAAAATGGTAGCTGCTAAGAAAACTGCCAAGAAAACATACTCGGTAAAAGCCGCCAAAAAGACAGCTAGGGCATTTGTGAAAGCGGCTGGCAAAAGAACCTCTGCTGCGAGAAAGTCCGGATCAAAGTTGGTTCGTCGAGCAATACAGGCTGTGGTGGACGTTGCCGCGCCAATCATTCCAGGCGGCGAGACCAAAGACTAACTCGTCGGCGATGTGTAACCGATATGCAAATCTCGCAAATCAAGCGGAGATTAGAGCACGGACGCGAGCACAACGAGACTATGGAGAAAATCAGCCGCCACTTCCGGGAATTTTTCCAGATTATCCTGCGCCGATTGTGCGCAATAATCAGGGGGAGCGAGAACTTGCCATGGCCCGCTGGGGAATGCCCTCACCTGTATTTGCGCTCAAAGGCCGCAATTCGGATTATGGCATCACCAACGTCCGGAATGTGAAATCGCCACACTGGAGGCGCTGGCTGGGTGTAGAAAGCCGGTGCGTGGTGCCTTGGACTAGCTTCTCAGAAAACGAGCATCTGTCCGATGGCACCAAGCCACCTGTATGGTTCGCCTTCAGTGAAGATAGGCCGCTGGCGTTCTTTGTCGGCATCTGGACACCGCAATGGAAGTCAGTTCGGAAAGTGAAAGAAGGGGAGACTACCAATGATCTGTTTGCCTTCCTCACGACCGATCCGAATAAAGAGGTCGACGCCATTCATCCCAAGGCATGCCTGTCATTCTGACGATGACGGAGGAAATTGAGATTTGGATGACGGCCCCGACTGAGGAAGCCTTGAAGCTGCAGCGGCCATTGCCGGATGGTTTGTTGAAAATAGTGGCGCGGGGCGAGAAGAAAGACCCGTCTTAGCCCCGCTGCTAAACAGTTAGCGGGAATTTTTTTGAATGTCGCATGAACGGTCGGTTCAGCTTCCCCTCATCCGAGCTATGGCAGCCTCCATTCATCAGACCCTGAATTATCTGGGTCCAGCAAAACGAGAGGAAACGTCCATGAACAAGCCAATTATCAGAACATTACTTAGAGTGACAATGTCGGTGGCTTTCATATCGTTGGCTTCCGGCATGGCGAGTGCTGAGAAAAACAACGGAAGTGGAAGTGCAGAAGATATTGCAAGCGTCTGCCTAGCCGCCGCCAATGTTTGCACAACAACTTGCGAAGTTAATCCCACTGGTGGAAGCAGCAGCTTCAGTGAAGGCCTGAGCAATGCCCTCAACTGCAACGACAAATGCGCTGCCAACTATGGGCAGTGTGTTGGGAATGTTGCAGCAAGGCGTCAGAACGGAAAATTGAAGCTGAACAAGTCGGAGATGCTCGAAGCTCAGTAGAAGCGTTATGCTGGCCTGCCCCTTGGCAATCCGGTCCTAAAGCTCGGTGACGCACGTCAAATTCGGCTGACGACGTGACAAGACTTTCGGCAGCCATGGACTCGGCCCTAATTCAGTGCTTTTTTAATTGCCGGGTCGTTTATGCACCGTCTTGCAGTGCATCGAGGGTCTTGTGACGACCAATTGGAGGGCCGATTCGATGGCTAAGGGTACTGTGAAGTGGTTTAACGATCAAAAGGGCTTCGGCTTTATCCAGCCTGAAGATGGTAGCAAAGACGTTTTTGTCCATATTTCCGCTGTTGAGCGCTCAGGTCTGCGTTCCCTCACAGAAGGCCAGAAGATTTCTTACGAAATCGAGACAGACAAGAAAACTGGCAAGAGCTCGGCCGGCAATCTGACTACTGGTTGAGTTATCGTTAGCCCGACAAACAGAGGAAAGACGCCCATAAAGAGCTTCACCGCTTTCGCAACATTCCAGGAATCTCGGTGAAAGTGATGCAACCCTCCGCTATTGGTCCACCACCACGCCACCGCCACTTCCAGCAGAGTCTGGAACACGTGTTACAGTATAGTCAACGTTATAGCGCGGCTCGATGTCATCCACCCCACAGCGGACCCTGAAACAACCGCCCTCTAGGACAACGTTGGCAGTATAACTCTGACCCACCTGCGGCAGCCTGGACATAAGCGTGGGCAGATCGAGAGTAACAATCTCTTGGCCGATGATTGAACTGTTGCCAGCTCTATCACCGCAAAGTTCAGTTTCGGGGAGAGACACATCTGAGGCGCTTAGATTGGGTACGCAGAAAGTCAACCAACCATCCTGTTCCCATGCCTCCAGAAAAAAACGGATGGGCGCTGCTGTACCATGGCGGTCGCATGACCATTGTCCATCACCTGGGCCTGTCTCCAGTGCCGGAAAGACGCAAGTTGCACCCTGGTCGAACGAGTGCACGTGCCATCGCTGTCCAGGCTGCCAAACTCCCTGGTTTCAACATTGTACCTATCCGTTCTGACAATGAAGACGGCTTCATCGGATCCAAAAAATCAAATCCCGTTTCATCAAACACTTCAAATTTCGTAAGGTTGACCTGGAAGCGTGGCCCGGGCGGGCCAAGCGGTGCGTTCACGCCATTGGTACCGGGTGCGGAGGGAGCCAGCGTTGGGTTCTGTGGTGGGGACTGCTGCGTTGCCTCCTGCGCGAATGCCGGGATGAGCAATATTGCCCAGACAAGAACAGCGGCGGACCAAAACTTCACTAAGTCATGGGGCATGCGACATGAACTCCTTCACGCACCGTCCCACCGTTCTTTCCAATAGCATGGGAGCACGCATCGGACAAGATTTAGCGATCCAATTTCTACTTTGCCGGCTAGCTTGAGAGAAGAATTCAATTCGTTCAAAATTTATTAGAAGGCGTGGAAATTATGCCCGGGTTAACTGCATTGCTAGGCGTGGTAGGTAATGAAACGCCCGGGATGGAGAAGACGGGAACGGCCATTATTTGGTGTCTTTTCTGGCGTTAATTTCGAGTCATGAAACGTCTTGGTTGGCTCGGCTTTGCAATAGTGGTGCATTTGAGCGCCGACGCAGCCCATGCGGATTTGATCGGCTTTGCTGAAAAAATCTACGATGGCGACACGTTTGCTCTTTGTGATGAAACCATGTGCAACAAAATCCGAATCTGCGGAATCGACGCACCGGAAATCGGCGCGAAGGGCTCCTCGCAAGCTACCGCTGCGTTGGCCAGCTTGCTTAGGGGCAGGACTGTGCAGTGCATACAGGTGGGCAAAGGCACGGTCTGCGACGGACGATCAAGACCGACCAATAGAGACAGGATTGTTGCTCAATGTTTTGTCGGCACAAAGGACGTCGCCGGAGAACTAGTGAAGGGCCGATTTGTCTGCGAATGGGTAAAGTTTTCGGGAGGAGCTTACCGGGGTACTTCCTGTCCATAAAATCTGTTTCTCAGCCGTTATCTGCTTTGCCGGATATGTCGAGGATGGTGACAGTTTCACCCCTCCCAATATCCAGATCAACTTCCTCCCCGACTTTTGCGCCATCAATTGCGCGGGTCAACGGTGCCGTCCACGCGATTTGGCCGGTCTTGGGGTCTGATTCATCTTCCTTAACGATGGAAACGGTCACTTCAGAAGACCCTCGCCGGATGGTGACCTGACTACCAAACCCCACGGTATCAGTATCTCCCTTTGGTGCAACGATCTGCATAGAAGAATGTCGCGCCAACCAGTACCGAAGGTCACGGCGCAATTCTGATTTGATGACAGGGTCTACCTCGCCGGCCAGTTTAAGCTCAATTGCCCCAATTTGCTCCTTGATGAGTTGCGCACCCCGCGGAGTTACCAGATTGAGTGCCGAGCTGACCGGCCGTTCCTCTGGTGGGGCCGCAGGCGCATCGTCAGTTTCCCTTGTGAATGCTTTGTTCATTCGACGTTTGTTCCAAGCGCGTACGTAACTGCTAACCTTATCATTAAGCGAAATAGTTCAAATCAAAAACCCCGGCGCTGGAAAGGCCCGCACCGGGGTTAAACGCTTGGATTAGGCAAATAAGGGGGACATGACATCCAAGCTGGGTTGGAGATGTAATTCAGAGCTTTGATATTAGTTCCCGCCTTTACTTCGAATTTCCGACCAAGGCGGCCAAATCTTGGTTTTGTTTTGCAACTTTATTGGGCCTTATCGGTTGCTGCAGCGGCTCGCAACTCTGCTAGACCAAGTTGCTGCTGACGCTCATCCTTTATAGTTTGCACATTCCCATCGAGTGCGTACCACAGGCTCAAGGCTGTTTCCGCTGTTTCTGCCCTATGGGTAATCACTCCATCCGAAGTTATTTCAACCAGTTCATACCTCATGAAGCGGCTCTTCTACTTTTTAAGCGGTTTGGCAACTTTAAAAAAATCTAGCCAGGCGCTTGGCCTATTCAATATCTGTTCAGTCTCCTCGCCGGTTATGACGAACGCCTTGGGGCTGATTTTGGTTTTTAACATTTTCCATGTGATCGGCATGGAGATGGCCGCGTATTCGTTGGCCCGTAGCGAGTATGGCGCTACCGTTGTCGAGCCCCTCCCATTGCGCAAGTAATCAATGAAGATACGGCCTTTGCGGGCCTTCTTGGACAGGGTTGCGGTGTATAGATCAGGCTGGGCCTGCACCATGGCATCGGCAAAATGATGGGCAAAAGTTTTGACCTCTCCCCATTGGGCTTTGGGCTTCAGCGGCACCACGACATGGAAGCCTTTCCCGCCTGAGGTTTTAACAAATGAAGGAAGGCCGAGTTCATCCAGGTGCTTTTTGACTTCCAGGGCGGCTGACCGTACAGCTTCGTCGGCCAAGCCTTCGTCCGGATCAAGATCAAAGACGACCTGATCCGGCGTTTCAATCGTATCCACCTTGGCGCCCCAGATGTGAATTTCCACCACGCCGAGTTGCACCAAAGCTGCGATGCCGTTGAAATCGCGGATATAGAGATGTTCCTGCTTATCCTGCGGATCCTTCATGGTGGTGATGGCTTTATGCATCCCTGGGGAGGCATGCTTCTGGAAGAACTGCTGGCCGCCGATGCCATCGGGTGCTCGCAACAGACTCAAGGGCCGGTCAGTTACGAAGGGTTCCATCAGTGGCCATACGGAAGCGTAGTAATCCAGCAGGTCGTGCTTGGTGATTTTGGCCTTGGGCCATAATAGTTTGTCAGCGTTGCTTAAAACCACGTCGGTCTGGACCCTAGAGGTATTCCCTCGTCTTGACTCATTCTTGGGAATAGCCGCGCCTGACGGCTGTTCTTTTACAACTTCTTTGGCAGGCTTGTCCTCTCTTAGTCCCTGAAACGAGGCTTGCCGCAATATCCCGTCGTTGGTCCAAGCCCGGAATTCCACCTCGGCCACCAATTCGGGTCGTACCCAAATTGCATCCTTCTCCTTCTTTTCCAGCCGCGCAACGGCCGGGGACTTCACCTTAATCTTGTCCATTTTGCGCTTGAGGTCATCGCCCGCTTTCGTTGAAAATCCTGTTCCTACCCTTCCTGCATGCACCAGTTGGTCATTTTTGCGATAACCAACAATGATCGAGCGCAGGCCCCGTCCTGTTGCGGCAGACGTCAGATAGCCTAGGATGATAAACTCTTGGCGCAAGGTGCATTTTGATTTGATCCAATCCAGTGAGCGCCCACTGCGATAAGGCGCATCAATCTGCTTTGAAATCACGCCTTCAAGGCCCATGCGGCAGGCGTGGCTCAGCATTGTCTCGCCTGCCTCGTCGAAGTGTTCGCTATAGCGGATCATCTTTTTGTCTTTTTGATTCAGGAGGCCTTCAAGCTGTGACTTGCGCCCAATCAGAGGTTCATCAAGCAGAGATGCATTGTAGAGGTGCAGCAGGTCAAAGGCGTAAAAGATCAACCGGTCGGTGCGGCCTTCCGACAAATCTGCCTGCAATTGGGCAAATGAGGCAACGCCCTTATCCGAAAGTACCACTACTTCGCCGTCGATGATTGCCTGCTTGCAATTCAGTCCCAGCAGTTCCCGGCGCAGCGGCTCACCGAAACGATTGGTCCAATCCAAGCCGGAACGGGTGAACAGTTTCACTTTTCCGGCCGAGATATGAGCCTGGAGGCGGTAGCCATCGAACTTCACTTCGTGTAGCCAGCCCGTGCCTTCGGGTGGCGTCGCTTTCAGTGTTGCCAGGGCGGGAGGAATGAAACCCGGCATAGCGGTGGACTTCTTCCTAGCTGCGGACGCCTTTGAGGCCTTGATTGCTTTTGGCTTTTTCGCTTTGGCAATATCATCATTGGTAAGTCCCGACCTGATGGACTCAGGCGCGCTTTCCAGAATGTCGCCTTCTTCAGTTGCAAACTCGTCCTTGGCTTTGATCAGCAACCAGTTGTCACGGTTTTCCTTCTCGCGTGCCTTGAGACGAACGAGATGCCAGCTTCCCTTAAGTTTTTGGCCGGCGAGTTCAAAGCTCAAATGGCCCTTCTTCATGCCGGTGGCCGCGCCACCTTCCGGTATCCAGGTTCCCTGATCCCAGATAAGTACGGACCCGGCACCGTAAGAACCCTTGGGAATATTGCCTTCGAATTCCGCATAGTCCAGGGGATGGTCTTCGACATGGACGGCCAGGCGTTTTTCGGAAGGATCAAAGCTCGGTCCACGGGTAACGGCCCAGCTCCACAGCACGCCATTGTGTTCGAGGCGCAAATCATAGTGTAGTCGTCGGGCATCGTGTTTATGAATGACAAAAAGACCGCCAACGGATTTTGACTTCCGGACCACGCCCTTTTGTCTGCCTGCAGGCTCACTGCTTTGCTTGAAGTCACGCTTGCGCCAATATTGTTCGAGCACGTTCGCCATTTTGCCAACTCAACCAGTTACCGCTTGCGGCCTGCCGTTGCTTTTTTGACTGTCTTTGCGGGGGCTCCGACTGACTTGCCCTTCGAAGCAGACTTAACGCTTCCACCTTCCGATGCCAGACTTTTTCGAAGCGCATCGAACAGATTGACGACATTGGAGGGAGGTTCGGCAGCGGACACAATGGGAGGCTTTTTCCCAGCCTGCTTGGCCTTGATCAACGCCAAAAGCGCATCCTCGTATCGGTCATCGAACTTCGAAGGGTCAAACTTGCCCTTTTTCTTGTCGATGATATGGGTGGCCAAATCCGTCATTTCCTGATCAACGGAAACCTTGGCGATTTCATCGAATACGTTTTCAGGCTGTCGCACCGTATGATCATAACGCAAGGTGGTAAGCAGCATGCCTTTGCCGAGCGCCTCGATGACTACAGGGCGCTCGCGGCGATAGAGCACAATTCGCGCCAGTCCGGCCATTTTCTTCTCGGCCAGTGCATCCCGTATGACGGCAAAAGCTTCTTGGGATACCTTGTCGGACGGAGTCAGGTAGTAGGGCGTATCAAGGTAGATTTGCTCAATTTCCGACTTCTTCACGAAGCTTTCGAGGCTCAAGGTATGGGAGGATTCAATCTTGACCGCGTCTATTTCCTCCTCTTCGAAAAGCAGAAACTTGTCGTTTTCGATTTCATAGCCCTTGATCTCGTTTTTTTCATCGACGGGCTTTCCGGTGACGGAATCGATATATTGCCGCGACACGGTATTGCCGGTGGCCTTATTGAGGATCCGGAAGGAAACCTTCTCGTTCTGGGTTGTGGCGTTTGAAAGCTCTACGCCGCATGTAACGAGGGACAATTTGAGGTAGCCTTTCCATGCTGGGCGAACGGCCATTAGCTGTTTCCTCCAGCATGCGTGGCATTCATCGCCACTTCGTCTGCGTAATTCAGATCCTCTTGGGTAACTATAGGAATCGGATCACTGACGATTGCCTCTAATATTTCAGAGCTAAGCACTCCACCGGCCAAGTACGCTTCAAAAGCTTGTCGGGTCTGCCGTTCCGCTCTCAAGAGAGCAGAAAGAGCGAGGATTAAAGTGTCGCGCTGATCGAATTTGGCAGTCAGTGTTTGTTGATGGCTATCCATGTCATTGTAACGTGCGGTTTCTGCCAAAGTTCCAGCGAGGTCAGCGAGGTTACAATTCACCAGTAAGGTGGTAAGTGAGAAATTAGTTGGTGGTGGGGCAGCCGCCGACGTGCAAGTATTTTATCTTTATAAATCAATTTTTTAAGGTAAAAAGCTGGCGGAGAGGGAGGGATTCGAACCCCCGGTACGCTTGCGCGTACTTCGCATTTCGAGTGCGACGCGATCGACCACTCTGCCACCTCTCCGCATGCTTGAAAGCCTGTGGTCGCCCCCGCTGAATAGCCAAGACATGAGGCCCTGCCAAGCCCCCATTTGGCCGGTGGTTGACAGGGCGCGGCGACCTGCTAGAAACCGCCCGAATCAGGAAACAAAGGCCCATCATGACGTTCGCCGTCTCAGCGATGCATTCAGACCGGATTGCCCCCGCAATCTTAGGCTGGGCTTGCCTTTCCGCCACCTTCAAAAAACCGACTAAAAAAACCGTTTAGCCTCATCCCCGGCCTCATCGCTCTCGGGGGTGGTGGCCGAAACCCCCTATGCCGAAAGCGGAGCCTCACGGCTCCAGAGCGGGCGGATCAGAGACCAGGTCAAGGAGACTTCCATGGGTTACAAGGTTGCAGTCGTCGGCGCCACGGGCAATGTGGGCCGCGAAATGCTGAATATCCTCGCCGAGCGCGAGTTTCCGGTCGATGAGTGCTTTGCCATCGCCTCGCGGAAATCCATGGGCGTTGAGGTCTCCTTCGGTGACAGGACCCTGAAGTGCAAGGACCTGGAGCAGTTCGACTTTTCCCAGGTGGATTTCGTGCTGATGTCGGCGGGCTCCGCCGTCTCCAAGGAATGGTCGCCCAAGATCGGCGCCCTTGGCCCCATCGTCATCGATAATTCCTCCTGCTGGCGTTACGACCCCGAAGTGCCGCTGATCGTTCCGGAAGTGAACGCTCATGTGCTGGTCGAATACATGGCCCGCAACAAGCGCCGCAACATCATTGCCAACCCGAACTGCTCCACCGCGCAGCTCGTCGTGGCCCTCAAGCCCCTGCATGATGTGGCCAAGATCAAGCGCGTGGTGGTGTCCACCTACCAGTCCGTTTCCGGCGCCGGCAAGGAAGGCCTCGACGAGTTGTGGAACCAGACCAAGGGCATCTTCGTCACCGACTCGTCAACGCCCAAGAAATTCACCAAGCAGATCGCCTTCAACGTCATTCCCCATATCGACGTGTTCATGGATTCAGGCGAGACAAAGGAAGAATGGAAGATGGTGGTCGAGACTAAGAAGATCCTCGATCCCAAGATCAAGCTCACCGCCACCTGCGTGCGCGTGCCTGTCTTCGTGGGCCACTCGGAAGCCGTGAACATTGAGTTCGAGAAGCCGATTTCGGCGGAAGAAGTGCGCGAAATCCTGCGCGAGGCGCCGGGCTGCATGGTGGTCGACAAGCGCGAGGATGGTGGCTACGTCACCCCGGTTGAATGCGTCGGCGATTTCGCCACCTTCATCAGCCGCATCCGTGAGGATTCAACCATCGAGAACGGCATCAATCTCTGGGTGGTCTCCGACAACTTGCGGAAAGGCGCTGCCCTCAACACCGTGCAGATCGCCGAATGCCTGATCAACCGCGGGCTCTTGAAGAAAGCCGCCTGAGGTTCCCCCTGTAATCTTCACGGCAACTTTGCGGCGACGCAGGGCGCCCTGCCCTGCATTGCGGCAACAGTTTGATAATCCCTCGCGGCATTTGGCGCGCGAGATTAACCCGAGTTAACTGGCTCTCCAAAATTCGCAAGCGTAGCCCTGTGCACGTGGGATGAAACACCAGGACGGGCGGCGCTGCCCTCTGTTTCACGGCACATCACAACGTTAATCAGGAGAACGACCATGAACATTCGTGTTTTAATGGGCTGCGCCCTTGCGCTCGCCATCTTCGCACCATCAGCCAATGCCTTGACCATCATGGACAAGGACAAGACCGCTTACACCGTCAAAGTCATGCCCAAGGGCGGCAAGGAAATCGATGTGGCGCTCAAAGCCAACGCCAACGCCGATGTTGATTGCAAGGCAGGCTGCCAGCTCTCGCTCAACGGGAAGACCCGCAACGTTGACGGCACCCTGGCCCAAATCACCATCCAGGACCGCAAGTTCGCAATGTAACCGGGCGCAAGCTCTCCCCTCAATCTTCATTGAAGAAAGACTGCAATCATGATCACTCGTTGTCTCGTCGCTGCCTCAATGGCGGCAGGTCTGATGGTTTCCGCCGCCAATGCCGTGACGGTGACCAACATGGCGCCAACCAAGGCAAACTTCGCTTACACGCCATCTGGCGGCAAGGCTCATCACTACACCCTCGCCTCCAATCACCATGTGAACCTCGCCTGCAAGGATGGCGGCACGCTGACGATTGGCAAATCGAACGAAATCTGCACCGCGAAAACCGGCAAGATCATGCTGAAAACCAGCAAGGGCAAATGGGAATTTGTCGTGCCCGAGCCGAAGCAAATCTGAAAACAAAAGCAGGGCCGGGCGGAGATTAAGCCCGATCCTGCCACTCCTGCCGCCGTATTACATCTTTGGCAAAAGAACCTTGTCGATCACGTGGATCACGCCGTTAGACTGCTCCACATCGGCAATCGTGACATTGGCAACGCCGCCGGTTTCATCGGTCACCGTAACCTTGTCGCCATCGAGCTTCAAAGTCAGCTCGCAGCCGCCGACGGTTTTCGCCTTGTGAGCGCCGCCATCATCCTTCACCATTTTCATGACTGCATCGGACATGGCCTTTGCTGGCACGACATGGCATGCGAGGATTTTGATCAGCGTGTCTTTGGCTTCCGGCTTCAAGAGGCCTTCGACCGTGCCGGCAGGAAGCGCTGCGAACGCTTCGTTGGTCGGGGCAAATACGGTGAAGGGGCCAGCGCCCGATAGCGTATCAACCAGGCCGGCAGCCTTGACGGCGGCAACCAGCGTCGTGTGGTCCTTGGAATTGACGGCATTTTCAATGATGTTCTTGGTGGAGAACATTTCTGCACCGCCAACCATCATGGCCGCGTAGGCTGTCGAAGCGCCGAGCGCTACCGTCATCGAAAGTGCAATAAGGGTCGATTTATGCATGGGAAACTCCTGTTTGACGTCTGTTGATTGACCAACACTGGCAGGAACGGATCATTTTTCCGCAGAGTTGCAGAAAGGTTAAAAACGTTTTCGTGATCACAGCGGAAAAATCCGTGACCGAGGGTATCGCCATGTCTATGCCCCCTCTTGCCAGCCCACCTGCAAGGTGTGATACGCTTCCGGAAAGTTTGGGGTGTGAGTGTGGGGAAAGTCGTATTAATTTTTTCGATGTCGTTGGACGGCTTCATAGCCGGGCCGGACATCGGCCTGGATCATGCCATGGGCGTGGGCGGTGACAGGCTCCACAAGTGGATGTTCCATGGCGGCCCGGAGAACGCCATCGATCTGGGCATGGCCCGCGAACTCTTGTTGAAAGTGGGCGCCGTTGTCCTGGGCCGGAGGACCTACAACGTGGGCCTCCAGCACTGGGGGGACACGCCCTACCCCGTGCCAAGCTTTGTCGTCACCCACGAGAAACTTGACAGGCTTGAAATGGAAAGTGCCGCCTTCACCTTTGTCAACGAAGGTGTCGCGGAAGCCTTGAAGCAGGCCCAGGCGGCGGCGGCCGGAAAAGTCATCATAGTGATGGGAGCCGATGTCGCGCAGCAAATGCTGAAGGAAAAGCTTGCCGATGAAGTCTATATTCAGCTTGTTCCCGTCCTGCTCGGCAGCGGCAGCAGGTTGTTTGAGAATTTCGGCGCGACGCCCCTCGAACTCATCTGTGATCGCGCGGTCAATTCACCCCACATCACACACCTGAAATACAAGATTCCAAAATAATCAGGCGCTGGAAGGTGTCCCGCCCGCGGCGACACCGATAACGCGGCCCACCTTGCCCTCCTGCAGCAGGGCCACCCAGCCCTTGCAGCCCTGCGGAACCACGCTTTCCTTCGGCAGCACGATCTTCGCAGCCTCGCCATGCCACATTCCGGCGGGCACCATCTTGCGCACCACATTATGATATTCGACGGTGCTTCCGGCGTTCTCGCCCTTTTTGATTTCAACTGAAATGGAATGGGCAAATGCCACGAGCCACAGGGTCGCTTCCTTCATCGGCTTGCCCGTTGGAATGCTGATCGTCACATCGGTCGCATTGTCCAACATCTCCATGTCGACCCAGTCCGTTACAACTTCGGTCTTGGCTGCTGCAATGGCGCTGGAAACCCGGTCACGCTGGCTTCCGACAAAATGCCTGCCGCCGTTGATGATCAATTGCGGGGTATAGACATTCTTGTCGCCCCGCGCTTCCGCATAGTCATATTGCCGCTCGGAAAATTCCGCCCCGCCAAGCGTGTCGCGCCAGCCCAGGTAATCCCAGTAATCCACATGGTAGGACAGTGCCAAAACATCGGTCTGTTCTTTCAGTGTTTTCAAATAGGCATCCGCCGGCGGGCAGGACGAACAGCCCTGGCTGGTGAAAAGCTCAACGACAACCGGACGCTTGACAGCCGCAAACACGGGCTTGGCCAGCACTGCGGCAGCTCCATAAGCAAGTATGTTCCGTCGGGTAAGCAAGCAGGTCATGCACTGGATATAGCAACCAATGCGCCATTCAGCTACTCACGAGCCGGTGAGGCCCGATCACATGTTTGTTGGGTATTTGCGTTCTGAACCCGGCCTACATGGCTACCAATTTCTTAAAACCGCCCTGGAGCATCCGTTTTGCGTCGAAAGGCGCGTTCTTGAAGTCAAAATTGGCCATGAAGGGATCCTTCATGACTTTCGCATTCACCTGGTCCCGGTGTCTGCGGGACTTGTAGGTGATCCAGGAAAAAACCACCACCTCGCCATTTTTCAGCTTTATGCTTTGCGGAAACGAAGTGGGTTTTCCCGGCTTCACGTCATCGGCAACACTTTCCACGTAGGAAAGCGCCCCGTGCTTCAGCCAGGTTTTTGCAGCCTTGCTCGCCAGCTTGCGATAGACAGCCAGCCTGTTCCTGGGAACCGGAATGACGAAACTCATTATCATGTTCCTCGTTGGCGCAACTCATTGTAACCGGGACGGGGATCTAATGTCCCCAAATTGATTAAGCCGCGTAGGCCAAATTGCGCAGCACGTAGGGCATGATGCCGCCGTTCATGAAGTAGTCGAGCTCATCCAGCGTATCGATCCGGCACTGCACCGAAACCACCAGCGCCGAGCCATCGGCCCGCTGGATCTCAAGGGAAAGCTGCGAGCGCGGCTTCAAACCTTCTGACAGTCCGCCAATGGTGACCGTCTCGTCACCGCGAAGGCCAAAAACCTGCCAGCTTTCGCCCTCCTGGAATTGCAGCGGAACAACCCCCATGCCGATAAGGTTTGAGCGGTGAATGCGCTCGAAGCTCTGCGCAATTACGGCGCGGACGCCGAGAAGTTTCGTGCCCTTGGCGGCCCAGTCGCGCGATGATCCCGTGCCATATTCCTTGCCCGCGAAAATCACTAGCGGCGTGCCGGTGGATTGATATTTCATCGCCGCATCGTAAATCGGCATCTGCTCAAGCGAGGGATAGTGCATCGTAAATCCACCCTCAACTCCGGGCACCATCTGGTTCTTGATCCGTATATTGGCGAAGGTGCCACGCATCATCACCTCGTGGTGGCCGCGCCGCGCCCCGTAGGAATTGAAATCGACACGTTCCACCCCGTGCGCGCTCAGATATTGGCCCGCCGGCGAGGTGGCCTTGATATCGCCTGCCGGCGAAATATGGTCCGTGGTGATCGAGTCGAGGAACAGGCCCAATACGCGCGCATTAGAAACATTCGTCACCGGCGCTGGCGTCATGCTCATGCCCGTGAAATAGGGCGGGCTCGCCACATAGGTGCTCTTCCCGTCCCAGGCATAGGTAAGGCCCTTGGTGACCTTGATCTTGCGCCACGCCGCGTCGCCCTTGAACACATCCTTGTAACGCTTGGCGAAAGCCTTGCGGGTCACGTTCTTGCGCACGAAATCCGCCACGGCCTTCGCATCCGGCCAGATGTCCTTGAGGTAAACCGGCCTGCCCTTCTTGTCGAAGCCAAGCGGATCAGTGGTGAGATCCACATTCATCGAACCCGCCAGTGCATAGGCCACAACCAACGGCGGAGAAGCCAGGTAATTGGCGCGCACATCGGGATTCACCCGGCCCTCGAAATTGCGGTTGCCCGAAAGCACCGCCGCCGCCACCAGATCGTTTTTGCGGATCGCTTCGGAAATGTTTTCCGGCAACGGGCCTGAGTTGCCTATACAGGTTGTGCAGCCATAGCCGACCAGGTCAAAGCCAAGCTTGTCCAAATCTTTTTGCAGGCCCGACGACTTCAGGTATTCCGTAACCACCTGGCTTCCCGGCGCCAGCGAAGTCTTGACCCATGGCTTTACCGTAAGGCCCTTCTTCTGCGCATTGCGCGCCAGCAATCCCGCCCCGATCATCACCGAGGGGTTGGAGGTGTTGGTGCACGATGTGATCGCGGCAATCACCACATCGCCATGGCCCACATCGAAATTGGCATTCTCAACCTTGTAGCGCTGGCCGAGCTGCGCGGCCTTCTTGAATTCACTGTCCATAACCTTGGCAAAGTCGGAAGCGGACTCGGTCAGCGCCACCTTGTCCTGCGGCCGCTTGGGTCCGGCCATCGAAGGCACCACTGTTGCGAGGTCAAGCGACAGCACATCGCTGAAATCCGGAATCTCGGCGCTTGGCGTCCAGAACATGTTCTGGGCCTTTGCATATTTTTCAACCAGCGCCACCTGTACGGCGGGCCGCGCCGTGCCCTTGAGATAGGAAATGGTTTCGGCGTTCACCGGGAAGAAGCCGCAAGTCGCGCCATACTCCGGCGCCATGTTGGCGATGGTGGCCATGTCTTCCAGCGCCAGCGTGCCAAGCCCCGGCCCGTAGAATTCAACGAATTTCCCGACCACGCCCTTCTTGCGCAGCATCTGTGTAACCGTCAGGACCAGGTCGGTTGCCGTCGTGCCTTCCGGCAACCGGCCGTCAAGCTTGAAGCCGATCACTTCCGGAATGAGCATGGAAATGGGCTGGCCCAGCATGGCCGCTTCCGCTTCGATGCCGCCGACGCCCCAGCCCAGAACCGCCAGGCCGTTGATCATCGTCGTGTGGCTGTCGGTGCCCACCAGCGTATCCGGATAGGCAATGGTTACCTGCTTGCCTTTCACCTTGTCGGTGCGTGTCCACACCGTCTTGGCAAGATATTCCAGATTCACCTGGTGGCAGATGCCGGTGCCCGGCGGCACCACGCGGAAATTGTCAAAGGCCACCTGCCCCCATTTCAGGAAGGTGTAGCGCTCGCCATTCCGGCCATATTCCATTTCGACGTTTTTCTTGAACGCGCCGGTGAAGGCAAAAAAATCCACCATCACCGAGTGATCGATGACGAGGTCAACCGGTGCAAGCGGATTGATCTTGGTGGGGTTCTTGCCCAAATCCTTCATTGCATCGCGCATGGCGGCCAAATCGACAACCGCCGGAACCCCGGTGAAATCCTGCATCAAAACCCGCGCCGGACGGAACGCGATTTCCATCTCGTCCTTCCCGCGGTTCTTCAGCCAGTCGGCAACGCCCTGGATGTCGGCCTTGGTGACGCTGCGTCCGTCCTCATGGCGCAGCAGGTTTTCCAGCAAAACTTTCAACGAATAGGGAAGTTTTGAAATGCCCTTGAGGCCGTTCTTCTCCGCCGCCTTGAGGCTGAAATAGGTGTAGTTTTTCGAGCCCACCTTGAGGGTTTTGCGGCACTTGAAACTGTCGAGGGAGGTGGGGGTCATGCTGGCTTTCCTGGGCTGGAATTTCAAGGCTGGCTATATCTCTTATTGCACCGCAGCACAATTCTAACAATAAACATAAGGGCTATGCCCGCCGCTCCACCATCAGTTTCTTGATCTCGGCAATGGCTTTTGCCGGGTTCAGCCCCTTGGGGCAGGCCTTGGCGCAATTCATGATGGTGTGGCAGCGGTAAAGCTTGAACGGGTCTTCGATGGTGTCGAGGCGGTGCTTTTTTGCCTCGTCGCGCGAGTCGATCAGCCAGCGATAGGCCTGCAGGAGAGCAGCGGGTCCGAGATAGCGGTCCCCGTTCCACCAGTAGGACGGGCATGATGTGGAGCAGCAGGCGCAGAGAATGCACTCATATAGTCCATCGAGCAGCGCCCGGTCGCTGTGCGACTGCTTCCATTCCTTCACCGGTTCCGGCGTGGTGGTCTTGAGCCACGGCTCAATGGCCCGGTGCTGCGCATAAAACCGTGAGAGATCGGGCACCAGGTCCTTCACCACCGGCATGTGCGGCAGCGGATAAATCCGGACCGCCCCCTTCACCTCATCGCACGCCTTCAGGCACGCCAGCGTATTGGTGCCGTCAATATTCATGGCGCAGGAGCCGCAAATGCCCTCGCGGCACGAGCGGCGGAAGGTCAGCGTCGGGTCCTGCTCATTCTTGATCTTAATGATGGCGTCAAGCACCATGGGCCCGCAGGTTTCCATGTCCACATGATAAATGTCCACTTGCGGATTCTTCCCGTCATCCGGATTCCACCGGTAAATCCGGAACTCCTGCAGCTTCCTGCCAACCGGCTTCGGCCAGCTCTTTCCCGGCTGGACCTTGGAGTTCTGAGGAAGTGCAAATTCAACCATCTTGTTTCCTAATACACCCTTGCCTTTGGCTTGATGTAGTCAATGTCCTTCGACATGGTGAAATCATGCACCGGGCGGTAGCCGAGCTTCACTTTGCGCTTGGCCCCGTCGGTCCAGCTCAGCGTATGCTTCATCCAGCCCTTGTCATCGCGCTTGGGGAAATCTTCCCGCGCATGCGCCCCGCGGCTTTCCTGCCGCGCCAGGGCGCCTTCGACGGTCACCGCCGCCTGCACGATGAGATTGTCATATTCCAGGGTTTCGATGAGATCGCTGTTCCAGATCAGCGAACGGTCCGTCACCCTTATGTCATCGCTGGCCTTCCAGATATCGGCAATTCGGCGCACACCCTGCTTGAGCGTCTCGCCGGTGCGGAACACCGCCGCATCTTCCTGCATGGTCCGCTGCATGCGCAGCCGCAATTCCGCTGTTGGTATGCTGCCTGAGGCATTCCGGAAATGATCGAGCCGCGCGATCGCCGCCTCGCCCGCATCCTTCTTCAATTCTTTGTGCGGCGCTCTCGGCTTGATGTCCTCGATGCACTTCAAGCCCGCCGCCCGGCCGAACACCACAAGATCAATCAATGAATTTGAACCCAGGCGATTTGCTCCGTGTACGGAAACACAGGCCGCCTCCCCCACCGCCATCAGCCCCGGAACGGTCTTCTCCGGATTCTTCACATCCCACGCCAGCGCCTCGCCATGATAGTTCGTGGGGATGCCGCCCATGTTGTAATGCACCGTGGGCAGGATCGGAATGGGTTCGCGCGTCAGGTCAACGCCCGCGAAAATCCACGCCGATTCCGAAATGCCGGGCAGCCGCTCATGCAAGACAGCGGGATCGAGATGTTCGAGATGTAGATGGATATGGTCCTTCAGCGGCCCAACGCCGCGGCCCTTGCGAATTTCAATGGTGCAGGAGCGCGACACTACATCACGTGACGCCAGATCCTTGGCCGATGGCGCATAGCGTTCCATGAAGCGCTCGCCTTCCGAATTGGTGAGATAGCCGCCCTCGCCCCGCGCGCCCTCGGTGATCAGGCAACCCGCCCCGTAAATGCCGGTGGGATGGAACTGCACGAATTCCATGTCCTGCAGCGGCAGCCCCGCCCGCAGCACCATGGCATTGCCGTCGCCGGTGCAGGTATGCGCCGAGGTGGCGGTGAAATAGGCCCGGCCATAGCCGCCCGTCGCCAGAATGGTCTTATGCGCCCGGAACCGGTGGATGGTGCCGTCTTCCATCGACAGCGCCATAACGCCCCGGCACACGCCGTTTTCCATGATGAGATCAAGTGCGAAATACTCGATGAAAAATTCCGTCTCATACCGCAGCGACTGGCCGTAAAGCGTATGCAGCATGGCATGGCCCGTGCGGTCAGCAGCCGCACAGGTGCGCTGCGCCGGCGGGCCTTCGCCGAAATTCTGCATCATGCCGCCAAAAGGCCGCTGGTAAATCCGCCCGTCCTCGGTACGCGAAAACGGCATGCCGAAATGCTCTAGCTCGTAAACCGCGGTCGGCGCCTGGCGACAGAGATATTCAATGGCGTCCTGGTCGCCCAGCCAGTCCGAACCCTTCACCGTGTCATACATGTGCCAGCGCCAGTCATCAGCCCCCATGTTGCCAAGCGAAGCCGCAATGCCGCCCTGCGCCGCAACGGTGTGCGAGCGCGTCGGAAAAACCTTCGAAATGCAGGCGGTTTTCAACCCCGCCTGTGACGCGCCAAGAGTTGCGCGCAAACCCGCACCCCCGGCGCCGACAACGACCACATCAAAGCTGTGGTCGGTTATGGGGTAAGCATCTTTGGTGGCCATCAGCTTCCAAAACTCATTCTTAAAATCGCGTAAAGTGCCGCCACGCCGGCAGCTGCCGTGAACAGTGTATTGAGCAGAAGGCTAGCGCGAAGCATACGCTCGTCATGCACGTAATCCTCAAGCACCATCTCCATGCCAAGCCGCATGTGCCAGAGAATGGAGGCAAATGACAGCACAAGCAGGATTGCATTAAGGGGATTCTGCACGCTCGCCACCACATCCGCCCGCGCCGCACCCAGATGCGAAACGATGAACCACAGCAAAAACAAAACCAGCGGCACATTGGCAACGGCCGTTGCGCGCTGCTGCCAGAAATGCCGCGTGCCTGATTTGTCCGGAGTCATGCCATCACCCCGTAACCGATAACCCACAGCAAGAGTGTAAGCACAATGGAACCGGCGAGATTGGCCCGCGCCAGCCATTCTATGAGGGTGAGATCAAAGCCCCGGCCCGTGTCCCACAGCAAATGCCGCAGCCCGCCCAACGCATGGTGGATCAGCGCCCATGTAAAGCCAAAAAGCGGCAGCCTGCCAAACCAATGGCCGAATAACCCCTGCACAAAATCGAAATAGCCATCGGAAATTGACGCAGCGGTCAGCCACCACACTAGCAGCACAGTCCCGAAATAAAGCCCCACCCCCGTAATGCGGTGCATGATCGACATCATCATGGTGAGCATGGGCCGATAGATTTGCAGATGCGGCGACAGGGGACGCGCCGCAGACTTGTCGTTTGCCATTCAATCGCCTCGAAATCCTGTCTTTCTTTTAGCTTGTGCGCCGCAACATGGCAAATGGGCAATAAGTCTTATAGAAACCGCAAATGTCGCTTTCTTTCCGCCGTCTGCGCTTTCTCCTGGCGCTCATCCTTGTATGTATTGTGACGGCCTATGGCCTCTCCCGGCTGGGATATTTTGACTGGCCCCGGGAATATGATCCGTTCGTCCTGCCGGATCTCAATGCCCCATCCAATTTTCTCACCCCCTTCAAGCTGAAACGCATCGATACAAACGCCGAAAACTGCCGCGCCGCTTTCGCCCGCGACGGAATACCTGTGACAATCGAACCGTCCCGCACCGATTCGGCCCAATGCATCAGGCAGGACACCATCAGGCTTGCGAGCCTTTCAACTGCAAAACTACGCCAGGAAGAAACCCGTTGCGCCATCGCCGCCCGTCTTTTCATGTGGGAGCACAACATCGTGCAGCCCGCGGCGCGCAAATATTTCAACGAGCCCGTCGCCGAACTCCTCCATTTCGGCTCCTATTCCTGCCGCACCATCCGCGGCTCGTCGGCCACGAGCGAGCATGCCAGCGCCAATGCCTTCGATATTTCTGGCTTCCGCCTGCGCAGCGGAAAACTCGTGACCGTGAAGCAAGGCTGGCAAGGCAGTCAGCCGCCAGCGGAATTCCTGCGCGAGGTGCGTGACGGCGCCTGTGATTATTTCAACGTGGTCCTCAGCCCCGATTACAACGCCGACCACCACGATCACCTGCACGTCGACATGGGCTGGTACCGAACCTGCCGCTAGAACTCAGATCACGATGACCTTGGTGCCGATCTGCACACTCTCATAGAGCTTGGAGACTTCCTCATTCAGCATGCGGATGCAGCCCGAGGAGGCCGCCGTGCCGATGCTTTGCGGCTCATTGGTGCCATGGATGCGAAACAGCGTGTCGCGGCCGCCGGCAAACAGGTAGATCGCCCGGGCGCCGAGCGGATTTTCTTTTCCGCCGGGCATGCCATTGCGCCACTTTTCCAGATCCGGCCGCCGCCTGATCATCGAAGCCGGCGGCGTCCATGTCGGCCACTCCACCTTGCGCCCCACCTTGGCAATGCCAGCCCAGTCGAACCCGTCCTTGCCCACCGCCACGCCATAGCGGATGGCGGTTTCCCGCCCGATGACATGATAAAGGGCTTTTTCCTCGGTGTTGACGATGACCGTCCCACGCCTTTCCGGCGTCGCGAATTCAATCACCTCGGCCCCGCGATAGAAAACGGCTTTTTTCTTGGCCGCAAGGGCCGAGCCCGGCACCAGTGCCGCCACGCCGAATATGAAGTTTCGCCGGTTCATTGAAAAATCCGTTCCATGGGGATTTCTAGCGCCGGACTCTGGGCGAAAACATGGCAGGCACGGGAGGGGAGAAACCGTGCCTGCCCTTCTGGGGCTATGGCTTTTTAGCCAAACCGCCAGGCAATCCCAGAGCGCAGCTTGCGGTCAACGGCACGAAATTGCTGGCCAGGCCGCCCTGGCCCGGAACAACCGCCGAATAGGTCGTGTTGATGCTGTTGATAATCGAGAGCGTCTTGGAATAGGTGGCCATGTAGCCGGACGCCGACTTGACTGATGGCACGAAAATCATCGGGCCAACCGGTCCGTCTTTGCGCATCAGCCGGAAGCCAACGTTTCCTGGCTTGTTTGTCTTGAACCATGCCATGACTGTTGCCTTGTTCGGGCAAACCTTTGTCTTCGGTCCCTTGATGCCGAGCTGCGCGCTCAGCACCTTGAAGGGTGCCGCCGGCGGATTGGCAAGTTCGCCGCCGCCGCCAAGGCCGATCTTGCACGGCACATTCAGGCTTTGCCAGTCCGAGATGATGCCCTTGCCCACCACTTCAACCATGTATTTCGTATCCATGGCCTTCTTGATGTCGACAACCTGGTTGTGCACGGCAAAGAATTTCCCATCGGGCATTTTCTTCGATGTCACCGTGATCGGAGCGGACTTGCCGCCGCCAGCCTGCCGGTAGATGAAGGTAACCTTGCCGTCGAAATTCGTCTCAAACCGGGCGTTGATCTGCGCCGTTGTCGGACACACGTTTGACTGCGGCTTGTGAATGCCGAGCGCTGCCGAACGCACCTTGAACTTCTGTCCCGGCTTCAAACCGTCAACGTCGGCAACCGGCGGCGGCGTGGGATCGGGCTGCTGAACGTCCTGGCTGATCGGAACGGCAAGGCATTTTACCGTGATCGGGAAGGTTCCAGAGCCGCTGCGCGTCAGCTTCTCCGAGATGGTTTCGGCTGCCGCAAATAATTCGAGATCGGCAGTGATGCCCGTGTACTGTTCCTTGTAGATTTCAGCGCCCGTTTTGAGCTTGGCGTTGCAGGCCGATACGGCCGAAAGTGCTGCAATGCCAAGACTATTGGTTTTGGTAGGCAGGTTCACTTCCTTCTTGAAGGAATTACTGCGGCCTGTCGCACCCTGGGCAATTTCCTTGCTGCCGTGCTTGACCCAGAACCAGACAACCTTTCCCTTGTCCATCTTGATATCGACGGTACCGGACAAGAGAAAGTTCGACGACTTGAGTTTCGTCCATGACGAGCCGTTTTCCGATTCAACAACTAGCACCGGCGGAATGCCGCTAGGCGTGAGCGTGATATGGTCAAATTTGGGCCACTGCGCGTGGGCGTGCTGCGCTGAAAGGGCCAATCCTGCCAGAGGTAATGCAATCTTAAGAAGACGATGACGCGGCATTTGAACATTCCTTCTCATGGCAATTGCCCCAACTTGGGCACGGACATGAGGGCCCGGTCGTGAATGTTGCCTGAGGCTGCAATTCATCGGATATTCATCGCGCCGCCCCTGCGATAAGGAAAAATGCATTGGCAGATTTCGACTGGCACAAGGACAGGCTCACGCGGGCGACTCCCATCACTGCGTCCTATCGCAACACCCAGAACGTCCGGCGCTTCTTCAAGGCCGAATGCGGCAGCCATTTCAAGTTTGACCGCCCTTTCATGGCCTGGCTCAAGGACGCCCACCCCAAAACCATGGGTGACGCCGCCAATGAATGGCTGCGAATAAAAAAAGAATATGAATAGGCACCGGTAGTGTGTCAGTTTGAATAAGGCAGGTATCGCGCCCGCCCGGTAATTCCTGTATGCTCGCCGGAATGCCGTACACCGTTCTTGAACATACTAGATTTGGCCCAATTTCTCACGACTGCCCGACAGCAGAGGAGGCCTTGCGCCTTAGGAAGGAATTTGACGATAGGATGGCTGTTGCCACATGATCATCAATCCACTCGGCAAGAAAGTAACCGCCGGTACTCTTGAATCCGAAATTCAGAAGGCAGGAAAGATCAATACTAAAATGTCCTAAAAGCGAACGCCGCCCAGCCGATGTTATAGGCACCTCTTGACAGTAAATTCCTAATATGACATCTATGTTCCTGTTCATCCCGGAAGGGGTCTCGGTCGCGACGGTGATCATAGATGGGGGTGGGTGTGGCGCCTGCGGGCGGGGTGAGACGAACACCTCGCGCTCGGGAGTTTCCGGCAAGTTCCGCGGGCATTAAGACCCGCGCGCCGAATGGCAGTTAGGCAGTCTGAAGAAGACAGGGCCGAAATACGAATCGGAAGCCGAAATCGCCGCAAAAGCGTGGGCGCAGTTTGCGTCAACCGCCGGACGTCACGACCGGCATTTTCGCGTAGGCTGCGTTCACGCAACCCTTCGCTTCTCACCTGCCCCGGAAACGGCATAACCGTTTTCACCAAGGGCGAAACCGTGCCCAACGTTCATTGAAATGTGAACCTTGCATTGTCCTCTCCCGCTGAACCGGAGAGGACATGAACGAAATTACGCCTTCGCGTCTTCCAGTGCCTTGACCACGATTTTCTCGATCTTGTCGATGGGATGATTGGTCAGGTCCTTGTCGATCTCCATGATCGTGGCCTCCGTCAGCGCGCTCGACGAAGCCTTGCGGAACTCGCCCAGCGCGATGGCCGGAGCTGCAAGCACGAAGTTGGTGAACGCCCCCGCCTTCAAGTCCTTGGCCATGTCGTCGGCGATCAGCTGCACGAAACGGTCCTCGGCAATGCGGTGATAGTCCGTCGCTTCCATCGCGGATTTGCGGCCAAGGCTGTCATTCGTCCGCCCCGGCTTGTCGCTTCCCTGTTCGCTGGTGGCGGGATTGTCCTGTCCATAGCTGCGTTCCAGCCGGAGGTTTGGAAACGCGCCGTCGCCATCATTGCGCAGGACAAGGGCATGGGAGCCATCGGCCACAAGTACGCGGGTACCGCCGGACAAATGTTTCATGGGGGACTCCAGACGTTAATCACGTCGCCACACGGGCGCGCAACATGATATCAACGCTTGCGCCGCCCAAAGGTTCCCCAGCGCCTAGGCCTTTTTGTTCTGCCGGTTCGCAATCAAATCATCCACCACGGTTGGATCGTTAAGAGTGGAAGTATCGCCCAACGAACCAAAATCATCTTCGGCGATCTTGCGCAGGATGCGGCGCATGATTTTTCCCGAGCGCGTCTTGGGCAGGCCCGGCGCAAACTGGATCCTGTCCGGCGTGGCGAACGGCCCGATTTCTTTGCGCACATGGGCCACCAGATCCTTCCGCAGCTCATCGTTGCCGGTCTGGCCCACCATCAGGGTGACATAACAATAGATGCCCTGTCCCTTGATGTCGTGCGGATAGCCGACAACCGCCGCTTCCGAAACTTTTTCATGGGAGACCAGCGCCGACTCAACTTCCGCCGTGCCAAGCCGGTGGCCTGAAATATTGAGCACGTCATCAACCCGTCCGGTGATCCAGTAGTAGCCGTCTTCGTCGCGCCGGCAACCGTCCCCCGTGAAATACATGCCCTTGTAGGTGGAGAAATAGGTTTGCACGAAACGGTCATGGTCGCCGTAAACCGTCCGCATCTGGCCCGGCCACGAATCGAGAATGACCAGATTGCCCGAGGTGGCCCCTTCGAGGAAGGCGCCCTTCTCGTCAACCAGGGCAGGCTGGCAACCGAAGAACGGCAATGTCGCCGAACCCGGCTTGAGTTTTGTGGCCCCCGGCAGCGGCGAAATCAGCGCCGCTCCCGTCTCCGTCTGCCACCATGTGTCCACGATCGGGCAGCGGCCATCGCCCACCACGCGGTGATACCATTCCCAGGCTTCCGGATTGATCGGCTCGCCCACCGTTCCCAGCAGCCGCAGGGATTTGCGTGAGGTTTTGGTAACGGGATCTTCCCCCGCGCCCATCAGGGCCCGGATCGCCGTTGGCGCCGTGTAGAAGGTGTTGACCTTGTGCTTGTCGATCACTTCCCAGAAACGCGAGTTCGTCGGGTAGTTCGGCACCCCCTCGAACATCAGCGTGATGGCCCCGTTCGCCAGCGGCCCGTAAACGATGTAGCTGTGGCCTGTCACCCAGCCCACATCCGCCGTGCACCAGTAGATGTCGCCGTCATGATAATCGAAAATATACTGGTGCGTCATGGACGCATAAACCAGATAGCCTCCCGTGGTGTGCAAGACGCCCTTGGGCTTGCCGGTGGAGCCTGAAGTGTAAAGGATGAACAGCGGATCTTCCGCCTTCATTTTTTCGGGTTTGCACTCGGCGGAAACTTTTGCCGCTTCCTCATGGTACCAAAAATCTCGCGCTGGGTCGAAAGGCACCGCCCCGCCCGTCCGACGGATGACCAGCACCTTCTCGTTGCCGGCGCACTTTTTGAGCGCCTCGTCGGTATTCACCTTCAGGGGAATCTTCTTGCCGGCACGAATGCCCTCATCGGCCGTGATCACGAGTTTTGAATCGCAATCATTGATGCGCCCGGCAAGCGAATCGGGCGAAAAGCCGCCGAACACGATGGAGTGCACGGCGCCAATGCGGGTGCAGGCCAGCATGGCATAGGCCGCCTCCGGGATCATCGGCATATAGATGGTCACCCGGTCACCCTTCTTCACGCCATGGAGCTTCATCACATTAGCCATGCGGCACACCTGCGCATGGAGCTCGCCGTAGGTAATTTTCTTGTCGTCGTAGGGGTTGTCGCCTTCCCAGATGATCGCAGTCTGGTTGGCCCGCTTCTTCAGATGCCGGTCAATGCAGTTGTAGGAAACATTGAGAACCCCATCCTCGAACCATTTGATGGAAACTTTCTCATAGGCGAAAGAAGTGTTCTTAATTTTTGTCGGCACCTTGAACCAGTCCAGCCGCTTGGCATGTTTCGCCCAGAACTTGTCGGGATTTTTTACCGACTCCGCATACATCGCCTTGTAGCCGGCTTCATCAACGAAGGCGCGTTTTTTCCAACTGGCGGGAACCGGATAAGTCTTGGACGACATGTGCGTTTTCCTCATAAGTTATGCCGCAATGTAAGGTCAGTTCTGCGTTCCTATCAAGTAGCTTAAAGTTTAAGCAGGTGCCATACAGCAGCCATGATTATTTCCCGCCATTTCGTCTATTTCATATTTTTGGGCCTATTCTGGGGAATTTCCCAATCGCTCTACAAGGCCATGGCGTTGCAGGACATGCCGATAAGCCATGTCATCGTCTATGCGGGCTTTGGCGTGGGCCTTGGTCTTGTGGTCGCCGCTAGGATTTCCGGCACGCGCCTGGATTTCAGCCGTGAGGTCATTATTTTCGGCCTGGGCTGCGCCATTCTCCTCAACGTTCCCTTCGCCATCGGCCTCTATCTGATCCGCCACCTGCCCGCCACGGAAATGGCGCTGATCGTCTCCACCGCGCCTTTCTTTAATTACGTGATCGCCTTGGCCACTGGCCGGGAAAACGCCGTGCCGCGCCGCTTGCTGGCCGTGGCCGCAGGATTTGTTTCCAGCGCCATTCTGATTCTCTCGCGCGAAGGCATGCTGTCCGGGCAGATTTCCTGGTGGACTTTGGCTGCCTTCAGCGCCCCCATCATGTACACCGGCTACAACTGGTTCGCCGCCCATTTCTGGCCAAAGGACCGGGACGTGTATTCCATAGGCGCGTCCGAGAGCTTCTGGTCCGGCCTCGTGGCGGTTCCATTCATGCTCTATTATGCCGCCCCCTGGGGGCCGGCCACGCCGGAGCTTTTGGCCTATTGGACGGTTCTCGTTGCGGGCATCCTGTGGATCATCGAGCGCATCGCCTTCTTTACGCTTATCCGTGACAAGGGCGCGGTTTACACCATTCAGGCCGTTTATGTTTCAACCCCCGCCGCCGTTCTTTTTGCCATATTCTTCTATGGCGGCGGCGCCGATATCTGGCTGTGGCTGTCCCTGTCGATCTTGATGCTGGCCCTCTGGCTCAACAATTCCGGTTCGGCCGTCAGTCCCGTAGCTGCCACACAGCCGTCTTCTTGATTTCCGCGTCTTCAAGGTCGCGCGTTACCGGAACATTATACTCGACAAGTTTTTCAAGCTGATCCTTGGGCAAATAGCTCCGCCCGGGATCGCCGATGAATACCTTAGCGCCTTGACCCTGCGCCTGCCGCAGCCACGTCAGACAACGTGCGGCCAAAGTCTTTTCATAAAACAGATCGCCCACAAGAATGACATCGGCGGGTGGCGGTTGCTGATGCAACACGTCCTCCAGTTTGATGTCGAGACTCACCCGATTGAGGATGGCATTCATCTCAGCCGCAGTCGTTGCAAATTCATCGATGTCCGTTGCCACAATCGACGCGGAACCAGCCTGCACTGCAGCAATGGCCACAAGCCCGGAGCCAGTCGCCAAATCCAGAACCCGGAGATTTTCAACTCTGTCGGAATAATCCAGCACATAGCGCGCCAACGCCTGTCCGCCAGCCCAGGCAAAGGCCCAGAATGGCGGCGCCAGGCCCATTTCACCAAGCTCTTCCTCGGTCTTCTGCCACAGGGGCACAGCTTCATGGGCCAGATGCAATCTTATTTCCGGCACCAGCGGCGGCGACATCACACTCGTATTCTGCCGGATGAACTCCGCCTTGCTCACGTCAGCCGCGGCGGCGTTTTAACCCCGCCGAGATCACAGATGATTTTCCATTCCTCGGCCGTCACCGGCTGCACCGAAAGGCGCGAGTTCTTCACCAACACCATCTCTTTCAGGCGCTTGTCCAGCTTGATGTCGTCAAGGGAAACCGGCTTCGGCACATCGATCAACGCGCGAAGATCAACGCACTCCCATGTATCGGCGTCAGCGGTTGAATCCTTGTGCGCCAGCTTGCACACCTCGACGATGCCGACAATCGCCCGCGCTTCATTCGAGTGATAGAAGAAACCTTTCTCTCCAAGCTTCATCAACCGCATGTTGTTGCGCGCCTGGTAATTGCGAACCCCGGTCCATTCCTCGCCGGCACTCCCCTTGGCCTTCTGCATGTCCCATGACCAAACGCCAGGTTCCGATTTGAAAAGCCAGTAGGCCATGCTTACTTCTCCGGATTTTTGATCAGCCACTTTCATGGCTTGATTTCGACGGAAGCAAAAAGCCCGGCAACCGCATACGGATCGCGCCCCGCGATTTCTGCAATCGCCGCGCGATTTGCGGCCTCGATAACCACCAGGCTGCCTGTGGGCTTGCCCTCATCATCGGTGAAGGGGCCCGCAGCCTTCAGCGTGTTGCCGAGGCCCTCAAGGAACTTGAGGTGTTCGGGACGCGATTGCTGGCGCAATTCAAGGCTGTCTGGTTTGTCCGTGCATATCAACGCAAATAGCATGTCTTCTCCCTATCTGATTTCTTCACGAGCCGGCCGTGCCAGAAGCCTGGCAATTTCCAGGGCAGGTTCCGCCCCGTGATCAATAATCGCCGAAACCGCGGCCACAATGGGCATGTCAACCTCATGCCGCATGGCAAGGGCCTGCGCAACCCTGGCCGTATGGGCCCCTTCAACAACCCCACGTGATGCGGCCAGCGCGGCACTGACCGTTGCGCCCTGCCCGATCGCAAGGCCAAAGGAATAATTGCGCGACTGATGGCTGGAGCAAGTGAGCAAGAGGTCACCGAGACCTGAAAGTCCAGTCAACGTTTCGGGCCTTGCCCCTAGTTTTTTGCCAAAGCGCATCAGTTCGGCAAAGCCGCGCGTCGTCAGTGCCGCTCGCGCGCTGTCTCCAAGGCCTTTTCCATCGGAAATGCCACAGGCAATGGCCAGGACATTCTTCAAGGCGCCGCCGATTTCAACGCCCAGAATGTCGTCCGAGCCATAAACCCGGAACATCGGGAGGGAAAGGGCCTGGGCCCATTCACCGGCTTCCGCCAAGGTGGGAGCAGCAAGCGTCACAGCCGTTGGCAGGCCCTTGAGCACGTCGCTTGCGAAACTCGGGCCCGAAAGCACAAAGGTGAGCGCCCTCGGCACGACGTCCGCCACCACTTCATTCATGAATTTGGCCGTCCGCTGCTCAATCCCCTTGGCGATGATGATCAGCGGAATACCCGTGGGCGGCTTGATCAGCGTCAGCACATCGCGCACCGCCTGCGCCGGAACCGCCACGATGATGGCATCATGGCTGGCAAAAGAAATCACATCAGATTTTTGCCGCGACCACATGCTCACGTCATGGCCTGCGGTTCTTGCAACATGGGCTAATGCCTGGCCCCACGCACCATTTCCCGCAATGGTGATGCGCCGCTTCAAATCTTCGCCCCCAGCTTGCCGGAACCATAAATCGGCGTTGACACCTCATCAAGCGGCCAGCGGGCCCGCGCCATGAAATTGAGATCATCGACAAGGCCAAGCACCAAACGCTCGGCCCCAGCCCAGGCGATCATCGCCGCATTGTCGGTGCAAAGGCTAGCTGGCGGCACAATGTGTTTGAAACCAAACTCATTGGCCGAATTTGCCAGAACGGTTTTCAATGCCATGTTCGCGGCAACCCCGCCAGCCACAATCAGGGCTGGCTCCTTCACCGCGGGATAGGCCTCGCGAAAAGCCGCAAAGGCCATCTTCAATCTGTCCTGCAGCGTTTCAGCCACCGCCAATTCAAAGCTGGCACAGACATCAGCAATGTCCTGCTCCGCCAGATGCCCCAGGTTTTGCACCGCCTCGCGCACCGCAGTCTTCAATCCCGAAAAGGAAAAGTTGCAGTCCTTCCGCCCCTTGAGCGGGCGCGGGAAATCAAAACGCCGTGCATTGCCCTTGCGTGCGTATTGCTCCACCACGGGGCCACCGGGATAACCCAGTCCCAAGAGCTTTGCCGTCTTGTCGAAGGCCTCTCCCAGGGCATCATCGATGGTTGTGCCCAGCCGGCGATAACGCCCGACACCTTCAACCAATTGAAATTGCGTATGCCCGCCGGAAATCAGCAAGAGCAAATAGGGAAAGGGGCAAGGCCCCAGCAGGCGGGGCGTGAGTGCGTGCCCCTCGAGATGGTTGATGGCGAGCAAGGGCTTGCCATGGGCCATGGCAATGGCCTTGGCCGTGGTAAGGCCTATGATGACGCCGCCCAGAAGCCCCGGCCCTGCTGTGGCGGCCACGCCGTCAAGCATCGGAAAGGCAATCCCCGCCTCGTCCATGGCTTGGGCGATCAAACGGTCCAGGTGCTTGATATGAACCCGCGCCGCGACTTCCGGCACCACCCCGCCATAGGGTGCATGGTCCGCAATCTGCGAAAGCACGATATTGCTGACGATTTCCCCGTTGCCATCGGCAGTCCGGCGAATGACGGCGGCGGCCGTTTCATCACAGGACGTTTCGATACCGAGGATATGGATAGCAGCGGTGGCCATGGGTAATGGATGACGTCTCACAATTTAGCGGCTAGAACGAGGCCCGCTCTAGCATCCACCGGACATAACTTGCAAATGCCGCGAATTAAGATTGGAACCCGGGGGTCGCCCCTCGCCCTTATACAGGCCCGCGAAACTCGCGACCGCCTGATTGCCGCCCATGGCTTTGCTCCCGCTGACATCGAGATTGTCTCTATTACGACCACGGGAGACCGCATCAGAGACCGCCCGCTGAATGAGATCGGCGGCAAAGGCCTTTTCACCAAGGAAATTGAAGAGGCCCTCTTGTCAGGTGAAATTCAGCTCGCGGTTCATTCCATGAAGGACCTGCCCGCAAACCTGCCAAGTGGACTTACCATTGCCGCCGTCCTCCCCCGCGAGGATCCTCGGGACGCCTTTATGAGCCCCGTTGCAAACTCACTTGCCGAACTCAAATTGGGCGCCACTATCGGCTCCTCGTCGGTTCGCCGCACGGCGCAAGTGCTCAGGCTGCGGCCTGATCTGAAAACTGTGCAGTTTCGCGGCAATGTCGAAACGCGGCTGCGCAAATTGTCGGAAGGTGTTGCCGATGCCACTTTCCTCGCCTGCGCTGGGCTGAACCGCCTGGGCTTTGCCGATAAAATTACCGCAGCCATTCCGGTGGAGGTCATGCTGCCCGCCATCGCCCAGGGAGCCATTGGCATTGAAATCCGCGAAGATGACGAGGCAACACGCAAATTGCTAAGCGCCATCAACCATCGCCAGAGCGAAATCACCTTTACCTGCGAACGCGCCTTCCTCAGGGCTCTTGATGGTTCCTGCCGTTCGCCCCTTGCGGGCTTCGCAACACTGAACGACGACACATTGAGTTTTCGCGGCCACGCCCTGACGCCCGATGGCATCCATTGTTTTGAAACCACGCGCACAGGTTCGGCAAACGATGCGGCAAAAATGGGCGAAGATGCAGGCAAGGAAGTGAAGGCGCTCGGCGGCGCGCTGATTGCATTCTGATGCGCCTTATCATCACCAGGCCGGAAGACGACGCGCTTCCCTTAAAAGCAAAATTGGAAAGCCGCGGCCATAGCGCCATCCTCGCCCCGCTCCTGAAAATTGTTCCGCGGCCCGGAGCCTATGTGCCACCGCTCGCCTATCAGCTCATTTGCACCACCAGCGCAAATGCCCTCAAGTTTCTGAACGTCGAGGACCGGCTGAAAACCATTCCCCTGTTGGCGGTCGGTTCCCAATCGCTCACGACGGCAGAGGAAAATGGTTTCAAATTTGCCGAGGCCCACGGTGGGGATGTGCAGGGGCTCGCCGCTCATGCCTCCGCGAAGTTCGATCCGCAAAAAGGTCCCGTGCTTTATCTGTCCGGAGCGGAAACCTCCGCCGATCTGCAAGCCCTGTTGATGGTCTCCGGCTTCGCGGTGGAACGGGTCATCACCTATGATGCCGTTACTCAAACACCTGATGATATCGGGCCGGCGGTCAAGGGTGCCCATGGCGTTTTGCTGTATTCTCCGCGCAGCGCCCGCCTGTGGTACGACCTCATCGAGAATTCCGGCCTGGAAAGAAGGGCGGCGGCACTCATCTATTATTGCCTGTCGGAAAACGTGGCAAAAGCCCTTCCCGGATCATGGCAAAAGCGTGTCGCAAAAACGCCTGATGAAGCTGCGATGCTGGCCCTTCTTGATTGACGCCCGCGAACCCGTTAGGCCTGTGACATGACACATGAAAATCCTGAATCACCCCTGAAGCCGCAGGTCATCGACCTGGAGGCCGAGGACGTAACCATGGAGGAGACGGGCCCTCCCGAAACTCCGCCGCCTCCACCTGTGCCGCCGAAGAAATCGGCGTTTCCCGCAGTCTGGCTGGCCGTCGCTCTGCTCATCGGGGCCGTTGCCGGCGGCTGGCTTTATAAGGATGTATTGTCATCTTACTTGCCCAGCAATGAACTGGTCACGGCCCTGGGCCGCATCGATACGCTTGAGGCCCAAGGCAAAACACTGGGCGAACAGCTCGCTTCCGTAGCCGCTGCTTCCGACCAATTGAAAACCGAAATTCAAGGCGCCGCGGAAATATCTTCCGCCGCACAAACTACAACAGCCGCCCTTGAAACGAGCCTCGCCGATCTCGAAGTCGCAATGCAAGCGGCAAAGGCGGAATTGGAAAAACTGAAAACCGCTCCTTCCACCGGAGGAACCTCAGGTATACCGGTGGACACCAGCGCCGTGGCGGCCTTGGCACAACGCCTCGACGCCCTGGAAAAAGATGTGGCCAGCCTGAAAACGGTCAGTACGCCAAGTGATCAAACGGCGGCCACCGCAACCCTTTCCCAATCCCTGTCCGATCTCAAAGCCAAGATTGCCGCAGGTGCTCCCTACCGCGCCGAGCTTGATCGCATTTCGCGCATGGTACCCGCCGCCGCGGGTCTCGACACTTTATCCGCCAACGCCAATGAAGGCCTGCCCACCGCGGCGGGCCTGGCTGCGGAATTGACCGCCCTCATACCCTTGCTGCCCAAGCCGGACATTGCATTGCCGTCATCGGAAAATTCTTACCTCGACAGTTTCTGGGATGCCATGAAAAGCGTGATCACCATTCGCCGCATTGGCGATACGGATTGGCCCGACCTTGCCGCGAAATCCGCCGCCCTTGCCGAGAGCGGTGATCTCGCTCAGGCCATTGAAAAAATCGACAAGGCGGAAGGCGCAAAGCCCTCGGTCCTCACCGGCTGGCGTGACCGCGCGGCGGCGCGCATTGCCCTTGAAGCAGCCCTTGAAGACACCTCGCAAGCCGTTCTGCGCCAGATCACCAGCATGGGCGCCACGCCATGATCAAGCTTCTTTGGCGCTTTGGCCTCCTGATTCTTGCCGCCCTTTTCTTTACCTGGCTGGCTGACAGGCCCGGCATCGTCACCATTCAATGGATGGGCCGCGAAATCCAGATGGCCTTCGTCATTGCGGTCGCCCTCGCGTTTCTCACCCTCGCACTCCTCTGGTTTGTGTGGGGATTTTTCCGCAGGATTTGGCGCAGCCCCACGGCGGCGCGCGACTATTGGCGCTTTCGCAAGAACCGCAAGGCCTATGAATCCCTGTCGCGCGGCATCATCGCGGCCGGCGCCGGTGACAGCATCGCGGCGTCAAAACACGCAGCCATCGCCGGCAATGCCCTGGCGGATGAGCCGCTTGTGAATGTGCTGGCCGCACAAGCCGCACAACTCAAGGGCGACCGCGCTTCAGTGAAGCTCATCTTCGAAGAGATGACGAAATCTTCGGAGACGGAAGCCCTGGGCCTGCGCGGGCTTTTTGCCGAAGCCCAGCAGAATGGCGATGTAACCTCGGCGATGAATCATGCGGAGCGTGCGCTTAAACTCAATCCGCGATTGGCCTGGGCCTCATCTGCCGTGCTGCAACTGCAATCGCTGCGCAAGGATTGGCCGGGGGCGGCTGCAACTTTGCAGCAGCAGGCAAAATCCGGCCTCATGCCAGCCGAAGAAAGCAATCAGAAGCAGGCCATCATGCTGGCGGCCCAGGCCCTTGCCATCGAAGATACAAATTCTGCCGAGGCACTCACCCTAGCGCTCAAGGCCCACAAGCTTGATGCCAGTCTTGTTCCCGCAGCGCTTGTTGCCGCGCGCAATTTCGCCAGCCAGAATTCACTGCGCAAAGTAAACAAGATCATCCGCGAAACCTGGGGGCACGCGCCCCATCCCGATCTGGCCGAAGTCCTCGCCCACGCAAAGCCAGGGGATGGCCCCGAACCCCGCTTCGAGCGCGTGCGCGATTTGGTGAGTGGGTCTCCTGACTCACTTGAAGGCGCTTACGCCCTTGCCCGCGCCGCGGTCGCTGCCCAGCGCTGGGACGCTGCCCGCAAAACACTTGAACCCTTTCTGGCTGACCAGCCCCAGGCGAGGATTTGCGCCCTCATGGCTGATATCGAGGAAGCCAGCGGCGACAAGGGCCGGGCTCGCGAATGGCTGGCCCGCGCCATCCGTGCGCCGAGGGATCCCATGTGGGTGTCCGACGGTGTGGCCTCCCCGCGCTGGGTGCCAATTTCGCCCGTTTCCGGCGAAATTGTCCCCTGCCAGTGGAAAACACCCTTTGAAATGCTGGCCGAACAGAAGCCGGAAACTATCGCCGCACCCACCCCCGGAGTTGAATCCACACCAGTTAAGATTGCCACCCCCGCCATGGTCGAACTGCCACGGCCACCCGACGATCCGGGCCTGGAAGATGACACAGGGCTTCGGAACCGAACCCTTGCGACAGACGGTTGAATCCCGCGGCAAAACCGTATATCCACCCCCTGTTCATTGGCGTTGCCGCTTTAGCTCAGTTGGTAGAGCCCATCATTCGTAAGCAGTAAATCACTGCACCGTATGTGGAATCGGCAGGTGGACAACAGAAAGTGGTCAAAAATCCGTCCGGCTTGAGTTTTTAGGGTATAGAGCTCAGATCGGAACTACTAGTAGAATACCCTGATTTCTGCCCTCAGAGTTCGCCGGTTGCAAATCGGCTGCAAGTCTGAAAAAAGACCCTACGTCTTGGGCCGCTTTAGCTCAGTTGGTAGAGCACATCATTCGTAATTAGCGGGTGGGTGCTCCAAAACTCAGTAGAAACGGAAACTTTGACGAAACGATCTTCATCTAGTAGGCCATTAGTAGGCAACAGGCCGCTTTAGCTCAGTTGGTAGAGCACATCATTCGTAATGATGGGGTCAGGTGTTCGAGTCACCTAAGCGGCACCATTATTAGACAGACACACAAACGCTGACTCTGTTTGTCTAGGTTTGAATCCTAGTCCCCAGCCAACAAAATCAAGCACTTACTACAACAGATCGCCCGCATAGTCATCCTACAGTCATCGAGCAGAGGAATACATGGCAAAAAGCGCAAGTTATCGCGGAGTGTATTGGGGAATAAACCGGCAAGGAAAGGTCGACTGCGTTTACGAGAGCTTCGCCAAAGGTGCAGCATCGCTTCACCATCACGGCACGACACACCCTGTAATGCCTGGGCATATGTCTCAGTCCGAAGTGATAATTGTATTTGGCCTTACCGACGTTCAATATGTGCACGGCTCAGTCATGGGTTCCGAAATGGAAAAACAGATTATTGCTGACTGAATAGCCCCGAGTTTCCTAGACACCTTGCAGGTTCAGTTTTTGCTGCTTCTCAAATTCGATTGGTGACAGCATGCCGTTTCTAACATGTTTGCGTTGGGGGTTATAGAACATCTCGATGTAGTCGAATACATCTTGCCTCGCTTCATCCCTGGTCTTGTAGGTTTTGCGCCTGACACGTTCGCGTTTGAGCAGGTTGAAGAAGCTCTCAGCAACAGCATTATCATAGCAGTTTCCCCTGCGGCTCATACTGTGTTCGAGATTGTGCTGCTTCAGGAATGAAGCCCAGTCGATGCTGGTGAACTGTGAGCCTTGGTCAGAGTGGATCAAAACCTTTCCTGCTGGCTTTCTGCGCCAGACGGCCATGAGCAAAGCTTGCAGGACAAGATCAGTGGTCTGGCGGCTTTGCATCGACCAGCCCACAACACGCCGGGAATACAGGTCAATCACGGCTGCAAGATATGCAAAACCCTCATTGGTCTTGATGTAAGTGATGTCTGTGACCCATGCCGTATCAGGTGCAGTGACATCAAACTGGCGATCCAGGGTGTTGTCGACAATGATTGATGGCTTGCCGCCATACTTACCGGAGCGACGTTTGTAGCCGATCTGGGCTTTGATCCCTGCCATTCTGGCTAGTCTGGCAACCCGGTTGGGGCAGCAGCTCTCGCCCTGGTCTCGAAGATCATCGTGCAGTTTGCGGTAACCATACACCTTGCCGCTGTCTTCCCAAGCGTGCTTGAGAAGCTCGGTCTGTTGCTTATCTTCCACAGCCCGTTTGCTGAATGGCCGCTTCAGCCAGGCATAAAACCCGCTAGGATGAACAGTCAGCAAACTGCACATGCTGCGGACATTGAATTGCTGGTGATGCCCTTTGATGAACGCGTATCTCATTTTGCATCCTTGGCGAAATACGCGTTCGCCGGGGCTCACCTCTTTTTAGGATTCACGCTCCTCAGTGACACGGGCCAGTTCCTGTTTCAGTCGCTTGATCTCCGCCGACTGATCTTCCTTCATCATCACAGGCGGAGAAGCGGCATACCGCTTCATCCAGCCGTAAAGCGAGTGGGTACTAACCCCCAAACGCTGGGACACGTCAGCGACCGAGTGCCCACGCTCCGTAATCTGCTTGATTGCATCCAACCTGAAATCTTCGGTGAAATTGGCCTTGCCCATGATCGTCTCCTTGCCTCATTTTAAAGGGGCAAAGTGTCTACAAATCTAGGGGCTATTCACAGTGCATTAGTTTCCGATCTGGTTTATGCGCGAGAACTTCTTGACGATCCTTCCAATATCAGCGGTTTCAGGTGATCAAGGCTTGTTCAAATGTAATGCGTTTCAATACTATGACAGGGCGACAAGGAGCCGAATAAGCGGGACGCAACCACAACAGGATAACGAAATGGATAAACGAAATGAGTACCCCGCATTAAAAACAAATACTTGGATGCGCTATGTGAATGGCATCCCTGCCCCGACCATATGGCAACACAATTGGCATGAAAAAACTGGTGTTATCCATTTAAAACATATCAATGAAGCGCTTTCAGGGCCAGGATACGTGGTTGAGGTTTTAGCTATTGACCCAAATGTTGAAACTAAGGATATTGCCTATGTGGTCGGTAAGATTTTTGTCGAGCCCCTTGGCCAACCCACCCCCTTAAAAAATTACTGGAAGCAAGAAGTTCGTAAAGCGTAAGCAAAGCACCCCCAGTGGCGTTTCCCTAGGGTCCGGACTCATAACCAGTAGCAAATAATTGCAGCGATGTGGACGGCCGCAAGGTAGTTGCAGGCCAGTCGGTCATATCTGGTGGCAATGCGTCGGAAGTCTTTCAGCCGGCCAAACATGCGTTCGATGGCATTGC
>JBBSBQ010000019.1:0-63247 GCA_038251095.1 Hyphomicrobiales bacterium
GCAAATTGAAATGCGCCCGCACCGCATCTTCTGAAGTGGACCCGGTGCAGCCCGCAATATGCGTGAGACCCATGGCGCGCGCCACGTCAACGCCCCGATGGATGGAAGCAATCCAAGCCGCGCAAGAAAACGGATGAACGATGCCCGTCGTGCCGAGAATGGAAAGCCCTCCCACAATGCCAAGCCGCGGGTTCCAGGTTTTCTGTGCCAGCGTTTCGCCATCGGGAATGGAAATCTCGATTTCCACGTCGCCCCCGCCCTGCTCTTGGATGACCATGCGCATCATCTCGCGCGGGGCAGGATTGATGGCAGGCTCGCCCACCGCGATGGGAAGTCCTGCTCTCGTAACTGTGCCCACCCCTTTTCCCGCCTTGAAGGTCACGCCCTTGCCCAAGCTGCGCACTGTTGCAATCACCGTGCAGCCATGCGTCACGTCCGGGTCATCGCCCGCATCCTTCACGATTCCCGCTTGCGCCCAGCCCTCGCCCTTGCCTTCGAGCGCAAGGGCAAAACTCGGTGTCTCGCCTTTC
Source organism: Hyphomicrobiales bacterium (assembly GCA_038251095.1). Taxonomy (GTDB): domain Bacteria; phylum Pseudomonadota; class Alphaproteobacteria; order Rhizobiales; family Aestuariivirgaceae; genus Aestuariivirga. Next base: position 531 of record JBBSBQ010000019.1, read on the forward strand.
GGAAGCCTGATGCTGACCGGATCGGGAAATTCGCCGGTGCGCAATGCCGCAAACGCCGCCTTGGTCGCCGCCGCCGCACATGCACCCGTGGTCCAGCCGCGCCTTAACTCCCCTTCGGGCTTCTCTATTCGCATGCGATCACTGTATAAGGAACTATGAGCCGCGAACCAACAAAATCAGCGCAACAGCCGCCTTTGGTTAAGTCCGCAACGGTTGGATTTGCCCTCCTCGATGGCGAAGCCTTTCCCATGTTTGAAGCAGGCTGGGTCTGGCTCGTTGGCGCCGGTCCCGGGGCCCCCGGCCTCATGTCGCTCCTCTGCTACCACGCCATGCAGAACTGCGATATCGTCGTCTATGATGCCTTGGTCAATCCCGACATCCTCCGCTGGGTGAGGCAGGGCGTCGTTCTGGAATATGCCGGCAAGCGCGGCGGCAAGCCTTCCCCCGTCCAGCAGGACATATCGCTGCACCTCATTGATCTGGCCCGCGCCGGCAAACGCGTCCTGCGGCTGAAAGGGGGCGATCCCTTCATGTTTGGGCGCGGCGGCGAGGAAAGCCAGGCCCTGGCCAAGGCCAAAGTCCCCTTCCGCATTGTCCCGGGCATAACCGCAGGGGTGGGCGGTCTTGCCTATGCCGGAATCCCCTCGACCCACCGGGATACCAATCATTCCGTGATCTTTCTGACCGGCCATGACGCCACCGGGAAGATGCCCGCCAATGTGAACTGGCAGGCCGTTGCCACGGCCTCGCCCGTGATCGTAATGTATATGGCAGTCAAGAACTTAGGCGAGATAGCTCAGACCTTGATTAAAGGCGGACGGGCACCCGATGACCCGGTGACTATCATTTCCAATGCCTCTCTTCCGCACCAGCAGGTGCAGGCCACTACCCTGGTTCAAGCCGGAACTTTTGTGGCGAAGAATAATCCGCCCACCCCCGCCATCGTCGTCGTGGGCCATGCCGCCGATTGGCGTGAAATGCTCGACTGGTACAGTCCAGTGCTCCGGGAGAATGCCATTGGCTAAGGCCTTTGTGGTTGCGGCCCCATCTTCGGGCAGCGGCAAGACCATGCTCACCCTTGGCCTGCTCCGCGCCATCAGGAATCGGGGGCTGCGCGTGGCATCGGCCAAAGTCGGCCCCGATCATATCGATCCCCGCTTCCACGAGGCCGCAAGCGGCACGCCCTGCATAAATCTCGACCCCTGGGCCATGAAACGGGAAGTCATCGCCAGCCTCTTAAGCGACATTAACCATGATGCGGACATCGTCATCATCGAAGGCGTCATGGGGCTTTTCGATGGCCCCCAGGGTGCCAAGGGCTCCACCGCCGATCTGGCGCAGGATATGGGCCTGCCCATCATTCTGGTGCTCGATGGCGGGCACCAGGGCCAATCCATCGCCGCCCTTGCAGAAGGTTTTATTAACCATCGCAAGGGCCTCACCTTCGCAGGATTAATTTTGAACCGCGTGTCCAGCGACAAACACGCCGCCATTCTGACCACAGCTCTCGAGCAAATCGGCGTCCCCACCCTCGGGATGGTGCGGCGCGTTGACTCACTGAACTGGCCCTCTCGGCACCTCGGACTGGTGCAAGCGCAGGAGAATCAAGAGCTTGAATTGTTTGTTGAAACCACAAGCTTAGCCGTTGCACGTGAAACAAAACTTGACAAGCTATTAACTCTTGGCACGGAGCTTCTCCCCGAATCACTTTCTGCGCCAGTCCTGAGCCCTCTCGGCCAAATAATAGCCGTCGCCGAGGATGTGGCCTTTAGCTTCGCCTATCCGCACATCCTCCAGGAATGGAAAAAGGCGGGAGCTGAAATCTCGCTCTTTTCTCCTTTGAAAGATGAAGCGCCGAGGGCGGGGGCCGATGCCGTTTTCCTGCCTGGAGGCTATCCCGAGTTGCATGCCGGACTTCTATCCCAGAACCAGACGTTTCTCAGCGGCCTGAAAAGCTCACAGGCCCTGATCTATGGGGAGTGCGGCGGCTTCATGGTTCTGGGCGACGCCCTGATCGACGCCAAGGGCCAGGCGCACGCTATGGCGGGTCTTCTGCCGTTAACCACAAGCTTCGCCACCCGCAAGCTTCACTTGGGCTATCGCCAGCTCTCGCCCCTTGGCGGACCGTGGAAAACACCCCTACGCGGCCACGAATTTCATTATTCATCCATCGCCAGCGAGGGCAAGGCCGACAGGCTGTTCAAGTCGAGCGATGCAACCGGCGAAGATCTAGGCTCCATCGGCCTGAAGCGCGGCAACGTCATGGGCTCCTACGCCCATATTATATGTGAGGCACCATGAAGTCCCGCGCCTTCATGCTCATGGGCACCGGCTCCGACGTGGGAAAGTCTCTGGTGGCAGCCGGCCTCTGCCGGGCCTTTGCCAAACGCGGCTTGAAAGTGATGCCCTTCAAGCCGCAGAACATGTCCAACAATGCCGCCGTCACCAGCGATGGCGGCGAGATTGGCCGGGCCCAGGCCCTGCAGGCCCGCGCCGCGGGGCAACCCGCAACCATCCACATGAATCCGGTGCTGCTGAAACCCGAAACCACTACAGGGGCGCAGGTCATCGTACAGGGCAAGCGCGCCGGTACAATGACAGCCCGCGACTTCTTCCAAAACCGCCAGCAGTTCATGCCCGCCATTATCGAAAGCTTCCGGAAACTAGCCACGGCAGCCGATCTCATCATCGTGGAAGGTGCGGGAAGTCCCGCCGAGGTCAACCTGCGCGATGGCGACCTTGCCAACATGGGATTTGCCAAGGCCGTTGATATTCCAGCATTTCTCGTAGGCGACATTCACCGCGGCGGGGTCATTGCTTCGATTGTTGGCACTCTTGCGGTGCTTGACGCCGAAGACAGAGCCCGCCTGAAGGGCTTCTTCATCAACAAGTTCCACGGCGATGTGAAACTCTTCGAAAATGGCAAAAGCTATCTCAGGGAAACTACCAAACTCCCCTGTCTCGGCGTCATTCCCCATTTTGCCGCCGCCAGAAACCTTCCCGCCGAAGATGCAGTGGCGTTGGAGGACATGCTCATAACCAATTCAAAAGGTTACAAAATATACGTTCTAAAACTGCCCCGCATTGCCAATTTTGATGATCTCGATCCCTTGCGCGTCGAACCCGGTGTTTGTGTCAGGTTTTTAGAGCTCGGCCAACCTCTTCCGGGCGATACGGACCTGGTCATCATCCCCGGCTCCAAATCCACCATGGCCGATCTGGCCGCCATCCGGGACACCGGTTGGGATATTGACCTCCAGGCCCATGTCCGGCGGGGCGGGCGCGTCCTAGGCCTCTGCGGCGGCTATCAGATGCTGGGCCACACCATTCACGACCCTGAAGGCCTTGAAGGCACCGCCGGCAGCGTGAGAGGCTTGGGCCTGCTCAACATCGAAACAACCCTCGTCCCCGACAAAACCCTGACCCGCATATCCGCCATCCATGTGGCCAGCAGCCAAAAATTGGAAGGCTATGAAATTCATCTCGGCACATCGCAAGGAGCCGATTGCAGCCGGCCCTTTGCCAGAATCGGCAATGCCGATGATGGCGCCACGTCAGCCGATGGCCTGGTGAGCGGTACCTATATTCACGGCTGCTTCGCCAGTGACGGCTTCCGCAGCGCCTATCTGAAATCCCTCGGTGCTTCCTCAAGCGATCTCGCCTTCGAATCGCTCATCGAAAAAACCCTTGATGAATTGGCCGCCCATCTCGAACAGCATCTCGATCTCGATGTGATGCTGGAACTGGCAGGCGAGACTTGACCTTGCACTTTACCGCAGCGGCCCTGGCTCTCATCATCGAGCGCCTGCTTGGTTATCCCAAACCGCTCTATGACAAGATCGGCCATCCGGTTGAATGGATCGGAACCATTCTCAAAAAACTTGAGGCTCTGCTTTACGATCCCGAAGCCGAACTGCTGCAGTCACGACTCAGAGGGCTTGCCGCATTACTTGCATTGCTGCTCATCGTTGCAATTCCCGCAGTTCTCGTCACAAGCGTTCTCTCCACTTTCAAATTTGGCTGGATCATTGAAGCACTGTTTGCCACCGCGCTCATCGCGCAGCACTCCCTGTATGAGCATGTCAGCGCCGTCGGCAAAGGCCTCGACACGTCCATGAACGAAGGCCGCAAGGCCGTGGCCAAGATCGTCGGCCGCGATCCGGCCGCCCTTGATGAATCCGGCGTCGTGAAAGGCGCGCTCGAAAGCCTCGCCGAAAACGCCAGCGACGGCATCGTGGCACCAGTGCTGTGGTACGCCCTGCTTGGCTTGCCAGGCATAGTCGCCTACAAGGCGATCAACACCGCCGACTCGATGATCGGCCACAAATCCGAACGCTACATCAATTTCGGCTGGGCCTCAGCCCGCCTCGATGATCTCATCAACCTGCCCGCCTCGCGCTTTACCGGATTCTTGTTTGCCGCTGCCGCCGCCTGGAATGACAGGGAGCGCGGCAAATTCGCCCTGCAGGCCATGTGGCGCGATGCCCCCAAGCATCAATCCCCCAATGCGGGTTGGCCTGAATCAGCCCTTGCCGCAAGCCTCGGCGTGAAATTCGGCGGCCCGCGCAGCTATGATGGAAGCCGGGTCAACTTGCCCTGGATGGGTGAAGGCCGCGAAACCTTGAACCGCGACGACATTCGCAAGGGCCTCAGGCTTTACGGGACCGCGATGACTTTTTTACTTTGCCTGGCGGGGGCTTGCGCTCTGTTTTTTTGAGCGTGAGCGGCAGGCCCGCCGCCATGAAAACCACCTCGTCAACCGCTTCGGCCACCCGCTGATTGAGAAACCCCTGTGCGTCGCGGAAGGCTCTCGCCACCGCATTGGCCGGAACAATCCCAAGCCCCACTTCATTCGACACCAGCACCACTTGCGCCTTGATCTTCTTCAAGGTCTCACAAAGCATTTCGGTCTCGCGCGTGACATCGAGCTTCACGATCATCAGGTTGCTCAGCCAGATCGTCAGGCAATCAATCAGGATGAAGCGTCCCTTGCCGTCAATCGTCTGTAGCGCGGTCACCAGATCAAGCGGCACTTCAAATGTTTCCCAGCTCGGCCCCCGTTGCACCCGGTGCGCCGCGATTCGCTGCACCATTTCCTCGTCTGATGCTTCTGCCGTCGCCACATAAAATTTTTGGCCCTTCCCCAAACTTTCCGCGTAGCGGCTCTTGCCGGAGCGGGCCCCGCCCAGAACCAGAAGCGTGCTCATGGCCTGCTCCTTGGAATGCGCGCAATGAAATGGCCGCGCATCGCACCCGGCCATTCGCGGAATGGAACCTCGCCGGTCACTGTCGCACCATGCAAATCAAACCAGGCGAGAATGGCTTCGGCCTGGCCCCGCTCCGGCACATGGTCGCCGGTGAAATAGGTGAAGCGCTGGTCATCGCGCAGCACGACGCTGCAATGGCGCTTGCAGTTCCACAGGCAAGCCTGGGTTTCGATATTGATGTCATGGCGTCCCTTCTCGGTGACCACATCCTTCATGTGGTCAATCAGCGTCTGCCCGCCCGTGCGCCCGTCAGCACCCTTGGCTTCGCTCTGAGAATAGCGGCATGTCGTGCAAAATACGAGCGAACGCATGGGCTTGCTTCGGTCCTTTAGGGATTGCTATGGTCCTCGCGCCTTCAATGGTGGCAAAGCCTTGATCTGTCAACGCAAACGAAAGCGACATGAATTATTCCCGCATCGCCTTTTCCGCTTCCGACACGCCTGAAGCCCGCAAGGCCCTGTCCCGCTTGGCCAAGCGCTATGGCAATGCCACGCCCGAATCAGCCGATGTGGTGGTGGCACTCGGCGGCGATGGCCACATGCTGCAAACCCTTCACCGCTATGTTTCAACCGGAACCCCCATCTACGGCATGAACCGCGGCTCGGTAGGCTTTCTCATGAATGACTACGCCGAAGGCGACTTGCTTGAACGCCTGCATGCGGCCGAACTTACCGCCATCCGGCCCCTGCGCATGGTGGCCACCGATGAAAGCGGCAAGACCCATAAGGGTATTGCCTTCAATGAAGTGTCGCTTCTGCGCCAGCGCTCCCAGGCCGCGAAACTGCAAATTTCCATCGACAACAAGGTGCGTCTCGAGGAATTGATCTGCGACGGACTGTTGCTGTCAACGCCCGCCGGCAGCACCGCCTATAATCTGTCAGCCCACGGACCAATTCTGCCGGTGAACGCCCCGCTGCTGGCGCTCACACCGATCAGCGCCTTCCGGCCCCGGCGCTGGCGCGGCGCCGTTTTGCCCCACGATGCCAAGGTCACCATCACCGTGCTGGAACCCGACAAGCGCCCGGTAGCCTCCGTTGCCGATCATGTGGAAGTGCGCCATGTCAAATCCGTCGACATCGCCGAGGACAAGAAGCGCACGGTGAAGCTTCTCTTCGACCCCGGCCACAGCCTGGCCGAGCGCGTGCTCAACGAACAGTTCAAGTTTTAAGCGGCACGCACCATGTCGGCGCGCAGGCGCTTGGCGATCTTGCGCACCCGGTCTTCGGCGAAGCGACCGATGAATTCCAGGTTCTTGCTCCGCTCGGCGCTCTGCATATTCTCATAGCGCGTCATCAGCGCCTCGATCAGCCGCCGGCCAAAGCTTTCAGGATCAAGTGGAAGCCCCTCTTCCTTCGCGTCCTTCATCACGTCGCAGGCCGCCATCAGCAATCCGTAGCAAGATTGCGGCAGTCCCGATTTGCCGTGCAGCGATTTCAATCCCATGAAGCCGCGGCCCTGCATCAGTTCATGGGCCCTAGCCAGCCCGACCCCTGAGAGATGCGCCAGCGACCATTGCACCATTTTCATTTCACCGATCGCCGCAGCCCGCAGAATGATCGAAGGCGTCAGCATTTTTTTGGCCACCAGAAAAGGAATGGCCCGCACCAGTTCCTCATCGCTAGCTTCAACCAGGATCCGCAGGATGGCCGTTTCCTCGGCATCGGCCACCAACTCGCTGGCATCATTGTCCGCCATCCAACCGCGTTCCGCCATTAACTGCTGCATGCGGTTTGAGGCGCGCTTGGCCTGCAGGATACGGATATCCAGCGGCAGATTTGGACGGCCCAGCAGAAGCTCCACCATTTCCGGCACCTGGCCAAATCGCGTGTAAAGCGTGTGATACTCCCGGTCATCAAGATGCAGCGCAAAGTTTTCAAACAGCCGCAGGCAAACTTCGACCGGTGTGGACTTCACAGCATAGGCCAGGGATTCCTTGGAAAGATCCGAGCGGAGAACCACGGTTTCCTGCCGCGCCACATCGCCTACCCGCAATACCGCAAGCATGTGCCAGTGACTGAATGCCGGCGTCGCCGCCAGAAACGGCAGCGCCACATCATCGTCATCGGCAATGATTGAAAAGAGGATATCCGCGTGGAGGTTGAGCAGGCCAACCAGGCCGTTGGCCAAGGCGCGGCGCACGTCCTTGACCGGATCAACCGAGAGTTTGAGAATGACAGGCACGACCTGCGCGGCGTCTGCCTTCGATGTGTCTTCCGCGCACATGAGGGCCGCAAGCTGGACGGCAAGCTTAGTGCGCGCCATCGCATCGCCGTTTTCAATCACGTCCATGAATATGCTGGTGTCGAGGCCGGGCTTGGGTTCACTACGCATTTACGGGAGCCAATCAATTCGTCATCTGATGGCTTCAGGCTACGTGGCAAGCCTTAATATTTGGTTCACCATGTCTCTTGACGAACCCTTAAGCCGGGTTAGATCACGCCGGCCTGATGCAGCTTAAACTGCAGGAGTTCCAGATCGAAGGGCTGCATCATGAATTCCGCCGCCCCTTCCAGGATCGACTGGCCGATCTCTTCGGCGTCCGGCTTATCGGCATAAAGTATGACAACCGTCTTCCTGCCCCTTGCCGTCTTGCGCATGCGCCTGATGAAGTCACTGGGAGCCATGCCTTCCGGGCTTGCCGCCATCACCACCACGTCGGGCGAATTGTCGTTGCAATACTTCAGGCCCTCGTCGGCGGCGGAACTTTCCGCGAAGTTGAGACCGAGATCGCCCAGCAGTTGCGAAACGCGCTTGCGTTCCGTTGCATCCCTGTCGATCAATAAGCACTTAACCATTGCGAGTCTTCCCGGGCGTTTTGACGAAAATCCCGTCTCTAAAATTTGCCGCCGTCCGACTCCTGAACCCCTGTTGGTTAATGAGACGTTAAACACCTTTTCCACAGTTTATCCACAACCCCTAAGCCACTGACAGACAAAAACAAATCACTGTTGTCAACAAGTCTTACAACTGTGGCGACAATACGGCGTTCCACCCCTCGTTCAGGACTCGTGCCGCGACTCAGGAGGCAGAGGCGGCAAGGCAGGGTTGCAGAGGTTCCGCTGGATATCGCGCAGCCGGTGTGAAACGATATGCGGGGAGATCACAATGGCCGGACTTTGGTACGATGACTTTGAAATAGGCAAACTTTACCGCCATCCCATCACCCGGACCGTGACCGAGACTGACAATATCCTCTTCTCCACCCTCACCCACAATGCCCAACCCCTGCATATTGACCGGAATTTCGCCGCCGGAACCGAGTGGGGCCAGCCACTGATGAATTCCTTCTTTACCCTTGGCCTCATGGTGGGCATTTCGGTGAATGACCTGACTGTGGGAACAACCATCGCCAACCTCGGCATGAAAGAAGTTAAATTTCCGGCACCCCTCTTTCAGGGCGACACCATCAATGTAACAACGGAAGTCGTTTCAAAGCGCGAAAGCAAATCGCGGCCCGATGCCGGCATCGTGGAGTTTGACCACCGCGCCTATAAGCAGGACGGCACCCTCGTCGCCCAATGCCTCCGCCAGGCCTTCATGCGCAAACGGTCAGCTGGATGATTAATCAGGCCGGCGCATTCGCCAGACATCGTTGATGGTGGCATATTCCGCATAGCCGAGGCGCGAGATCATCTGCATCGCGCAGCTGTCTACCCGGCCATTTTCGATGAAACGGTTGTCGATGTGAATTCCGATCACGCGCCCCACGACCAGCCAGTTTGAAACCTTGCCCTCGTCATCAGGCAGTTCGATTTTCTTGAACAGGCGGCATTCCAGATTAGCCGGGCTTTCAGCCACCCGTGATGGCTTGATGAGCTGGCATGGCGCCTTGGTCAAACCAGCAAGCGCAAACTCATCCACATGCGGCGCCACCCGCGATGAAGTCATATTCATCGCTTCGCGTATTGCGTAGGTCGCGACATTTACCGCGAACTCACCCGTCGCTTCGATGTTCCGCAGGCTGTCCTTATATCCGGTCGAGCCGAAAACAACATAATGCGGCTTTTCGGAAACAATATTGAAAAAACTGTAAGGGGCCAGATTGGCAATGCCGTCTGCCGAAAGCGTTGACAGCCAGCCGATGGGCCTCGCCACAAGCGCCTTGAAGGGATCAACCTCAAAGCCATGGTCATTGCGGATGGCGTCGTAGAACATCTCAGATCGACCTCAACAAAGCGGGCAGCTCGGCAATGCTGCGCAGCGTGTGATCGGCAAGATGCGCAATGTCATCATGCCCCGCATTGCCCGTCAGAACCGCAATGGCCAGGCCCGCCCCGCCGTTATGCGCCTCCTCCATGTCATGGGCATTGTCGCCCACCATGGCAATTTCGGAAGGCTTCAGCCCAACCGTGGCGGCGAACTTGCGGATCATGTCACCGGATGGCTTGGGCACCGCCACCGTATCGAAGGCGATCACTTCGTCAAAGAGCTCATACACCCCGAGATGGTTCAAGTGGCTGCAAGCCGAATAGTGGCTGTCGTTGGTTGCAAGGCCGACGCGAAGCTCCATCTGCTTCAGTTCATGGATAAGTGGCGCCAGCGGCATCAGAGGTTTCACCATAGATTTGGACAGCGCACCATAATCCACATCAATCATACGGGCTTTTTCAAGGTAGCCCACTTCATCCAGCCCCGGCCACCAGTATTCGATCAACTGGCGCGTGGTGCCTGCCGCAAGCATGGAATTGGCGTTGAAGGCATCGGTGCTGGCGTTGTATCCCACCCCCGCCATCATCACGTCGGCGTCCGCTGGCCCTATGCCAAACTGCTCGCACAGCATCTGGCGGTAGATCGGAACCCAGGTGCCGTTGATGTCGATGAGCGTGCCATCCTTGTCGAAAAGAACGCCGCGGATTGTCATGCCTTTACCCACCGCGTGAGAAGTGCTTTCGCGTCGGGACGTGGTCGGTCTTCGAGCGGCGCGGTTGTCGTACCGATGCAAATGACGCCTGCCACTTTTTCACTGCCCTTGAGTCCCATCTCCGCCATCGCCTCGGAGTCATAAGCCACCCAGTCGGTCTGCCATTGCGCATCAAAGCCCATGGCGGTTGCCGCCAGCACCATATTGTAGCAGACCGCCGCAGATGACATGAGTTGTTCTGATTCCGGTATCTTGGCATGGGGTGCTGCCGTCGAAACCACGACGATCACTACCGGCGCGCGCATAAAGAGTCCGCTCTGAAAGGCAATGCTCTCCTCGCCGTGTTCCGGATGCAGCGCCTTCCACCGCGCGACAAAAGCATTGCCGATATCGGCCCGGGCCTGGCCCTCAAAAAGCACAAAGCGCCAGGGGTTGAGCTTGCCATGGTCAGGCACCCGTACAGCAATGTCGAGAATCTCGGAAATCTGCGCCGAAGTGGGGCCTGGCAGCCCCAAGGCCTTAACCGATCCGGATTTTCTGGTTTTGAGAAAGGCCAAAGGCGAGGTGAGATCGTTCAGTTTTGTCATGATTCCCGCAATGTGGCGGCTCATGTCCAAAAACGCAATGATTTCAATTGACCGAAGTTCATTAACTAAAAATTAAGTATCCCGTTGCCCCCGACAACAAGGCCGTGCTTTGATTCACATACCGGCCGGAAGGCTGGGGGAAAACGAAACAGGGGACGACAGCATGCACGACCTCAGCACCCGTGCACTGCAAATCCGCCGTCAGAAAAGCGCGACATCCGCAGCTCTTCTGGCGGCGGTTCTGTTTCTAAGCCCTTTTGCTTTCGCTGATGCCGTGGGCGCTCCCAAAACCACCGATGAAAGCGCCGTGGCGGTCATGGCGCCAAAATTCCAGACAAGGGTCGCCCACGACATCGCCATTGAGATCGTCAAGCCCGGAAACGAAGGCCTGGAACTTTCAGCAAGGCTCTCGGAATCGGGCGGCCTCATTGAGCGCGACATTTCCTGGACCCTGCGCGATGCCCAGGGCGGCGTCGTGTATGACCAGAACACCAAACTCGCCCATGTCGCCCTGCCCCCCGGCGACTATTCCGTTGAAGCCCGCTACGGCTCTGCCAGTTTTTCACAGAGCCTGACCTTGCTTGAAGCCAACCGGTTGATGGTGAGCTTTGTACTGGAAGTGGGCGGCATCCGGGTTCTGCCCCGCCTGCAGGGCCTGGGATTGATCCCGGCGCAAACCCAATCCCTCATCTACGCCCTTTCCGGTGCCGACAAGGGCAAGCTCATCACCATTTCCAAGGTGCCGGGCGAAATCCTCCGCGTCAAATCCGGTGACTATCGAATTGAAAGCCGCTTTGCCACGGGCAATGTCGCCGTCGTCGTCGACGTTCATGTGAATTCCGGACTGATGAGTGCCGTTGAGATCGATCACGCCGCAGGTCTGGCGCGGCTGTCGTATGTGGGCGCGCCCGACGCCCATGTATCATGGCTGGTAACCGATGCACGCGGCGAACAGCTTCCCGCCATTGACGGATTATCGGCAAGTGTTGTCCTGAAACCCGGCGCCTACACCGCCAAAGCCCAGATCGGCAGCGAGTTCCTCACCGCCAGCTTCGATATCGCCGCCGGCCAGGAACGTGATATCCTGCTCGGAAACTAGCCACTTCCATAGTTTTACAAAGCTGTCACACTGACCGGGAATCATGGTCCCCGGGGAGGACGAGCCTTCATGATAGCTTTCAAAGATATTTTCAGTCCGCGTTTAATCCTGCTCACTCTCACCATCGTAGGCTTCGCCACCACTCTGGTTACAGTTTTGTTCCTGCAGGTGAGTGGTCCCGTTGCCGTGCTGCCCCTTCTGCTCTTTGGCGCCCTTGCACTTCTCGGCATCAGGGACCTGATTCAAACGCGCCATGCCATCCTGCGCAACTATCCCATTTCCGGCCACATCCGCTTCCTCCTTGAAAATGTCCGCCCGGAAATCCGCCAGTACTTCCTTGAAACCGACAAGGATGGCATGCCCTTCCCGCGCGACAAGCGCGCCATCGTCTATCAGCGCGCCAAGCGGGCCCTCGACAAGCGCCCCTTCGGCACGCAATACGACGTCTACGAAAGCCGTTATGAATGGCTGCATCATTCCATCTCGCCAAAACCGCCAAGCAGGGAGCCATTCCGCGTCACCGTTGGCGGTCCCAGTTGCACCCAGCCCTATTCCGCATCGGTATTTAACATCTCGGCCATGAGCTATGGCTCGCTGTCCGCCAACGCCGTGCGGGCGCTCAACCGCGGCGCGAAAATCGGCGGCTTTGCCCACGATACGGGGGAAGGCGGCGTGAGCCCCTATCACCGCGAATTCGGCGGCGACATCATCTGGGAAATCGGCTCTGGCTATTTCGGCTGCCGCAACCCGGACAGAACTTTCTCCGACGAGCGTTTCGCCGAAACCACAAAGCTCGATCAGGTCAAGATGATTGAGATCAAACTGTCGCAAGGGGCAAAGCCCGGCCATGGCGGGGTTTTGCCGGCCGTAAAAGTAACACCTGAAATTGCCGCCATTCGCGGCGTCGAAATGGGCAGGGATTGCATTTCGCCGCCGTCGCACTCGGCCTTCACCACGCCGCTCGAACTCATGGGCTTCATCGCAAAACTGCGCAAACTGTCCGGCGGTAAGCCTGTGGGCTTCAAACTCTGTCTCGGCCACCACTGGGAATTCATGGCAATCATCAAGGCTGCTCTCGAAACCGGCATCGCCCCGGACTTCATCGTCATCGACGGCAAGGAGGGCGGCACCGGCGCGGCACCGCTCGAATTCATGGACCATATCGGAACGCCCTTGCGCGACGGCCTGAACTTCGTGCATTCCACCCTCGTCGGCGCCAACCTCCGTGATCAGGTCAAGATCGGCGTGTCCGGAAAAATCACCTCGGCCTTTGACATGGCCCGCGTCATGGCCATCGGTGCTGACTGGTGCAACGCGGCGCGCGGTTTCATGTTCGCCGTGGGCTGCATACAGGCCCAGCATTGCCACACCGACAAATGCCCCACCGGAGTTTCAACCCAGGATCCGGCCCGCCAGCGCGCCATTGTGGTGCCCGACAAGGCTGAGCGCGTGGCAAGCTTCCACCGCGAAACCATCAAGGCACTGTCTGACTTGATCGCCGCGGCGGGCCTCTCCCATCCCCGCGATCTGCGCCCAACCCACTTCATGCAGCGCGCCGCGCCTGACCGCACCATCAGCTTCGAGGAGCTTTACGGTTGCATGAAGCCCGGCGAGTTGCTTATTGGCAAAGCTCCTGCAACAATGATCCATGCCTGGAACATGGCCACGCCGAAAAGCTTTGCCGCGCAACTTTAGAAGGATCAATCTTGAGTAAAACCATGAAAGCCGCCGTTCTCCGCAAGATCGGTGCTGGCCTGGCCATTGAAACTGTGGCGCGCCCCGAACCCGGCCCCGGCGAGGTATTGATCAAGGTCAAGGCCTGCGGCGTTTGCCACAGCGACCTGCATGCCGTTGAGGGCGACTGGACACCCCACCCCACGCTTCCGCTTATTCCCGGCCATGAAGTAACCGGCCATGTGGAAGCCCTCGGTGAAGGCGTGGAAGATTTCAAGAAGGGTGACCGCATCGGCGTGCCCTGGATGTTCTGGTCCTGCGGCACCTGCGAATTCTGCCTGCAGGGCATGGAAACCATTTGCCCGCGCACTGAAGCCACAGGCTACAGCAAGCCCGGCGGCTATGCCGAATATATGGTAGCGCCTGCCGCCTTCTGCGGTCACTTGGCTGCACACGTTGACATGAATGCCATGGCCCCAATCCTCTGCGCCGGCGTCACCACCTATCTCGGCATCAAGCGCACCGGCGCCAGGCCCGGCCAATGGCTGGCCGTCATCGGCATCGGCGGCCTTGGCCATATCGCCGTGCAATATGCAAAGGCCATGGGCCTGCGCGTGGCGGCCGTTGATGTGTCGCCTGAGAAATTGAATCACGCAAAACGCCTTGGCGCCGAAATCCTGATCGATGCCCGTGAGGGTGATCCCGGCGCGGCGCTCAAAGACAAAACCGGTGGTGGAGCCCATGGCGCTATCGTCACCGCCGTATCGGCCCGGGCCTTCGAGCAATCGGTTACAATGCTGAGGCCCGCCGGCACGGTCTCGTTCATTGGCCTTCCAGGCGGCGATGCTGATCAGATCAGAATGTCGATATCCAGCATCGTCAACACGGAAATATCCGTGCGCGGATCAAACGTCGGAACCCGTCAGGACCTGAACGAAGCCCTCGCCTTTGCCGCCAACGGCCTGGTGAAGGCCGACATCGAAACCCAGCCTCTCGAAAACATCAACGCCATCTTCGCCCGCATGAAAAAAGGCGAAATCACCGGCAGGGTTGTGCTTACGCTCGGCTAAACGCACTTATATGCGTTCCATAAACACGATAATTAATATTAAATATCAATGAATTAGACATATAAGTCAGCGTTCGCAACCTTTCCCGCGTTACACCCCTGCCATTCCCACTTTGCATGATCGGCGCACCCGCAAAGGCGTAAACAACCTCCCCTTTGCTGCAGCGCAGCAATTTAATGGAGAAATAAAATGGCAACACCCAAACAAGTGAGCGAGGCACCAGACGATCCCACAATTCAGGCCGGCGGCCACGTGCCGCCCAGCTTCTGGATTCTCGCCATGGGTTCCATCGGCGTCGTTTATGGCGACATCGGAACCAGTCCCCTCTACGCAATACGCGAAGCCGTCCTCGCCGCCACAAACAAAACCGGCCCCATTACCGAACCCATCGTCTTCGGTGTTCTGTCACTCATCATCTGGGCCCTCATTCTCGTCGTCACCGTGAAATATGTTTTCATCCTGCTTAACGCCGACAACAAGGGCGAAGGTGGAACCCTCTCCCTCATGGCGCTCGCCCAGCGCGTGATGGGCAGCAACATGGTGCTTATTCCTCTTCTCGCCATGATCGGCGCGGCGCTGTTTTATGGCGACGCAATGATCACGCCGGCAATCTCGGTTCTCTCCGCCGTGGAAGGCCTCAAGATCATAACACCGGCGCTTGCGCCTTATGTTCTGCCGTTGACGCTGGCGATCATAATCGCCCTATTCGCGGTGCAGGCGCGTGGCACGGCAAGCGTTGCCGCCTTGTTCGGACCCATCACGCTGATCTGGTTTGTTGCCATCGCCATCGCAGGCATCGCCCACATCGGCGATGATCCCGCCGTGCTGCTTTCATTCAACCCCATATATGCCGTGAACTTTCTCGGCTCCAACGGTATCATCGGCCTTGTCACACTGGGTGCGGTCTTCCTCGCCGTCACCGGAGCCGAAGCCCTTTATGCGGACCTCGGCCACTTCGGCAAACGCCCCATTCAAGTAGCCTGGGTTATTGTCGTGTTTCCGGCCCTCCTGCTCAACTACCTCGGCCAGGGGGCGCTTCTTCTGCACAGTCCGGAGACCATCGAAAACCCTTTCTTTCTGATGATGCCGGAATGGGCCCTCATTCCCATCGTCGTGCTGGCGACCGCAGCCACCATCATTGCCAGCCAGGCGGTCATCACCGGCGCCTATTCATTAACCCGCCAGGCAATCCAGCTGGGCCTTCTTCCCCGCATGGAAATCCGCTTCACCTCGGAAGCCCACGCCGGCCAGATCTACATGCCGCAAGTCAACTGGCTCATCATGCTGGGCGTGCTGATCCTCGTCATCATGTTCAAGACTTCAGGCAGCCTTGCATCCGCCTATGGCATCGCGGTCACGGGAACCATGGTCGTCACCTCCATAATGGCGATCTTCGTCATCTGGAAATATTGGAAGTGGCCGCTCTGGGCTTCCCTTGCCATGATGCTTCCGCTGCTCGCCCTGGATTTGATCTTCCTCGGCGCGAACTCGTTGAAAGTCTTCGAGGGCGGCTATGTGCCTCTCGCCTTGGGGGCGTTGCTTATGCTCGTCATGTGGACCTGGCGTCGGGGTTCTCAGATTCTCTTTGAGAAAACCCGAAAGTCGGAAGTGCCCCTGATTGGCCTCGCGAGCAGCCTGGCAAAGCGCCCACCGCATCAGGTGCCGGGCACGGCGGTGTTCTTCACCTCCGATCCCGACAGCACGCCAACCGCTCTGCTTCACAGCCTGAAGCACTACAAGGTGCTCCATGAGAACAATGTGGTCCTTACCATCCGCACCAGCGACTGTCCGAGCGTCGCACCCGATGACCGGGTGAAGATGGAAAAACTGAACGATCTCTTCAGCCGCCTCATCATCACTTATGGCTATATGGAGACGCCGGATGTGCCGAAAGCCCTCAGCCTTGCCCGCAAGCTCGGCTGGAAGTTCAACATCATGACAACTTCGTTCTTCCTGTCACGGCGTAGTGTCAGGGCCTCAAAGCATGAGGGGATGCCTGTGTGGCAGGACAAGTTGTTCATCGGCCTTGCCCGCAATGCCAACGACGCCAGCAGTTACTTCCGACTGCCAACCGACCGCGTAGTAGAAGTGGGCAGCCAGATTACGGTGTGACCATTAACTCTCCATGGTCGGGCAACGACCATGGAGAGAAAAGAGGTTAAGTCGCAGGCAGCGGGATGAATTCTTTTTCATCACCGGGCACAATGTCAAAGCGCGCCCGCTTCCAATCTTCCTTGGCCGCTTCAATGCGCTCCTTGGACGACGACACAAAATTCCACCAGATATGGCGCGGCCCATCCATCGGCTCGCCTCCAAGCATCATGAAACGCGCATCGCCCTGCGCCGTGAGCGTGATTTCATCACCGCCACGGAACACCAGAAGCTGGTTGGCGCCATGAACCCGCCCCCCGATCTCCAGCGCCCCCTCCACGATGTAAATGCCGCGCTCTTCATGCTCCACCGGCAGGGGCAGCCGCGCCCCCGACTTCAGCTTCACATCCGCATAGAATAGGTCCGAATGGGTTTTGACCGGCGAAGTCGCGCCGTAGATTGAACCCGCAACAATCCGCACCTCGCGGGCCTCATCCGAAAGTAGCGGCAGGTCCGCCATCGCCACGTGCTCAAAACCCGGAGGGGTTTCCTCATGCTGCTTGGGAAGCGCCACCCAGCTTTGAATGCCGAATATCTGGTGCGGCCGCATCCGCTCATCGGTGGGGGTGCGCTCCGAATGGACAATGCCTTTGCCAGCCGTCATCCAGTTGAGTTCGCCGGGGGCGATCTGCTGCTCCGAGCCCAGACTGTCACGGTGGTACATCTTTCCGTCAAACAGCCAGGTCACCGTCGAAAGCCCGATGTGTGGATGGGGCCGCACGTCCTGCCCCTGACCCGCGTTCATGGTGATGGGGCCGAACTGGTCAAAGAAAATAAATGGCCCCACCATCTGCCGCTGGGCCGAAGGCAGCGCACGCCGCACCTCAAAATCCCCGATATCCCGCACCCGTGGAATGATGACGATGGGCAGCGCATCCGCGGCAACAGCATCACCCGGCATCGGATCAGGAATGTGGGGCAGTGTCATGTTTTTCCTCCCACGGCAGCCCGCACCAGGGGGGCCACTTCCTTGCCCATCAGTTCAATCGCCCGCAGCATATCCTTGTGCGGCAGGGAGCCAAGCCCCATCTGCACAAGAATTCGATCATTCCCGAATATCCTGTGCAGCCCGATGATCTTGTCGGCCACGTCTTTGGGATTGCCGATGATCAGATGCCCTTGCGGCCCGCAAGACGCCTCGAACTGTACCCGCGTCGTTGGCGGCCAGCCGCGCTCGCGCCCAATGCGCGTCATCACTTCCGCATAGCCAGGAAAGAATGTGTCCCGCGCCGCCTTGGCGTCATCGGCCACAAAGCCATGCATATTGAGGCTGAGGGGTACATTCTTGTGGCCAGCGCGCTTGGTTGACTCGCGGAACAAATCCGCATGGGGCTTGAAGCGCACAGGCTCGCCACCAATGATGGCCAGCGCCATGGGCAGGCCCAGAGTTCCCGCCCGCACCACCGATTGCGGTGTGCCGCCAACCCCCACCCAAACAGGCAAATGGTTCTGCTGCGCCCGCGGATAGATCCCGGCGTTATTGAGCGGCGCGCGTATGGTGCCTACCCAAGTCACATGCTCCTGCGCCCGCAGCTTCAGGAGAAGATCAAGCTTCTCCGAAAACAGCACATCATAGTCATTGAGGTCATAGCCAAACAGCGGATAGGATTCGATGAAAGAGCCGCGTCCCACCATGATCTCGGCCCGGCCATGTGACAGCAGGTCAAGCGTGGCAAAATTCTGGTACACGCGCACCGGGTCATCGGAGGAAAGCACCGTCACCGCCGAAGTGAGCCGGATAGCCTTGGTCCGCGCTGCAGCCGCCGCCAGCACAATCACTGGCGCCGATGCCGCATAATCAGGCCGATGGTGTTCGCCCACTCCATAAACCTCGAGCCCCACCTTGTCGGCCAGCTCGATCTCTTCTAGGAGATTGTTAAGCCGCTCCCCCGCCGAAATCCCCGGCCCCAGATCGGCAAAGGTGTACATCCCTATTTCCATGGGAAATATATGTAACGGTTGTAATGACCGTTCAAGTATCAGGCTTGTTACCGAAAAAGCTACTTCAAATCCGGCGGCGTAGCCTCCGCCACCAGCGCCGCAATCGCGTCAGCGAGACTCATCGACTTCTGATCCTGACTCCCCAGCCGCCGCATGTTTACCGCCTGCTCATCCATCTCGCGTTTGCCCACCACGAGGATCACCGGCACCTTCGCCAAGGAATGCTCGCGCACCTTGTAGTTGATCTTTTCGTTGCGCAAATCCGCGTCCGCCCGCAGCCCCGCCTTGCGCAAGTCGTCGCGCACTTTCACGGCATACTCATCGCCCTCGGACGTTATCGTCGTCACCATCACCTGCACCGGCGCAAGCCAGAGCGGGAAATGACCCGCATGGTGTTCGATCAGGATGCCAAGGAAACGCTCCATCGAGCCGCAGATGGCCCGGTGGATCATCACCGGCACATGCTTCTCGCCATCGGCGCCGATATAGAACGCCCCGAACCGTTCCGGCAGGTTGAAGTCTATCTGCGTCGTGCCGCATTGCCAGTCGCGGCCGATGGCGTCGCGCAAAACGTACTCAAACTTGGGGCCATAGAAAGCGCCCTCGCCCGGATTGATGGACGTCTTGATCGCGCCGCCCGATTGTTCGGCAATCTGCACCAGAACCTTGTTCATGATGTCTTCCGCCCGGTCCCAGTCCGCATCCGAGCCCACGCGCTTCTCGGGGCGCGTTGAAAGCTTGACAACGATCTGGCCGAAACCGAAATCCTTGTAGGTGGAAAGAATCAGATCATTGATCTTGAGGCATTCATCGGCCATTTGCTCCGGCGTGCAGAAAATATGGGCGTCATCCTGCGTGAAGCCGCGCACCCGCATCAGCCCGTGAAGCGCGCCCGAGGGCTCATAGCGGTGCACATTTCCGAATTCCGCCAGCCGCATAGGCAGCTCGCGGTAGCTGCGCAGGCCATGTTTGAAAATTTGCACATGCCCGGGACAGTTCATCGGTTTGAGCGCGAACACCTGTTCGTCGCCCGTTTCCTCGCCGACCGAGGTGACGGCAAACATGGTCTCGCGGTACCATCCCCAATGTCCGGATGTTTCCCACAAGCTCTTGTCCAGCACCTGCGGCGCATTCACTTCCTGGTAGTCGAGCTTGGAAAGACGCCTGCGCATATAGGCAATGATCTGCTGGAAAATCGTCCAGCCCTTGGCATGCCAGAAAACCACGCCCGGCCCTTCTTCCTGGAAATGGAACAGATCCATTTCTCGGCCCAGCTTGCGGTGATCACGCTTCTCGGCCTCTTCCAGGGCCGTCACATAGGCCTGCAAATCCTTGTCGCTGGCCCAGGCCGTGCCGTAAATCCGCGTCAGCATCTGGTTCTTGGAATCGCCCCGCCAATAGGCGCCCGCCACCTTCATCAGCTTGAAGGCATTGCCGATCTTGCCCGTCGACGTCATGTGCGGGCCGCGGCACAGGTCTATCCAGCCACTCTGGTCGTAGAACTTGATGTCTTCGTTGCCGGGAATGGCGTCGACCAGCTCAACCTTGAAATTCTCGCCCTTGGCTCGGAAAAATGCCTTGGCCTCCTCGCGCGTCTTCACCGATTTCGTGAACGGCTTGTCGCGCTGGATGATCTCGCGCATTTTCTTTTCAATGGGCGCGAAGTCTTCCGGTGTAAACGGCTCGTTTCGGAAAAAATCATAGAAGAAGCCGTTTTCGATCACCGGGCCGATGGTGACCTGCGTTCCGGGATAAAGTTCCTGCACCGCCTCGGCCAGCACATGGGCGCAGTCATGGCGGATGAGTTCAAGCGCCCGCTCGTCATCGCGCGTGACAATTTGCAGCGTGGCGTCGGCCATGATGGGATCATTGAGATCAACCAGCACGCCGTTGACTACCGCGGCCACGGCCTTTTTTTCCAGTGATTTTGAGATATTTGCCGCTACTTGCGCAGCGCTCAGTCCCTTTTCGATTTCGCGCTTGGCGCCATCCGGGAATGTCAGCGTAATCATGTTTTCCTCCTGCTCACTCCTGCCAACACATGCAGGTAAGCGATTGAATGGTTTTGGATGCCGCGCTTATGGCCTTAAATCCGGCCCTTGGTCAAGTCTGCCTTGAAAAACCAGCATTATTAACCCGTTCTTAGAGTTTGCATAACCCCGTATTAACCTTAACACACCATGCTCAACCCCGAACAACAGCGTAACTTTTGGGTTGGGTATAAAAATGAATAAATTTTTTCTTCGTCTTGCTTTTGCCGTAGCAGTCCTGCTTCCAATGCCTTCGGCACTGGCAGCCGATCTCGATGTTCCGCCGCCCATGGACGACTTGCGTCCGGCGAATTTTGATTGGTCAGGTCCCTATATCGGCGTTTTCGGCGCGGCAGTGGCTGTCGATGGAACTTTTGATGGTGTTTGTAGTTGCCTTGAAACTTACACCGACGTTGAACACAGCGGCATCGGCTATGCCGGCGGAATTTTGGGCGGCTGGAATTACCAGATGGACAGCTTTGTCATGGGCGTTGAAGGCGATTGGGCCTTTGGCGGCACCGTTGCAACAAATGATGAGCCCCTCATCAATACCGATCTGAAATTCAACAACATTGCCACCCTGCGCGCCCGCGCCGGTTTTGCCCTCGACAACACCCTGCTCTACGTCACCGGTGGCTTGGCCGCAGTCGACACGGAATTCGGCGCTGTCATGTCGGACACCGCGAGCGACAGCAAGTGGATCTATGGCTGGACAATCGGTGGCGGTCTTGAGCACGCTTTCTCCGACCACCTCAGTGGCCGGATCGAGTATCTTTATGTCGGCTTGGACGATGCCGACTTCAGCCTGACCGACTCGGCTCCAACGACTCTTGATGCCACGCAGACCTTCAACGACATTCACATGGTTCGTGCCGGCCTGACCTATAATTTCGGCTGGTAGGCACACCTGAATTCCGGATCAGGGGCCCTCAGGGGCCCCTTTTCTTTTGCCGCCACTCCGGCCCCTTATAGGTTTCGGGCACCGGGTCAAACCCGTCCCCGCCCCACGGATGGCAACGCGACACACGCGCGAGGCCGAGCAACACCCCCCGCCACGCCCCGTGTTTTTCAATCGCATGTCGGGCATAGTCCGAACAGGTCGGCAAATAGCGGCAGCGCCGGCCTATTAGTGCCGACAATGTGAGCTGATAAGCCCGGATCAGAAACAGAAGCAGATATTTCATCATGGCCTCAACGAAACCCAATATCCTGTTCATTATTGCAGATCAGATGGCGGCGCAATTCCTGGCAGCCTACGGCCACGGCGTCACCAAGACACCGAATATTAACCGCCTGGCAAAATCCGGCGTGGTCTTTGAAAACGCTTATTCTTCCAGCCCCCTTTGCGCCCCGGCCCGCGCCACCATCATGAATGGCCTGTTGCCGTCGCGAACCGGCGTTTACGACAATGCCGCCGAATTTCCCTCCTCCGTTCCCACGTGGGCCCATTATCTTCGTTTGCAAGGCTATAAAACCTGCCTCTCCGGAAAAATGCATTTCGTCGGCCCTGACCAGTTGCACGGGCTGGAGGAACGCCTGACCACCGATATCTATCCCGCCGATTTCGGCTGGACTCCCGACTGGCGCCTGAAACAGGAACGCATCGACTGGTGGTACCACAATATGACCAGCGTCCTGCAGCCGGGCATCGCTGAAATCACCAACCAGCTTGAATATGATGACGAGGTGGCGTTCCT
The DNA here is from genome assembly GCA_038251095.1 of Hyphomicrobiales bacterium. GTDB lineage: Bacteria > Pseudomonadota > Alphaproteobacteria > Rhizobiales > Aestuariivirgaceae > Aestuariivirga. The sequence continues at coordinate 22,908 of JBBSBQ010000019.1, forward strand.
GGCCGTGCGCAAGATCTATGACTACGCGCGCTTCGAACCCGGCAGGCCCTTCTGCCTGATGGCCTCCTTCACCCACCCACATGACCCCTACGCGGCGCGCGCCAAATACTGGAACCTTTATCGCGACGAGGATATCGATCTGCCGCGCGTTCCCGCCATTTCGCACAACGCCCTCGATGCCCATAGCAAGCGCCTCTACGATGTTTCCGCCATGCAGGATTACACCGTCACCGAGGCCGATATCCGCTCCGCGCGCCATGGCTATTACGCCAACATTTCCTATGTCGATGACCTGATCGGAAAATTGCTCGATGCATTGGAGGCCACCGGCCAGCTCGACAACACGGTGATTGTCTTCACCTCGGACCACGGAGACTTCCTCGGCGAGCGCGGCCTCTGGTACAAGATGTCCTATCTCGAACCCTCGGCCCATATTCCATTGATCGTCTGTGCGCCAAAAAAATTCAAGCCGCGCCGGTTGAAGGAACCGGTGTCACTTCCCGATATTCTGCCCACCCTTGTGGATGTGGCGACCAATGGAAAGGCCGAGCTCTCCCGGCCCACGGATGGCCGCTCGCTCTATCCCCTCCTTGCCGGCGCTGCCGAAGATGCAAATGCCACCGCCTGGGGTGAATACCTGGCTGAAGGCACCGTGGCGCCCATGTACATGCTCAGGCGCGGGCCGTGGAAATACATCTGCTGCCCAAACGATCCGGACCAGCTGTTCAATCTCGTCGATGATCCCAACGAGTTGAACAACCTCGCGGACAGTCATCCCCTCGCTAGGAAATTCCATGCCGAAGTGATAGCGAAATTTGATATTCCAAGAATCAACGAGGCCGTTCTCGAAAGCCAGCGCGCCCGCTTGATGATGTTCGAGGCGCTGAAAAGCGGTTCGCATTTCCCCTGGGATTTTCAGCCGCTCCGCGATGCCTCCGAGCAGTACACGAGAAACCACATGAGCGTCACCGACCGCGACCTGCAATCGAGGTTTCCACGGGCGCCTGACATCGCAGGAAAGAAGCGCTAGTAGGGCGTTCCGTCCTTCTTCGTGTAGGACCACTTCCCGGCTCGTTTTTCAGCCTTCAAATCCACGTCGGGATAATCTGCCGACTCCTCACTGGCACGCGTGCCGATTTCAACATAGCTGGCGGGGGCAGTCGATTTGTTGACCAGGCAATGGCCATTGGCCACACCGGCCTTGAAGCCGGCGCACATGCCAGGCGTCAACACATGCTCTCCCAAATCATCAATCAGTGTAATTTCACCGGAAATCACAAATACGAACTCATCTTCGTGCGCATGCCAGTGGCGAAGCGAAGAGGCGCTGCCAGGGGCCAGGGTCGTCAGGTTCACGCCAAATTGGGTTAGCCCAAAAACATCGCCAAGCACCCGCTTCTCACGCCCCTGCACCACATGGGCAAATCGCGGCAGGTAGTTTGTGCCCGAGCGTGGAACAACTGTTTTGGCGTCAAGTATGCTCATGCTGCTTTGCCTCAATCTGTGAAATGGCATCAGTTACTGCATCAAAGGTCAATAGCGTCGAGGCATGCCGTGCCTTGAAATCGCGGACCGGAATGAAGGCCTCATAATCCGCCCATTTGCCGGTGGGCGCCGGGCCGCCGTCCTTCAGCATGGCGTACATCTGCTCTTTCAGCTTGCGAAGCTCCGCCGCCGTAGAGCCAATCACATGGCGCGCCATGACTGATGAGGAAGCCTGCCCCAGGGCACAGGCTTTCACCTCTTGGCCAAAGTCAGTGACGACATCATCCTTCATTTTGAGGTCAACGGTCACCCGCGAACCGCAGAGCCGGGAATGGGCCACCGCCGTGGCGTCCGGTGCAGCCAAGCGTTGCAAACCTGGAATGTCTGCTGCGAACTCGAGGATTTTCCTGTTGTAAATCTCGTTAATCATTCACATATCCGCGTCGGAATTGCTTAACCAAGGGTCTTTGCCGGTTTGCCTCAATTTACCCCCCATGATATGGGAAGACCAGAAACATTAGTAAAGTCAATTTAGTACCCAAAATCAAAGAGACAAAATGGACGCTATCATCAAGAAATTCCAGCGCGAACCCCCCGAATCCAAGGTTAAGCGTCCGTCTCAGGAAGAGGCCGAGGCCGCCGTCCGCGTTCTTCTGGCCTGGGCTGGCGATGATCCGACCCGTGAAGGCCTGCTGGATACGCCGCGCCGCGTGACCAAGGCGTTTAACGAGTATTTCAGCGGCTATCACGAAGACCCGACAGAAACCCTGTCGCGAACCTTCAAGGACGTCGGCGGCTATGACGACATCGTCATGCTGCGCGATATTGAGTTTACCTCCCATTGCGAACACCACATCGCCCCTTTCGTGGGCCGCGCCCATGTCGCTTATCTGCCCACTGAACAGGTGGTGGGCATTTCCAAGCTGGCCCGCGTCGTTGAAATTTTTGCGCGCCGCCTGCAGACCCAGGAAACCATGACCGCCCAGATCGCCAATTCCATTTGCGCAAGCCTCAAGCCCCGCGGTGCTGCCGTCATGATCGAGGCGGTCCACACCTGCATGTCCATGCGCGGTATTGGCAAGCGCAATGTGGCAACCATCACCACCCAGTTCACTGGCGAGTTCAAGTCCAACCCGGCCATGCAGGCGCGGTTCATGGAACTGGTGCGCTCGCCATCCGGCGGGTTCTCGCTCTAATGTCACGTGCCCTCGATGAAACGACGGCGCTCAATCTGAAGTTCGATGAGCATGGGCTGATTCCCACCATCGTCACCGATGCACGCGACGGCACCGTACTCATGTTCGCCCACATGAACCGCGAGGCTCTCGACATCACCTTTGTTACTGGACAGGTGCATTTCTACAGCCGCTCCCGCAAGGCCCTGTGGAAAAAAGGAGAAACTTCCGGCGAAACCTTCGCGGCCATCAGCGTCCTCACAGACTGCGACCAGGATGTTCTGCAAATCAAGGTGACCGCCGAAGGCGGTGGGGCGGCCTGCCACACCGGCCGCAAGTCCTGCTTCTACCGCAAGATCGTCAACGGCGAACTCGAGTTCATCGACGACGTTAAACTGTTTGACCCGGGCTTCGTGTACCGGAAATAGGCCTTAACCCGACGAGGCGATGTAGGTCTTCATCTCTTCCGCCTCGCGCTCGATCGCTTCGATGCGGAATTTCACGATATCGCCGATGGAGATCATGCCGGCCAGCTTGCCACCGTCCACCACGGGCAGATGGCGGATGCGGTGCGTTGTCATCAAGGCCATCAATTCGATTTCGCTGTCGCCAGCCTTGCAGGTCTTGACCGCTTTGCTCATCACGCCGGATACGGGCATGGCCATGGATTTTGCACCTTGCTCGGCTAACGCCCGCACAATGTCACGCTCCGAAACAATGCCGGCAATGTCGCCCTTGTCATCAACGATCACTACCGCGCCGATGCGGTGCTGCGCCAGTTTTTGCGCGATGCTTTGAATTGTTTCTTTCGCCGTGCCTGTTACGACGTTACGGCCTTTGACACCAAGAATATGGGATACGGACATGCACACCTCCCGTTACTTGAACTTTCTTGGGCGCAGTGTACCACGCCTGCGCGGAAGGTAAATCAATTCCGGCGGTCAAGCCAATAAAAGGCGATGAACCCTGCCACAAATCCCCCAAGATGCGCCTCCCACGCAATGCGGTACTCCTGAACGAATGAGGCGCCTGTCCAGCCGCTGGCGCCGGAGAACAAGGTGACACCTATCCACACCAAAGTGAAAATAGAGGCGCGCCGGTTCGTCAGGATTTCCAAGGGTCGCAACGGCCTGACCGTGGCGATATCCATACGGTAGGTATCGCCAAGCCGAAGCCCCACGCCGTACATCAGCGGAATGGCCGCCGCCATGAGGCCAGAAACCGCTCCTGACGCTCCGATCAGAAATGTCCTATCTCCCCAATGGATGAAAAGCGATGCGGCTGCACCGGCGATTGCCGATGCCGCCGATAGCAGAAGAAATCTGGAGGTCCCCAACCGACGCGCTACAACGGAACCAAAGATTAAGAGCCAAAGGCAATTGAAAGACAGATGCATAAAATCGGCATGAAGAAATGCATAGGTTAAGAATGACCAGACTTGGGATCCCCAGATGGCGGGATATGGAACGTCGCCTGAAATCCTGGCAGGGATGAATGCGAAAGCATAGTCGATCCAGGTCTGCCAACTCTCGTTCACTGTCAGCCGGAAGACATGCACGCTCACCAGCACGGCGATCAGGATGAGAACGACTTTCGGCGCCCGGAAGAATGGCTCTTTCGCCACGGGTTCAACCGCAACCGCGTCTGGCTCGTTCATGGATTCACAATCTCCTGTCGAATGGCATGGCCCCTGCAACACTGGGCCTGATAGTTCATGATTGGCACAGGCAGCGGTGGCCTCAGCCCTTGGGGTTACGTAATGTTAGTTAACGACTCGAAAGAAGTAAGCCAAGCCTATGCTCACATCAGGCACCCGGGTACCCGTATGCTCTTCAGCTTCTGGGAAAAAATCCGCGGCGAAAAGGCAGCCCCCAACCGCGATGATCTCGATTTGAGGCAGATCGCCGCCATAATGCCGAATCTGGTCATGCTGGAGCGCGACCACCTATTTCAGACGTTCAAGTGGCGCCTGGCCGGCAGCGAAATCAGCCAGCTTTACCGCCAGAAACTTACCTCAACCGATGCCCTCGCCGGCTGGCGCAGCTTCGAGCGCGACACCCTGAAACAGCTCTTCACCACGGTGGTCACCGGCCTGCAGCCCTGCCTGGTCCGCTACCACCTCACCACCGATACCGGCCAGGTGATTGGCGCCGAATTCGTGGGCCTCCCCATCCATGCCAGAAATGGTTCGCGATTTCATATATTTGGTGGAATTTTCCCGCTCCGAGACATCTCCAATCTGGGCTATGAAGCCATCACCTTCCTGGAGCTCACCGCCGCCCGTACCATCTGGACTGAGCCCCTGCCCGGTGACAAGCTGGTTGCCAGCCTCAACAACCCGGATATCCGGCCCTCAGGCTTTCGGCTGATCAAGGGCGGCAGGCCCTAGTACTTTATGCTTTTTCCTTAACTTGGCCTTTACAGGCAGAGATTAAGGTTACTGGAGCTTTCATAATCGCTACCGGATTCTGCGCGGCTAAAGTCGTGGCAGGAAGCAGCTTTGAGGTCCTAAAAGTGAGTGCAACCGCCGAAAAACAGGATCAGGCCGAAAGTCCCGCGGAGACACGGACGCTGTATGGCCGTTACATGCTGCCCGATCTGTCCGAGCACCCGTGCCAAGTCACTAATCTGACCACCACTGGCGCCACCTTCGTCACCGATACAATTCCCGACATTGGCCTGCCGATCGTGGCCTATCTCGAGGAACTGGGTCGCATTGAAGCAATCTCCGACAAGGCCGTGCCCGGCGGCTTTCGCATTTCATTTTCGCTCAAGGGCAGCCGCCTTGAAAAACTCGAAGCACGCATCAAGTGGCTCGGCGAGCGGCCGTCAGGCAGCGAGGAAGAGCGCCGCCACGCCCGCTTCGAACCGCGTGACAGCCAGTCCCAAATCACCCTTCCCGATGGCCGCGTTTACAATTGCGAAGTCGTTGACATTTCCGTCTCCGGTGCCGGCATCACCGTCGATGTGATGCCAAGCCTCGGCACTTATGTGATGCTGGGAAAAATGCGCGGCCGCGTGGTGCGCTATCTCGAAAATGGCGTGGCCATTGAATTTGTGAAGCCACTTGAACAGGCCCAGGCCCGCGCCAGGTAAATATATCTCAGTCCGGTGCGCGCCACGGCTTTTCTAATCCGGTGATTTAGGCTTAACTCGCTCCACTTAAGTGTTGGGGAGAGCAATTTTGGCTAAAGCCGCGAAAAAAACCAAACTCACAAGCCTGTCGGAAATCTACGCCTACTTCAGGCAAAACCAGACGCCCATCACCTTCCTGTCGCCCACCCCTTACAACATTCTGGGCCTTGGCCGCTGGATCAACAGATTCGAGTACATAAATTTTTTCGACAGCTTTGATAGCACCCATCCCAAGATTGTCGTGCCGCGCGAACACGGCCCCCACGAATTCAAATCCATCGAGGACGTGAACAATTATCTCTTGCGCCACAAGGAAGTGCGCGCCCGCCTCAAGGAGCGCGGTCCCGGCCTCCTGATGCTGGTGATGTTCGACGAGGAAACCGAATTTCTGGCAGGCGAGTTGGGCCTCCAAATTGCCCTTCCTCCTGCCAAGCTGCGCAAGCACATTGATTCAAAGATCACCACAACCCAACTCGGCAACGAGGCCGGCATCCAGAGTGCGCCTAACACCGTGGGCAAGGCCAAAACCTATGAGGAACTCTGTGCCCTCGCCGACACTGCAAATCTGGGTCGCGATCTCGTGGTGCAAACGCCCTACGGCGATTCGGGCCGCACCACGTTCTTCATCAAGTCGGAGGCCGACTGGTACAGCCATGAGGACGACCTAGTGAAGGAAGAACTCAAGGTCATGCGCCGCATCAACCATCTACCCGGCACCGTTGAAGCGGTGGCCACCCGCCACGGCACCCTGGTGGGCCCCATGCAGACCGACATCACGGGCTTTCCCGAAGTTACACCCTATCAGGGAGGCTGGTGTGGCAATGACGTGTTCACCGGCGGCATGGAAAAGGAACGCAAGGCCGTCACCGAAATGGCCCAGAAGCTCGGCAACCAGCTTTACAAGTCCGGTTACAAGGGCGCCTTCTGCATGGATTTCCTGATCGATACCGACAGCCGCGAAGTCTATCTCGGCGAAATCAACCCCCGGATCTCCGGCGCCTCGCCGCTCACCAATCTCATCACCTCGACCTATGGCGGCTGCCCCATCTACATGTTCCATCTGCTGGAATTCATGGATATCGAGTGGGAGCTTGATCTCGCCAAGGTCCAGGACCGCTGGTCCGAATTCGACAACTGGACCCAACTCATCCTGAAATACCCGGTTGACCAGGTCGAAATGATCACCAAGGCGCCATCATCTGGCATCTACCGCATGGACGAAAATGGCGTCATCAAGCTGGTGCGGAAATCCATCGACTGGTTCCTGGTCTCAGATGAGGACGAGGCATTTTACCTCCGCGTCTATTCTGCGGGCGATTACCGCTACCACGGCGCCGACCTCGGCATCCTCGTCTCGCGCGGTCGTTTCCAGACCGATGACCGTCAGTTGACCGACCGCGCCAAAGCCTGGGTCAAGGCGATCAATGGAGAGTTTGAATCGATTGCAGTCACAGGCTCTTCGGCCCCCGCACCGCCGCCGATGCATGCGGCGAACAAGATGTTTTAGCGAAACGCTTCATCTTTTCATCACAGGTGCACTTCACGTCCATCATATCCGAATGTCATCTCGAAGCGTGAGTTCGAGATTATCCTTGGCGCGCCAGCCGCCGCGCAATATGTCCGCGCCTGTCGACAATTGTGTGCTGGAACAAATCATCAGGCATCCGCAGGCAGGGTGGCGCAGGCCAGGGAAGTTGCAGGAAATCCAGCATCGTCTGAGCATTTGTGCCCATTTTTGACATCCCTGTGCCACCTTCGCCAAATCTGCAAACTGCGTTGTCAGCAAGCCTGACAATCTGGCCGTTATTAGAGGCGTTGACTCCCCGGGAGCAAGGCCAGGCACAAATGACGTCTTCAAACTGCAAACCCATCGCTGGGGTAATTACCCGCAGAATACTCGCGAGTGCACTGATCCCATAGCTGCGGCTGTACACCGGCAACCCGACGACGCCGCCGCATGTCAACTTCATGAGAACGTGTGAATTCGTCCGGCCCATTTCAACAAAATGGGTCTGCTTCATTCCTGAGAATGGAATGCAACGTGCAAGGTTCTGATCAACTATCCGAAACAGAATTTGCGCCGACATGCCGGTCGCATTCGTCTGATAGGGGACCGGCAAAGCGTAGTCGAAACGGTCGCATAACCTGTCCATGAAGGTGCGGGCTGCGTCGAAGTGGTATGTGGCGGTCGGTCCCAATGACAGGCCCAGATAATCCACCGGAAGGCACATCTTCTCTCCGCTGACCAAATCCTGTGTCACGATCCCGACCGCACGGCACGGCGTGCCATTCGAGCCGTCCTCGAAGTAGATTTCGGCGACCCTGCGCCGATGAAGGTATGCAGCGCCTTGCTTGACCATTGCATCCCGGCAGATCTCGTCAAGGCCGTGATTGATGCAGCCGTTTTCGGTGAAGAGATCGGCCGCAACAATGCGTTCGAGAATGGAAGCGCCATAGAATCCTCTAAGGTCGTTAGCTGTCAGAGCAATCGGCTGAAGTCCCACTGAGGTCCGCAGTTCGGCATTATCGCGCAGCGAAAGAGCGAAGTGTTCATTCGTGAAATACAGGAAAATTGCTCTTTTCTTCTGATTGTCCAGCCGGAGTGTTATCCCAATCTCCCGTTCAAGAAAGGTCAGGATTTCAGTTGAAATCTTAGATGCCCGGCGGCTTCTGGTGTGGTCATCGGGAATTTTGAGATGGTGGCGCAGAATCTGCATCAGGCCGTGCAATTCATTCAGCAGGAAAATCGGAATATCCCGCAGTACCACAGCCCTCGGCCAAAGATCAACCTTCGCATAGGTCATTGAAAGCGCTACGCTTGGATCCAGTTCACCGAAAAGCGCGCGCCAAATTGCAGATTTCAAAATACCGAAGCCCGTATTGTCGCTCTCCGCATTGAGCGCGTTGGCATGGTTCACGTGCTCATAGCTCGCTGAACCGCTCTCATTCGACTGTTCAGCGCCGTCAAGGACGAAGCGGACATCAAGCGCGGTTTGCTTTCGCATCGCGGGAAGCACGCAGAGAAGAGCGGAAATTTTAGCAGCCGGACCTCCGGAAAACAGGGCTATAGGCGCCGCCTCGCCTGACATAGTCCGCTGCCGGTGTTCTTCAATAGCGGATTTATGCGGCGACGGAGCGGACTTGATGTTGCGGACCCACACTCTATTTGCGCCCCGCTCCCGTATGCCGCAACGCCGAAAATAGCTGCCAAAGGGGTTCTCACAGGCGAGGTGAGGATTGGCCACTAGCAAAGCTGTGTAGAATCGGCGTGCGTCACCTCCACCATTGATCCAGACACCCTTTCCCTCTGAGTATTGGCCCGCAAGCAGATAGTCGAGAAAGCTGTCGCCAGCTGGGTTGAGGCGCCTCATTTCCGACCGCAGGTCATCAATCGTCAGGAATACCGGGTCCGGAGCGGGGTTATGATATCTGTCCGATTCACCATTCATTGGGAAATGCCGGCATCAAGGTCTGTCATTCCAATGCCCCCGGCAATTATGACGCAAGTTGCCGGGTTTTCTCGACAAGAACTTGGGCAGCACTGTCAAACGCTGAACACTGAAGTTTCATCTCCTCTATCAGTTTTGGGTTTTTGGCGCGGCGTTCAGCCCACATCTTGGAGGAAAAATGCCATGTATTTCCACCGGCATTTATTTCAAGAACATACATCTTATTGCTCGATGCTTCGATTACAATATCAATGGCCAGCAGCGGAATATCACTGAATGCTTCGGCAACGCGCTCTGCCAGTGCGAGGGCCTCGGGATTCTTTTCAAAAAGAATGTCACGGTTGCCTTTTTGCGTAAAGTTGCCGTTTTCAATTGCAACATCCGTCTCGCTTAAATCGGGCGAGGCATCCAGCGATTGGTACTTTAATGAATACATGGCCCGGCCCAGGAAAGTTGAAATCCGAATGGTGGATGCGTAGCGTCCTGTACTAATAAATCTTTGCACAAGATAGCCTTCCCGATCCCTTTGGATCGGATGATCCACAGGAAAATCAGTTTTTTTCAACCTCTCAAGTCGTTCCCGCCGGAAAACCTGGATGCCTTTTCCCGACGAAGTCAGGCCAAGGTCCATGGGCTTGATTATCACGAAATCGCCAAACAAAGCCGGATCAAGTTTCATTCCAAACTGGAGGGAAAGAACTGGCGGAGACCCTATTCCAAACTCCTGTAGGGCCTTGGCTTGCAGGATCTTGGAAATCGGGCGGTTCTTGAGAACCGTGCCTCTCACTATCCTTAGATCAAAAGTCTGAATCAAGGCCACGACGAGTGTCGGGTTCAACCAGGCTCTTTCGGGAAGCTGTTCTTCCGAGACAGAAGACGCAATATAAGTTGTGATATCTTCATCAAGCGCAAAGACTTTATTCGCGATCTCCTCAAAGTCATTTTCATACGCGCGGCCGCGGTGAATCAGAATCAGGTTTCTTCTTGTCATCAATTACTCAATGATAGTGCTGGTTGACTTGCCACCGAAACGTGAAGTTCGGAATTGTGATATACAATAAATTTAGCTGGTATGAAGATTGATACGGCGATTTTTGACAATTCACCAGATGTAGAACAATCCCTCAACTAACGGCCGGTTGGTGAGCCGAATCAAGATAATAAAATGGCGGGACGGCAAAACAAGACCTGCCAGAAGCTACTTCACAAAACTCCGCCGCACCGGCAACGTCTTCACATTGGCGGGCGGAACCTCGTCGACGCGGCGCGGCGTGGCCAGCGGGCCGAGGCTGTCCAGATAGCTGGTGTCGAAACCCTTCTCATAAACCGGAAAATTGACAGGCCGGTCGCGGAAGGCCTTGCTCATCTGGCCAAGCCCCCGAATGCCGCGTTCACGCGAACGCGCCACCTGCTCCATGTCAATTTCGATGGGAATGATCTGATCCGTCGCGTCGCCGCGGTAAAGTGCGCGCCCTGATGGATCAAACACGCAGGATTGGCCATTGCCGCCTGCTCCCAGGCCATTCACGTCAAAAACAAAACACTGCATCATGGATGACGTGGCGTGGCTGATGGCGATGTCCACATCTCGGTCAATCGTATGCGTCATCACCGGATGGAGAATGACTTCAACCCCCATGGCGGTGAGTTGCCGCGAGGTTTCCGGAAACCAGATGTCATAGCAGTTCAGCACCCCGAACTTACCGACGCCGTCGATATCGAAAGCCAGGAACTCGCTTCCCGCCTGAACCCCCTGCTCCAGGGGGCGGAATGGAAACATCTTGCGGTAACGCCCGACGATCTCGCCCTCCGGATTGATCACCGAGGTGGTGTTGAAAATGCCGCCCTCGCGCCGCTCATACATGGAGCCGTTGACCAGCCAGACGCGGTGATGCCGCGCCATATCCTGGAATTCCGCCTCTGCCGTTCCGGGCAGCGGCTGGGCATGCTGGAGCAGCGGGCCGAAGGCCGCGAGCTCCGAAAACATCACCATCTGCACCCAGGGATAAAGATGCATGGTCAGGTCAAGGCGATGCCGCATGGCCTGGATATTCGAGCCGTGGTTCAGGTGCATCTGAATACCGGCAATGGCGAATGGTTTCATGACGTTTAGGTCTCCAACTCAAGCCTTTTGGGCCGGCGGTCTTTCTAGCATGAATCAGCTCATGTTAGGCGTTTCACTGGGAATATAGCAAATCAGGAGCTAATATGGGGCGGCATACCTGCTATTCAAACAACGGCGCGCCAACTTGATGAAACTAAAGACTAATTTGTCCGCAATGGCACTCTTAACCTTGTACTCAGCAACCTCTGCGCAAGCGCAGGAACTGGGCGCGTGGATGCTTGGGCAAGCGAAGGCGGCAAATGGCGCAATCATCCATATGGCCACAGTGGCCTCATCAACGCTGATCACTTCCGCCACTGATTATGCGGCCCTCTACTCGATTTCCTGCCAGACCGGAGAGCCCATGAAATGGACTCAGCAGTTGCGGCTGGAGGATGCACTTTCAAGCCGTGGCCAGATTGAACTGATCGCCACCATCGACAAAAAATTGCCGCGCGAGGAATTCTGGATCGTCGCCAAGAACAAGCGCCTTCTCACACGCGAAAATCTTCCCGACATCGCCGAACTGCGCACCGCCAAATCCCTCAAGCTCGAATGGAACTGGGGCTGGAGCTGGTTGTGGCTTTCCGATGAAGCGCATTTCGAACTGGGCGATGCCGAAGCGGTGATCTTCACCCTGGCGAAGAATTGCGGAATTGAAGAGCCGTGACCCAAATCCTGAAGTCCGAAAATTACCGGAGAGGCCGCTGGTTGAATGGCCTTGGCGTGTCGTGGGACATCGCCGCCGCACCTCACGACGCTGCCTCACAAGACTTTGATTGGCGGATGGCTCTGGCCCGGATCGACTCCAGCGCAGCCTTCTCCCACTACCCCAGCGTCGACCGCATCTTCACGCTTATTGAAGGAAAAGGGCTTGATCTGGTTTTTAATGACCAGAAAGTTCTGAAAATTGACAGGCGTTTTGTGCCCCATGAATTTCCCGGCGATGAAAAGACCGCTTGCGTGGTGAACGATGGTCCGTGCCGCGCGCTCAATCTTTTCATCCGGCGCGGAACCTGGAAAGCCTCAGTCCATGTGCTGAACGCAAAAGACGATCTCAACATCACGTCCAAGCAAACAACCCTCGCCTTCGCGCTGCAGGGTTCCTTCAAGCTTGCTGCCGGTGGCACGCTTGACTGCGGCGATGCCTTGCATCTTTCGCCGGGCGACGGTGCAGACCTTCAACCACAAAGCAAAGACGCGTTGCTCTATGTGGCAACCCTCACGCCCACTGGCTAGAAATCATGCACATCCACCACGCCCTGGATGGCCTTGATGGCACCCTTGATCTGCGGCGTGATGGCGAACTTGTTGCCCAGCGCAAGTTCAATCTCGCGGCCTGACTCCAGTTGCAAAATCATCCGCACCGGGGCCCTGCCGCCGGAACTCAGCCGCAGAGCAATGGAATCAAGCGGCTTGGTATCGCGCACGAAAATCGTAAGGCCCGTGACAATCGCCGCAGCCGCCTTGTCCAGGACCTCGACGCCTTGCAACCGCAGTTTGATCTCTTCGCCGTCGACATCGCATTCGACCCGCGCGATTACCGCCTTACCAGGCTCAAGCAAATCCCGCGCCGCCGCCAGCGTATCCGAAAAACAGATAGCTTCGAAATGTCCGGTGGGATCGGAAAAGCCGACGAAGGCAAATTTGTTCCCGGATTTTGAGCGCCGCTCCTGCCGGTGGGTGATGGTGCCCGCCAGCTTCCCGGCAGTTGCTCCCTTGGTCAAGGCCTTGTGCTGGAATGCGGCCCAGGTATCCACCCCAAGCTTGGCCAGCGGCTTCATGTAGTCGTCCAGCGGATGGCCCGAGAGATAAAACCCCACCGCCTCAAACTCATTGGACAAACGCTCCATAGGGAACCACACATCGCGAAGCGGCAGCACCAACTCCTCCTTCGTGCCTGTTGCTGCTCCGAACAAATCATTCTGCCCCGCATCGGCCTCCGCGCTGGTGCGGCTTGAGGTGGCGATAATCGTTTCAACGCCGGCCAGAACCTGGGCCCGGTTGGCATTGATCTCGTCGAAAGCCCCCGCCTTCGCCAGGCTTTCCAAGGCCCGCTTGTTCAGCGTGGAACCTTGCACCCGGCGGGCGAAATCCCCCAGCGAGGTGAAGCGTCCGCCCGCCTCGCGGGCCGCAATCAAATGCTGGATGGCGCCGACGCCGACATTTTTCAGCGCCGCCAGAGAATAGAAAATCACCCCGTCGCGTACGCTGAAATCAATCGCGCTGGCATTGACCGAAGGCGGCGCCACCTTGATTCCCATGCGCTGGGCCTCATCGCGGAACACCTGCAGCTTGTCTGTGTTGCCCATGTCCAGCGTCATCGAGGCGGCAAGGAATTCCACCGGGAAATTGGCCTTGAGATAGGCCGTCTGGTAGCTGATATAGGCGTAAGGTGCGGAGTGCGATTTGTTGAATCCGTATTCGGCAAACTTGGCGCAGGCCTCGAAAATCTGGATGGCGATGTTGCGGTCAACTCCCTGATCGGTGGCGCCCGTCAGGAAACGTTCGCGCTGGTCGTCCATCTCCGACTTGATTTTCTTGCCCATGGCACGGCGCAGGAGATCGGCTTCCGCCAGCGTATAGCCCGCCAGGTCCTTGGCAATCTGCTGCACCTGTTCCTGATAGGTGATGACACCGAAGGTTTCCTTGAGAATGGGCTCAAGCTTAGGATGCAGATATTCAATCGGCTCCTTGCCCAGCTTGCGCGCACAATAGGTAGGAATATTCGCCATCGGGCCCGGCCGGTACAAGGCGACAAGAGCGATCAAGTCCTCAAACCGGTCGGCCCGCATTTGGCGCACTGCGTCCTTCATGCCGGAACTTTCCAACTGGAACACGCCCACCGTGTCGCCCTGCGCCAGCATATGGTAGGTGGGCCCGTCATCCAGCGGAATCTTTGCGATATCGAAATCGGGCTTGCGCGCATGAATGAGCTTCAGCGCCTTGTCGATCACCGTCAGCGTCTTCAATCCGAGAAAGTCGAACTTCACCAGCCCGGCCTTTTCCACATATTTCATGTTGAACTGCGTCGCCGGAAGCGTCGAGCGCGGGTCGCGGTAAAGCGGCACCAGCTCTTCCAATGGACGGTCGCCGATCACCAGCCCCGCCGCATGGGTCGAGGCATGGCGGTAGAGCCCTTCCAACTTTAGTCCTATATCCAGCATGCGCCGCACCGTCGGGTCGCGGTCGCGCTCTTCCTGAATGCGGGGCTCCCCATCGATGGCCTGTTTCAGCGTCACCGGATTGGCCGGATTCATCGGGATCAGTTTTGAAATCCGGTCCACCTGCATGTAGGGCATCTGCAGCACCCGGCCCACGTCGCGGCACACGGCCCGTGCCTGCAGCTTTCCAAACGTGATGATCTGCGCCACATGGTCCCGCCCATAGCGCGCTTGCACATAGTCGATCACCTCGTCGCGCCGGTCCTGGCAGAAATCAATGTCGAAGTCGGGCATCGACACCCGGTCCGGATTGAGGAAGCGCTCGAACAGAAGCTGGAAGCGCAGCGGGTCGAGATCGGTGATGGTGAGCGAATAGGCCACCAGCGAGCCCGCTCCCGAGCCGCGCCCCGGCCCCACCGGAATGCCTTGCGCCTTGGCCCACTTGATGAAATCCGCAACGATCAGGAAATAGCCGGGGTAACGCATCTTGATGATCACGCCGAGCTCGAACTCCAGCCGTTCCTGATAGATCTCAAGCGAATAGCCTTCCGCCATGCCTACTGTGGCAAGCCTATGCGCCAGGCCTTCGCGCGCCTGGTTGCGCAGTTCTTCCGCCTCGTCGCCGGTGCTGAAGCGCGGCAGGATCGGTGCGTGGCCCTTCACAATATAGGCGCAGCGCCGGGCAATCTCGATCGTGTTTTCGATGGCCTCGGGGATGTCGGCAAACAGCGCTGCCATTTCCTGCTGCGATTTAAAATAATGCTCCGGTGTCACCCGCCTTCGGTCCTCGGCGGAAACCACCTGCCCCTCTGCAATGCAGATAAGCGCATCATGGGCCGCATAGTCAGCAGGCTTTGCAAAATACACTTGGTTGGTCGCGACAAGCGGCACTTCCAGTTCATAGGCCAGATCAACAAGACCCGCCTCGGCCGCGCTTTCCTCATCGGCGCCATGGCGCTGCAATTCAATATAGAAGCGGTCGCCAAACAAAGCTTTGAGGCGCTCCACCAACTGCCGCGCCAAGGAGCCCTGCCCCTGCACAAGCGCTTCGTCGATAGGGCCATCAGGCCCGCCGGATAAACAAATGAGCCCCGCACTCAGGCCTTCAAGCATCTCCCAGGTCACATGTGGCAGCTCGCTTTCCGGCGTTTGTAGATAGGCCCGGCTCGAAAGTTTCATCAGGTTGCGGTAACCGGTTTCATCCTTCGCCAGAAGCATCAGCGGCGGCAGCTTCTTGGGATGCGGTTGGGCTTTCGCCGTCGCATCTACGGTATCAGCATGGGTCTCCACCCGCAGTGAACAGCCGATGATCGGTTGAATGCCCTTGTCGGCCAGTGCCTCCGAAAATTCTAGCGCCCCGAAAAGATTGCCCGAGTCGGTAATGGCCAGTGCCGGCATGCCTGCTTCCTTGGCCAGAAGCGCCATCTGTTTGATATGCAGCGCCCCTTCCGCCAGCGAATAGGCAGAATGCGCCCGCAAATGAATGAATGTCGGAGGTTTTGAATCAGTGGCCATGCCAGGAATCTACCCCAGATTCGGCCTTACTGTCAGGCCCTAGGCAAGACCGTCCACAAGTATGCCGGACTGCAGGCTTACGATCCGGCTCATGCGGCTCGCCAGCGGAATATTATGGGTGGCAATCAGGGCGCCCAGCCCTTCCTCCTTGATAAGCCGCAGGAATTCCACATGCACCCGCGCCGCCGTATCCGGGTCAAGATTGCCCGTGGGCTCATCAGCCAGCAGCAGCAAGGGCCGGTTGGCAATGGCCCGCGCAATGGCCACCCGCTGCTGTTCGCCGCCCGACATTTCAGAAGGCCGGTGCTCAAAGCGCTCCGCCAGCCCGAGCCGATCCAGAAGATCCTTGGCCCGTTCCACCGCCGCAGGTTTCTTTGCCCCCGCGATCAACTGCGGCATGACGACATTTTCAAGCGCCGAAAATTCCGGCAGCAGGTGATGGAACTGATAGACAAAGCCGATGCCGATCCGCCGAATGCGGGTGCGCGCCGCATCGTCAAGCGTCGTGCAGTTCTGCCCTGAAATGAAAACCTCGCCCGCCGTCGGGGCTTCCAGCAGCCCGGCAATATGCAGCAGCGAGGATTTACCCGCCCCCGACTGGCCCACCAACGCCACGATCTCGCCGGCATAAACCTCCAGCGCCAGATCCTTGAAAATATCAAGACGCCCTTTCCCCTCCGCATAGGAGCGGGCCACGTGGCGAAGCTCAAGGGCAGGCGTCATTATTCATACCTCAAGGCTTCAACCGGATCGAGCTTGGCGGCGCGCCAAGAGGGGTAAAGCGTTGCGATAAAGGAAAGCGCCAGCGACATCACCACGATCCAGAAGGTCTGTGTGTAGTCGATCACCGCCGGAAGCTGCGCCAGGTAATAGATTTCAGCATTGAAGGGATCAATGCCCGAAAGCCACTGCACGAATTGCCGTATGCTTTCCACATTGAGGCAAATAAGAATTCCCAGAACGAGCCCGGCAAAGGTCCCCACCACGCCGATAGCCGCCCCCGTAATCAGGAACACCCGCTGCACCGCACCCCGCGTCGCCCCCATGGTGCGCAGGATGGCAATGTCGCGGCCCTTGTCCTTCACCAGCATGATGAGACCGGAAATGATGTTGAGGGCCGCCACCAGAATGATCATGGTCAGCACCAGGAACATTACATTGCGTTCCACCGCCAGCGCATTGAAAAAGGCCTGGTTGCGGTCCTTCCAGGTTTGCATCCAAAGATCAGGCCCCGCCGCGTCGCGCAACGCTGGAACAATGCTTCCAATGTCATCAGGTGACGCCACCATCACCTCAAGCCCCGTAGCGCCCTCTTCCGAGACAAAGTACTCCTGCGCGTCGGCCAGCGGCAAATAGGCAATGCCCTCGTCATACTCCGACATGCCGATCTTGAAGATGGCCACAACGGGAAAGTTGCGAATGCGCGGCGCAGTACCCATCACCGTGTCGGGGCCGTCCGGCGAAATGATCGTCAGCATGCTGCCTAATTTAAGCTGGTGCCGCCACGCCAGCCGCTCGCCAACCGCGATACCCTCCGATTTGTCGAAACCCGTAAATGAAGGCGTCAGGTCCGGGACTCCCGGCTCGGCAATCGACGTCTGCAAATCCTTGTTGTTGATGCTGGAAAGCTTCTCGATATCCGCTTCCGCAATGCCGCGCACCAGAACGCCGGTGCTGCTTCTCAGCGACGAGGCCATCGCCTGTCCTTCAACCAGCGAAATCACCCGCTTGACCCCGTCCACTTTTTCAAGCCGCGCTTGAATCTCCTTGAAATTCGGAATGGGACTCAGATCCTGGTGATAGAACGTTGCGTGCCCGGAAAATCCGAGAATCTTGTCCAGAAGTTCGGCGCGAAACCCGTTGAGGACCGACATCACCACAATCAGCGTGGCAACACCCAGCATGATTCCGAGAAATGAAAATAGCGAAATGACCGAAATGAAGCTTTCCTTCCGCCGCGCCCGCAGGTAGCGCAGCGCCAGCATCCATTCGAAATTGGCGAAGGGCTTGGTATCGGGAAGGTCGTTTTCCATCAGGCGGTAAAGCGTCCCACAACCTGGTCAAGCGCGACGTTCTCGCGCGCCCCGGTCTTGCGGTTCTTTACTTCGGCAATCCCGTCCCTCAGGCCGCGCGGCCCGATGATTACCTGCCACGGTAACCCAATCAAATCCATCGCCGCAAACTTGCCGCCCGCCCCGCCATCCTTGTCATCAAACAGAACGTCAACACCTTTGGCCTGCAGCGCCTCGTAGATCTTGAGGCTGGCCCCATCACTCGCCGCATCGCCAACCTTGAGATTGATTAGGCCCACCTGGAATGGCGCAACGGACTCGGGCCAGATGATCCCCGCATCGTCATGGCTCGCTTCAATGATGCCGCCGACGAGGCGTGACACGCCAATGCCATAGGAACCGGATTGCACCGCCACCTTCTTGCCGTCAGCCCCCTGCACTTCGCAGCCCAGCGGCTCCGAATATTTCGTGCCGAAGAAAAAGATATGCCCCACTTCAATGCCGCGCCCGGTCTTGCGCTTGGCCGCCGGCACCCGGCGCTCGAATTCCGCCGCGTCATGCTTTTCATCGGTGGCCGCATATTTCGACGTGAAGCTCTCCACCAGCCTGGCGACCGCGTTCACATTGTCATAGTCAACCTCAACCTTGTCCCAGTCCATTTCA
Organism: Hyphomicrobiales bacterium; assembly: GCA_038251095.1. Taxonomy (GTDB): domain Bacteria; phylum Pseudomonadota; class Alphaproteobacteria; order Rhizobiales; family Aestuariivirgaceae; genus Aestuariivirga. The sequence continues at coordinate 41,610 of JBBSBQ010000019.1, forward strand.
TGGAAATCGCCGTCGAAGAAAACCCCGCTCTCGCCGGTCTCCGCCAGAACCAGAAACTCATGGCTGTCCGAGCCGCCGATGGGTCCCGTTTCGGCCCGCATCGGAACCGCCTTGAGCCCCATGCGCGCGAAGGTGCGAAGATAGCTTACGAACATCTTGTTGTAGGAATGCTGCCCCGCCTCGCGGCTCACATCGAAAGAATAGGCGTCCTTCATCAGGAACTCGCGCCCCCGCATGACTCCGAAGCGCGGCCGCACCTCGTCGCGGAATTTCCACTGGATATGGTAGAGGTTGCGCGGCAGGTCCTTGTAGCTTTGCGCCCCCTGGCGGAAAATGTCGGTGATCATTTCCTCGTTGGTGGGGCCGTAAAGCATCTCCCGGTCATGCCGGTCCTTGATGCGCAGCATTTCCTTGCCGTAAGCGTCGTAACGCCCTGATTTCTTCCATAATTCGGCCGGTTGGATGGTGGGCATGAGTACCTCCAACGCCCCGGCCCGGTTCTGTTCCTCCCGCACGATCTGCTCAATCTTCTTGAGAACCCGGAAACCCATCGGCAACCAGGAGTAGTTGCCCGCCGCCTCCTGCCGGACCATGCCCGCCCGCAGCATAAGTTTGTGGGACACGATTTCCGCCTCCTTCGGGTCATCTCTCAGAATGGGCATGAAATACTGCGAAAGCCGCATGGGAATCCTCGTGTCGCCTGTGATGCGCCCTTTTAAGGGAAACAAATGGGAACACAAGCCGGGCACTTTCAAAGTCAAGACACAATTCCGTAATATTTCACGTGACACGGCGAAACTTTGTGCTAGCTTCGCCGCCAATCAAGAAAAAGACCGTCGGTGTTTACTCCTAAAGTGGGCCCAGGTCTGGGGAGGATACTTCCGGGCGCGCATACGGCAAACCGTAAGACAGCTGCCCCGTTGATCTCTAGGGATCAGCAGGAAAATGGAAGGCCAACTGACTTAGAAAGGGCGAAGTGAAAGCTTCGCCTTTTTTTATTGCTCAGATTGACGAGGGTATCATGTTCGGGAACGGCAGGCTGTCGAGGCTCAAAAGGCCGCGCGTCTGCGCCAGGTAGAACATCGCAAACACCACCGTCGCAAGGATCGTCGTGATCATCGCCTTCTGCACCAGGCGCGGGTTTACCGGCGCCCCCGGCTCATGGCCCTCTTCGATCGTCTCGCCGGTATCATGGGAGTTGCGGATGCCGAAGGGCAGCACCAGAAAAAGCACCAGCCACCAGATGATGAAATAAATGGCAATGGCGCTGGAAAGGGTCATGCTTGCTCCAGTTCAATCAGCGTGCCGCAAAAATCCTTGGGGTGCAGGAACAGAACGGGCTTGCCGTGCGCCCCGATCTTCGCCGTGCCGTCGTCCAGAACCCGCGCCCCCTCCGCTACCAGCCTGTCGCGGGCCGCCGCGATGTCGGCCACCTCATAACAAATATGGTGCATGCCGCCCGAAGGATTCTTTTCGAGGAATGATTTGATCGGCGAGTTTTCCCCGAAGGGTTCCAGCAATTCAATTTTGGTATTGGGCAATTCCACGAACACCACCCGCACCCCATGCGCCGCCTCCGTCTGCGGTGCCGATACCTTTGCCCCCAGAACCGAAGCATAGATCTTCGCGCCCGCCTCAAGGTCAGGCACCGCAATCGCCACATGGTTCAATCGTCCGAGCATGACCTATCCTTCTTCATCTCTCCATGGTCACACTTGATGCGACCGCCCCGGCTTTCCGTCAATGCGTCCTTTGAGCCAGATCGGCAAGCATTCTTTGGCGCTGTTCCGGCATTTCAAGCCCACGCGGTTCAAAGATGTGGCGCTCCAGAAAATGTCCCGTGAGCTTGAAACCATCGAGAATGTCTTCGGTCGACTTCACCTGCTGCCCCAAAAGGAATCCGGGAAGCTTGAGCAACTTGTCGTGATAAAGCTCGCCGGCTTGCAGGCACGCGGCACGGCCGGTCTTGGGCGAAACATAGAAAAGATTTTCAACCGTTCCGGTTACCGCGCATTTGCTCAGGTCCAGGCCAAAGCCCAACTCCTCCAGAAGCCCCAGTTCCCAGCGCACCAGAAGCGCCGGCCAGTGCGTGTCATTGTCGATGGCGTCGAGCACGATCTGAAACGCGTCGTACAGCCGCTGGTGCGGCTCACGTTCCGGCAGGGTTTGTGACAGGCTGGTGAGTGTCGTAAGTCCTGCCAGGCGAAACGAGCTTTCCATGATCGTGCCCGCTGAGAGTTTCAGTGGCTCTAAAACAAAGGTGCCGAGATGGTCTTCAAGCCGGGCCCGCCATGTCGCCGTCACAAAGTTTCCGGGCTGCAGAACCGGCCGCTGAATGCGCGAGCGTCCGCCCCGCACCAGGCCCAGGCAGCGTCCATGTTCCGGTGTCAGAAGTTCGGCAATGGCGCTGGTCTCGCCATGGCGGCGGACCGAAAGAATTACGCCGTGATCGCGCCATTCCATGGCCGGGGCCTCAGTTCCCCAGGCCCATCATGCGCAGGCGCTCCGGGTCTTCCGTCCAGTTCTCCCGCACCTTTACAAACAGAAAGAGATGCACCCGCCGCTCGAAGGACTTTTCCAGTTCTTCCCGCGCCAGTTGCCCCAGGAGTTTGATCATCTGCCCGCCCTTGCCCAGCACAATGGCCTTCTGGCTGTCGCGTTCCACATAGATGACCTGGCCGATCTTCACCGAGCCGTCCTTCTGCTCTTCCCAGGTTTCCGTCTCAACCGTCGAGGAATAGGGAAGCTCTTCATGCAGCCGGAGATAAATCTTTTCCCGCGTCACTTCCGAAGCCAGAAACCGCAGCTGCACATCCGCCGCCTGGTCCTCCGGATAAAGCCACGTGCCCACCGGCATCAGGCTTGCAATCTTCTTGCGCAAGTCGTCAACGCCTGAGCCCTTCAAGGCGCTGATCATGAAGGTGTCGGAAAATTCATAGGCCTCGTTGAAGCGCTTGGAGATTTCCAGCAACACCTCGCGCCGCAGCAGGTCCACCTTGTTCAGCGCCAGCAGTGCCTTGGTGCTGTTTTTCTTTAATCCGTCGATGATGCGCATCACGTCATCGTTCCGCCCGAGCCGTGCGTCCGCCAGAAGCACCGTCACATCAGCTTCCGCCGATCCGCTCCAGGCGTTTTCCACCATAGCTTCATCAAGCTTGCGCTTGGGATCAAATATTCCCGGCGTATCGACGACGATGACCTGCGAGGCCCCTTCCATGAAGATGGCCCGCAGCCGCGCCCGCGTCGTCTGCACCTTGTGCGAGACGATGGATACCTTGGAGCCCGCCAGCTGATTGACCAGAGTGGACTTGCCCGCGTTTGGGGCTCCAATGATGGCGCAAAAACCGCACCGCGTTTCGTTCATTGACGAATTTCCTCGCGCTTCAGGAAACTGTCTGCCGCCGCCATTTCGGCGAGGCGCTTGGACGGGCCTGATCCCTGAACCGCCTCCCAGCCTTTGACATTCAGTTCCACCGTGAAGAGCGGACTATGCTCCAATCCTTCGCGCTTGAGTATTTTATAATCCGGGATGGGAAGCCCCCGCGCCAGCGACCATTCCTGCAGATAAGTCTTGGGATCCTTGCTCACCGAGCGGTTTTCCGCAATGTGGCGCGACCAGTTGCGCAGGATAAAGGCCTTGGCGTCAGCCAGCCCGCCATCCAGGTAGATCCCGCCGGTCAGCGCTTCCACCACATCCCCCACCACCGAGGTAATGAGGTGAACGCCCTTCTTGCGTTCGCTCGGCCCCACGATGATGAATTCGCCAAGGCCGAGTTGCTTCCCCACCTCGCCGCAGATTTCACCGCGCACCAGGTTGCTGTGCAGGTTTGCCATGTGGCCTTCCCGGTGCGCCGGGTTGAGGCGGAACAGTTGCTCGGCAATCACCAGGGCCAGAACCCGGTCGCCAAGGAATTCCAGGCGCTGGTAATCGTCGCGGCTGTGATTGGTGCTGCTGTGGGTCAGCGCATGGCGCAGCAAGACCTTGTCCTTGAATTCATAGCCAAGGCGCTGCGTGATCTCGTCATGCAGGGCTTGTGAAAAACGGACCAAGACGCCCGGCGCCTAGATAAGGTTGAGGAAACGGCCCCAGCGAATTTCGAAAGGCCACTTCCAAACTTCCCAAAGGGTTGTGCCGCGCGAAATCGAAAAGAAGATGATGTCTGCCCGGCCCACATAATTCTCGACCGGCACATAGCCCACCGCATCGAGGAAGCGCGAGTCCTCGGAATTGTCGCGGTTGTCGCCCATCATGAAATAATGCGCCGGCGGCACCACGTATTCGATGGTGTTGTCGGCCGAGCCATTGGGCACCTGGTCCAGCACCCGGTATTTCACGCCATTGGGCAGGGTCTCTTCATACTGCTGAATGGGATGGCCGCCGCCCTCGCCGCCGATTTCAGTGTCCACGTAATCTTCGACACGTTCCTTTTTCACCTCTTCGCCATTGATGAAGAGAACGCCGTCGCGCATCTGGATGCGGTCGCCCGGCAGCCCGATCACCCGCTTGATGTAGTCAATATTCGTATCGGTGGGCAGCTTGAACACTGCCACGTCGCCGCGCTTGGGCGTATCGGCCAAAACCACCCGGCCCGGAAAATCGATGGGGCAGCATTTGATCCAGGTGGTGCCAAAACCGCCGAACGAGAAATTGAAGGAATACTTGCTGTAGCCATAGGAAAGCTTGGAGACGAAAAGATAGTCGCCCACCTTCAGCGTGGGGTACATGGATTCCGAAGGAATATTGAACGGCTGGTAGAAGAAAGTTCGCACGAAAAAGGCAATCAGCAGCGCCTGCATGATCACCTTTACGGTGTCCCAAACCCCCTCTTCGGATTTCTGGCGCATATCCTGGGCCGGTGCCATGTGGTAGTCTTTCTTCTGCATCAAAATCGAGCTTTCTGCGCTCTATCTATACTTTCGGCTATAGCGCCTCCACCATATGAGGTGCAATGTAGCACCATGCAAGCTCCGGTACTGTGACGAATTAATCACAGTCAGGAAACTGCCACCGCCTCAATGATGACAACGGCCTGCGCGTAGGGAAAATCATCAGTAATCGTGAGTTGAATGCGCGCGGTGTGCCCGGCCGGGGTGATTCGCTCGAGCTGCGCCTTGGCCCCGCCGGTAAGCTGTAGGGTGGGACGCCCTGAAGGCTCGTTCACAACCCCCATGTCCTTCCAGAAAACCCCCCGGCGAAACCCCGTGCCAAGCGCCTTGGAACAGGCCTCCTTGGCCGCAAAGCGCTTGGCGTAGGACGCAGCCCGCTGCGCCCGCCGGTCGGATTTCTTCTGCTCAACCTCGGTGAATATGCGTGCCACGAACCGGCTGCCATAGCGCTCCAGAGTCTGCTCGATGCGCCTGATATCGACCATGTCGTTGCCCAGGCCTATGATCATGTTTTGAGGCCCCGGCTTCCCGGCTTGACTGCCGGAAGGGCCGCCAGCTCTGGCGGCAGCGCGTCCGCCGGATAGGCCGGAATCTCAAGGCTGGTCAGCGCAAACAGCGGCACACCCAGATCCGCCTTGCCGCCCGAACGGTCAATGAGGCAGGCGGCGGCCAGCGTCACGCCCCGCTCTTCGGCAATCCCGGCAATGCATTCCCGCGATGAAAGCCCTGTGGTGACAATGTCTTCCACCATCAGAACCCGCGCCCCCTTGGTGATAGTGAACCCCCTGCGCAGCACCAGCTTGCCATCCACCCGCTCGAAGAAAATGGCGGGAACACCAAGCTGCCGCCCCATTTCATAACCTACCACAACGCCGCCCATGGCGGGAGAGGCCACGATATCGATCTGCGCCCGCATTTTATCCGTGATTCGCTGCGCCAAGGACTGGCAAAGCCGGTCCGCCCGTTTGGGATCCATCAGAACCCGCGCGCATTGCAGGTAGCGCGCACTGTGCAGGCCCGATGACAGGATAAAATGCCCTTCAAGAAGCGCGCCTGCCGCGCGGAACTCACCCAATACCTCGTCGTCACTTAGCATCTGCTACCCCGTTGCCCGTGTCACGGCGCTCACCGCATTCCTGGTCCTGAGCCCCGTGATGATGTCGTTAAGATGCCGTGCATCATGCACTTCCAGCAGAATGTCCAGATCAAAAAAATCGCGCACCCCCTGCCGCGCCATCATCTGCAGCTCGTCGATATTGCCGCCCTGGTCGCCGATCACCTGAGTGACCTGCGCCAGGGCGCCGATCTCGTTCAGAAGCACGATGTTGATCCGCGCCGGAAATTTCTGGTCCGAGGCGGCGCTGTCCCAGGCAAGATCTATCCAGCGCTCCGGCTGGCTGTCGAACTGTTCCAGCGCCCGGGCGAAAATCGGATAGATCGTAACGCCCTCGCCCGGCATGGTAATGCCCACAATGCGTTCTCCGGGGACCGCGCCGGTTTCCTTGGAAATGGTGAAAGCCATGTTGCCGCTCAGGCCGCGCACCGGAACCGATGCCGCATGTGCCGGGTTCGATTTTTTGGTGGCCGTCCCCTTGCGCCGCGACTCGCGCATCTGGCTCGCTTCCACTGTAAGACCCATGGCTTTCAACATGTCATAGCCCGAAAGATCGCCCCGCCCGATCGCCGCCATCGTGTCATCCACATTCTTATGGCCCAGCCGCGGCACCGCGGCGGCAATCTCCTTGTCAACAATTGGCTTGTTCTGCTTGGCCAGAAGCTTCTCGACAATCTCGCGGCCCAGCCCGGCGAATTGCTTGCGCATCGCAGCGCGAGTGGCACGCCGGATCGCCGCCCGGGCTTTTCCCGTAACCGCGATATTTTCCCAGGCCGGAGGCGGCACCTGCGCGTCCGAGCGGATGATGTCAACCTCGTCGCCGTTTTCGAGTTCGGCCACCAGCGGCGCATGCCGGCCGTTCACCTTGCAGCCCACGCAACTGTCGCCGATGGAGGTATGCACCGCATAGGCAAAGTCGATGGGCGTGGCGCCGCGCGGCAAAGCGATGAGTTGCCCCTTCGGCGTGAAGCAGAACACCTGGTCATGGAACAGCTCGAGCTTGGTATGCTCAAGGAATTCCTTGGGGCTCTCGCCCTCCTGCAGCATTTCCACGAGATGGCGCAGCCAGCGGTAGGCATTGGATTCAGCCCCGGGCGGGCGAAACCCGTCGAGCGCCTCCTTGGCATCGGGCGCATCCTTGTAGAGCGCATGCGCCGCCACGCCGCGCTCGGCAATTTCGTGCATCAGCCGGGTGCGGATCTGCATTTCGACCCGCATGTGATGCGGCCCGATGACAATCGTGTGCAGCGAACGGTAGTCATTCTGCTTGGGCGTGGAGATGTAATCCTTGAACCGCCCTGGAATCGCCCGCCAGGTCCTGTGTACAATTCCAATCGCCCGGTAGCATTGGTCCACCGTGCCAACCAGCACGCGGAAGCCAAAAATGTCGGAGAGCTGACCAAGCGACAGATGCTTGCGCTCCATCTTGCGCCAAATCGAATAGGGCCGCTTTTCCCGGCCATAGACTTCCGCCTTGATGCCGTTCTCCGACAGCTTGGTGGCCAACGCCTTTTCGATCTCGCGCAAGACGTCGCCGCTTTCCTCATGAAGCTGAGAAAGCCGGTCCTGGATAATCTTGTTGGCATCCGGGTTGAGCACCCGGAAGGAAATGTCTTCCAGTTCATCGCGCACCGTTTGCATGCCCATGCGGCCGGCCAGCGGCGCGTAGATGTCCATCGTCTCCTGGGCCACGCGCAGACGCTTCTCCGGCTTCACATGCTCGATGGTGCGCATGTTGTGCAGCCGGTCCGCCAACTTCACCATCAACACCCGCACGTCCTTCGACATGGCCAGCAGAAGCTTGCGTAAATTTTCCGCCTGCGTGGCTTCCGTGGTGACAAGGTCGATCTTCTTGATCTTGGTGAGGCCATCCACCAGCGAGGCGATTTCCTTGCCGAACTTCTCCTCGATTTCCTGATGCGTGGTTTCCGTGTCCTCCACCGTGTCGTGCAGCAAGGCCGCGGCAATGGTGGCGTCGTCGAGCTTCATTTCCGTGAGAATGGCCGCCACTTCCAGGGGATGGTTGAAATAGGCCTCGCCCGAGGCCCGCGTCTGGTTGCCATGCGCCTTCATGGCATAGACATAGGCGCGGTTGAGCAGGTCCTCATTCGCGTCCGGGTCGTACTTCACGACCCGTTCAACCAATTCATACTGGCGTATCATGGCTCTAGCTTACGATAAAAAAGGCCGGACGCGAGGGTCCGGCCTGAATATTCTTAAGATCTGTGGAAATCAGTAGCCGTTGCGCTGGCTGCCGGGGCTTTCGGCCGGCGGCATGCCTTCAAGGCCGCGGAGCAATTCCTCCTCGGTCATCTGCTCGAACTCAACCACGTCTTCGCCGCCGGCGGTCTGCTCGCCCACGCTGCCGGGAACATTGGAGGTCAGGAGCGGCATGTCGGTTGGCTCCGGCTCATCCACTTCAACATGCTTCTGCATGGCGTGGATGAACTCTTCGCGGAGGTCGTCCTTGTTGATCGTCTCTTCGGCAATTTCGCGTAAGCTGACGACAGGGTCCTTGTCGTTGTCGCGGTCGAGTGTGATGGGCGCCCCTTGCGAAATCATCCGGGCCCGGTGGGCCGAAAGCAGAACCAGTTCAAACCGGTTCGGCAGCTTGTCAATGCAGTCTTCAATCGTGACGCGCGCCATAAGCTCGTGTTCTCCTGAAACGGGGGTAAATCGGGATTTGGGCGGCTTCTAGGGGTATTTCAGCCAAAATGCAAGCTTTGCCCCTCATTTACCGGTAGCAACCGCCAATTGGGCGGCGAAAGCCCGCTTATAGGCGGGCCGCGCTTGACCACGGGCAACATAGGCGGAGAGATTTGGATATTCTTCAAGTATAGCCGACCTGCTCAACCTGAGCAGCACATGCACCATCATAAGGTCCCCCGCGCTGAACCCCCCATCGAGCCAGTCGGCGTTGCCAAGGCGGGTGGAAAGTTCGGCCAGCCGGTCGCGGATGCGATCCTTGGCGAGAGGCAGGCGCTGCTCTGACCACGGTTTGTCGCCCTCACCCAGCTTGGCGATTTCCAGACCAATAATCGGCGGCTCCACCGTGCTCACTGCGGTAAACATCCATGTTATCGCACGCGCCCGGGCATTCGCATCGTCCGGCAGCAGGCCCGCATGGCGCTGCGCGATATGGAACACGATGGCGCCTGACTCGACAGGGCGAGATCGCCCTCTACATAGGTCGGAATCTGCCCGAAAGGATGAAGCGCCCGATGTGGGGGTTCCTTCATTGCCCTAAACGAAACAAGGCGAACCTCGTAGGGTTGGCCCACTTCTTCAAGAGCCCAGCGAACTCGCATGTCCCGCGCCAGTCCCCTGCCGCCATCGGGTGACCGTTCAAAGGCGGAAATGGTGGGGATCATTGGAAAGCTCCGGTTGATTGCATGACGCCATCGCGTGTCACTTATTTGAAGGCTTTTCTCATCAGGCATCCCGGCCATTGAAATGATGCGGACTCAGTTGACAGGGTTCAACGCCGTCGAGGCAGTTCGCGTTGATGGCGGCCATGGGTGTGCCGTCGGGCATGGCGCTATAGGCGAAGCTTTCAATTCCGCAGGTCGTGCAAAATAGGTGGTGGATTTCATGCTTGTTGAAGAGATACTCGGTCAGATTTGCATCACCTGACAAAAGCTTGAATTTGTCTCTTGGCGCGAAGGACAGAACTGAACCGAGCCTTTGGCATCGTGAACAATTGCAGGTTATCGTCTTGTCGAGGTCCGTATCGACTTCATAACGCACCGCGCCGCATTGGCAGCCGCCATGGTAATGTTGAACAGGCATCATGGAACTCCTTCGGAAAATTTTTGATCTGACGTTTCAATTAAATGGCTGCTAGTGCCTCTCGTAGGCGGCCTGCAGTTTCCTGATATCGAACTTCACCATCTGTATCATCGCGGCAATCACCCGGCCCACCTTGGCCGGGTCGTTGTCGCCGATCATCTCCATGAAAACCTTGGGAACGATCTGCCAGGATAGGCCGAATTTGTCTTCCAGCCAGCCACATTGCACTTCCTTGCCGCCATCTCCTGTCAGAAGTGACCACAGCCGGTCAACTTCCTTCTGGTCATCGCACGGCACCATGAATGAAATGGCAGGAGTGAATTTGTACATCGGCCCGCCGTTCAGCGCATGGAGTTGGTGTCCCTCGAGCTCGAAGTCCATGACCAGCACGCTGCCCTTCGGCCCCGGCCCGCCCTCGCCATTGCGCATCACATGGCCGATCTTCAAATTGCCAAACACCGAGGTGTAGAACGTCACCGCCTCTTCGGCGTTACCGTCAAACCACAGGAACGGGAAAATCTTTTGAACCTTTGCCATGTCAGGCCTCCGTCTTTGCGTGTTGCGGTCCCGGCTCCAGCAGCGCCCAGGTGATGCCCATGGGATCGCGGAGCTTGCCCCAGCGGTCGCCCCAGAACTGCATTTCGAATGGAACGTCCACCGTGCAGCCCGCATCCACCGCGCGATTCCACCACTTGTCGCCCTCGCGGGTCACAAGTTGCATCATGTAGCTCGGCGAAACATTCTGTTTTTCGCCCATAACCGCGGCATCGCTGAGCATCAGCGCCCCGCCGTTGATTTCAAGCTGGCTGTGCATCACATGCTTGCCGTCTTCGCTGCGCATCGTGCCCAGGTCTTTCGCGCCGAATGCCTTTTCATAAAAGGCAATTGCCTTGTCGGCCCCGTCAAGCATCAGATAGGGAATGACGCCTTGCATTACGCGTTCCATGTCAGTCATTGCATGTCCTCCTTTGGCGATTTGAAAAGCAGTTTGAGATAGCAGCTGAGATGAGTGAGGCAGTCCACCGCCACCTGGGGCCCGCCCTTGGCTTTAGCCAGGATGAAGGCGCCTTGGATCACCGCTTGTGTGTAAAGCGCCAGGCTCGCCGCCGTCCAGGCGGGAGGTGTGCCACGCGTTGCCATGACCGCCGAAATGTCGGCCTCAAGCGTAGTGGCATGTTCGCTGATGTAGCGGTTCGCCGCTGCCGCAATGGCCGGATGTGTTTCATAGGCCTCCTGCACCAAGGTACCGAGCAGACAGGTGAACTCCGGCAAGGAACCTGAGAGAATGCTCTTGCGAAATTCCACATAGGCCAGCAGCCGCTCTAAAGGATCCGCAAGCGCGCGGTATCCCGCCTGCGAAAACAACGCTTCAGCCATGGCGCCAAAATGCGCCGCCGCCGCCACGGCCATGTCTTCCTTGTTTTTGAAATGATGGAAAAAGGCCCCCTTGGTCACCCCCGCCACATGGCAGAGGTCGTCCACGCTGGTGCCCGCATAGCCCTTGGTGCGGATGACCAGCAGGGCCGCGTCCAGCAGCTTGGTTCGCGTATCGGGCAACGCGGTCGCTTCGACCATGATTTTCCTCTTCTTTGTCACATACCAACTGGTTGGTATCTACGTCAACAACAAATTTGATGGCGCATCATCTTTCCCGCCCTGTATGGAAAGCTCAACGGCACTCCTCAAATAGGCAGCCTCCTTGGAACTTCACACTTTTCTCCTGCTCTTCGCCGGCGGCATGCTGGCCGGCGTAATCAACGTCATTGTGGGCGGGGCCGGCTTCATGACCTTTCCGCTGCTCGTCGCCGCCGGTATGAGCGAGATCGAGGCCAACGCCTCCAACTTCGTGGCCGTGCTGCCCGCCAATGTGGTGGGCACCTATGCCTATCGCTCTGAGCTTGCCAGCGTCCGCAAGCACCTTGGCTTGCGGCTCTTTCTCGCCGCCATCGGCGGCATCATTGGCTCGACCATCCTGATCTACACCGGCCAAGCCTCATTCCAGAAAGCCATTCCTTGGCTCCTGCTCTTTGCAACCCTCTGCTTTGCAGCCGGCCCCACGCTGAAAACGAGGCTCGAACATCATTTCAATTTTGACGGCAGCCGCTGGCTGTGGCTGGCCTTCATTCTGGAATTTCTGGTCTATGTCTACGGCGGCTACTTCGGCCTCGGCATGGGCATTTTGATGTTCACCATCTACGCCCTGTTCACCTCCATGAACCTGCACCAGGCCAATGCGCTCCGCAACATCACCATATCGCTGATGACGCTGATCTCAATCGCGATCTTCGCGCGCGCTGGCGTGATCAGGCTCGGCCCCGCCGTGGTGATGATGTCCGGTGCAATCGTCGGCAGCTACTTCTCCGCCAAAATCGCCAAACGCGTCGACCCCCGCCTCGTGCGCAACGGCATTCTCGTTTGGGCCATCATTCTGACGGGCGTAGCCTTCTGGAAATATTATTAGGCGTTGGCCTTGGCCAGCGTCGTACATCACCCCCGCGCCGCATAATGTCACACCGCGGGATTGATCGGTATCAATGACAGTAACACTATTGACACCCAGTTTCTCTCCATCCGCAACCGAAGGAGAGTACCATGCTGACGAAAAACATTATCTGGTCGGGCCTGCTAGCAATTGCCATGGCTTCGGCGTCATCCGTTTCGGCTCAGGCCGACGCTGTCGTCAAGGTCTCCCTGTGGGACAAGGGCGGCATGATGGACATGAGCAAAAGCATGGGCTTGGGCATGGGCATGCATGGCATGATGGACATGGCTATCATGGGCATCAAAATTGACAATCAAACCGTTCCCGCCGGCAAAGTCACATTTGAGGTCGTCAACGACTCCAAGGAAACCCAGCATGAAATGTTGATCTCGCCCATCAAGGACGAGAATACAGTGCTGCCCTTCGTCGATAACGAAAATCGCGTCGATGAGGAAGCCTCCGGCGACCTCGGCGAAGTGTCCGAACTCGACCCGGGCAAGTCAGGCGCCCTCACCCTCGACCTCAAACCCGGAAACTACATCCTGTTCTGCAATATCCCCGGCCACTACATGTCCGGCATGTGGACCATGCTAAAAGTGGAGTAATTTTCCCTTCCAGGAGAGCATGAAGCCGAAGCAGGCCGTCACCGCTGTGACGGCGGCTGGGGAACTTTGCGTCTGCCGCGGCGTTTCAACACTTCGCGCCGCAACTGGAGAAGCCCCATGCCCACCAAAAAAGACATCGAATCCCGGTTCTGGAAAGCCCTCAAGTCGGACATGACCATGATGCTGGGCCTTGTTGATGTGGAGAATTCCCATCTGCGTCCGCTCACCGCCCAACTCGGCGGCAGGAAAAGTTCCATCTGGTTTTTCACCGCAATGGATACGGCAATTTTCAGGAGCTTGAAGAAGAGCGGCAAGGGCATCGCAACCTTTGTGTCAAAGAAGCATGACATCTTCGCAACCCTCCATGGCCGCCTGAGCCTCGACACCGACAAGGCCACCCTTGACCGCTTGTGGACCCCTTCGTTGCCGCCTGGTTCGACAAGGGCAAGGAAGATCCCAAACTCGCCCTCCTCCGCTTCGATCCGGCCAAGGCCGAAATCTGGTTGGACGATTCCAGCTTCTTTGCCGGCATAAAAATGCTGCTCGGGGCCGACCCCAAGAAAGACTATGCGAAGAACGTCGCGCACATTAAGATGAACTGATTGAACGCTACGAAGGAGGTCCACATGAAAAACTATCTGGCTAAGTACTGGTGGGTTTTCCTGTTGCGCGGCGTCTTCAGCCTCATCTTCGGCATCCTCGCCTTTGTCATGCCGGGGCTCACCATCGCCACCCTGGTGATCGTCTGGGGCGCCTATGCCTTGGTGGATGGCGTCTTCTCGCTCTACGCCTCTGCAACGGGCGGCACCAAACCGGGTGACCACTGGCTGGTGGGCCTGCAAGGCCTCATCGGGCTTGCTGCCGGTGTGCTTACCCTTCTCATGCCGGGCGTCACCGCACTGGGCCTGCTCATCGCCATAGCAGCCTACAGCCTCGTGGTCGGCGTCCTGCAAATCGCTGCCGCCATAAAACTGCGCGAGGAAATCGAGGGTGAATTCTGGCTCGGCTTGTCCGGGCTGGTTTCAATTCTCTTCGGCCTGTTCATCATCGCGCGCCCCGGCGAAGGGGCCCTGGCCGTCATCTGGATCATCGGCGCCTACGCCACTATCTTCGGCGTGTTCCTCATCTCGTTTGCTTTCCGCATCAAGGGCCACGGCCAGACTGCCTGACGCGCGCAAGGCTACGACCCGCGAACGATAACCTGGGTTCCAATCGCAACCTGTTCGAACAAGTCGGCCACATCCTCGTTCAGCATGCGAACGCATCCCGAGGAGACTGACTTGCCGATGGATTCCGGCTCGACCGTCCCGTGAATCCGGTAGAGCGTGTCCTTGCCGTCAGAATACAGATACAGGGCCCGCGCCCCCAAGGGGTTGCCCGGCCCGCCAGGCTGACCGTTGGCCCACTTCCGGGCGCGCTTGTCCCGCGCCACCATTTCCTTTGGCGGCACCCAGCGCGGCCAGCGCCGCTTCATTCTGATTACCGCGTTGCCGGACCACGCGAAGCCGTCCCGGCCCACGCCTACGCCATAGCGCAGGGCCTGCCGGTTGCCGCGCACATGATACAGAAAATGCGCCGCCGGATCGACGATAATGGTTCCCGGTTTAACCAGGGCGTTGAATTCCACCACCTGCCGTCGGTAGCGAGGCGGGATCAAAGCCGGGTCAACCGGCTCGATGGGATAATCAAAGTCGGCTTCAGGCGGCGGCAACAGCGCCGGGTCGTATTCGTCCTCGCCATAGCCGGGATCATCAATCCTTTGCCAATCCTCGTCATAATTGTCATCCCGGGGATTGAAAAAGTCCGGGTATTCCTGCCGCGGCCGGCCGTCCGAACCTTTCTGCGCATTAAACCGCCGGGTGCCTTCGCCGTCGCGCCCAAGGGCAACTGATGAGCCCCCTACAAAAAGAAGGCCGCTCAGGAAAAACTTGCGGCGGGAGAAAATGTCTTTCACGTTAAAACCCCGAATCCGGATATGTGGTGATGAAGTCCGGCTGCTTGATATTTGCATTCCACAGCTTGCGCAATTCACAAAGCCGCGTGTGGACATAAACGCAATATCCGCCATTTGGTTCCATAGCTTAGGAAAGGGGCGCGCGCCCGGGGCGATCCAATAATGAAAATCAGTTGCGCCCTTTCCCAACGAAATGCCTCTTGGCTGTGAACCAAGAGGCATCTTCGAATTGCCCGAAAAAGATCAGGCGAACGCAGGCAGGTTTAGTAGCCCGTGGTGTCTTCCATCATCTTCGGATCGCAGATTGGATCCGTGCCACCTTGACCGCCACGGCAATATTTCGTCCGGTTGGTCATTGCCATTTCCTTGTTCATCTTCATCATTTTGTCGCGCATCGCCCGCATTTCAGGCCCCATGCAAATTACGTCTTCGCTGTTATCCCGGCAGTACTGGGAATCCTTCATCATTTCGTTGGTGTCAGCATAAGACGCGCCGGCGAACGCCGTGAACGCCGTGAACGCTGCGCATGCAACGGCACCGGCCAAAAGTAGCTTTTTCATATGGATTTCCTTTGTTCCTGGCCGGAATGAGAACTGTTTCCGGTTTCGGACTTTATGTTGATACCTGTTCTCTGGAGCCTAATCCGCATAGGAGCTAAGGGTTCCCGGACGGTATGATCACGTTTAAATGACCGGATCCGGAAGGCAGCAGCGCATGCTGATCCATGTTAGTTTGGGCCGCCGATGGAGGCGATGCTCAGTGCAAGCGCCACTCGGTTCCCACGTAGCTCAGCCGCGCCGGCGCAACGAGCCCGGCCTGCGCCACCCGGATGGCGGCAAGCGGCCCATCCAGTTTATGCGACCAGAAATCGAGGAACTTGATCAGCTTCGGAAACCGCGGCGCCAGGTCGTAGTCCTGCCAGATATAGATCTGCATGATGTCCCGGAAGTCCGGCATGCGGTAGGTGATCTCCGCCGTCGTAAGCCGCAATCCCCGCAACTGACTTTCAAAATCGCTCGCGCCCATGTTGGCTCTCCCGCGTCATGAGTGTCTCCGAATCAAAGCCGGAGACATAAGCGCCAGTCAATGCTTAAAGGATTAAACAGTGTTTAAAATCAATGCGTTAGCAGACGCATTCAACGACTGCTGCCAATACGCGTCATGTTGAAAAGTAAATTTTTTTTGTGGCTCTTGCCAAATCTTCCGGACCATAGGCGTGCAGGTCTAAACCAAGCTCAATATTTGTCCGTTTAAATAAATAATATGGCTCAAGTTCGCGTTGGGTGAGCATTATAACGCGATTTCTAAAAGGCGTGTTTAGGCTTCCGGCCAATTTAATCTTATTGTCGCTAAAAGGCGCTAGCTTGGCAAACATGATATACGTTTCGAAGCGATGCGTGGGGAAGGCGTCAGAAACTTTTCGCATATTAAAAATATCTGTTTCATCGAGAGCGCCGCCTACATCTTTACACTCACCTATCAGCACATACGTCTTTTCCGATCTAGGTTTTCGGAACAAAATGAAGAAGTCGGTTTCGCAGTTAGGAATTTCAGCTCCTCGTTCGGATGATTTCAAATCATACGATACCCCAAAAACCGTACCTCTAGAGTACGATGGAAAATTGGTTGAGAGTTGCTGCAGTAGAAGGGCTACTGGAATTGCGCCTTGATTATTTTTTTCAAGACCAAGAACGCCGCTTCGGCGATAAGTAAACTCCCCTTCAACCAATTGCCGCGTCGCATCGTATTTAGCACCACAAAGTGAACACGATATGCTTTGCTGCAACGTCTCCAGCGGCACCCAGCTGGACAGTACGCAAGTAGGACACCTTAGATCAGCTCCGATTCGAAACAGGTTTTTTTCGACCAAGTGGCTAAATTCCATTGAGGGCGTAAGCTCAGTATCGTGAGGATGCGGCTCGATGAAGAGACGCTTATGATCATCGAATGAAGCATTCGGATTTGCTGGGTCTCTCTTACCAATGAGTTCGATGGCTGCCTTACGCGTAAACGAATCCATCGGGCCATGTGTTTTCAATAGGCGCCTAACCCCGGGAATTTTAAAAGCCCTCGTTTCACCTAGTCCACCCATGCGCGAAATCAACTGCCGCGTGATCAAACCACCGTGGCTTAAATTTGCATCAATTCCAGCCAAACCAAAAACCTGCTCTATGAGGGCCAGAGCTGACAGCGCCGAAAGTGCAATATCTTTGTCGTTAACGTCAATCACTACACCTAAACGTTTCGGTTAACATCTGATCTTGTCGTAATCAAAATACATGGCTCTTGAAACGCACTCATTAAGTTCTGGAATTTAGGGCGGAGTAAAAAGATAGTTGTCACTTTCACTAGTTCCTCCAGTCAACGAAACCGAAGCAACGAGATGCTGCGTGTAAAACCAATGATCATCAGAAAATGGCTTGCTTGCGAGCGCAAAACTGATACGTGGCGTGTGCGAAGTTCCCCCCAGAACTCCAAGCGAGGATTCTTCACCAAATTGCATTGTTGGCGGAGATACATTGAGTCCGTTCCAACTCACTTCGCCGACATGGCACACTAGTAAATTGGAACCTTCGAACGACTCTGCCGCACTTTTACTGTTTTCGTCTCTAAACCATAGTGCAGGCGTTCGATGTATCTCGTCTCGTCCAACAAGGTTAGCGCGAAGCCGCCGCTCGTATTCTGGCGTAATAAATGAAAACCGCTCACGGCGATTTAGGTCAAAAAACATCCGGCTAGTTCCGGCAGCGCGTAAGTTCCAAAAAGTGACCAAATCTTCAATATTGTTGGCATCGCCAGCAAAGTGTCCCGCATAACTTTCCTTTGATCGGCTGGAAAAATGAGGTCTCAACCCATATCCACTAACCTGTGACAGTCCTGGACGATCCATAATCTCAAAAGGTATGGGAAGTTGGGGATCAATACGTATTTCTACCGCCATGGTAGCCTTGGAAAGATAATCGGAATAATCAATCCCAATAAATTTAGGATCAGGATAGCCCCCGAACTGAACAAGTAGAGCATCAGCCAGTGCATCGTCATCTTGCCATTTCGGAACGCGAAACCCATAATCAACAGTCGCTTTCCATTCAGCATCATCCCGATAAGGGTATAGCATATTTTGAATATCCAAGACCTCCGCCCTTGCATCTGGTTTGCCGCTATCAAGAAATAAATCCTTCGAATGCAGGGGGTTTATCAAGTATGGGAATTCTCCAGCGAAAGCAGAGACCTGCTCGTGATCGCCAATTGGTAAAATAAAGTCCGGTTGAAAGAGTTGAATTTGTGCCCGTGCTTCGGGCCAATCAACTAAGACAATTGGATTAAACCGTCCGCCCCAAAGTGCGTATGATGTTCGGACCGCTCGGCGAAAGCTCGGCCGATCGCTAGAGTGGATTGCCCATGCAATTCGCAGGGGCCGATACGCTATGTAAACTCTTGCCGTTTCCATTGGAACAATGGGCACCAATTGTTTCCTTTAGGCAATAAAATTCATCTCACTCCTCATTCAGCGCCTTTGATGTGATGATTTCTCTCGCCTCATAGTCGTCTCCGGTCTCACCACTAGATGGTCGGGTCGAAGCCGACCATGGAGAGACGGAGGGAGATTCTCTCACAAAAGCCAAACCGCCGCCAAGCCTAAAAACGCGAAAAATCCCACCACATCGGTCACCGTGGTCACAAACGTGCCCGAGGCGATGGCCGGGTCGATGTCGAAATGGTCGAGCGTCAGGGGCACCAGGATTCCGGCTAGCGCTGCCGCCAGCAGGTTGATCACCATGGCCGCGGCGATGACCAGCCCCAGTTTGTCCGAGCCGAACCACCACCAGGCAAACACCCCGATGATTGCCGCAAAGAGCACCCCGTTGATCAGCCCCACCGAACATTCGCGAAGCGCCACGCGCATCGCGTTGAGCGGGCCCAGGTTGCGCGTGGCCAGCGCCCGCACCGCCACCGTCATGGTCTGGGTGCCGGCATTGCCACCCATCGACGCCACGATCGGCATGAGAATGGCCAGCGCCACCATCTGCTCGATCGTGCCGTCAAACCACGAGATTACCCAGGAGGCGAGAATGGCCGTGAGCAGGTTGATGAACAACCAGGAAAAGCGCGAGCGCGTCGTTTGCCAGACCGTGTCGGTGATGGTTTCCTCCGAGCCCACGCCGCCGAGATGCAGGATGTCCTCCTCCGCCTCTTCCTGGATCACGTCCACGATGTCATCCACCATCAGCGTGCCGACGAGCCTGCCCGCATCGTCAACCACGGCGGCAGAGACCAGGTTGTATTGCTCGAACTTGTAGGCGATGTCCTCCTGCTGCTCGAGAACCGTGAACACCGTCTGTTCATCGTCCATCACGTCAGAAACCTTGGACACGCGCTTGGAGCGCAGCACCCGCGACAGGGGCATGACGCCCTTGAGGTGAAAGCCCGGATCCACCACGTAGATCTCGACGAAATCGTCAGGGATATCGCCGGCACTCCGGATATGGTCGATGGTCTGCCCCACCGACCAGAATTCCGGCACCGCCACGAACTCCGTCTGCATCAAGCGCCCAGCCGAATATTCGGGATAATCCAAAGCCCGGTTCAACGCCGCGCGGTCTTCCTTGGAAACCTTGGAGAGGATTTCCTCCTGCTCCTCCTTTTCCATGTCTTCGATGAGATAGAGCGCGTCGTCCGTGTCGAGCTTCTTGATGGCCGACGCGATCACTTCGTTGGGCAGCGCCTCCATCAGCGCATCGCGCGTATCCTCGTCAAGCTCCGCCAGCGCTTCCACGTCAAAGCTCCGGCCCAATGCGGCAATGAGTTTTACCCGGTTGTCCTGCCCGAGATTTTGGATGAGGTCGGCCAAGTCAGCCGCGTGCAGTTCCTTGGTGGCGGCGCGCACCGCCTTCTGGTCGCCATCATCCAGGGCTTTTTCAACGCGGGCCAGGAAGTCGGGCGCAATCGAGCCCCACTCATCCCCTACCCGCATATCGCCCTGCATGTCCGTCATCTTGCCTGGCCCCAAGCATTCCGCTCTAACTGTCGCAATCCATCAACACCATTCCCGGGGCCAAGGCAACCAATGCGAACCGAAAATATGGCAAAGCTGGCCGTAGCCCTTTCCGGCATTGCCTGGGGCCTGTTCTGGATTCCGCTCCGCGGGCTGAATGGCGCGGGGCTGGATGCCTTCTGGTCCTTCATCATCTTCAACGCCACCCCGGCCATCATTCTGCTGCCGCTTTTCCTTACACGCTGGCGCCAGCAGCGCGCCGGCGGCCCCTGGCTCTTCGCCATCGGCTTTAGCATGGCGCTCACCCAGTTTTTCTATTCCCTCGCGTTCCTCCATACGGAAATCGTCCGCGCCATGATCCTGTTCTATTTCAATCCGGTCTGGGCAACGATCATGGCCCGCGTCTTCCTGGGCGAGGCCATAACCCCCATCCGCTGGCTGGCCATCGCCGTGGCCTTCTCCGGCATGTTCATCATTCTCGGCATCGACAAGGGCTTCCCCTGGCCGCGCAATGGCGGCGATTGGGCAGCAGTTGTGGGGGGGGTGGCCTGGGCCGCCTCCATCGTGCTGCTCCGCCATCACAGCGACCAGAAACCTATTGACCTCTTCCTGCAGAATTTCATATTTACCGGAGCGCTGCTGCTCATGCTGCTGGCCTTCACCGGCACAGGAGGCGCCCCGCCGTTTGGCCTGGTTGTGAACCAGCTCTGGTGGCTCCTGCCCTTCATCTTCCTCATCGCCATGCCCGGCGTCTATCTCTCCATGTGGGCCGTGCCCTTGCTGGCGCCTGCCATCGTCGGCGTCCTCTACATGACCGAAATCAGCGCCGCCGCCATCAGCTCCGCCCTCTGGTCCGGCGAGTCCTTCGGAGTGCGTGAAATCTCGGGCATCGCCCTGATCACCGTGGCTGCGGTGTTGGAAAGCGTCCGCGACCTGTGGCGCGAGCGGCGGCTAGGAAGCCAGATTTAAGCACCCGCCATATTTGACAACCCGCTTCGACGAAACCGGATGTTTGGTCAGCATGCGCGCGGGCCGGATGGGCCGCGGCGAAAAGTTCCCGCCGCAGTTCGGGCACACGCCCTTCAACACGGTTTCGGCGCAGTCCGAGCAAAACGTGCACTCATAGGTGCAAATCCGCGCCTCTTTGCTGTCCGGCGGCAGGTCCCGGTCGCAACACTCACAATTAGGCCGAAGTTCCAGCATTTGTGAATCCCCACAGACTTTGTTAACCAACTCGTCTGGGAAATTGGTGCGGTCGAGAGGAGCATAACTAGATATGCAGGGGTGTATATCGACATCCACCGGCGGTCGCCTTAATGTCTTATATATCAGTATTTTAGTTTTGATAAATGTCCATCATTGTGTATCTGTGTTCATAGGCGAACAGGGAAAAGGTGATGGACAATCTGGTAGACAAGACGCGTTCATTGGCCACCATGCAAGCCAAGGGCGACGGACTTTACTTGAAGCGGCGTGGCAACTCGGCTTCATGGATCTTCCGGGTACAGGTTGCGGGCAAGCGCAGCGACGTCTCGCTCGGAACTGAGGCTGAATTTAACCTCCGTGAGGCCAAGGAGATTGCCCGCGACATGCATCGCGCCATCGCCCGCGGTCAAAACCCGCGAAGCGTCCTCAAACGTTCTACAGCAACGCGGACACTTGCCGACGCAATTGACGACTTTATCGAGGCCGCATCGCCTGGATGGCGAAGCAAAACCGAGCGGAAGCATACGGAAAGTCAACTGCGGCGCCACCTGAGCCACCTTCTCAAGTCCCCTGTGGCGCAAATCCGCCGAGACGATATCCTGCCC
>JBBSBQ010000020.1:0-60858 GCA_038251095.1 Hyphomicrobiales bacterium
CCTGCCTCAGTTTAAAGAACCCACCTTATGGCACAGGCAAAGGGCGTCGATAAGTGCGCAAATGTCGTTTTTTGATCATTGCGGCGCAATAGAATTCTTGACGGACCGAGGGTATTTCGCGTTAGTTTAAAGCCATCATCCACGCTTATTCACTTCACAAAACGGCGGATTCACAAGGGAGAACGTAAATGAAATCAGCATTAACCAAATTCTTGGGCGCAGCCGCGCTGGGCGCGAGCCTGCTTGCCCTGGCAGCACCGGCTTTCGCCGGCGATGCCGAAAGCTGCAAGACGGTGCGCTTTGCGGATGTGGGCTGGACCGACATTCAGGTTACCACCGGGGCCACGCAAGTGGTGCTCGAAGCCCTGGGTTACACGCCGGACGTCAAGACGCTTTCAGTTCCCGTCACCTATGCCTCGATGAAGAACAAGGACATCGATGCGTTCCTCGGCAACTGGATGCCGAGCATGACCGCAGATATCAAGGCCTATACCGATGACAAGTCGGTCGAGACGATCGGCACCAACCTGGAAGGCGCGGGCTATGGCCTGGTTGTTCCGCAGTATGTTGCCGATGCCGGGGTGAAGAGCCTTGCCGATGTGGGCGCCCAAAAAGACAAGTTCGAGGGCAAGATTTACGGTATCGAATCGGGCAATGACGGCAACCGCATCATCAGCACGATGATTGAAGATCCTAAGAACAACCTCACAGGCTTTGAACTGGTCGAGAGCTCGGAAGCGGGCATGCTGACCCAGGCCGAAAAGGCAATGAAGAACAATGAATGGATCATCTTCCTCGGCTGGACGCCGCATCCCGTCATGGGCGAGATGAAAATCGCCTATCTCGACGGCATGGGTGATTCCGGTTTTGGCGCCGCCACGGTTCTCACCAACGTGCGGGCGGGCTATACCACGGAATGCCCGAATGTCGGCAAACTCCTGAGCAATCTCAAGTTCGGCCTGGCCATGGAAGGCGCCATGATGGGACCGGTACTCAAGGATGGCGCGGATCCGAAGGCAACAGCACTTGCCTGGCTCAAGGACAATCCGGACACGGTGAAGCCTTGGCTTGAGGGTGTCACCACCTTTGATGGCGGCGATGCGGTAGCGGCGGTCTCGGTGGCACTTGCCAAGTAAGCTCCACTGACTTTTGAATTCGCAACATTTCTTTCCGGCGAAGCGATTTGCCTTCGCTGGAAATTAGGCTAGCCTGATCGCGCGGCATAAGTCCAAGAAGCAGACGGTGACCATTACGGAGCCGATCTGACGGGCCGCGCATCACTGCGAGGGGGAAGGCACGATGGATCCGGTTTCAAAACTGATTGCCACCTACAAGATTCCGGTGGGCCAATGGGGCAAGGCGTTCGTTGATTTCATCGTCACCTATTTCCAGTGGTTTTTTGATGCGCTGTCGGCTGTGCTCGAATGGGGCGTTGAGGGTACTACCTATCTCCTGCTGCAGTCGCCGCCGGTCATCCTCGCGATTGCGCTTACAGGACTTGCCTACTGGCTGCAAAAATCGCGGTCGCTTGCCGCCGTCGTTTTGTTCGGGTTCCTCTTCATCATCAACCAGGGCCTGTGGAAGGAGACGGTTCAAACGCTGGTGCTTGTGATCTTCGCAACGGCGCTTTCCATGCTGATCGGCGTGCCGCTTGGCATATGGGCGGCTCACAAGCCACGCGTCTGGCAGGTGACGCAGCCGGTTCTCGACCTGATGCAGACCATGCCGACTTTTGTCTATCTCATTCCGATCCTCATTCTTTTCGGCCTTGGCGCGGCCCCGGCGCTGATCGTCACGGTCATTTTCGCCATGCCGGCGCCGGTGCGCATGACCTATCTCGGCCTCACCTCAATTCCGAAGCCCATGCTGGAGGCGGGCGAAAGTTTCGGCGCCACCAAGCGGCAACTGCTGTGGAAAGTGGAGCTGCCGGCGGCGCTCCCATCGATCATGGCGGGCCTTACGCAGTGTATCATGCTGTCGCTCTCCATGGTGGTGTTCGCAACTCTTATCGGAGCACCCAGCCTTGGCAATCCGGTATACAAGGCGCTGGCCAACCGCAACATTCCGCTTGGCATTGAAGCAGGCCTGGCGATTGTCATCCTTGCGATCATTCTCGACCGGGTTCTCGCGGTGAAAGCGGGAGCAAAGAAATGACTACAGCTGTCGAATTCAAGAACGTCGATATTCTCTTCGGCAAGGACATCCGCGAAGCGCTGGCCATGCTTGATGCGGGCAAAACCCGCGCCGAGATCCTGGAAAAAACCGGCGCCGTGCTGGGGTCGGCAGGTGCCAGCCTGGTGGTGAAACAGGGTGAAATCAGCGTTCTCATGGGGCTTTCGGGTTCCGGCAAATCCACGCTGCTGCGCGCCGTCAATGGCCTCAACAAGGTGTCGCGCGGACATGTTTTCGTGCGCGATGGCGACAAGATGGTCGATGTCGTCACCTGCGACGAGGCGACGCTGCGCCATGTAAGGCAGGGGCAAGTCGCCATGGTATTCCAGCAATTTGCTTTGCTGCCGTGGCGCACGGTGGCGGAGAATGTGGGCTTTGGCCTGGAGCTTGCGGGCATGCCGGAGGCCGAACGCAAGGTGAAGGTCGACAAGCAGTTGAAGCTTGTGGGGCTCGACCAGTGGTCGGGGAAATATGTGCATGAACTTTCGGGCGGCATGCAGCAGCGCGTCGGGCTGGCGCGGGCCTTTGCCACGGAAGCGCCAATTTTGCTGATGGACGAGCCGTTCTCGGCGCTTGATCCCCTGATCCGCACCAAGCTGCAGGACGAGCTTCTGCAACTGCAGAAGACACTGAAGAAAACCATCATCTTTGTGAGCCATGATCTTGAGGAGGCCCTCAAGATCGGCAATCACATTTCCATCATGGAGGGCGGGCGCATTGTGCAGACGGGGCGGCCGGAAGACATCGTGCTGCGGCCGGCCAATAACTACGTCAGCGAGTTCATCGCCAATGTGAATCCGCTCAGCGTGCTGACGGCGTGGAATGTGATGCGCGGCAAAAGCGAACTGGAATCAGCCGGGCGCGGCTGGATCTGGCTGGATCGCCGCAAGACGACGCGCTTCAAGCTGGACAAGGACAACAAGGTTGCCGCGGTTGAACGAAATGGCACGGCCGCAACATGGGTTTCCTGCACTGAGGCGGACAAGGCGCTCGGCAAGAATGACCATCCGGTGTTCTGGGCCACGCCCGGCACATCATTGAAAACCGTGATGCTCGCCATGCACAAGTCGGAAACGACGCCGGTCGCACTATGCAACGACGACGACACATTCGCCGGCGCTATCGGGGTGCGCGACGTGCTGCAGGCGGTGCTGAGAAGGTCGGAGTAGTTATACAATTCCCTCACCCTGAGGCGCCCGCGCGGAACGCGTGGGCCTCGAAGGGTCTTGGCAGGCAGCGGAACTGGTGGCCATGCTTCGAGGCTCCCCCGGATCAAGTCCGGGGGCGCACCTCAGCATGAGGGTTAGTAAATTATAACCAGCTCGTACCAGTGCCCAGCGGTGGAATGGCCAGATGTAGCGCGATGGTTTGGCCGATGTCGGCGAAGGTTTTGCGGCGGCCGAAGGGGCCGGGCTTCATGCCGACTGCATAGCTGAGGACGGGGATGCATTCGCGGGTGTGGTCGGTGCCTTTCCAGGTGGGATCGTTGCCGTGGTCGGCGGTGAGGATCATGAGATCGCCATCACGCATGAGCGCCATGGCTTCGGGCAGGCGCCGGTCGAAATATTCCAGCGCCTTGCCGTAGCCGGCGGGATCGCGCCTGTGGCCGAAGAGCATGTCGAAATCAACTAAGTTGGCCATCAGGAAGCCGCCGTCCTTGAGATTTGGCATTTCAGCCAGCGTCGTATCGAAAAGCGCTGCATTGCCCGAGGCTTTTACTTCGCGGCCCGTTCCAGAGTGGGCATAGATATCGCCGATCTTGCCGATGGTGATGACGTCGCGCCCGGCTTTGGTGAGCACATCGAGAAGCGTGGGCGAAGGCGGAAGCACCGTGTAGTCCTTGCGGTTTCCGGTGCGGGTGAAATTCGATGGATCAGTGCCGACGAAGGGGCGCGCAATGACGCGGCCGATGTTCAGATCATAGGACAGTTCGCGGGCGATCTTGCAGACGTAGTAGAGATGCTGGAGGCTAAAACTTTCTTCGTGGGCGGCGATCTGGATGACACTGTCGGCACTTGTATAGACAATTGGCTTGCCGCTGGCCATGTGTTCCACGCCAAGCTCTTCGATGATGACGGTGCCGGAGGCATGTTTGTTTCCGAGGATGCCGGGAAGTTTTGCTCGCGTGATGAGTTGATCGGTGAATGATTTTGGAAATGTGGGAATGATGTTGGGGAAATAGCCCCAGTCAAACAGCACCGGCACGCCGGCGATTTCCCAATGGCCGGAGGGTGTGTCCTTGCCGTTGGAAATTTCTTCGGCAAAACCCCATTGGCCTGTCAACGGCACGGGTGCCAGCGGATTTTTTCCGTTCGACGCTTCGGCGGCAAGGCCGAGACCGAGGGAAGCCAGGTTGGGGAGATTCAGTTTGGTGGACTCGGCGATATGGACAAAGGTGTTGGCACCCTCATCGCCATATTTTTTGGCATCCGGCGCGCCACCGATGCCGAAGCTGTCGAGGATGAGAAGGAAGACGCGGCTCATTTGGCAATGCGCTCGATGACGCAAGGTGTTGCGCGCTTGGGCTTTCCCAAGACGTAAGCGGCGCGGAGGATTTTCTGGGCGCGTTCGAAGCTGGCTTCATCACGCGCGTGGATGATGGCGAGAGGTTTTGATTTATCCACGGCGGCGGCTTTGCCGGCGAGTGCGGTGAGGCCTACGGCATGATCTATTTTGTCGCTGGCGACGCGCCTGCCGCCGCCCAATTCAATGACGGCAAGGCCTAGGGCGCGGGTATCGATGGATGCGACCTTGCCGGATTTCACGGCATGGACGGCGCGGATGATGGGGGCTTTCGGCAAATGTTTATCGGCATTCTCCACGAAGTCGTGGGGGCCACCCAGGCTCGTGACCATGCGCTGGAAGCGTTCGGCGGCCTCACCCGTGCTCAAGGTTTTTTCCAATTGGGCGCGGGCTGACTTGGCGGGGACGATTTTTGCAAGGACAAGAAGTTCCACACCAAGCGCAAGCGTGACCTCATGCAGGCGGGAATCGCGGTGTGTTCCGGTCAGATAGTCCACGGCGTTCCTGATTTCCACGGCATTGCCAGCGGCGGAGGCGAGCGGCTCATTCATGTCGGTGATGAGAGCGGAGGTTTTGAGACTCGCGCCATTGGCGACTTTCACCAGGCTGTTGGCGAGGATCACCGCATCTTTCTTCTTCGCCA
This sequence comes from Hyphomicrobiales bacterium, assembly GCA_038251095.1. GTDB lineage: Bacteria > Pseudomonadota > Alphaproteobacteria > Rhizobiales > Aestuariivirgaceae > Aestuariivirga. Next base: position 5,339 of record JBBSBQ010000020.1, read on the forward strand.
TGAAGGCGCCGGAACCGGTTTTCACATCAAGCACCAGCATTTGCAGGCCAGCGGCGAGTTTCTTGGAAAGGATGGAAGCGGTGATAAGCGGCACGGATTCCACCGTGGCGGTGACATCCCTTATGCCATATAGGCGCTTGTCGGCGGGGGCCAAATCGGCGGTCTGGCCGATGATGGCGGCGCCTGCATCGCGCACGGTTTTGCGGAAGAGCGCGAGATCGGGCTGAGTGGCGTAGCCCGGAATGGAGTCGAGCTTGTCCAATGTGCCGCCGGTGTGGCCCAGGCCGCGGCCGGAAATCATCGGCACGTAACAGCCGCAGGCGGCCAACATTGGCGCGAGCATGAGGGATACATTGTCGCCGATGCCGCCAGTTGAATGCTTGTCCACCACGGGGCCCGGCATGTCCCATTGCAGCACGGTGCCGGAATCGCGCATGGCGAGCGTGAGGCCCACGGCCTCCTGCGGTTCCATGCCGTTGAAGAACACGGCCATGGCGAAGGCCGCGACCTGGCCCTCGGAAATTTCGCCGGTGGTCAGGCCTCCGATAAAATCCTTCACCTCATCGCGGGTGAGCGACTGGCCATCGCGCTTCTTGCGAATGAGTTCCTGCGGCAGCACTATTTCAAATCCTTGAGGAAGCGGGTGAGCAGTGTTTTCATGCGCTCCGCCGCCTTGGCGCCCTCGCGTTTTGTTTCCTCGTGGGACGGCGAGGTACCTTCAATGCCTGCTGCAAGGTTTGTGATTACTGAAAGTGCGGCCACGCGGAGGCCGAAGCGGCGCGCCAGAATGGTTTCCGGCACGGTGGACATGCCGACGGCAGTACCGCCCACAAGGCGGAACATTTTTATTTCGGCGGGAGTTTCGAAAGACGGGCCGGAATACCAGACATAGACGCCCTGATGCAGTTTCAGTTTTTCCTTCTTCGCGGCAGCCTTCAGGGCCTTCTGCAATTTGGGATCATAGGCATCAGTCATGGGGATAAAATTTTCATCGCCATGGCTGCCGATCAGCGGGTTCATGCCGGCCTGATTGATGTGATCAGTCAACATCATGATGGAGCCGGGGCGCATTTTTGGCGTCAGCGATCCTGCGGCGTTGGTGAGGATCAAAATTTCGATACCAGCTGCTTTCAAGGCTTCTATGACAGGACGCATGACAGCGGGATTGCCGCTTTCATAGGCGTGGGTCCTGCCCGCCAGCACGGCGATTTCCTTGCCGCCCACTTTGCCGACAACAAGCTCGCCGGCATGGCCGGAAATTTTCGGAACGGGGAAGCCCTTGAGATCGCCATAGGGAATGCGGATTGCATCCTTTACCGCATCGGCAAATGAGCCGAGGCTTGATCCCAGGATGATCGCAATTTTGGGAGCGCGGCCATCAAGGCGTTTCAGGAGTTCGCTCATGCAAGATTCTCCGGCCCAAACGAGGCGGGTAGCAGTTCATCAAGCGTCATGGTTTGCTTGAGGTTTCCATCTTCGCCGCACATGTGGATTTTTACGTTGCCCCTGGCGAATTCGCGGATCTTCTGGCGGCAGCCGCCGCAGGGCGTGCAGAGCAGATCGCCGGTGCCGATCACCGCCATTTCGGCGATTGCCTTGCCGCCGGACATGATCATGGCGGCGATGGCGGAGGTTTCGGCGCACCAGCCTTGCGGAAGGGCGGCGTTTTCAATGTTGCAGCCGCCGTGGATTTTTCCGTTTTCGTCGCGCACGGCAGCACCCACCAGAAATTTCGAATAGGGCGCGTAGGCCCTCAGGCGGGCCGATTTCGCCGCGGCTATCAGATCATGCATGTCATCTGTCCTTGATATAGGGAAGACCGCTGGCACGTGGCGGAATGGATTTTCCGATGAAGCCGGCGAGCAGGATTACGGTCATGAGATAGGGCAGCATGTTGATGAACTGCACCGGAATGGCCACGCCAAAGACCTGCTTGCCCTGCAGGAATGTGCCGCTGGCCTGGAGGAAGCCAAAAAGGAGGCAGGCGCCGAGTGCCGGCCAGGCCCGCCAGTTGGCGAAGATGAGGGCGGCGAGCGCCATAAAGCCCATGCCGGCAGTGATATCGCGCACGAAACTCGAGGACAGCGAAATGGAGATGAAGGTTCCAGCGATGCCGCAGAGGACACCGGTGATGATCACCGCCATATAGCGCAGCTTCGCCACGGAAATGCCCGCCGTGTCGACCGCATGCGGGTTTTCGCCCACGGCGCGCAGCCTGAGGCCGAAGCGGGTGCGCGAGAGGGCCCATGCAGTGACCGGCACGAGAAGGAAAGCGACATAGGTGAGAATGGAATGCGAGAAGAATATTTTTATGATGATGCTAACTCCGGGCACATCGGCAAGCGCACTGATCCCTGGTATTTCCAACGGCATGAAACGGCCCTCCGGCGGCAGGGCCGGAGTGCGGCCGCCTTCCCTGAACCATTCATTGCCGAGCACCACCGCGAGGCCCGCTGCCAGCATGTTGATGGCAACACCAGAAACAACCTGGTTGCCGCGCTGGTTAATGGCCGCGTAGCCATGCACCAGGGCAAAGCCGACGGAAGTGAGTATGGCAAGCCCCAGCCCGATCCAGGCGGAACCGTAGACCGCCGAACCCGATGCGGCGACAAAGGCCGCGATCAACATCTTGCCCTCAAGGCCGATGTCGACAATGCCCGAGCGCTCCGACCAGAGGCCCGCGATGCAGGCGAGAATGAGGGGCACCGAATAACGGATGGTGGAGGCGAGGATTTCGACATAGAGATCCATGAGGGTCAGTCCTCCGGCCTGAAGAAAAGCGCGGTGAGCCAAGGGCGGAAGGCATATTCGAGCGCCCCCATGAAGAGGATGGCGAGGCCCTGGATCACCACGATCATGTCGCGATTGATTTCCGGCCTGGCGAAGGAAAGCTCGGTACCGCCCTGATAGAGGAGCCCAAAGAGCATGGCGGACAGGACTATCCCCAAGGGATGGGAACGGCCCATGAGGGCCACTGCGATGCCGACGAAGCCGGCGCCCTGCACAAAACCGAGCACGAGCCGGTGCTGGGCTCCCAGAATCTCATTCACCGCCATCAGCCCCGCAAGTGCTCCGGAGATAGCCATGGTGATCACGATGATGCGGTCCGGCCTGATGCCGGCGTAAACGGCGGCTTCGGGGCTGGCGCCGACGGCGCGGATTTCATAGCCAAGCTTGGTGCGCCAGAGCAGATACCAGACGGCGAAGGCCGCCGCGATGGCGAGGAACACCGAAAAATTTAAAGGCGTCGAAGGCAGACGCAGATCGAAAAATTCGCGGGCCACTTCACGGAAACTCATGATGTAGGCGCTGGTGATCTCGCGGCTTTCGACCGCCATCTTGCCCACGGGGCGGAAGCCGTAGTTGATGAGATAGCCCATCAGGCTGAGCGCGATATAGTTGAACATGATGGTGGTTATGACGATGTGGCTGCCACGCTTTACCTGCAGCACGCCCGGCACCCAGGCCCAAAAGGCACCGACCGCCATAGAGGCGAGGATGGAAAGTGGGATTACGATGGGCCAGGGCAGGAACTCAAGGCCCAGGCCAACGGCCGCCGCGCCCGCTCCTGCCATGTAGGCCTGGCCTTCGCCGCCGATGTTGAAGAGGCCCGCATGGAAGGCAACCGCCACTGCAAGGCCGGTGAAGACGAAGTTGGTGGCGTAATAGAGGAGATAGCCCCAGCCCTTGAGCGAGCCCACTGCCCCCTTCAGCATGATCCACATGGCTTCGAGCGGATTTTCGCCAATGATCAGAACAACCAGACCGGCGATCACCAGAGCAACGAACAGATTCAGAAGCGGTATCAAGGCCATATCAACCCAGACCGGAAGCTCGCTGCGCGCTGCCATCAGGCTGCATCCTTTGAAACGCCGGCCATGAGCAGGCCAAGCTCGCGCTCATTGGCCTCGGGGCCGTGCTCGCCCATGATGCGGCCGGCAAACATCACCAGTATGCGGTCCGACAGGGAGCGGATTTCATCGAGTTCCACCGAGACCAGGAGAATGGCCTTGCCCTCGTCACGCAGCGCAATCAGGCGCTTGTGGATGAATTCAATGGCGCCGATATCAACGCCGCGGGTGGGCTGGCCAACGATGAGCAAATCGGGATCGCGGCCGATCTCACGGGCGAGAATGATTTTCTGCTGGTTGCCGCCAGAAAATTTTCCGCTCTTGAGCAGTGGGTCGGCGGGGCGAACGTCAAATTCCAGCATATCCTTCTTGCTGCGGGCAATAACCGCCTGGCGGTCCAAGCGAAAGCCATGGCCCAGGGACTCATCATACTGCCAGCCCAGAATGCCCGATTCAGATGCGTCAAAGGAGGCGATGAGTCCGCGATGCTGGCGGTCTTCGGGGACATGGGCGAGGCCCTCTTCGCGGACGTGGCGTGGATCGCCCAAGATGCCGATATCCTTGCCTTCAAAAATGATCTGACCGGATGACGGTTTTGAAATGCCGCTGATCAGTTCGAGGAGTTCCGACTGACCATTGCCGGAAACTCCGGCGATGCCGACGATTTCGCCGCTGCGGACAGTGAAGGACACATTTTCAACGCGGGGCGTGCCCTTTCGGTCTTTCCAGGTGAGGTTCTTCACATCGAGCACCACCTGGCCGGGCGTGGCCTTGCCCTTCTTCACGCGCAGCAACACGCGGCGTCCCACCATGAGCTCGGCCAATTCTTCCACAGACGTCTTCCTAGTTTCCTTCGTCGCCACCATTTCGCCGCGGCGCATGACCGAGACATGATCGGTGATGGCCATGATCTCGCGCAGCTTGTGGGTGATCAGGATCACGGTTTTGCCCTGATCGCGGAGCTGGCCCAGGATGCGGAAGAGGTGATCGGCTTCATCAGGGGTGAGCACGCCGGTGGGCTCGTCAAGAATCAGGGTTTCAGCGCCTTTAAAGAGGGCTTTGAGAATTTCGACGCGCTGCTGGAGGCCCACGGGCAACTCGCCGACGATGGCATCGGGATCAACGTCAAGCTCATAGTCACGGGCCAGCCGTGTCAGTTCTTCGCGCGCCCTGGCAAGGGCGGGGCCAATCAGCCTTCCGCCTTCGGCCCCGAGCACGACATTTTCAAGAACCGTGAAGGTATCTACCAGCATGAAGTGCTGGTGCACCATGCCAATGCCGTGGGCTATGGCGTCGGAAGATGATTTAATCCTGATCGGCTCGCCCTTGATTTTGATTTCGCCCTTGTCGGCGGCATAGAAGCCAAAGAGGATCGACATCAGGGTGGATTTGCCGGCGCCATTTTCGCCGATAATGCCGTGGATTGAGCCTTGGGCGATTTCCAAGGTGATGTCCTTGTTGGCGTGAACAGCGCCAAAGCGTTTGTCGATACCGATAAGTTCAATGGCTGGGGTCATGGCTATTTCAATGAAACCCTCTCCCGCAAAGGGAGAGGGTCAATTGTCACAAGATCAGCCGATTATTCGACCGGGCACTTGTTGTCTGTCATGTAGTCATGGACCTTCACGGTGCCGGCGATGATATCGGCCTTGGCCTTTTCGACGGCGGCTGCCATTTCCGGCGTGACGAGGTCCTTGTTGTTATCATCCATGGCGTAGCCAACGCCATCCTCGGCCAAACCAAGTTCCATGATGCCAGGCTTGAAGGTGCCGTCCTTGCCGGACTTCATCACGTTATAAACGGCAACGTCCACACGCTTCAGCATGGAGGTCAAAACCTTGCCGGGATGCAGGTAGTTCTGGTTGGCATCAACGCCGATTGAAAGCGCTCCGCCATCGGCCGCGGCCTGCAATACACCGAGGCCAGTAGCACCGGCGGCTGCATAAACAATGTCAGCACCCTGGGCCATCTGCCCCTTGGTGATTTCGCCGCCTTTCACCGGATCGTTCCAGGCAGCACCGGTGTCACCGGTCATGTTCTGGAAAACGGTTGCATCGGCGTTGGCGGCCTTCACACCCTGCACATAGCCGCAGCCGAAGCGACGGATCAGGGGAATGTCCATGCCGCCAACGAAGCCAACCTTGCCGGACTTCGAAGCCATGGCGGCCATCATGCCGACGAGATAAGACCCTTCCTGTTCCTTGAACACGATGGATTGCACGTTTGGCAATTCGACGACCATGTCAACAATGGCAAACTTGAGATCGGGATATTCCTTGGCGACTTTTTCAAGGGCCGAGGCCTGGGCAAAGCCCGCGGCGATAATCGGGCTATAGCCCTGGTCGGCGAAATTGCGGATGGCTTGTTCACGCTGGGCTTCATTGGCGATTTCGAATTCGCCGTAAGCGGTGCCCGATTCAGCCTTGAACTTTTCCGAACCGTTGTACATGCTTTCATTGAAGGACTTGTCAAACTTTCCGCCGATATCGAAGACGATAGCCGGCTTGTCATCGGCGGCAAATGCGGACGCCGCCATCATTGCTGTCAACGCAGCGGTCGCGAGTAATTTCCTGATCATAAACATCTCCCTGATTTTTTTGACCGGCTGATCAAGCCTTGCGGGCAATTGACGCCAAATTCCTGTCATTTGCAAGTGACGAACCATCGTCTTCCGGCGGTGGTTCCGAAGTCGATAGGCAGCGCCGCGCCGTTTATGGGCGCCAATCGCGGCGAAGCAATGGCTATGATAGAAGCTGCTATTTCCGCTGCTTTTGCAAGCGCTGGCGGGCGCCTTGCGGATAAATCGAGCGCAGTTTGGCGATGTAGCCTTCCGGACCGCCGCCGCCGAATTCCCGCGCCTGGAAGTCCAGCATGGGGGTTTCCACATCGCAGGGGCAAATGGCATTCACCCGCACGCCCTTCGGCGCAAGTTCGAGGGCCAGAGCCTTGGTGAGCAAGACAACGCTGCCCTTGGGAGCGCAGTAAATTGCCGCTTCCGCACCGCCCATGAGGCCTGCGTCGGAGGCGATGTTGATGATCTGGCCGACGGTTTTTTCAAGTTCCGGAATGGCGTAGCGGCACGTGAAGAAAGTGCCTTTCAAATTGATATCGATCGTGCGGTCCCACTGGGCCTCGGACATGGCGGAAGATTGGCCTTCCACCCAGACGCCCGCCGCATTGACAAGATCGAGCCGGCCGAACCGCGCAACGGTTCTGGAAACCGTGTCAGCGCAATCCGAAACCTTCGTGACGTCGCCCTTGATAGCAAGAAATTCCGGCGGCAAATTTTCGATGCTGATATCGGCGATGGCGACATTGGCGCCAGCACCCGCGAATTCCTGCGCCGTGGCGCGGCCCATGCCGCCGCTGCCGCCGACGATGAGAACGGTTTTGCCGGACCAGTCATCAATACCAGTCATCGCCTGCCCCCTTGAACTCGACGATGGAATTTGCGCCATCAACCACCAGCATGGCGCCGTTGACGTAGCTGGCCTCTTCGCTGGCGAGGAACACACAGGCGGCGGCCACTTCGGACGCTGAGCCCGGCCTTCTGGAAGGTGTGGCCTTGCCCGCCAGGATTTCTTCCTTGCTTGACGAGGCGGTTTCGATCCAGCCCGGCAGCACGGCGTTGCAGGTGATGTTGCTGCTGGCGTTTTCGACGGCCGTCACGCGGGTCAGGCCGGTCATGGCGGCCTTGGCGGAGGAATAGCCGGCAGCTTTGGGATTGGTGACAAGCGGGCCGGTCACGGAAGCCACGTTGACGATGCGTCCATATCTTTGTTTTTGCATGAGCGGCAGCACGGCGCGGGTGACGTTGAAGGCGGTTGTGACGTTGAGCGCCAGGTGGCGCTGCCATTCCGCGTCGGTGATTTCCTCGATCCTTGAACTCTTGAAATCGATGCCCTGCTGGACCATGCCAGCATTGTTCACCACAATATCGATGCGGCCAAATTTTTCATTCACGGCGCGGATCAACTCGCTGACATCTTCAACGACGGTCAGGTCGGCGGTAAAGGCGGCATGGCCAGCACCCAGGGTTTCGAGGCGCTCGAAGATGCGTTTTGTGGTCGACGTAATGGCCACCCGTGCGCCCGCCTTGGCGAGAGCCATTGCCGTTGCAAAGCCTATGCCTTCAGCACTTCCGGCGCCCGTTACCAGCGCAACACGATCCAAATTTCCTGTCATGGCATTCCCTTGTAAGCAGCTTCCCGAACTCTCATATTAGCAATCACGCTGCGGTGCCAGATGGGCCGCAGTATTCCTGAAGCCGCTTTCACGAGGGCAAAGTCCGATGAGCAAGATATCCGTGTTTTCCTCGCCCCTTTTGCTTGGTTTTGACGATCTGGAGCGCCTTCTCGACCAGGCCCTCAAAACCTCCGGTGAGGGCTATCCGCCTTACAATATCGAACGATTGGCGGAAGGCAGCGCCGAAGTTTTGCGCATCACCCTCGCGGTTGCCGGATTCCGCCGCCAGGATCTGGAAATCACCATCGAGGACAACCAGCTGAACATCCGGGGACGGATCAAAGACGAGGAACCCCGCGACTACCTCCACCGCGGCATTGCCGGGCGGCAGTTTGCCCGGGCCTTCGTGCTGGCCGACGGCATGGATGTGATCGATGCCACCCTTGTAAACGGTCTTTTAATAATTAACTTAAGGAGGCCGGAAGCGAGCAGTGTTATCCGGCATGTTGAGATCAAGGAGTAGCATCATGAACACCAGCAACAGCAAGGAAGGCTTTGAACTGAGCCTAGAAGAGCTTGCCCAGCTCGGTAACGGTGCACTGTCCTATATCCGCGAAATCGAAGGCCGTGACGTGATCCGGCTGGTCGGCCCGCAGGCGCAGGTTGCGCCGGATGCGAAGCTCTTCTGCCTGTTCAACGCCAATGGCTCGCCGATCTCGATTTCGGGAACCCGCGAAGCCGCGGCCGACAGCGCCGTGGAGCATGAGCTGGTGGCGATCAGCCTGCATTAACAGAGTCAACGCTTTCCAACTTAATTTTGTCATCCCGGCGAAAGCCGGGACCAAGGCTTTCAGCGATTACACCTGTTCAAAGTCTGGGCCCCGACTTCCGTCGGGATGACAGAAATAATTTTTAAGCCGCGGAAGCGGCGGCGGACGGTTCCGTGAGTATTGAGTAGAGGCCCTCGGCCGTGTCGGTGCCGCGCAGCTTGGCAATCGTGTCGTTCTCGCGCAGCAATCTTGAAATGCGCGCCAGGGCCTTGAGATGGTCAGCGCCGGCGTGATCGGGTGCGAGGAGGACAAACACCAAATCCACCGGCTGACCATCGAGCGAATCATAGGCAATGGGTGTGCTCAGCCGCGCAAACAATCCGTAGACGCGGTTGATGGAAGCGAGCTTGCCATGGGGAATGGCGATGCCCTGGCCAATGCCGGTGGAGCCCAGCTTTTCGCGGGTCAGCAGCGTTTCAAAAATGATGCGGTGATCGACCGCCACAAACTTTGACATGGCTTGTGCCAAATCCTGAAGAAGCTGTTTCTTGCCCTGCGCCTTGACGTTGGGCAATACGGCACGGGCATCGATGATATCTGCGAGATCTGTCATGCTTGCACTTCCACTTACGCAGCAGGCCTGGGATCAACCCAGCCGATGTTGCCATCGCTGCGCCGGTATACCACGTTGGTCTGGCCGCCCTTGCTGTTCCTGAACAGGACGAACGGGACACTGGAAATTTCAAGCTGCATGACGGCTTCTCCGACAGAAAGTTCCGGTACGCTGGTGGATGATTCGGCAATGACCACGGGGTTTAGGCTTGCAGGCTCATCACCCTCTTCGTCGCCCGCCTGAATGACATAGCTTGCGGCTTGCGACTGGCGCACCGGTTCGCGGCGCTCCTTGTGATGGTCCTTCAGGCGCTGCTTGTAGCGCTTCAGCTGCTTTTCAAGATGCTGGGCCGCCGCATCAAAACTCGGAAACGCATCAGCGGCCGTGCCATGCGATTGCAAAACTAGGCCGGTGGCCAAATGCAAGCTGCAATCCGTCTGGAATGTGGAGCGCTGCTTTTCGACAGTCACGTGGGCATGCACGGTGCCTTCAAAATATTTCTGGCGGAACTGTTGCAGGCGCTCATCTACATGGATCCTGAGGGCCTCACCGATATCGATGTTCTTGCCGGTGACCTTAATCTGCATGGCTTTCGAAAATCCTTCTCCGCCACCTCTTCTTATAAGACATGGGCGCGCGAATTGCTAACGTCAACTAACTTGAATATGGTCCTTGTGGAAATTAAGGCTGGCCCTGTTACACATCCGAACAGCAAGCCTGACCGTTAAAACGGGGCGGAAACTAGCCGCGTGCAGGCTTCAAGTCAATCGCCTAGCGGGTTTCCGACTGGGCCATTCGGCGGCGCTGGATCGACGAGGGAATATTAAGTGATTCCCGGTATTTGGCCACAGTCCGCCGGGCAATTTCAATGCCTTCGGCGCGAAGATTTTCAACGATGGTATCATCCGACAGGATGCTTTTCGGGGCCTCTGCTGCGATCATCTCCTTGATGCGCTGGCGCACTGATTCTGCCGAGTGGCTATCCCCGCCCGCCGTCGAAGAAGCAATGGCAGTTGTAAAGAAATATTTTAATTCATATGTACCGCGCGGGGTTGCCATATACTTGTTCGAGGTCACGCGGCTCACCGTCGACTCATGCATCTCGATGGCTTCGGCCACGGTCTTGAGATTGATGGGCCGCAGGTGCTGAACGCCCAAAACCAGAAACGCATCCTGCTGGCGGACAATTTCGCGCGCCACTTTCAAAATGGTTTTTGCCCGCTGATCAAGGCTCTTGATGAGCCAGGTGGCGTTGGCCTGGCATTCGTTGAGATAATTCTTGTCGGCTTCGCGCGAGGCGGTGCGCGACACCTTGCTCAAATACTGGTTGTTGAACAGCACGCGCGGAAGCGTGTCGTTGTTAAGCTCTACCAGCCACGAACCATCCTGGTCGGCGCGCACATAGACATCGGGCACCACGGGCTGAACCGGCTCGGAACCAAAGGCGTGGCCTGGCTTGGGATTGAGATCCTTGAGTTCGGCTATCATTTCCCTGATGTCTTCAAGGTCCACCTTGCATAGCGCCTTGAGCGCTGCAAAATCCCGCCTGGCGACGAGATTGAGATTGGAAATCAGGGTGGCCATGGCCGGATCGAGGCGATTGCGCTCGCGCAGCTGCAGGCCGAGGCATTCCTGCAAATCGGCGGCAAAGACACCGATGGGATCAAAGGTCTTGAGCGTTTCAAGAACGCGCGCCACGTGATCGCGCGTGGTGCCGAGATAGTTTGCGATGTCGGAAATATCGCCGGTGAGATAGCCCGCCTCATTCACCATGCCGATGAGATTCTGGCCGATGATGCGGTCGGTGGGGGCGGATATGTTGAGATTGAGCTGGTCGGTGAGATGCTCCGCCAGGGTTTGCGTCCGGGTCAGCGAGGCGCTGAAATCATATTCATCGCTGTCGAGTGAAATTCCCCCGGTGGGGCGCAGCGAGGCCCAGCCGGATTCGGCGGGCGCCTGGCTTTCACGGCTGCTCGCATCGGCGCGGGCCTCGTGGGTGTAGACATTTTCGAGGTCCGTATCGAGGGTGCGCAGCTTGTCTTCCTGGGAGGTGCTGGAATTCAGGGCCGATACGGTATCCGTATCTTCGCGCGCTTCGGATTTCGGCACGTCGCTGCCGCGCTCGTCGCGCTCCAGCAACGGATTGCGTTCAAGCTCGCCTTCGACATAGGCCTGCAATTCGAGATTGGACATCTGCAGCAGCTTGATGGCCTGCTGCAACTGCGGGGTCATGACCAGGGATTGGCCCTGGCGCAAGTCCATTCGCTGCATCAATGCCATGACTGACCACCAATCCTAAAGCGAGAATTCTTCGCCGAGATAATAGCGGCGCACGTCGGGATTGTTAACAATCTCATTGGGCGTGCCTTCGGTCAGGACTTTGCCCTCATGGATGATGAGGGCCCGGTCGATGAGCTCGAGGGTTTCACGAACGTTGTGATCCGTAATAAGCACCCCGATTCCCCGAGCGGTGAGCTGTCGCACCATGTTGCGAATATCACCGATCGCAATCGGGTCAATTCCAGCGAAGGGCTCGTCGAGGAGCATGAATTTTGGCTTTGCGGCAAGGGCTCGGGCGATTTCCACGCGGCGACGCTCTCCGCCAGAGAGTGCAACAGCCGACGAATGCCGGATATGGGTAATAGAGAACTCATCAAGCAACTCACGCAACACACGTTCGCGGCTGGATTTGTCGGGCTCGACGAGCTCGAGTACAGCGCGGATATTGTCTTCAACCGACAGTCCGCGGAAGATCGAGCTTTCCTGGGGCAGGTAGCCGATTCCCAGCCTTGCGCGCTGGTACATCGGCAGATGGGTTATATCCGCCCCGTCAAGACTGATCGTGCCCTGGTCGGCGGCAATCAGCCCGATGATCATGTAGAACACCGTCGTTTTGCCGGCGCCATTGGGTCCGAGAAGACCTACGGCTTCACCACGCTTAACGGTGAGTGTCACTCCGCGCACGACGGGCCGGCGCTTATAGCTCTTGACGAGCAAACGGGCGACAATCCCTTCGCGCGCAGGCTGGCCCTGGAAACCCGCGCTTCCAACAGGCTTGTGGCCCATGGAGCGCGCATTCTTTGCCCGGTTTGGCGCATCTATCGCCACACCCGGACGCCGAATACGTCCAACCTCACCGTTCTGCGCCACCTGATTACCGCCTATTTTTGTTAATATAGAATGAAGCCCGCTATTTTGGAACAAAACTGCCCTTAACGCGGCCACCGGACATGAGGGTTCTCTCCGTATTGAGGTCAACGGTGAGTTTTTCGCCCTGAAGGGTGGTTTTTCCCTCGGTGAGTTTTACCTTGCCGCCCACCAGCAGGGTGTTGGCAACGATATCCATTTTCGCCCAATCGCCGGTAATCACCTGTTTGCTGGTGGTGATGGTCACATTGCCCTTGGCGTCCAGTTTGCTGGCTTGCGATTTGCTGGTGCCATCGGGCTGTTTCGCCTCGGCGTAAAACACCGTCATGACATCGCTGCGGATATGCTGGCTGCCGCGCACCGCATCGACCTTGCCCCGGAAAATGGCCTGCTTGTCGGCATCGACGATTTCCATTTCATTGGCTTCCACCTCGACAGGCGTCGAGATTTTCTCGGCGGCATGCAGAGGGGCCGCAAGGAGGCCAAGAATGAAGGCCGAAGCCGCTAACTTCCGGATCATGGGGTCGTTTCTCCCTTAGTCATTGTCTGATTAAAACTGGCTTTTACGCCATTCAGGAATTTTATGTTGTTACCGTCATTGCTCACTTGCAAACCATTCGCCGTAATCGTTCCGGCATCCATTTCAACCACGACCGGCACATCGGACACCAGATTTTTCTTCTCAAGCTCCACATGAGCCTTTGCCATGGTGGCACTAAAGCGGCCCTTCTCGACGATCCTTACATTGCCTTCCAGGTCCATCGCTCGTGCCTTCGAATCATAAATACCGGTCTTTGAAAACAGCTCAAAAGGCTGGCTTGTTTTTCTTTGAAACGTGCCGGTCAGATCTTCCAGGTGGACCAGCTTCGCCGTTTCCTTGTCTTGATAGCCTTTTTTGGCGGTTATGACATAGGGTTGATTTTCGCGGTCAAGGCCGGCGATGCGGGCGAAGGCGCCGGCAATCTGCTCGGGCATTTCAACTGTCGGAGCAGGAGGCGCGGGTTTGGGACGCAGGGCCGAAAAAAGGCCGGTCTGGACAAGAAACACGATCACCAGACCAAGGCCAAAGGCCAGGGCGGCCCAGCTCAATATGGGAGCCAAGCGCGCCCGGCGGGCTGCGGCCAGCAACAGTTCATCGGTGTTGTCAGCCTGGATTTCAGTGTGCGAAGACATCTTCTTCGGTCCAGCCCGCCAAATCGAGCGAGGCCCGGGTGGGTACAAAATCGAAACAGGCCCGGGCAAGGGGGCCACGGCCTTCACGTTCCAGCATCTGGTCGAGACGGGCCTTCAGCTCATGGAGATAGAGCACGTCCTGGGCCGCATACTGCTTTTGCGCATCGCTCAGCATATGGGCGCCCCAATCGGAGCTTTGTTGCTGCTTGTTCAGTTCAATGCCGAGCAATTCCTTCACCAGATCCTTCAGGCCGTGACGATCCGTGTAGGTCCGGGTCAGCTTTGAGGCCAATTTGGTGCAGTAAAGTGGGAATGTGTCGACAGCGAGATAGTGCTTGAGCACGGCCACATCGAAGCGGGCGAAGTGGAAGATCTTGGTGATTTTTGGATCGGCCAAGAGGGCCTTGAGATTGGGGGCGTCGTAGGTTGCGCGATCAAGCTGCACGAGATGGGCATTGCCATCGCCGGAAGAGAGCTGCACGAGGCAGAGCTTGTCGCGGCGCGGCAGCAGGCCGAGAGTTTCCGTATCAATGGCGACAGAACTTCCAAAATCCAGTCCGGCAGGCAAGTCGCCCTTGTAGAGCTTAATCGTCATTCCGCAGTCTTAGCCTCGTGTGTTTCATAGGTGTCGAGGCTTACAAGACTGGGCGAAAATACTCAAGGCTTGGCGGAAACGCCACTCTCTCGCCTGACTTTACTGGCTTTTCAGGCGGTGGATCCGGCGCGTCTCACCACCGTGGTCCATATCAGGCCCGAATGCGCCTTCCGCCTGATCCTGCAACAGCTTCACATAGCGTCCATCGCCCCGGTTCATATATTGCGCGTAATTGCCATCTTGGAACTCCTGGGCACCAGCGGTTTGTTCAGAACCGGCGTCATCCGCCCCTTCGACCGTTTCCGGGAGACTGCCCGGGCTCACACCGGGGTTATTTTCTTCCTCTATTCCCTCATTGTCCTGGGCCGCGTCACGCCCGCGGGCGTTGCCGCGTAGTTCGGCGCATCGGGGCGCAAGTGTGATTCTGGCAGCTTTTTTCCGGTCATTATTGCCCCTGCGGAAGATTGTGGCGCGGAGTCGTGCGGTCGGGCAGCTGGTCAATGGCTTCATCAGCTCCCTGATCTTGCTGCAAAACGCCTTCACGCAATACGCGGGTGGCCGCGTCCTGCTTTTGCGTTGGGTCGGTTGGAATTGGCGCAGTCTCCGCAGTTGCTTCTGTTCCGTTCCGCACCGGCTTGCCATCCCTGTTGCGGGCCACTTCGGCAAACTTTGCCAGGGCTTCCGGCCGTTCGCCTTCCACGGTCTCTTCATCCAGCGTGGCTGCGTCGACAAGTTGACCGTCAGACTCCGCCGCTTCATTTTCCGCGTCGGCAGCTTTCATTCTTGGCACGGTGGAGTTTACTACAACTGAGGAGGGTGCTGCTGCTCCGCCCTCCTCCGCGTCCTCAGCGCGCAATTCCTCGGGCAGATCGCCTTCCTCACCCGTCGCATCGTCATCGCCGATGGCAATGCCCCGGTTGTCCTCATCGGTCAGGGGCAGGGATTCCGCGTCAGCTTTAATGGCATGGTCCGCGTCGATCGGAAGGACGCGCCTTCCCGTGCGCTGGTCGCGGGTGGCATCGTAGGTGGTTTCAGCGGAATGGGCCATGATGTTTTCCTTTCAAAGCTCTTGCGAGTCATAATCAAGCGCGCTTCAGAAGGTTCCGCGTGGACAAAAATATCCCGAGATTAGCTGGAACGACTGGTTGTGGGGCCCGTTCCGGCGGTTGGACGGAGATGGTCTTTCGACGGTCTCTTTTATTAGGTAAATACTTCCCATGGAAATTACGGACTACGATTTTTTTGGGCGGCCGGCTCTGGACGTTGCCCAGGATCTGATCGGTAACACCCTGCTTTTTAACGGAGTGGGCGGGATCATCGTCGAGACCGAGGCCTATTCATCGAAAGACGCGGCTTCCCATAGCTTCAACGGCCCCACCAAAAGAAATTCCAGCATGTTCGGACCGGCGGGCCATGCCTATATCTATCGGTCCTATGGTATTCATTGGTGCCTCAATGCGGTGTGCCTGCCGGGTTCAGCCGTATTGATCAGGGCTTTGGAACCTACTACCGACCTACCCCTGATGCGCACCAGACGGGGCCTGGACGCCGATCGCCTTCTGTGTTCCGGCCCGGGGCGGTTATGCCAGGCGCTGGCCATTGAGGGAGTTCATGACGGGCTCGCTCTCAATGAATTGCCGTTTGAGGTTCGACCCGCGCAAACCTCCTTTACCGTTCACACCGGCAAGCGCATCGGCATCAGCAAGGCGGTGGAAGAACTCTGGCGATTTGGCCTTAGGGGGTCAGAATTTCTCAGCAGAAAATTCTAGACACGCAATTCATGCTTTGTGGTCATCCAGCAGGCTCAGCTTCTAAACAATTTGTAATCTTTTAAGCATGACTCACCTTTAGACAGACGCATTTTGAACGCACGGAGCCCATAGTTCCAAGCGAAGTGAGGTTCGTTAGATTCTGGCGTTCACCGCATTATGAATTGGGAAAAGCAGATTGATCACTAAAGCCGGGATGGCCCTGGGCCTCGCACTACTGATTGGCGTATCGGAATCGGCGCACGCGGATATAACTTCTCAGGCAGGCCGCTACCTCGGCTGGAAGAGGGACTCCGCGATTGAACAGCCTAATGGGCGTCAATACCGCGCGCACAAGCTGGTGTGCAATTTTCGTCAGGTCAATGTTCGAGCGCTCCGGGAAGAGGCCCCCACAACTGCCGGATCAGTAGCTGGGTGGGACACCAACCGTGCCGGAGCTGTCGTAAAGACCCCGCGAACTGGTGATTTGGCATTTTTCCACCATTCCCACATAGCCATCGTAGTGGGAATATCCGAGGGCAAGATCTGCACGATCTCAGGCAACCGGCGAAACAAGGTGACCAAGAGTTGCGAAAGCCGGAATCGATTCAAACGGTTTCGCAGGCCAGGCTGAAATTACCGGTTCAGGAAAAAGCGCAGCATTTCCTTCGAGGCGTCGGGGCCGGCCTCATCGGTAAAACTCCCTAGCGGATTACCTCCGGCCCAGGCATGGCCGGCGCCCTGAACCAGCCAATTCTCCGCAACCGGCATGCCGTTTTGATCTTCGAAGACCTCGCGCGTATATCTTCTCCCGGCGTCCAACACTCCGTGGTGCGTGTGTTCACTTGAAAAACTTCTTCCATTGATAATTTCCCTGGTATTCAATGGAACCACTGTCGTATCGGCGTCGCCATGAAAAACGATGGTTCTTATTGATCCTGATCTGGCCGGGGTTTGCAAGTCGCCACGCATGGCGGCAAAGGCCGATACCACGTCACTTGCCGACTTGTAGGGAAGCCCTGAGTGAACGCCCACCGCTGAAAAAAGCTCGGGATAGGTTTCCCCCATTACCACAGCCATTGCGCCACCGGCCGAGAGTCCCGCAACAAAAACCCGCCCAGCATCAATATCGTGGTCGGTGATTATTTCAGAGGCGAGGCCCGCGATAATTGCAGGTTCGCCGATCCCCCTGTGCTGATGGCCCGGATTAAACCAATTCCAGCAGCCGGACGGATTATGAGCGTGAGCCTGAGCGGGGTATGCCACGAGCATCCCGTGAGCTTCAGCCAGATCGTTCATTCCCGTGCCGATGGCAAAATCCGAAGGGTTCTGCTTGCAGCCATGGAGCATTATCAAGAGGGGACGGCGTTCGGCTGGCTTATATTTGGGAACATAGAGTTTGTAGGTGCGAACACCTGCATCACATGAAAAGGACAGATTCAGGAAATGAGCGCCGTCGATAATGTGGGGTTCTATGGGGGATGGCCGGAGGACTCCCTTTCCCAAAGGGAACGAACCTTTTTTCATTTTCTGCAGAGTCTGAATCACTTCGCCCAATGGGCGTGAGGCCTTGCTTACATATTTGGGCGACACATAAGGCTTGGAAGCGGGGGGAGGTTTTTGCTTTCTCTGGGAAAGACCTTCCTGAATGCGCTGAGTGGCTTCCATCAATCGCTGCGAACGCGTAAGGGAAAATGCGTCTTTTATCGCAGTCATGAGTTTCATAGTGCGTCAATCCTTGTCCAATGTTGGGTAAGTCACAATGAGCTGCAATTATGTAAGGTGTGCAAACCCAATCCCCTATCTCGGAACAAAGTTTACCATTTCCACATGAGGCCATAAATCAAGGAAACCGAGCTCGTTTGCCTCTTCGCGCGGTTCGTTCAATAAAATCCACTTGCGAAAGCTGCCGACAGGAACAGCGCCCTTCAACTCCTCTTCCGAAAGTGGACGGAAATCCGTCACTGCGCTCCCAGGCCTATACTGCTGCAACGCCGATGCCTTCGCCTGCTGGAAGTCTGGAATCATGACATCAATGACGTGCATCGAGCCTTCATCCAGTCCTGCTTCATGAATCGTGAAATTCCAACCGGCAAGATGCATCGTCATTTGGCGAACAGCTCTTCGCGCTTCCAAAGCCTCAGTTCTCCCAAGAGCGACACAAACTCCTTCACATCCTTGCCGGCGCCGAGATGCAGGACTCCATTATCCAATGAATCTTCAATACCGACTTTTTTCACGAGCGGCAGGGCTTCAGGAGTAAGCGCAATGAACTTGCAATGGGAAAAGGCATCGGCGAGGAAGTCACAGGCTTCCAGCTTTTGCGTCAATTCTTCGCCAGTACCAGGCCCTAACACCAAAGCCACGGCATCGTAAAGCACGGAAGGCCCGCCGCCGATCATCTGGTCTCCCGCCACGGCAGTGCCATCGCCAAGATTAACTCCGCCGATTTCAGGGGTGATAACTTCACACACGCCACCGGCTTTTTTGACCGCCGCTTTCAAGGCGGTGAAGATAGCGGCGTCAGCGCCCTCGGTCAGCATGATTCCAAGCTTCCGGCCTTCGAAGCGGTTCGGGCCATTTTGAACAATGCTGAGTGAGGGAGAGGATTTGAGGTCTGTGCGGGTTCGCAGGGCAGCCTCTGCCGCTTCCGGCATTTCCTTGATTCCCAGATTCTGCGCAACTTTGCCTGCCAAATCGTCGTGAATGTTGACGAGATGGGACACCATGCGTTCCCTGATCACCGGGGTTTTCACCTTGCTCAACTCAAAGGTCAGGGCGGCGGCAATATGGTTTTGTTCCGTGGCCGTTTGGCTGATGTAGAATTGCCGGGCCTGGCTGTAGTGATCCGCAAAGGTTTCGGACCTCACGCGCTGCTTGGTTCCCTCGACAGGTTTCGGGAAGGATTGAAAGCCCTTTACGGGAGATTCCCGCGGGCCAAGCTCCCAGGAGTTTGGCTGATAATTGGCCCGGCCAGTGGGATTGCGCATGGCCATATGGCCGTCCTGCTGGAAATGATGGAACGGGCATTTGGGGTCATTAATCGGAATGTGCGTGAAATTCGGTCCGCCAAGGCGCTTTATCTGCGTGTCCAGGTAAGAAAAATTCCGGCCCTGCAAGAGAGGATCATTCGAGAAATCGATGCCGGGTGGGACATTCTGGGTCATGAAGGCCACCTGCTCGGTCTCGGCAAAGAAGTTGTCGGGCATGCGGTCGAGAACAAGGCGACCCACGGGAACTGGCGGGAGGATTTCCTCCGGAATGAGCTTGGTGGCGTCCAGTACATCGAAATCAAATTTTTCTGCAAACTTGTCATCGAAGAGCTGAACCTGGAGTTCCCATTCGGGGAAGTTTCCTGATTTAATTGCTTCCCAGAGATCGCGCCGGTGGAAATCCGGATCGGCACCATTGATTTTCACCGCCTCGTTCCAGACCACCGACTGAAGGCCAAGCTTAGGTTTCCAGTGGAATTTAACAAAGGTTGACGCGCCAGCCGCATCAACAAGGCGGAACGTGTGGACCCCAAATCCTTCCATAAAGCGGAAGGAGCGCGGCAAAGCCCGGTCGGACATGACCCACATGATCATGTGCATGCTCTCCGGCGTCAGGCTGATGAAATCCCAGAAATTGTCGTGCGCCGATTGCGCCTGGGGGAAAGCGGAATCGGGTTCTTCCTTTACCGCATGAATCAGATCGGGAAACCTCAGGGCATCCTGAATGAAGAAGACGGGGATGTTGTTACCTACCAGATCCCAATTGCCTTCATTGGTGTAAATCTTCACCGCAAAACCGCGCACATCGCGGGCGAGATCAACGGAACTTTTGCTGCCGGCGACGGTGGAAAAGCGGACAAAGGCGGGGGTTTTCTCGCCGGTGCGCTGGAACAAATCAGCGCGGGTGTATTTTGCAAGAGATTTATAATTTTCAAAGTAACCATGCGCGCCATAACCGCGCGCATGGACCAAACGCTCGGGAATGCGCTCATGGTCGAAATGGAAAATTTTCTCCCGAAAATGGAAATCTTCCAAGGCGGTCGGGCCGCGCGCGCCAATCTTGAGCGAATTATGGTCATCGGCGACGGGCCCGCCCTGGGCTGTGGTCAGGAGGGAGAAACCATCTTCCGCGGTTTGATGCAGTTCGCCACCTTCACCCCGCCTTACGCTCTGATCGTGAATTTTCGCGGCATTCTTCGGAGTCTTCTTCGCTGATTTGGCCATGAGGGGACTCCTATTGGCAGGTGAAAGGATTTGAATGCGGTTGGAGGCAGCCATGGGAAACGGGGCGGCGACTCAGCCACCGCCCCACATTTTTTACTCAGCAGCCATCTGGGCTTTCTGATTGACGGAAGCATCAGCCAGCGCCGACAGGTCAACATCGGTCTGCTCTTCTTCTTCCAGGGTTTCGTTCAAGAGCTCGGCCGCATCAGTATGACCGAGCATTTCGGCCCAGCGCTTCAACGTGCCGTAACGGGACATTTCATAATGTTCCACGACCTGGGCCGCGCCGATCAGGCCGGCATCAAGGGCGGCGGTGCCCTTGTAGTCCCTCATGATCTCGGCGCCTTCTTCAAGGATCCCGTCGATCGCCGGGCAGGTTTTGCCCTGGGGCTTCTTGTCGATGATCCCGAACACCTGGACCAGGCGCTCTACCTGGCCTTCGGTCTGATCGTGGTGCTTTTCGAAGGCGGTCTTCAACTCGGCGCTCTGCGCAGCCTTGGCCATTTTAGGCAAGGCAGCAAGAATTTTGCGCTCGGCGTAGTAAATGTCCTTGAGAGTGTCGTGAAACAGGTCGTCCAGGTTTTTCTCGGCCATGATATTCTCCTAATTCCATGTGGCGATAAGGAGAAGAGTGATTCCCTTCTCAAGCCTTTTCAATCTGCGGCTCTTGATTTGGTTCCGGCTCTGGAAATTTTTCTTTTGGTGTGCACTTTTATAATGCTGCGCCGTTGGCCATTGCGGGCTTTCAGGGAGATCCGGGCAAATTCGCCCTTGATCTGGTCCATTTCTTCCTGAGACCGGTCCTCCAGGTTGATGAAACTGTTTTCAGCGTGGCCGACCGCGCGGATAATCTCGTCCAGCTTGATCTGCAGGGCGAGGCCATCGCGGTTCTGGCTATTTTGGATGACGAACACCATGAGGAAGGTGGCAATAGTGGTTACCGTGTTGACCACCATTTGCCAGTTGGCCGAGAAACCAAAATAAGGGCCGATTATGGACCAGGCCAGAATGAACAGGGCTGCGATGCAAAAAGCCGCAGAGCTTCCCGTCCATTTGGAAACCTTCGAGGCGAAGACGGCAAATGATTTTTCAAATTCCACAATTCCCATGATTTTCCTCCGGCGCTACGCGGACACCTCAACTGGCAGCGACGACGGAGGTTCCGGAAAGCCAGAGGGCTGAGAAAATAAAGGCAGTCAAAACGCTAGCCGTAAGCGGTGCGAACGAAATGGCTCTGTTTTGGAAAAATTTGGTGCCCTGAAGAGGACTCGAACCTCCACGACTTTCATCGCTAGTACCTGAAACTAGTGCGTCTACCAATTCCGCCATCAGGGCAATGGGGCGTCTCTTAACGGGAGGCGCGATATAATGTCAATGCAAGGCTCTTTGCAACGGCGCCAGCGGGGGCTAAAAGCCGTCCGGACCCTTGAAACAACTGGATGTGGCTTCGTGATCGCGGAAAATTCGGAGAAAATCGTAACCCTTATCGGCGGCTCGGGCTTTATCGGCCGCCATATTGTGCGGGCTTTGGCCAAGCGCGGCTACCGTATCCGGGTGGCCTGCCGCAGGCCGGACCTGGCGGGGCATGTGCAGCCCCTGGGCACGACCGGACAGGTGATGCCGGTGCAGGCCAATGTACGGTATCCTGCCTCGCTGGTTGCTGTTTGTGACGGCGCCTACGCGGTGGTCAATCTGACTGGGGTTCTGGCCAGCCGCGGGGCTCAGAGTTTTGATGGCATCCATGTTTTCGGGGCGGAAGCATCGGCCAAGGCGGCAAAAGCGGCCAAGGTCCAGGTTTTCATCCAGATGTCGGCGCTTGGTGCCGATGCGGAGTCAACCAGCGACTATGCGCGCAGCAAGGCTGCGGGCGAAGCGAAAGCCAAGGCGGCGTTTCCCGGCGGCGTTATCCTTCGGCCTTCCATCGTGTTCGGGCCAGAGGATAATTTCTTCAACCAGTTTGCGGGAATGAGTCGCCTCACCCCTGCTCTGCCGCTGATCGGCGGCGGCCATACAAAATTCACGCCGCTGTTCGTGGGCGATCTGGCCGAGGCCGTTGCCCGCCTCATTGACGCGGGCGAGGCCAGCGGAAAGACTTTTGAACTCGGCGGGCCGGAAGTGTTCAGCTTCAGGCAGCTCCTGGAGTTCACGCTGGACACCATCGGGCGCAAGCGCCTGCTGGTTCCGCTGCCCTGGCCCATCGCCAAGGTGCTGGGAAGCGTCATGGGGCTGTTGCCCTTTGCACCGCTCACGGCGGATCAGGTTGAACTCCTGAAAACGGATAATGTTGTGAGCGAAGCTGCCATGCATGAGGGCCGCGATCTGGCAGGTCTCGGAATCACGGGCCACAGCATTCAAGGCATTGTGCCAAGCTATCTCTACCGCTACCGCAAGGCCGGTCAGTTCACCGTCCCCAAGGGAATTCCCGAGTAGATCAGCCCCAGCAGGATGGCGCCGAGCGCCACCCGGTAAATCACAAAGGGCAGGAAGCTTATGGTGCGGATCATGCGCATGAGCACGGTCATGGTGCCAAGCGCAATGAAGAACGTGAGAATGCCTGTGACAATGACCGGGCCGGAAATGGTTTCGCCGCTTTCCAGGGCATTGCCGATTATCAGCAGCGAGGCGGCTCCATTGGCCGGAATGGAGAGCAGGAAGGAAAAGCGCGCGGCTTCTACCCTGGTTAACCCAAGTCCGCGCGCGGCGGTCATAGTGATGCCGGAGCGACTGGTGCCGGGGCTCAGCGACAGGGCCTGGGCTCCGCCGATGATGAGCGACGATTTCCAGTTCATGTCGACAATCGTGCGGCGCAGCAGGCCGTAGGTGTCCGCCGCATAAAGCAGGACGCCGAACACAATGGCGTTGATCGCCACCAGCGTGGCGCTGCGGATGTGGTCATCGAGATGGGTGAGCTTCAGCAGCAGGCCCACAACAATGACCGGGATCGTACCGATGAAGATGTGAAAGACAAGCTCGGCATTGTGCGAGGCGCGGCGCCTGACGAGATCAATGGAACCCCAGAACATGTGGATGACGTCGCGCCAAAAATAGATGATCACGGCCCCAAGCGTCCCAAGATTAGTGACCATGTCGGTAACCACGCCCTGATCGGCCCAGCCGGTGACGGCGGGAACCAGAATCAAATGGCCCGAGGAGGAAATTGGGAGAAATTCGGTGATCCCCTGAATGAGGGCAAGCACAACAATCTGCTCAAGTGACATCCGGCCAACCCTTGAAAACCGCCGGCGCGAATCGCTTGCGGTTAGACAAGTGCGTCTTATAGGGTTAGTTTAAGTGCAGCAACGACACTGACTTTCACTGGCGGTTTTTTCATCCCATGCCCAAATTGCTTCACTTTCCACTCGATCCGCTCAGCCGCCGCCTGCGCCTGGCCCTGGCGGAATATGGCGTGGCATGCGAGCTGGTCGAGGAACGGCCATGGACGCCGAGCGAGACGCTTTTCACTCTCAATCCGGCTGGGATCGTGCCGGTCTTCGTGGAGGACAGCGGGGCTGCCGTCAGCGGCATCGAGGCGATCACCGAGTATCTGGAAGAGACGCGCGCCGGGAAAACGAAACTCATTCCGGGACAGGCGGCGGCGCGGGCCGAGGTGCGAAGGCTCACGGGCTGGTTTGACACGAAATTCTATGCGGAGGTTTCCGAGCCGATCATCACGGAAAAAATCATCCGGCGGTTCATGACGCGCGAAACCGGCGGCGGCGCACCGGACATGGCACGGGTGCGCTACGGGCTTTCGCGGCTGCGGGACCATCTCGACTACATGGGAACGCTGGCGGACCACCGCTCATGGCTGGCGGGCGAGGAACTTTCCATCGCCGACCTTGCGGCCGCGTCGCATCTTTCAGTCATCGACTATCTCGGCGATATTCCGTGGACGGACTTTCCAGTGGCAAAGCTCTGGTACCAGCGGATCAAGTCGCGCCCGTCATTCCGGCCCCTGCTCGGTGACACTCTGCGCGGCATGCCGGCGTCTGCTTCCTATGCCGACCTCGATTTCTGAACGGCTTCGCGCCCGGGCGACACAGGAAGGCTTCAGCGGGATCAGGATAACGTCAGCATATGCCGCGCCTGCGCAGGCGGAAAGACTGCGCAGCTTCCTTGCGCAGAATTATCATGGCGACATGGACTGGCTTGCATCAACGGCGGAGCGCCGCGCGGCGCCCAGGGCCCTGTGGCCCGAAGCGCAATCGGCCATCGTGTTCGCCATGAATTATGGCCAGGGGCTTGACGCCTTCGAACGGCTGGGGCGGAAATCCCAAGGCGTTATTTCAGCATATGCGCTGAACCGCGACTATCATGATGTGGTGAAGGGCAAGCTCAAGAAAATAGCCACCTGGTTTGCGAGCGTTACGAAGTCGGACGTGAAAGTTTTTGTCGATACGGCGCCGCTGATGGAAAAGCCGCTGGCCCATGCCGCGGGGCTGGGCTGGCAAGGCAAGCACACCAATTTGGTGTCGCGGGACCTGGGCTCATGGTTTTTTATCGGCACGATCCTGACCGACAAGGCCCTGCCCGGCGATGACTCCGAAACGGATAATTGCGGCTCCTGCCAGGCCTGTCTCGATATCTGCCCAACCAAAGCGTTTCCCGCGCCCTACCAGTTGGATGCGCGGCGCTGCATCTCCTATCTCACCATTGAGCACAGGGGCCATATCGACCGCGAGTTTCGCAAACTCATGGGCAACCGCATCTATGGCTGCGATGATTGCCTGGCGGTGTGCCCGTGGAACAAGTTTGCCAGCGAGGCGAGCGAGGCGAAGCTGCGGGCGCGCCAAGATTTGATTTCACCGGGCCTTGATGACTTGGCTCAACTGGATGATGCGGCATTCCGGAAATTGTTTGTGGGCTCGCCGGTGAAACGCTTGGGCCGGGACCGTTTCGTGCGCAATGTCCTGATTGCGATCGGCAACAGCGGCAACGCGGATTTCATTCAGGTCGCGGAACATCTCTTGAATGATGCTTCTCCGCTGGTGCGTGCCATGGCGGTGTGGGCTTTGGGGCAACTGCTGGATGACGAGGATTTCCAGGAACAACGCCTTGCACATGCTAGGCACGAATCTGATCCGGCAGTGAACGCCGAATGGAGTTCAGCGTGAATCAACTTCTGTGTTTCGGCTTCGGCTTTTCGGCGCGGGCTTTTGCGGCGCAGCTGGACAAGAGGGAATGGAAAATATCCGCGACGAGTCGCGATGCGGAGGGCATTGCCGAGATCGAGGCGCAGGGATTTCAAGGATTCCCGTTTGACAGCACATTTCAGGTTGCGACCGATGTTACGCATCTCCTGATTTCGGCACCTCCCGGTGAACAGGGCGATCCGGTTTTGAAATTGTTCGAGGAACAACTGCGGAGGCTTGCAAAGCAGTTGAAATGGGTGGGATATCTTTCAACCACGGGGGTTTATGGCGACCGGGCCGGCGACTGGGTTGACGAGGAAAGCCCGCTGGAGCCCAATACGGTACGGGGCCAGCGGCGCCTGGAGGCGGAGCGGAACTGGCTCAGGCTACACAGTGATTTTGGACTGCCGGTGCATGTGTTTCGCCTCGCCGGGATTTATGGACCGGGGCGGAACACACTGCTCAATGTCCGGGTTGGCAGCGCCAAGAGCATCATCAAGCCGGGGCAGATTTTCAGCCGCATTCATGTGGAGGATATCGCAGGGGTGCTTGCAGTTTCCAATGCAAAGCCACATCCGGGCCGGGCTTATAATGTCTGCGATGATGAGCCCTGCCCGCCGCAGGAGGTGGTGGCCTATGCGGCTGAGTTGCTGGACCTGCCTGTTCCGCCGGAAATTCCGTTTGAGGAGGCACAGCTTTCACCCATGGCCAGAAGTTTTTATGCGGAGTCAAAGCGGGTTTCCAACAAGCGTATCAAGGCTGAGCTGGGTTACAAATTGCTCTACCCGAATTATCGCGACGGCTTGCGCGCCCTCTTGCCCACGCTCACGGCGTAATGCCGTCAGCCCGTTCGGCGAGTTGCATTGCGGTTTCGCGGATGAGCGTCAATTGACCAGGTGTCGACAGGCGGTGATCGCCGCCCTTGATCAGGGTCATGGTGATATCCGGGCCGGAGAGGGCTTCGAAAACCTTTAGCGCATGGGAGGGCGGCACGTCCGGATCGCTGCTGCCCTGCAGAATGCGTACGGGGCACGGCAGTTCAAGCCCGGTTTTCAGCAGCAGGTGTTTGGCGCCGTCCTCCAGAAGCTTGAAGGTGATGGGCATGGGATCGCCATAGTCCGAGGGGCGCTCATAGACACCACGGGTTTTGAGCTGTTGGAGGGCTTCGGGCGGGAAGTTGTTCAGCATCAGATCGCTGGTCATGTCGGCGGCGGGCGCAATAAGGAAGATGCCGGCCATGCGCCGCGCCGCGCGGGGGTCATCACGCAGCAGGACCTTGGCCAGCAGAAGCGCCAGCCAGCCGCCCATGCTGGAGCCTACAATAATGCGTTTGGAGTGGGTCTTCTCGATGAACATGTGAATGGACTGTTCGAGCCATTCGGAAATAGTACCATCGGTGAAGACGCCTTCGGACTGGCCATGGCCGGAATAATCAAAGCGCAGGCCGGGCCTTCGGGTTTCGCGGGCCAGGGCGGCCAGGGCTTCGGCCTTGCTGCCAAGCATGTCCGACATGAAACCGCCGAGCCAGAAGAAGCCGCAGCGGCCCAGATCATCGGTGGCCCCATCCTGCAGAAAAGCCAGTTTTACGCCGCCCGGGCCTTGCTCAAAATCCACACCCGCCATCTAAATTATCCACTCCTTTCAGCCCTCCTTGACGGCAGCCCCGCTTCAAGGTCTATAGCGGGGTTCTTAACCGGCCCGTCGCGGAATCGACAGGGCCCTAACATGGAGAAGCACAGAGCTTGAGTATACCCCCCCGGAGGCCAACGATTGTACGCGGTGCCGCCCCCCCGCAAAAAGAAGAAGGTAACAAGATTAACCACCGCATTGACGCGCGCGAAGTGCGCCTCATCGGAGCCGACGGACAGAATGTCGGAGTTGTGCCAACCCGCCAAGCGCTGGCAATGGCCGAGGAAGCCAACCTTGATCTGGTCGAAATCTCGCCGGACGCGGTTCCCCCCGTTGCCAAGATCCTCGATTACGGCAAATTCAAATTCCAGGAACAGAAAAAGGCCGCCGAGGCCCGCAAGAAGCAAAAGGTCATTGAGATCAAGGAGATCAAGATGCGCCCGATGATCGATGACCATGACTACGAGGTCAAGATGAAGGCCATCAAGCGCTTTTTCGAAGAGGGCGACAAGGTCAAGGTGACACTGCGTTTCCGGGGCCGCGAAATGGCCCACCAGGAGCTTGGCCACCGGCTTTTGAACCGGGTGAAGGCCGATACGGCCGAAATCGCCAAGGTTGAATCCGACGCGCGCTTCGAAGGCCGCCAGATCGTGATGATTATCGCGCCGAAATAGGCCATAAGGGGGTGCAATCCGATGGGTTGCATCGCCCCCAAATTTCTGCTTAACACCCCCCATTAAGCCGCCTGGCCATGTAAAGGGCATGCCATGGCGGCTTCTTATCGCTTTGAAAGGACTTAAGCCAAATGCCCAAGATGAAAACGAAATCCTCGGCCAAAAAGCGCTTCAAGACGACCGCTTCGGGGAAGATCCGTGCCGCGGGAGCTGGAAAGCAACACGGCATGATCAAGCGCAGCAACAAGCAGATCCGCAACCAGCGCGGCACCTTTATTTTGTCTCCCGGTGATACGGGTCTCGTCAAAATTCATATGCCCTACGCCCGTTAAGGAGAGCTCACATGCCACGTTCAAAAGGCGGCACCGTCGCCCGCAAATCCCACAAGAAAGTCATGAGCCAGGCGAAGGGCTATTTCAGCCGCCGCAAAAATGTTTTCCGCGTTGCAGTGCAGGCGGTGGAAAAGGCTGGACAATATGCCTACCGCGACCGCCGGACCAAGAAGCGCAATTTCCGCGCCCTGTGGATCCAGCGCATCAATGCGGCCACCCGCGAATTGGGCCTCACCTATGGCCGATTTATTTACGGGCTCGACAAGGCCGGCATCGAGGTTGACCGCAAGGTTCTTTCCGACCTTGCGATCCATGATCCCGCTGGTTTTGCCGCGCTGGTTGAGAAGGCCAAGGCTGCTCAATAAGCAAACGCTCACTATTTTATTTTAGAATTCCTTGGCCGGGCCGTTAAGTGTGTACACACTGTGGGGTCCGGCCAATTCGTTTCAAGGACCGAAATTCCCATGAGTCTCGAACAGGAAATCCTGCAGCAGGTGGCCAGCGCTTCTGATGAAGCAGCGCTTGAGGCCTTGCGCGTGGCAACGCTTGGCAAGAAGGGCTCCATCTCCGAGCAGATGAAATCTCTCGGCGCCATGGGGCCCGAGGAGCGCAAGACGGCGGGTGCGGCGCTCAATGTTTTGAAGGACAAGGTGACAGAGGCGATTGCGGCGCGCAAAGCGGTGCTGCAGGAAGCCCAGCTTGAGCTGCGCCTCGCTTCGGAAAAGATCGATGTGACCCTGCCTGCGCGCGCCGAGCCGCGCGGCACGGTTCATCCCGTCTCACAGGTGTGGGAAGAAGTGGTGCAGATTTTCGGCGATCTCGGATTTGCCGTGGCGGAAGGCCCGCATATCGAGGATGATTTCCACAATTTCACGGCGCTCAACATCCCGCCGGAGCATCCGGCGCGGCAGGAGCACGACACGTTTTATTTCAGCGAGAAGCCGGACGGCAGCCGCATGGTTTTGCGCACGCATACGAGCCCAGTGCAAATCCGCACCATGCTGACGCAGAAGCCGCCGATCCGCATCATTGCGCCGGGGCGCACCTTCCGCAACGACAGCGACATGACGCATACGCCGATGTTCAACCAGATCGAAGGCCTGGTGATCGACGAGACGACCCATATGGGCCATCTCAAATGGATTCTCGCGGAATTCTGCAAGAGCTTCTTTGAAGTGGACGATGTGAAGATGCGCTTTCGCGCCTCGCATTTCCCGTTCACGGAGCCGTCCATGGAGGTTGACATCAACTGTTCCTGGGAGGGCGGCCAGGTGAAGATCGGCCAAGGTTCGTCGTGGCTGGAAATTCTCGGCAGCGGCATGGTGCATCCCAATGTGATCAAAGCGGGCGGCCTCGATCCGGATAAATACCAGGGCTATGCCTTCGGCATGGGGCTCGACCGCATCGCCATGCTGAAATACGGCATTCCTGATCTGCGTGCCTTCTTCGAGGCTGACCTGCGCTGGCTCCGGCATTACGGGTTCAAGGCCCTGAATGTGCCGACCCTGCCGGGAGGTCTGTCATGAAGTTCACCCTTTCCTGGCTGAAGGATTATCTCGACACGTCGGCGACGCTTGAGCAGATCGTGGACGGGCTTGTGGGCGTTGGGCTTGAGGTTGAGCAGGTCGAGGACAAGACGAAGCTGCTGGCGCCCTTCAAGGTGGCCTATGTCATCGAAGCGGTGAAGCATCCCAATGCGGACAAGCTGCGGCTGTGCAAGGTCGAGACGGATACGGGCATCTATCAGGTGGTGTGCGGCGCGCCCAATGCGCGGAGCGGCATGAAGGGCATCATGGCGCTGCCGGGGGCGTTCATTCCAGGCACCGGCATAGCGCTGGAAAAGGGCGTGATCCGCGGCCAGGAGAGCCAGGGCATGCTGTGCTCGGAGCGCGAGCTGCTGATCAGCCAGGAACATGACGGCATCATTGACCTTGCGGGCGACTGGCCCATCGGTACGTCGGCGGTGAAGGCGCTCCGCCTTGATGATCCGATGATCTATGTGAAGGTGACGGCGAACCGGCCTGATGCGCTGGGGATTTACGGGATTGCGCGCGATCTCGCGGCGAAGGGCCTTGGCAAGCTGAAGCCGCTGAATGCGAAGCCCGTTGCGGGCACGTTTGATTCACCGATCAAGGTGTCGCTGGACTTTGAGGATACAAAGCCCTGCCCGCTTTTTGTCGGGCGCTATTTCAAGGGCGTGAAAAACAGGCCCTCGCCGGAATGGCTGCAGCGGCGGCTGAAGGCCATTGGGCTGCGGCCGATTTCCACGCTGGTTGATATCACCAACTACATCACCTTTGCCTATGGCAGGCCGCTGCATGTGTTCGATGCGGACAAGGTGAAAGGCAATATCCGGGCGCGCATGGCGCGGGATGGCGAAGAGGTTGCTGCTCTCGATGGCAAGACTTACAAGCTCACGGCGGAGATGACCGTGATCGCCGATGATAAATCAGCCGAGGGCGTTGCCGGGATTATCGGCGGCGAGCATTCGGGCTGCGCGGAGACAACCACAAATGTTTTCCTGGAAGCGGCGTATTTTGATCCGTTGCGCACGGCGGCTACGGGGCGGAAGCTCGGCATTATTTCGGACGCACGCTACCGTTTCGAGCGCGGCGTTGATCCGGCCTTCACACAAACGGGCGCCGAAATCGCCACGCAGATGATCCTTGAGCTCTGCGGCGGTGCGGCCTCGCATCTGGTGATTGCGGGGAAGGCTCCGCTGAAGCCGCGGACCTATACTTTGCGGGCGACACGGGTGAAAACCCTGGCCGGACTTGATCTTCCGCTTGCCGAACAGAGGCGCATTCTTCTGGATCTCGGCTTTGGCGTGAAGGAAACACCGGCGGGCCTTGAATGTGCGCCACCCTCCTGGCGGCCTGACGTTCACGACGAGACCGACCTGGTGGAAGAGGTCTGCCGCATCCATGGCCTCGACAATATTCCTTTCGTGGCCATGGAACGCTCCCATCCCATCGCCACGCCGGTTCTCAGTCCCCTGCAGAAGCGCATGCTGGCGTCACGGCGCAGCCTTGCAGCGCGGGGTTTCAATGAAGCAGTGACATGGTCGTTCATTCCGGAATCACACGCGAAACTGTTCGGCGGCGGACAGGCGGAGTTGAAGCTTGCCAATGCCATTTCGTCGGAACTTACGGATATGCGGCCCTCGCTGCTTCCCAATCTCATTGCGGCAGCGGGACGCAACATGAAGCGGGGCTTTGCCGATCTCTCGATTTGTGAAGTGGGCCATGTCTATGCAGGCGACCGGCCTCAGGACGAGACCTTGCGGGCGGCAGGTGTTCGCCGCGGGAATGTTGTCACGCGAAACTGGCTGGGCAGCACACGGGTGGTTGATGCCTTTGATGCCAAGGCTGACGCTCTTGCCGTGCTTGAAGCCGCAGGGGCCGCCACGGCGAGCCTGCAGGTCGTGGCGGGCGCACCCGCCTGGTATCATCCCGGCCGTTCCGGCACCATCCAGATGGGGCCGCAGAACAAGCTGGCGCATTTCGGCGAGATTCACCCCCGGGTGCTGGCGGCCATGGATGTAAAGGGGCCGCTGGTGGCTTTCGAAGTGGTGCTGAATGCCATTCCGGTGCCCAAAGCCAAGAATGCCACGCGCGCCGCCCTCAACGCCTCCGATCTCCTGCCCGTGTCGCGCGACTTCGCCTTTGTCATCGATGACGGCGTCGAGGCCGACAAGCTGATCAAGGCGGCGAAGGGCGCAGACAAGGGGCTGATTTCCGATGCGGTGGTGTTTGACGTGTTCAAGCTCGAGGGCGCGAAGAAATCCTACGCCATTGAAGTGACGCTGCAGCCGCGCGACAAGACGCTGACCGATGAAGAAATCGAGGCGGTATCGCAGAAAATCATTGCGGCTGTGCAAAAGGCCACGGGCGCGGTTCTAAGAAGTTAGACCCACTTGAACACCACAAAGCCCCAGATCAGCGCCAACACGAGGCCGCCCCAGAGGGGGACGCCGAAGATGCCGAGCCAGGCGAGGAAGATAAAGGCGCTGCCCAACAGCGTGATGAAAAGGCGGTCACCCCGGGTGGTGTCGAGGCCGAAGATGCCGTGCCTTGGGCCGCCGCCCGGCGCGTAATATTCCCAGACGCCCATGGCAGCGATGCAGCCGAAGACAAAGATGAAGAAAAAAGCCGTGGGCCAGGTCCAGGCCATCCAGGAGAGAAAACTGTTTTCCATGGATAGCCTCCTTACACGCGGCCCAGGGCAAAGCCCTTGGCGATATAGTTGCGCACGAAATAGATCACCACGGCGCCGGGGATAAGGGTGAGCGACCCGGCGGCGGCCAGCAGGCCGAGCTCGTAGCCAGAGGCGCTTGCCGTCTTGGTCATGGCGGCGGCAATGGGCTTTGCGGCGACGGCGGTGAGGTTCTTGGCCAGCAGCAATTCCACCCAGGAGAACAT
This sequence comes from Hyphomicrobiales bacterium, assembly GCA_038251095.1. Classification (GTDB taxonomy): domain Bacteria; phylum Pseudomonadota; class Alphaproteobacteria; order Rhizobiales; family Aestuariivirgaceae; genus Aestuariivirga. Next base: position 37,826 of record JBBSBQ010000020.1, read on the forward strand.
GAAGCAGAAAAAGCAGGCCACGCCGATACCCGCCGCGATGGTGGGGATAAAGATGCGGATGAAGAAACGCGGGAAGGAATAACCATCGACAAAGGCCGTTTCATCGAGGGCCTTGGGCACGCCGGACATGAAGCCTTCGAGGATCCACACGGCGAGCGGAATGTTGAACAGGGTGTGAGACAGGGCCACGGCCCAAGGCGTGTCGAAAAGGTTCACGGCGGAATAGAGCTGGAAGAAGGGCAGCACGAACACGGCAGGCGGGGCCATGCGGTTTGAAAGCAGCCAGAAGAACAGGTGCTTGTCGCCGAGGAAGCGGTAGCGCGAGAAGGCATAGGCCGCGGGCAGCGCCACGGTCACCGACATCACCGTGTTGATCACCACATATTCAATGGAATTCACATAGCCCATGTACCAGGAGGGGTCGGTGAAAATCTTGATGTAGCTGGCGAAGGTGAATTCATGGGGATAGAGCGAGAAACCGCCGAGAATTTCGTTGGTGGTTTTGAACGACATGTTGAGCAGCCAATAGATGGGGAGCATCAGGAAGATGATGTAGACGACGGGCACGAAGCGGGTCCAGCTTTTCATGGCTCAGATTTCCTCGTTCTTCATCATCAGAGTGTAGAACAGCCACGACAGGGCCAGGATGATCAGGAAGTAGATGATCGACATAGCCGCCGCAGGGCCAAGGTCGAACTGGCCGATGGCGGTTTTCACCAGGTCGATCGACAGGAAGGTGGTGGCGCTGCCAGGACCGCCGCCGGTCAATACCACGGCTTCGGTGTAGATCATAAAGCTGTCCATGAAGCGCAGCAGAACGGCGATGGTGAGCACATGCTTGAGCTTGGGCAACTGGATGTAGCGGAACACGGCCCAGGGCCTGGCGCCGTCAACCTTCGCCGCCTGGTAATAGGCATCGGGAATGGAGACGAGGCCGGCATAGCAGAGCAGCACGACCAGCGAGGTCCAGTGCCAGACATCCATGAGGACAATGGTGAACCAGGCCGCCACGGGCTGGCGGGTGTAGTTGTATTCGATGCCGAGTGAATTGATGGCTTTGCCGAGCAGGCCGATATCCGGCAGGGCCATGATGTTCCACATGGAGCCGACCACATTCCACGGAATAAGCAGCGGCAACGACATGAGAACGAGGCAGACGGACACCCATGGGCCTTTGCGCGGCATGGTGAGTGCTATGGCGAGGCCCAGGGGAATTTCGATGGCGAGGACAATCGCTGAAAAAAGGATCTGGCGCAGCAGTGCGCCATGGAAGCGCTCGGAATGGAGGACCTGTTCAAACCAGCGGACATCGGCCCAGGTGAAGATATTGTCGCCGAAGGTTTCCTGCACGGAATAATTCACAACGGTCATCAGCGGGATAAGGGCGTTGAAAGCCACGAGGATGAATACGGGCAGGACGAGGAACCAGGCCTTCTGGTTGACGGTCTTGTTCATGGGCGGGCTCCCACGATCCAGCCGTCCTCGTAAACCTGGGTGTGGGCAGTATCAAAGGCGAGATGGGACTTGCCCTCTGGAATGTCCTCACCTTCCGGCACGAGGAGCTTGATGCTTTTGCTGGCGGCGCGGGTTTCGACAATGCGGAAGCGGCCCGCGTCGGCCACCTTCACGATATCAACGGGAATGCCCTTCTTGGCGAAGCTTACAAATTCAGGCCTGACGCCGAGCTCAAGCTTTTTGCTGGCGCCCTTGAAATCCCTGGCGTTGGCGGTTGCCACTTCATGGCCGGCAAAGGTCGCCTTGCCGCCCTTCACTTCGCAGGGGAGAACATTCATGCCCGGCGAGCCAATGAAATGGCCCACGAAAGTGTGCATGGGGCGCTCGAAGAGATCAATGGGCGTGCCGGTCTGCACCACCTCGCCATTGTTCATCACCACCACCTGATCGGCGAAGGTGAGCGCTTCGGTCTGGTCGTGGGTCACATAGATCATGGTGCGGCGGATGCGCTGGTGCAGCTCCTTCAATTTCGAGCGTAGCTGCCATTTCAAGTGCGGGTCGATGACGGTGAGCGGCTCATCGAACATGATGACATTCACGTCGGAGCGCACCAGGCCACGGCCGAGGGAAATCTTCTGCTTGCCATCGGCGGTGAGGCCCGAAGCCCGGTTCTTCAGGGTCTTGGAAAGATCAAGCATCCCGGCGATGTCGCGCACGCGCTTGTCCACCTCCGTTTCGCCAGTCCCGCGATTGCGCAGAGGGAAGGCCAGGTTGTCGTAGACCGTCATGGTGTCGTAGATTACCGGGAACTGGAAAACTTGCGCGATATTGCGCTGCTCCGGAGTGCGGCGCGACACGTCCTGGCCGTCAAACAGGATTTCGCCTTCGGTGGGCACCAGCAGGCCGGAAATGAGGTTGAGCAAGGTGGTCTTGCCGCAGCCCGAGGGGCCTAGGAGGGCATAGGCGCCGCCATCAGCCCAATCGAGGGAGATGCGCTTCAGCGAGTAATGCTCTTCCTGCGTCGGGAACGGCAGGTAGCTGTGCTTGAGGTTTCGCAGGGTTATCTTGGCCATCAGACTATGAACTCGTTGTTGGGGCCAAAGAAGAGGCTCTGATCAATATCGACGAAGAGTTTGGCGTTTGAACCGACATCAAAGGGATGAATGCCGTGGGACTGGGAAATCCAGGTCTTGCCGGCGATATCGCAATGGATGACGCTTTCGGAGCCGGAGAGCTCGGTGACAAGCACGCGCCCTTCGATGGCACCTACGGCCTTGCCATGGCCCGCGGTGCCTATGTTATGGGGTCTGATGCCGATGGTGTAGTCGCCATCGGGAAGCAGCTTTTCAACGCGGCCGGCCGGCCACTTGACCCTGTCGAAAATCACAATTTCCTTGCCGCGCTTGGAAATCTTCGCGGTGTTGATCGGCGGATCGGAGAAGACCTGGGCCGACAGGAGGTCTGAGGGCTTGCGGTAAATGGCCGAGGTGGGCCCGAACTGGATGACGCGGCCCTCATGCAGGGTTGCGGTATTGCCGCCAAACAGCAAGGCCTCGATTGGCTCGGTCGTGGCATAGATCACAATGGCGTCGCGGCCTTGAAAGAGTTTCGGCAATTCGTCGCGCAATTCCTCGCGCAGCTTGTAATCGAGATTGGCCAATGGCTCATCAAGCAGAATGATGTCGCTGTCCTTTACCACGGCCCGGGCAATGGCGGTGCGCTGTTGCTGGCCGCCGGAGAGCTCTGATGGCTTGCGCTTTAGCATGGGTGTGAGGCGCAGGAGTTCAGCCGCGCTGCCGACGCGGCGCTCGATTTCCGCCGCATCCATGCCGGCCACCCGGAGCGGCGAGGCGATGTTGTCATAAACGTTGAAATTCGGGTAGTTGATGAATTGCTGGTAGACCATGGAGACATTGCGCTTCTGCACGGGCAGGCGCGTGATGTTCCGGCCCTTGAACCAGATTTCCCCGGTGGTGGGTTTCTGGATTCCGGCGATGAGCTGCATCAGCGTGGTCTTGCCGGCAAGTGTTGTTCCGAGCAGGACGTTGAAACTGCCGTTTTCAAGAACAAGGCTGGTATCGTGGATGTAGGTGTTTGCACCCACACGCTGAGAAATGTTCCTGAGTTCAAGAGTCATAACGTGTCCGCCCCCCACATCTACTTCGAAAAAAGATCTTTGCATAGATTACCGGGATGCATCAAAGATGCACCCCGGCTTTCTTGGGAGGAAAGTTCAGGCGTTTACTGGTTTTCCGTCCAGCGCTTGATCAGATCTTCATAGGCGATGGTTTCACCCGGGGGCTTTTCATTGTCGAGCTTGGCCCATGGCGCATGTTCCGTACTCAGCCAAGCCGATGGATCCTTTGGTTCGTTAAGGCGCGGACCGCAATCATGGTAGGTATGGTTGGCCTTGTCGGCCGCTTCCATGCGTCCCATGATCGTGTCCATTTGCTCGGCCAAACGGTCCATGGCCTGCTGGGCAGTGAAGGCGCCGGAGTTGATGTCACCAATGTTTTCCCAGAACAACTGGGCGAGCTTTGGATAATCAGGCACGTTCACACCGGTTGGCGACCATGCCACGCGGTCCGGCGAGCGGTAGAACTCGATCAAGCCGCCCAGCGACGGCGCACGTTCCGTAAAGGACTCGTGGCGCACCGTTGAGTCGCGGATGAAGGTCAGGCCCACCTGGCTCTTCTTCACATCAACAGTTTTGGAGTCTACAAACTGGGCATAGAGCCAAGCAGCTTTACGGGCATCGACAGGCGTGGAATTGAACAATGTCCAGGAACCCACGTCCTGATAACCACGCTGCGAGCCCTCTTTCCAGTATGGCCCATGCGGTGAAGGCGCCATTCTCCATAGGGGTTTTCCGGCGTCATCAACCGTATTGTTGCCATCTGCCTTCGGCGCCACCATCGACGCGGTGAAGGCTGTGTACCAGAATATCTGCTGGGCCACATTGCCTTGGCTGAGAGCCGGAAGAGACTGGTAGAAGTCCATATCGGCAGCGCTTGGAGGGGCATATTTCCGCAGCCATTCATCCCACTTGGAGACAGCGTATACGGCTGCAGGGCTATTGGCACCGCCGCCACGGGAAACCGAAGCTCCGGCCGGGTTGCATGAATCTTTTTCCATGCGAATGCCCCATTCATCAACGGGGCGGCCGTTCGGCTGGCCAACGTCGGCTTCGCCCGCCATGGACAACCAGGCGTCGGTCATGCGCCAGCCCAAGTCAGGGGCACGCTTGCCGTAGTCCATGTGGCCGTAGACCTTCACGCCATCAATTTCCTTGACGTCGTTGCTGAAGAAGTCGGCGATATCTTCATAAGCGGACCAGTTCACGGGCACGCCCAGTTCATAACCATATTTGGCCTTGAATTTTTCCTTCAGGTCCGGACGGGCAAACCAATCCGCGCGGAACCAATAGAGGTTGGCGAACTGCTGGTCAGGCAACTGCCAGAGCTTGCCATCCGGGCCTGTGGTGAATTTTAGTCCCATGAAGTCGTCAAGGTCCAAACCGGGGTTGGTCACGTCCTTGCCTTCGCCGGCCATCCAGTCCGTCAGGTTGATGGCTGATTGCAGGCGCGAGTGGGTGCCGATCAGGTCGGAGTCGTTGATGTAGCCATCGTAGAGATTGCGGTTGGTCTGCATCTGGGTCTGCACGGCCTGAACCACTTCGCCTTCGCCGAGGATCTGGTGGTTCACCTTGATGCCGGTGATTTCCTCGAACGCCTTGGTCAGGACGGTTGATTCATAGGTGTGGGTCGGAATCGATTCCGACAGCACGTTGATTTCCATGCCCTTGAAGGGTTCAGCGGCCTTGATGAACCATTGCATTTCCTTCATCTGATCCTCTTTTGAGAGGGTCGAAGGCTGGAATTCCGAATCGATCCATTTCTTCGCCGCGGCTTCGTCGGCATAGCTTGGGCTGGCGAACGCGAAGAGCGTCAGGGCAGCAGCCGTCGCTAGAAGCTTCATTTTCATAGATTTTCCTCCCATTAAGAATTTTGGCGCCTTTGCTGGAGCCTTGCTTCAATATCAAACGAAAAAAAATGAACGTCAATAGAAATGTTAGCGAAAGCATTGTGCGTTGCATTGAAAGATATTGCGTTGCAGTATTGCTTAATGTGAAAAAAAATGAAAAAAGGAAATGAAGAGAGTTTTCTGGATCCCGACATGCCCCAACTGAGCCCGCGCCAGCATCAAATCCTTGCCCTTGCGCGGGCCACGGGCACCGTCCAGGTCGATGATCTGGCGCAGCGTTTTGATGTCACCCCGCAAACCATCCGCAAGGATTTGAACGAACTTTGTGACGGAAGATTGTTGGCGCGCACCCATGGCGGGGCGATGCTGACCTCGGGGGTTGAAAACGTCGCCTATGAATCGCGCCGGCAGCTTGCGACCATTGAAAAGCAGGTCATCGGCCAGCGCACGGCCACCCTCATTCCCAACAACTGTTCGCTCTTCATCAACATCGGGACGACGACAGAAGAAGTGGCGCGCGCCTTGGTGCACCACGAGGGGCTGCTGGTCATCACCAACAACATTCACGTGGCCACCATTCTCATGCCGTGCCCCAAGATCGACGTGATCATCGCCGGCGGCGCAGTGCGCCGCAGTGACGGCGGCATCGTGGGCGAACAGGCGGTGGACCTGATTGCCCAGTTCAAGGTTGACCACGCCGTGATCGGCGCTTCGGCCATTGATGATGACGGGGCCATGCTTGATTTCGACTACCGCGAAGTGCGCGTGGCTCAGGCCATCCTCAACAACGCGCGCAACATCATCCTGGTTGCAGACGCGATGAAGTTCACGCGCTCGGCACCTGTGCGCATCGGTCATCTTTCGCAAGTTGACGTTTTTGTGACAGACCGTACGCCGCCCGACGCCATCGTTGAACTGTGCCAGCACAGCGGGGTCGAGCTTGAGATCACCAATGCCGGACAGAGTTACGATTCCACAGTGCAGGCCGCAGAATGATGTATGATGTGTTTGTTATCGGCGGCGGCGTCAACGGCTGCGGCATTGCGCGCGATGCGGCGGGCCGTGGCCTGAAGGTGTTCCTTGTCGAACAGGGCGACCTTGCTTCAGGCACCTCTTCGGCTTCAACCAAGCTGATTCACGGCGGCCTGCGCTATCTCGAGCATTATGAATTCCGCCTGGTACGTGAAGCGTTGATCGAGCGTGAAGTGCTGCTGAAGGCAGCGCCACATATCATCTGGCCCCTGCGCTTCGTGCTGCCGCATCACAAGGGCCTGCGGCCACGGCCCCTCATCCGCCTTGGACTTTTCCTCTATGACCATCTCGGCGGGCGCAAGATTTTGCCGCCAACGCGCAGCATTGACCTGCACAGCGACATCACCGGCGAGCCGCTCAAGCCGGAATTTTCCCACGCTTACGAGTATTCCGATTGCTGGGTGGAAGACGCGCGGCTTGTGGCGCTCAATGCCCGGGATGCCGCCAACCGTGGGGCGGAAATCCACACGCGGACAAAATGCACCAGCGCCCGGCGGGTGAACGGCAACTGGAACATCAAGATTCAACCCGACGGCGGCAAGGAAGAGACCATCCAGGCCAAGGTGCTGGTCAATGCGGCGGGGCCATGGGTGAGCGAGGTTCTGGGCAGCATCGTGGGGCGCAACAACCCGGACAAAATCCGCATGGTGAAAGGCAGCCACATCGTGGTGGACAGGCTTTACGACCACGACCGCTGCTATATTTTCCAGAATGCCGATGGCCGCATTTGTTTTGCCATTCCCTATGAACAGAATTTCACCCTGATCGGCACAACCGACGAAGACCACAAGGGCGAGCCGGGCAATCCGCAGATCACCGACAGCGAGATCAATTACCTGCTGTCGTCGACAAGCGAATATTTCAAGCTGCCGATCACGCGCGAACAGTTGCGCTGGACTTATTCAGGGATCAGGCCGCTCTACGATGACGGGGCCAGCAAGGCGCAGGAAGCGACGCGCGATTATGTGTTGAAGCTCGATGCGCCCAGTGGCCAGGCGCCGCTGCTCTCGGTGTTCGGCGGCAAGATCACCACCTTCCGCAAGCTGGCGGAATCGGTGCTGGAAAAGCTCGCGCCGTTTTTTCCCAAGGCCAAGAAGCCGTGGACAGCGGGGGCGGCGCTGCCCGGCGGCGACTTTCCTTTCGATGAAGTGGAAACGCGCATTGCCGAATTGCAGCGCAAATATTCGTTCTTCTCGCCGCAGAATGTCAGGCGCATTTTCCGTGCCTATGGCACCCAGGCGGAAAAAATGTTTGACAACGCGCGCTTTGCCACGGACATGGGCAAGAGCTTTGGCCCCCTGAGCGAGCGCGAGATCAATTATCTCATCGCCGAGGAATTTGCGCGCGAGCCGGACGATATCCTATGGCGCCGGTCCAAGCTGGGCCTGCATCTTTCGGCGGACGAGCAGAAGGCGTTGCGCGAGCATATGAAGCCTGCTGTAAAAGAAAAGAGTTCCAAGCGCGCGAAGGGTTAGAGCGATGCCTGATTTCATCCTGGCCATTGATCAGGGCACAACATCGTCGCGCGCCATCGTCTTTGATGCAAAGCTCAGGCCCAAGGCTTCCGCCCAGAAGGAATTCAAGCAACATTTTCCGGATTCGGGCTGGGTTGAGCATGACCCGGAGGAAATCTGGAAATCGGTGCTGGCCACCTGCAAGGCAGCTATCAACAAGGCGAAGACCGCGCCCAAGAATATCCGCTGCCTCGGCATTACCAACCAGCGCGAAACCACGGTGGTGTGGGAGCGCAAGACGGGCAAGGCCATTCACAAGGCCATTGTCTGGCAGGACCGGCGTACGGCGGAGATCTGCGCCGAACTGAAGGCCCAAGGACATGAAAACCTTTTTACCGGCAAAACCGGGCTGCTGCTTGATCCCTATTTTTCCGGCACGAAGGTGTCGTGGATTCTCGACCACGTTAAGGGCGCGCGGGAGCGGGCCGAGCGCGGCGAATTGTGTTTCGGCACGATCGACTCGTTTTTGATCTGGCGGCTCACGGGTGGCAAATCCCATGTGACGGACGCAACCAACGCATCACGCACCCTGCTCTATAACATCCATAGCGGCACATGGGACGACGAGCTGCTGGGCATCCTCCGGGTGCCCAGCACCATGCTGCCGGAGGTCAAGGACTGCGCGGCGGATTTCGGCGTCTGTGACCCCAAGTTCTTCGGCGCGGCCATTCCCATTCTGGGCGTGGCCGGCGACCAGCAGGCGGCCACGATCGGCCAGGCCTGTTTTGAACCGGGAATGATGAAATCAACCTATGGCACGGGCTGCTTTGCGCTGCTCAACACGGGAACCACCGCGGTTGCCTCCAGCAACCGGCTGCTCACCACGGTTGCCTATCAGCTTGAGGGAAAACGTACCTATGCGCTGGAAGGGGCTATCTTCATTGCCGGCGCTGCCGTGCAATGGCTGCGCGACGGATTGAAGGTTGTGAAGAAGGCCGCCGATACGGGAGCACTGGCCAAGGCTGCCGACAAAAATCAGAGCGTCTATCTGGTGCCGGCATTTGTTGGTTTAGGCGCACCGTATTGGAACGCTGAAGTGCGCGGCGCGCTTTTCGGCCTTACGCGCGCCACGACCAACAAGGAACTGGCAAGGGCCGCTTTGGAAGCGGTGTGCTACCAAACGAATGACCTTCTCGAAGCGATGAAAAAGGATTGGGGCGCTAGGGGCGAAACCACTTTGCGGGTGGACGGCGGCATGACGGCCTCCGACTGGACCATGCAATTCCTCGCCGATATTCTGGGGGCACCGGTGGACCGGCCCATGGTGCTGGAAACAACGGCTCTGGGTGCGGCCTATCTCGCTGGCCTGCAAGCGGGGTTGCTGCCGAAGCACGAGGTTTTCGCCAGGACATGGAAACGTCAGAAGCGCTTTCTGCCACAGATGGACGCAGAAACCCGCGCGCAAAAGCAGGCGGGATGGGCCGACGCGGTCAGGAAACTTCTGGCATGAAATGGCGCGGGGATGCCGCGCCATTCCTCATTCACGGACTCATAGTCCCCAGTAGGGCGGGACATTGTAATGTTCGTGGACGCGGGTTTCCCAGTCGCGGCTTTGCCAGGAATCATCACTGAACTCAGGCGAATCGCGCAGCTGCTTTTCGTCCACATCGGTGCGGAAGCAGTCGAGCTTGGTATCATAGCTCAGCCTGGCCCACGGCAGCGGATAGTGATTATGACCGATGCCTATGAAGCCGCCGAAACTCAGAACGGCATAGACAACCTTGCCTGAAACCTTGTCGATCATCAGATGGTCGATCTCGCCGATGCGGGTTCCCTTACGGTCGTAAACCTTGGTGCCTTCCACATCTTCGCTGGAAATGAAGGCGTGATTGGGATGTGCGGCATCCATTTTTCTACTCCTCATAATTCGGGTCTTAAAAGAATCTTCCGCGGCGCAAGGTGAAAGCGCCGCGGAAGTACCAATGCAACCTACTTCATCGCCGTTCTGTCAAAGACCGGCAACGCTTCCAGTTGCTCCTTGGAGGCGCTGATCGTCAGGCGAAGGGCGTTATTCTCATCCTTGACGGCGGTGATATCACCGATGGGAATGGCGACATCCTTTTCACCGATTCCGAGAAAGCCGCCGACGCCAACGATGGCCACGATATTGTCAAGATCCTTGTTCATGATGAGATCGTTGATATCGCCAATGTTCTCGTTGGCGGCGGTGTAAACCGCCTGGCCCATGAACTGGGAAGCAAGCACGGCATTGGCTGGAACTTCCGTATTGCCGACAGTCGTCGTTGCGCTGTCAGGCGCAGATGCGGCTGGCGTTGCAGCCGTATTGTCCTGCTTCGGAACTTCAGTTGTTCCGGTCGTTAAAGCAGGATCAGCAGACGTCGCAGGGGGCTGGGCGTTTGAAGCGCTGCCAGCAGCCTTGCACTCGGCGGAGAGGTCCGCCTCAGGCACTGTGCCTGCTGCCGGACAATCAACCTTGTGTTGCACTGCAGGTGCTTGCGCCGCTTCCTGGGCATACGCCATGCCTGAAGCACAAAGCAGTGCAAGCACGGCGACGGCGTTTCTGAAATTATTCATGATGAAGTCTCCTTTCCTGTTGGGGGTACTTATCGACCGAATGAGAGACGGGGAGGTTCCCCCACAAATCGAATTCAAGTTGCGAAAATGACCAGCGTCATCGCGAAAGCGAAAATGATTCTGAGCAGGCCAAAGGCCAAAACATAGCGCACACCATGTCCGGTCACGCCCTGCCGCGCCCGGTCAGCCGTCTCAACGGGTTTCAGGCTCCATGTCTTCCATCTCGCTGCGTCGCAAGGGCTGCTGCATGTTCTGTCCTTTGCTTTGAATTGTTTGGGATAAAACGTTTGGCCGTTGACATGGTTCCGGGAGTGAAGGGGATAAAAAACAAAGAAGTCCTCCGCGAAGGAGGACTTCAAATGCTGCAGACGTGCCAGTACCGCTATTGTGTTGTGGTCGCTGGAGGTGTGGCGGACGCGGGCGGAGCCTCGGCTGCTGGCGGGGTTGTCGGAGCCGGCGCCAGCGGGTCCGATGTTGCCGGAGCCGTGTTATCGGTTACGGCGGGCGTGGTAGATATTCCGCTCCAATTGAACGAGAGCGCAAACAGAATGCCAAGCACCACGACCAGGGCTGCAATGATCAGGCCTGTCGAGCTGCCCGGTGCCCGGGCCGTCTGGTCGACATAAAGATTTGGAGGAACGGGATCGGCAATCGTCTGCCGGTAAGAAGGATCACCCTCGCGGAATTCGGGTTCAACTTCGGGCACGATCCTGGGCTTCTGTTGGGGTGACGCCATGACGGTTACTCCTTGCAGGGTTGATAACAGAGGTCAAAATGCGCAAAGCGGCATTTTGGTTCCACAACTGTTGCAGGCTGCCGGTCCTGTCAGATAATATTGCAACCCATCGTTGCCCAAGGGCCCATTGCCCAGCTTTAAAAAATGCATCACACTCCTGTTTTCAATGGGAGAAAATAACGTGAGTGCTGCCGAATCTGCCGCCGTGACCGACTGGCTCTCGAAATTCGAGGCCGCCCTTTCAAAAACCGATGCCAAGGGAGCCGCTGCGCTGTTTGCCGATGAGTGCTACTGGCGCGATCTGGTGTCCTTCACCTGGAACATCATGACTCTCGAGGGTCGGCCGGCAATCGAGGCGATGCTGAAGGAAACGCTGGCCAAAGTGAAGCCTTCCAAATGGAAAATCGAACGCGATGCAACGGCAGCCGATGGCATAGTCGAAGGCTGGTTCACCTTTGAAACGTCAGTGTCGCGCGGGCGCGGCATTGTGCGGCTGAAAGTCGGCAAATGCTGGACGCTTCTTACCACCATGGTGGAACTGAAAGGCTTCGAAGAGCGCAAGGGCCCGCGGCGCATCATGGGGGCCGAACACGGCGTTGCAAAGAACCGCAAGAACTGGCTGCAGCTCAAGCAGGAAGAAGAAGCGCGGCTCGGTGTGAGCGAGCAGCCCTATTGCCTGATCATCGGCGGCGGCCAGGGCGGCATTGCGCTGGGGGCCCGCCTGAAGCGGCTTGGGGTGCCCACCATCATCGTGGAAAAGAACGAGCGGCCCGGTGACAGCTGGCGCAAGCGCTACAAGTCGCTCTGCCTGCATGATCCGGTTTGGTACGACCACATGCCCTATATTCCCTTCCCCGATGACTGGCCGGTTTTTTCGCCCAAGGACAAGATCGGCGACTGGCTGGAGATGTATGCGAAGGTCATGGAGCTGAATTACTGGGGCTCGACGCTGTGCGAGAGTGCTTCCTATGACGAAGCCAAGCAGGAATGGACGGTGAAGGTCACGCGGAACGGCAAGCCGATCACGCTCAAGCCCAAGCAGCTTGTGCTGGCCACGGGCATGGCGTCGGTCCCCAACATGCCCACATTCCCCGGCATGGAAAAATTCAAGGGCGACCAGCATCATTCCAGCAAGCATCCCGGCCCCGATTCCTATGCGGGCAAGAAATGCGTGGTGGTCGGATCCAACAATTCCGCCCACGATATTTGCGCGGCCCTGTGGGAAGCAGGCGCCGATGTCACGATGGTCCAGCGCTCATCCACCCATGTGGCGCGTTCTGATTCGCTGATGGAGCTTGATCTCGGCCCGGTCTATTCGGAACAGGCGGTGGCACGGGGCATCGATGTCGATACGGCTGACATGCTGGTTGCCTCGGTGCCCTACAAGCTCAAACCCAAGCAGCAAATCGAGGTGTTTAAGGAAATCGCCAAGCGCGACGCGGACTTCTATGCGCGGCTGGAGAAGGCAGGCTTCATGCATGACTGGGGCGACGACGGCTCGGGGCTTGGCACGAAATACATGCGGCGCGGTTCCGGCTATTACATCGACGTGGGCGCCTCCGAACTCATCTGCAATGGCAGCATCAAGCTCAAGACGCGGGTGAGTGTCACGGGAATCAAGGAGCATTCGGTGGTGTTCAGCGACGGCAGCGAACTGCCGGCCGATCTCATCGTGTACGCAACGGGCTATGGCTCGATGAACGGCTGGGCGGCGGAGCTGATCAGCCAGGAGGTGGCGGACAAGGTCGGCAAGGTCTGGGGCTTGGGCTCCAACACCACGAAGGACCCGGGCCCCTGGGAAGGGGAACCTCGCAATATGTGGAAGCCCACCCAGCAGGACGCGCTGTGGTTCCATGGCGGCAACCTGGCCCAGTCGCGGCAGTATTCACAGTTCCTGGCCCTGCAGCTCAAGGCGCGGAAAGAGGGCATCGCCACCCCAGTTTACGGAAAGGCCGAGGTGCATCACACGTCGTAGGAGGAGACCCGTCAGTTTTCTGTTGAAGCCGTAACAATCCCGTGCAACCCTGCCGTGACATGGTTTTCGGCCAGCAGGGGAAGGTTGGGGTGCCTGGGTTTCGGCAGCTTTTGAGTCTTGTTGTGGTGCTGGCGTTATTGCTGGTTCAGGCCGTCACGGTTGAAACCGCCACGACCAAGAAGACGCCCGTCGAAAATGCGCAGGTTTCGCCGTCCATGGTTTTTGCCATCGTGCGCAGCTCGACAGTTGGCTGCGAACCCAATTGCCCGCAGTGGATTTCAGCCGAAGGGCAGATCATGCCGGGTTCGGCCAGCCAGTTTCGCAAGATTCTGAAACAGGCCGGCAATTTGCGCCTGCCCGTGGTGATCACTTCGCTGGGCGGCGATGTCGAGGCGGCCCTGGCAATGGGCCAGATGATCCGCGAACGCAAGCTGGACGTGCTGGTGGGCTGGACGCTTTTTACCGGCTGCAACCCCACGGCCAAAACCTGCAAGCTGCCGAAGGCGCAGAAGGGGGTTTACGCCGGGCTCGCCCTGACCAGCCGGGGCTATTGCCTTTCCGCCTGCCCTTTCATTTTCGCCGCAGGGCAGAAACGCATGCTTGGGGCGGGTGCGTTTCTCGGGGTGCACGAAATCACCACCCAGCCGATTACCCAGCGCATCCGCTACAACGAAACCTACCGGATCGTAAACGGAAAGAAAAAAGTTCTCAGTCGCAAGGTGGTGAGCCGGAAAAATATTGTCGGCAAGCCGACGACGAAAATGAGCAAGACATTCGACAAGAAACTGAAGGCCTACCTGAACAGCATGGGCGTGAGCCTCGCCATGCTTGATCTCCTGCATCTGGCCCCGCCCTCGGCCATCCACACGCTCTCCTATGATGAAATGAAATCCACCAATCTGGTGACGGCTTTCGGCGACGCGGCGGAGCTGGTGTCCAACAGCCTGTGTAGGGCCGCGAAACCTGCGGACAACTGCAAGGTGGAGAAGGAGTTCGTCACGGCGCTGGCCCAGCCGCCTGTGCCAACCAACGACTTTCAACCGGGCCGCTCCACCGCAGGCCCGGACATGACTTTTGCCATCATCCGCAGCAGCCTCGCCGGGTGTGAGCCGCTTTGTCCCGAGTGGATTTTTGCCAGCGGAAAAATCACCGCAGGTACGCCAGCGCTTTTCAAGAAAGTCTTGGCGACGGCCGGCAAGCGGCGCTTGCCCGTTGTCATCCGCTCTGATGGCGGCGACGCCGTTGCGGCCATGGCCATGGGCCGAGTGATCCGGGCGCGGAAACTTGATGTGACCGTTGCTACAACGCTTTTCGCCGGCTGCCCACTTGACAGGACCGAATGCAGGTCAGGTCAGGACAAGCAGGGCCTTTATCGCGGTACGTTCGCCAGCATCAAGGACTACTGCAATTCCGCCTGTACGCTTATTCTTGCGGCGGGACAGGAGCGGAACGCAGAATTGTGGTCGACGGTCGGGGTTCAGAGGCTCGCTCCCGAAACGCCTTCAGCAGAAGACAAGGTTTTGAAAGCTTCAACCGCAAAAAAGCCGGGCGATGATCTTCACAGCGAGCTTAACGCCTATCTCCGCGAGATGGGTATCAGCCGCGAGCTTCTTGTGACAATGGACAAGGTGCCAGCCGGGGGCCTTAAAAACCTGAACTTCACCGAGCTGAAAGCGTTAAACCTGGTGACCGGCCCACCGTTCGTTGCACGCGATGCCGCCAACGCAATGTGCCTGGCGTCGACTCCGGCGGAGAACTGCATCAAGCGGTAGTCTGCTCCTTAATCAGAACGGCTTGCCCGCCAATGAGGCCGTCAGGTACCGGAATGTTGGTGCTCCAGTAAGACTCACGGACCTGTCTGGTCAAGCAAGGCCAGATCGGCCGCGGATAAATTGAGGCTTGCGGCGCGTATCAGGGATTGCACCTGTTCAACCGAGGTGGCCGACGATATTGGCGCCGCGATACCCGGCTGAGCCATGGCCCAGGCAAGGGCCACTTCAGTGGGCTTGGCGCTATTGCGCCGCGCAACCGCATCAAGCGCATCAAGAATGCGCATGCCGCGGGGCGTGAGGTAATCACCTACGTCTTCGCCGCGGGGGCTTTGCCCGAGGTCGGCGGGGCTGCGGTATTTTCCGGTGAGGAAGCCTTTGGCCAGGGCGAAATAGGTGATGACGCCGATGCCTTCGGCGATGCAGAGATCGCGCAAGGCGCCTTCAAAGCCTGAGCGGTCATGGAGATTATATTCGGGCTGTAGCACGTCATAGCGCGGCAGATCATGGGTGCGTGACACGTCAAGTGCGGTACGCATCTGGCCCGCATCGAGATTGGAGGCGCCTATCGCACGCACCTTGCCTTTCTTCCGCAATTGCTGAAAGGCGCCAAGGGTTTCCTCATAGCTAATTGCCGGATCGGGCCAATGGGCGAGATAGACATCAATGACGTCGACGCCGAGGCGGCGCAAGGACGCGTCGGCCGCCTGCGCGATATATTTGGCGCTCAAGCCTTTTTTTCCGGGACCCATGTCGGAGCCCACCTTGGTGATGATCACCATGCGGTTGCGGTTGGCCCGCGACTTCATCCATTTGCCTATGATGGCTTCGGATTCTCCGCCCTGGTTGCCTTGCGCCCATGAGGAATAGACATCGGCGGTGTCGATGGCATTAAAGCCGGCCTCGGCGAAACGGTCGAGAATGGCGAAGGACCTGGCTTCATCGGCCGTCCAGCCAAAGACGTTGCCACCGAGGACGAGCGGGGCAATGTCAATTCCGGTGCGGCCAAGGGGACGGGTTTTCATGGGCGGACTCCAGTTGCGGCCACTGGTTTTCAGCCGCGCGGGAGTTTCTGTCAACTTGGGTTAACCACTTGCTTAATGGCAGCGGAGTTGGCGCACCTGATAGGATTCGAACCCCTGGCCTCTGTCTTCGGAGAGCTTGGGATAGGCATATCCTGGCTTTCCCTGCGTGTCACCGGCATTCACAAAAGCCTAGTTTTAATGGGTTTCTTGCTACAGGCATTCCTGGGCATCCCTTGCAATTCCTCTCGCGGTTCTTTGGCTATAGTATGGTTTTCAGCATTCAGGAGAGATGAAAATAACGTCGTCCTGGCACCTTCACCGCAATGAATTTCCGACAACGATTAAGCTACTTACAGCCATCGCTCCGGCAGCTAACATCGGACTGATCAAATCCGTTGCCGCGAGTGGCACCATGACTAGATTGTAGGAAAATGCCCAAAAGAGGTTCTGGCGAATAACAGTTCTAGTTTTTTGCGATTGAGCCACGAACCAGGGAACGAGGTTCAGGTCGTGCTTCACCAGAATGATATCGGCGGTCTGACCCGCGACATCACTTCCAGCGCCCATCGCAACACTCAGATCTGCCGCAGCCAAAGCAGGCGAGTCGTTGACGCCATCTCCCACCATCCCCACGTCGATTCCCTTAGTCTGCCACGAACGGATGCGGTCGGCCTTGGATTCGGGGGTCAGGCTAGCCTCATGAGTCCTCAAAGCAAGCGCACCAGCCACCGAACGTACGGTACGCTCTGCATCTCCTGAGAGTATCACCGACTCTATGCCAACCTGCGATAAAGCTGCAATCGCGGTGGCAGCAGTCGGATTTAATTCATCCTCTAGTGCAATATAACCCAAGACGCGACCATCTTTCCCGATCCAGACGATGGAATGTCCTCCGTCAGCAAGCCTGTCTGCGTGCTCCGTCAATTCAGCAGGTGGGGTTGCATCGATATGTTCGACTGTTCCGATTAAGATGCGACCAATACCAGCGGATGGCACTAGGCCAGTGACTCCCTTTCCTGATACCGCACTAAACTCCATTGCCTGTCGTCTTTCACTTGCAGGCACGGCTGCAGAAATAGCCGCAGCCAGCGGGTGACCTGAGAAATTTTCCACCGCAGCTGCAATGCTCAACAATTCTGGGGCCGAAAGGCCACTTGTTGGATTTGGCCGTGCCTCAGAAACCGACATATGCCCCATCGTCAAGGTGCCAGTCTTATCAAAGGCCAATCGCGTCACTTTTGCAGCGGTTTCCAGTGCCGCGGAGTTACGCACGAGTATGCCCTTTTCTGCGGAGCGCCCCAACGCCATACTTATCGCGAAAGGTGTTGCAAGACCGAGCGCACAGGGACAAGCGACGACCAGCACCGCGACTGCCGATACCAGCCCACGCGCGAAATTATGATCGAAAATCCACCATGAAAAAAAAACAAGCAGCGCCAATGCAATGACAGACCACGCAAACCAAGCCGACACTTGGTCAGCAAGCCGCTGTATGGGCGGCTTAGTTTCTAGTGTGCGTTCAACAAGCTCTGCTATTCGCGCCAATCGCGTATCGTCCATCTTTTGCGTAACCCGACAAATCACCATGCCATCCAAAGCCATTGACCCTGAATAAATGCTGTCGCCCACCGACTTCGCAATAGGAACTGCCTCACCGGTCAAAAGTGCTTCGTCAAACGCTGCTCCGCCTTCTGCTATTTCAGAATCTGCAGGCACGCGTTCACCGCCGCGAACCATAATCACATCTCCTACTGCAAGCTCCAAAGCGGGCGCTTTCAACCATTCCGACCCGTGTTGTAGTAGTGCGGACTCGGGTTGCAGATGCAACAAGCTGCGTATCCCCTTACGCGCCTGATCTCCACCAAGTGTTTCAATATATCTGCCAAACCCCACAAAGACCGTAATCATAACGACCGAGTCGAAGTAGACTTCGCGTCCGCCATTCAGAGTGAACCAGACGCTGTAGGCATAGGCTGAAAGCGTGCCAAGACTGACAAGGGTGTCCATTGTCGCAGTTCGGGCGAGGGCTGCGCGGACTGCGCCACGCAGAAAGGTCAAGCCACCATAGAAAAGCACCGGTGTTGTCAGAAACCAGACCAGGTACTGAACTGAACGTATGCTTGGGGTATCAAACCCACCAGCAGCATATGCAGGATATAGGTGCACGAGCGACAGCATCATAACTTGCATCCCGAAAGCCACCGAGGCAATCAGCTGCAAGAGCGAGTAAGGCCTTTCCTCTTTCGATCCCGCTACTTCCACGCCACCGACAAGTCGAGCCGAAAAACCAAGACGGTCAATGCTTTGTACAACTTTGCGGAGATTGGCCTCAATTGGATCGTAACTGATCCATCCTCTTTCGGAGGCCAAGCTGACTTCAGCGGAGCGCACACCCGGCTGGCTGAGTAGAAGTCGCTCTGCAGTCATCGCGCAGCCCGCGCAAGACATGCCCTTGATCAGGACATAGGCGGTTCTGGTTCGCCCATTGACCGCTGCCCCACGCGGCCGGACCTTCGTTGGTTCTATAGTGGTGGTGCTGCCAGCACTCACGATATTTCTTCGTACGTACGGACGGTCAACCCCCCAGTTGGTACTACGCCCCCAAATTCTGCCAGTACCTTTTCTGCAGCCATGCGTGAGGCATTATGCGCAATAAGGTCATCCCAATATTCCCAAACACTTTGAATAACAACGTGGACTACGTTAGACTGACCAACCGAATGCATCGCGCGGGCACTCACAAACCCTGGTTCGTTAGGCAGGAGAGATCGCAAAAAACCGATTACTCTCTGTAAGCCTTTGCCGATTTTCAGGTCTATAGCGCGATCAACTGGGATGTCAAAAGCGACTTCATGGACAAACGGCATTCTACTGACCTCCTGGAATGGATGACCAATTCAGGACAATGTAGAGTAGCCACCAGATGATTACGACTGGGACCGCCAGTTTCATCACGGGCGGGATTCCACCACCGGCTTCCTCAATCTCTCCCGAAAAGCTATCTATATATCCATCAGGGCGGATTTCTTCACTGGTACTCTCATCCTCTTCGGGCCGATGGCCCCGGCTTGCAGATTTACGCCGACCCGCCTGAGGAAGTGCCAAGGCAACCGCAAAGGCGCACAGAACTAGGACGCTTGCGATCACCCACTGGATTTCAGACGATTGATTGATCAGGTTACCAGTCACGGCCGCCGTCCTTTTTTGCTGGGCCAGGGTGACGGTTCGCGGTCTTCCAGCATGCTGTATTTTGGTTCTTCGGCATTGTGGAATTGTCCACGTCTCCAACCCCAATAAAGCAAGCCCAATGCAATAAGGGCAACAAAGACCATCCAGGCAAAATTGATCCAGCTACCGACCGACATCATGGCGAAGTTCCTCCGGCTAATCCTGATAGACTTTGCACGTAGGCCGTCACGTTCCACATGTCCTCATCGCTGATATCCTGATTAAATGGCGGCATTATTCCGCCTGAGACACCACTACGTACCTTTGAGAAGATCTGGTTGAAACTTAGTGCTGAAGTGAATCCGTGTGGTGGTGCGGAAGGCCCACCAACCAGGCCAGCACCATCACCTTTACCAAGGTCGCCGTGACAAGCCGCACATTTTGCAGTGTAGACTCCCTTACCCAAATCTGCGGAAGGATCGTGCCCGGTAGTTTCTTTCCAATTTGCTGCGCTAAGTGTCAGCACATCCGCTGGTATCGCCGTTGAGGCATTCTGCTTTTGAAGTGGCATCCCGTTGACAAATGCGCCTTGAATATACTTGATTACATCCCAGCGATCTTCAACCGATAGAACTTCGCCCCAGCTTGGCATCGCAGTGCCCTTGATGCCGAAAGTGATCTTTGCGAACATCATCGCATGAAGCTTTTGATTTATCGGTGTTCCAACCATCTTGCGGTAGTCTGCTGGCTTAACGGCCAAATATTGACCTTGCGGGCCCTTTCCATCTCCTGCGAGCCCGTGACAATCGGAACAGCGCGCCAGATAAATCTGCTTGCCGCGTTCAAAAGAAGCTGCCGCAGGCATTGTTTGCGACTTGTATATTTCGGGAAAGTTGAAGTCGGCCCCGTCAGCTGGTTTGTCCAAAGCCTTTTGCGTCTGAGTAAACATTGTGCGGATGTAATGAACAAGCTTCCAACGGTCGTCCTCGGAATATTGTCCCTTCCAAGCGGGCATTGCGCTCCAGGGCAGGCCTTCACTGATACGCCAGAAATAATCGGCGTCGGCATACGTCGGCTTGTCCAGTGTGCCATAATTGCCATCACTGAAGTCGGGTGGAGGCGGCTGCAAACCTGCGACGAAGATACCATCACCTGTACCGCTATAGCCGTGGCAGACTGAACATTCGCGCGTGAAAATATGCTTGGCATCTTCCAGTCCTTCCATGGTCAAGGGCACCGGATTGGCTAACCCGGCATATGTACCGGTCGGGTCACCTTCATCAGGGTCACGCATGATCGGCTGAGCGAAGACTTGACGGATATAACGAATGACCTTCCAACGCTGGTCGACGCTCAATGCGTCTTTCCAAGGCGGCATGACTGTGCCCGGAACGCCTTCTGAGACATGCCAGAACCATTGGTCATCCGGCATTGACCGGAAAGGTTCCTGTTTGTAGTCGGCTGGAGTCACAATCAACGTGCCGGCATAGGTTCCAAGGCCGTTACCCGATGGTCCATGGCAGGTCATGCAATTTGCAACATAAATTTCTTTGCCCTCCTGCAATCCGGACTTTTGCCATGCGTCCCAACCTTGCGGAGGGGGTGTGCCGCCTGTCGCCGGATTCATCAGGGGATAAGGTAACGGATCGGTAAGGCCGACATATTCGGGAGGCGGCGTAATCATGTTTTCAGCTGCAACACGGTCTCCCAGCGCAAATAGATAAGTCGCGATCACCTTCAAATCGGTGTCCGGCAGGAAGTCGTAGCTGGGCATGATCGACATTGGTGAATATTTTCGAGGATCTTTGAGGTGATCGACTTCCCATTGCTCGCTGCGCTTGCGGCCAAGGTGAGACAGGTCTGGTCCAGTCCTCTCTGACCCAAGGATCAATGGATTGTCGTAAACATAGTCGCCGGCCTGCGACACAGCACCCATAGCCGTGTCGGAAGCCCTTACATACTGGGTGTGACAGTAATTGCAGCCATTAGAGTAGAAGAGCTTCCGACCGGCCTCCTGTTCTGCCGTATAAGGATGGGCTATCAGGGTGGGCTCCGGTTTCCAAACCATTGTCGGCACAAAGACGACAACTGAAACAACCGCAAGAAAGACAAAGATTGCGCCAAAAACGATCGCCGGGAAGGTCATTTTCATGAACTTGGGCTCACCACTTGAGCGGATAACAAATGGGGTTTTGGCGGAGCGTTGACTGCTACCCGGCGCAATGCCGTAGCGAAGACATTGAATGCGAAGATGATTACACTGATCACGATAACCGCACCACCTACGGCGCGTAAAGCCATATAGGGACGTAGACCCGGAAGCACACTCCACACCGGCAAACCTTGGTTGACCCATGCAGTGCCCTGAACCAGACCGGTCAAGACGAATCCGCTAAAGAAAGCCGCGAAGCCAAAGAGATAGAGACTATACTGAATATTGGCTAGTGTTCGACTGTAGAGGCGACAATCATAGATGCGGGGTAGAGTGTAGTATATTCCTCCCATTACCACCGAGCCCGCGAAGAACAAAAGCCCGAGATGCGAATGGGCTGGCACATATTGTGTGAAATGAGTCAGTTCGTTAACAGCGCGGAACGCCTGATGTGTGCCTTGGAATGACGTCAGAATATACGCAAACCAGCCTGTCAGGACAAAACGCAGGGAAACAGACGAAAAGAACCTATTCCAGTTGCCGCGCATTGTAAGATAGATGTTCATCATGAATGCAATGACTGGCAGGAGCATGCCGATACTGTCTGCTATGGCTATTGTCTTCAACCAATAGGGAATCGGCGCCCACAAGAGGTGATGCGCGCCCACGCCCGTATAAAAGAAAGCGATTCCCCAGAAAGCAAACAGCGACAGCACATGGCTGTAAAGTGGTGTGTTAGTCTCCTTCGGTACGATGTAATATACGACTGGGAGCAGCCCGGTCGTAAACCAGAGCCCCAAGACATTGTGCCCGTAGAACCAGCCAATGATAGAATCATTGATCCCCGTCAGCGCCCCGGTAGGTGGGTTCCACATTACGTTGCCAATGAAATAGAGCATCGGCATCCAGATTACGCTGCCAATGATATACCACATCGAGACATAGAACTTAGGTTCGGTCCTGTGCGACACGGTCATATATATGTTGACCATGTTCAGGATCAGAACCGCCATTACGGCGACGTCGACACCCCAAATTAACTCGGCATATTCACGGCTTTGGGTATACCCATCCAGTAGCGCTGCGACACCGACCAGCAGCGCAGCGTTCCACAACGCTACGCAAACATTCCCCAAAACCTCACTCCAAAGCTGACGACCGGTCAGTCGAGGCACGATGTAGAGCCAAATGCCCATCATCCCGGCCGAAAGGAAAGCAAACATCACCGTGCTCGTGTGCGCCTGGCGCATGCGGCCAAAGACGAGCCAGGGAACGCCACGGGCGATGTCGGGGAAGACTAGCTCAAGGGCCAGAAGCAGGCCCATCAGCACACCCAACACCAACCAGGCTGTGGCAGAAAGCATAAAGTTGGCACTGGCACTGTTAGGCTTGGTGAACACCTAAGTTCTCCTAAGAGCATTGTTCACAATAGGAGCCTACGCTGTTAATTCAAGTTAATTCAGCTGGGTTACGGAATTCTGCCTCTAACCCGATTGGGCAAGAACTTGCGACTAAAATAGTTCAGAATGGGGACGGCTCTTGGCCCTTAGGAGACTTGGCAAGAATGGCCGACATTGGTCGCTTTCGCCTCGGAAGCAGACATACGTTCATAATTCATCATGAACTTTTGTGAGTTCACGCTCTTTGTGTTGTAGTATCCAAGAGCGCCGGATTGACCAGGCGGGGAG
>JBBSBQ010000021.1:0-59023 GCA_038251095.1 Hyphomicrobiales bacterium
CAGAAATACTTGTTGTTGCCGGGCTCATTGCCTTCGAGGAAAAGTTCGGAATCCGGGAATGTGGCGGACAGGGCAGCAAACAACGCCGGATCAAGCGCATTTTCAATCACAACGTGCGGGAATGGATGGGCTCGAACCATTTCACGGGTCACGTTGCCCAGCACGGAAAATGGGTAGGCATATGGGATGCCTGAGAAGATCTCCTTTGCACTTTGCATCTAGTTAGCTCCAAACCCGCAGGCACAGTCAACGTTTGAACGACTAACAACGCTGCTGCGTGCAAGTCGAGCTGCAGACAATTCTGTTCTGAACGCGCTGGACGACCACTGCTCTTGCATATGTGCAATGACAGGCCTGAGAATTACGGGGCCGTATAATTAACACCTGCGTTCAGACCCGGAAGATCCAACTGGCCGGGATGAAGTTTTTTCCATTTCCAGTGGCTGTTCTTGTTCCAATAGTCCTTCTTCATCCCGAACTGGCGATTGGACAGCGGCGCTGAAAAGCCCGTGTTATAAGAATTTGATGTGTAGATGGGCTTGGCTGCGGGCTGGTCAAGGTTGTCGCCCCTCAGGTAGATGTAGTTGACTTGCGGCGGGGGCACGTCGCTGCCGCCGTAGAAATAATTCACGCCATCGCGCGTTTTCTGGATGATGCCGATCTGGCGCTGGCTGCAGACATCCGGGGCGCTGCAATAGCTATCCTGTCGGCGGTCAGCCTGGGCCGGACCCGCAGCAAGGCCAATAACCATGGTGGCGGCGAAACTCAAGGCAAGCGGCATACTCTTGTGTACAAACATGACGTCCTCCATTATCCCCGTAGAAACGCTAGGTCCGGATAATGATGCCTGTCAAGGGGATGCCATGAGCGCCACACCCACCGTAGAAAGCCTTCACGCCCAATGGGTTGCGGCGTTCAACGATCATGACCTGGACCGCCACATGGCGCTTTACATGGAGGATGCCATGATGTTTGGGGCGGTGGATGAACTGCAGGACGGCCGCCCGGCCATCCGGGCCTATTTCGGTGGGCGGGGGCCGGCCGTGCGAGTGAAATCCTATCCGATGCCCAAGGTGCGGGAGATTTCCGCCGATGTGGCGATAACCGCGGGGCATGTGGATTTTGCCGATGGCGACAAGCCCGACCCTTACCGCATGACCTGGGTTCTGGTGAGGCGCGACGGCAACTGGCGGATCGCCCAGCATCACGGCTCGCCGCGCCGGGGCCGCTCATGATTTTTCGCCAGCTATTTGACAGTGTCTCGGGGACCTACAGCTATCTCATTGCCAGCCGCAATGGAGCGGAGGCACTGATCATCGATCCGGTGCTGGAGAAAGTTGACCGTTACCTGCAGCTCATGAACGAGCTTGATCTCCGGCTCGTGAAGGCGGTGGATACTCATATTCATGCGGACCATGTGACCGGGCTGGGCGCGTTGCGCGACCGGACGCAGTGCATGACGGTGATGGGCGAACAATCAAAGGCCGATGTGGTTTCGCTGCGCCTGAGCGACGGCGACAGGCTCGATATTGAGGGTGTGAGCCTCGGTGTAGTCTACACGCCGGGTCACACTGATGATTCCTATTCCTTCACCATGGACGACCGGGTTTTCACCGGCGACACGCTGCTGATCCGCGGCACGGGACGGACAGATTTCCAGAATGGCAGCGCGCGGGCTCAGTATGACTCGATCTTCAACCGACTGCTGAAGCTGCGTGATGATACGCTGGTGTATCCGGCGCATGACTACAAAGGCGATACGGTGAGCACGATCGGCGAGGAGCGGCGGAGCAATCCGCGGCTGCAGGTTAAATCGGTGGATGAGTATGTGGAACTCATGGCCAACCTGAATCTGCCCAACCCGAAGATGATGGACGTGGCGGTGCCCGCCAACATGAAGATCGGACTGGCGCAGGATACGGTGGCGCAGAAGGGCTGGGCAGTTTCGGCAGACGAGGCGCTGGCGTTGATCGGGCGGAAGGATGTGGCCCTGGTTGACCTCCGGGAGAACTCGGAGCGAGAGAGGCATGGGATGATTCCGGGGGCACTGCATGAGCCCTATCCGAAGTTGCGCGACAATCTTGGCAGCGGCGGATTGCTCAGCGCGCTGGGGGCGACGCGGCGTGTGGTATTCTTTTGTGCGTATGGGGAGCGTTCGGCGATGGCGGTGCAGGCGGCACAGGAGGCGGGCATTACGTCGGCCTGCCATATTCAGGGGGGCATCGCCGCGTGGAAGGACGCGGGTGGGCCTGTAGAACGGGCGATTGCAGTTCGCAACTGATCACAACCCGCCTAAAAACCATTTTAGGTCAAAAACTTAGCTAAATCGCATGCAGAATTTGCCACATTTGCGCCACAATTGACGTCTTAATTTTTCGCGGGGCCAGTAATGCGGATAACTGAGGTTATTCAGTATAATGGTCGACGATTCACCTAACCAACGGCCGCACAATTCTTTGCCGATGGCGCCGCGTCTGCAGCGATCCGACAGGTTGCGGCGCGTCTTGCGCTCACAGCCACGCGCAAAGCAACCGGCATCGCGGGCGGCGCGCTCCATGAGTCGGCGCATGAAGGGCAATTTCTTCGCATTCGTTGCGGCTCAGGTGCTGATTGCCGTTGTCGCCTTCATCGTCGTCACCGACTATATAGCCGACGGCCCGATCAGGCGTGAGGTGTCGGGTATCCTGTCGCAAGTTGATGGCACTGGCCCCGACGCCAAGTCTGACCAGAATGTGGTCGTCGCATTCGATGAAGCCTCCCACCAGGAAACGACCGCCATTCACGAGATTCCAACGACTCCCGAGCCAATGGAAAAACCAGAGACCGAAGTCGAGAAGCAAGTTGCAATAGTTGAGCCTTTGGCGCCAGCCGAGGAGTCGCCAGTTGCTTTGCTGGATGTCCCCGTGGCTTCCGAGCCAACAGACACACCGCCCGCTGCAATGGAGAAGTCGGTTGCAGAAGTTGAACCCGCGGCGCAAGCCGAAGAACCCGCAACGGTTCCCTTCGTTCAGCCGCAGACTGCAGAGAAAGCCGGCGAAGATATGGTGGCGCTAGCACCCATTCCCGATCTCACGCCACAGGCAGATGCTCCGGTCGCAGCGCCACCCATCGAAACGGAGAAACCAATGCTCGTTGACGGCAGGATAATTCGCGATTGCGCCACTTGTCCTGAACTGGTGGTGATCAATGCGGGGCGGTTTGCAATGGGTGAGGGAAGGGAAGGACTTGAACAGCAGGTCAGCGTCACCAGCACGCAGGAGGTGACAATTGCGGCGCCATTTGCGATCGGGCGCTACGAGATCACTTTTGATGAGTGGAGACAATGCGTGACAGAGAGCGGCTGCACGAGCCAGCCCGCCGATGAAAACTGGGGCCGCGGGCGGCGCCCGGTCATCAATGTTTCATTCAATGACATTACGGAGCAATATCTGCCGTGGCTGTCACGCAAGACGGGATTCACCTACCGCCTGCCGACGGAAGCAGAATGGGAATTTTCAGCGCGCGGGGGGGCCGCCGCTCCGACGGGTCAAGCGTATTCATTCGGCAATGACAGTGCGCTGCTTTGCCAGTATGGCAATTCGTCTGACGCAACCGGCGGCACCTGCAGTGATGGCTATGCCAAA
Organism: Hyphomicrobiales bacterium; assembly: GCA_038251095.1. GTDB lineage: Bacteria > Pseudomonadota > Alphaproteobacteria > Rhizobiales > Aestuariivirgaceae > Aestuariivirga. The sequence goes on from JBBSBQ010000021.1 coordinate 3,624, forward strand.
ACGGCGCCGGCAGGCTCGTTGAAGCCAAATGCGCTCGGCCTTTTCGATATGCACGGCAATGTCTGGGAATGGGTGGGCGATTGCTGGCAGCCGCAATATTCCGCCAAAGCGGCGAAGCCCACCGAGACATGCACGACCCGCGTACTGCGCGGCGGCTCGTGGGCCAGCAATGCCGCTGCTTTGCGCTCCGCCGCCCGCGGCTGGGAGAAGCAGGACAGAAGCAAGAACTCCATCGGATTTCGCGTGGCGAGAAGGCTGCCGTGATCAGAGCAGACATTAAGGGAAGCACACGATGAAGAAAAAATCTTTCATTTCCTTGTCACTCATATCGCTTTCATTGGTGCTGTTTGCACTCTTCCTGTCGGTGGCGAGTGCTGCGCCCGCGGGAGCGCAGGGAATGATTTCGGCAGAATCGGAGGAGACAAGCCTTGCCGATGCGGATCTCGGAGATCTCGGCAAAATGAGTGCCCAGGAAATTTCTACCGTGCAACGCCTGCTCCGCCGACTTGGCTATCTCAAAGACGACAACATGACCCGCACCATGGATGGGCCGACCATTGTGGCGGCGCTTGCCCATCTCAAAAGCGTGAATATATCACCGAAAGGCTTAACAGCCGAAAAGATGTTGCGCTCGCTGTTCACCGCGGCGTGGATCAAGGAAGGCTGGGGGAGCGGGACCGCCGACGGCCAGGACCTGGTGGTTGACAAGGCTGAGGTCCGTTCCGCCCAGGAGGCACTGAAGAAGCTCAAGTATGAACCGGGGCCGATTGACGGCGTGTTCGGACCGGCAACATTCTCCGCGGTGGAATTATTCCAGGAAGACAACGACCTTAATGTTACAGGCCTTCTGAGCCGCAACACGTTCCAGAACGTCACGCGGGCCTTGAACTTCGTTGACAAGAAACCGGTGAGCACGGTGCACATGCTCAACTGGCCGGACTACATGAACCCGGACACTTTGAGCAATTTCGAGAAGGAAACCAATATCCGCGTCATTCACGAGGTGTTCGAGAATTCTTCGGAGACCAAGGACCTGCTGCTGCAAGGCTCAAAAAGGTATGACGTCATCGTGCAGGAGGGCGCGCAGATGCGCCAGGTCCTGGAAGATGAGACCGCGGTTGAAGTTCTTGACCACGCCAAGCTTCCCAATGCGGGAAATCTTGATCCGGCGGCGCTCAAATATACTGGGGTTCTCGATCCCGACAACAAGCATTCAGTTCCCTACATGTGGGGCACAGTGGGGATTGGCGTGAATAAGGAAAAGGTACGGGCGATCCTGCCCGATGCGCCACTCAACTCGATGGCCCTGATACTTGATCCGGCGGTGGCGGCAGAGATGTCGAAATGCGGCATCGCGCTGATCGACGAGCCGATTGATGTCATCCCGGCCATGGTTGCCTATCTGGGCGGCGACATGAAGAACATTGGCATCACCGATCTTGAGGCGGTTGACGAAGCACTCTCAAGGGTTTCCGCCTATCTCAAGGTGATTTCGACCGACAGCTACATCAACAGCCTGTCGGCGGGGAAATATTGCGTGGCCTGGGGCTATTCCGGCGACGTTTTCGTCGCGCGTGACCTGGCAAAGGAGAGCAATGCCGGCACAATCGTCTACAATGTTCCCAAGGAAGGCAGCCAGTTGTGGTTCGACCTGCTGGTGATTCCGAGCAAAGCGCAGAACAAGGCCGCGGCCTATCAGCTGATCAACTACATCCTGAAGCCCGAGGTGGCGGCGGCCAACACCAACTTCCTGCAGTATGCCAATGCGGTGGTGAATTCAGCGCCGTTCATCGAACCGGCGCTGCTGAAGGACCCCGGGCTCTATCCACCGAAAAGCGTGCTGAAGCGCCTTACGGTTCAGCCGCCGATGGCGCTGAACGTCGAAGTGGAAATGAAGCGCATCTGGTCGAGATTGAGCAAGGAATAATTCCGCCACGCCAGACAAGACGCCTTGCCTGCCTTCCGCTATCATGGGTGCCATGAAAAACATCTTGATCAGGGACGCGGTTGAGGGTGATGCGCGGGCTTTGGCGGAGGTTTGCATCATGGCTGGGCATGGGGTGATGGAGCTGTTCTACGAAGGGCTGGTTCCGGGCAAATCGGTGATTGATTGCGTGATGGAGCGGCGCATTCTCGACCGGGACAGCTTTGCGGCGTTCAGGAGGTGGCGGGTTGCGACGGATGCTGCGGGAAATTTTCTCGGGGCGCTGAACAGCCTGCCGCACACGGCACTGATGGCCGCACCCGATGATCCGCTGCTGGATGAGGCGCGGCTGCGGCCCATTGCGGGGCTGCTGGAGCTCGAAGAGAGCGCGGGTGAGAGCTACTATGTGAACATCCTCGCGGTTTTTCCGCAGCATCGCGGCAGCGGCGCCGGCTATGCACTGATGCTGGAGGCGGAGCGGCTGGCGCGGTGGCAGAATTTCCAGAAGATGAGCCTCTGCACATTCGACGGCGATTTCCGGCTTCTAAAATTTTACCGCAGGCAGGGATTTGCGACCAGGGACTCGCGCCCCATCGGAACGCATCCGGCAATGGGGGCCACCGGCAATTTCGTGCTGATGACGCGGGAGCTTCGGTAACAGTTCGCAGCTTTACCCTGTGGCGGGGGCGGGGTAACTTCTTGGCTTACGCGACTCAAGAAAGGTCCCCCATGAAAATTTCCCAGCGTCTTGCTTTCAGCCTGTTAATGTGTGCGGGCATCATGTTCGCCGCACCTTTTGCCGCCGCCCAGGAGGGGATGCGGCCGGTGGGACAGCTCACCTATACGCCGGACCCGGTGGAGATGCAGACAGGCGTGTTCCAACTGCGGCCTGAGGACCGGGACCTCCGCGCCATGCGCATCGAGGCGCGGGGCGGGGCGGTGGATATCCAGAGCGTAAGGCTCATCTACCGCGGCGGCGAGCAGGAACGCTACCGCATCCGGGAGCGCCTGCGGCCCGGCGAAATGACCGGGATCATCCGCAAGCAGAACCGCGGGCCCTTGCGCGCGGTTGAGGTGAGCTACATTCCGCAGGGCCAGGTGACGCTGGTGCTGCGCGCCAATGCGGGCGGCGGTGGCGGGGGCGGCGAGCCGCCGCCGGTTGCCACCTGGAACGAATTGGGCTGCAAGACCGTGGGCTTCCTCATCGACCGTGACGTGGTGAATGTTAATTCCTCGGAATTCTACCGGGCGTTGCGGCTGCGCTCCACCGGCCTGGACATCGAGATGCTGGACATGAACGTGCGCTTTGCCAATGGCCAGCGGGATTCCTACCGGGTCAATGCGATCATCCGCTCGGGCGAGCGCTCGCGGCCCATCGACCTGCGCGGCGAACGCCGGCGCATTACGGGGATCGAATTCATCTACCGCTCGCTAGGGCTTTCCACGCGGAAAACCAAGCTGTGCGTTGACGGGTTGCAGTTTGAGCGGGCACGCACGGGCACCGGAGCAGATGGCGATCTGGAACCCGAAGCGGAGTGAGCCTGCACCTGCGCTAGCGCAGCATGTCGGCGGTGCCGAGTTTCAGAATGTCGAACAGGATGGCGATGCCTGGAGGTTTGTTCATGGGCTGCCTATTTCAGTTCCGACATGGAGGTGATCATGTGGGTGGCGAGGCCGTAGTCGATGGCTTCGCGGCCGGAGAGCCAGAAATCGCGGTCGGTATCCTTTTCGATTTTCTTGATGGGCTGGCCGGTGGCCTCGGCGAAGAGCTTGTTGAGGCGCTCGCGCATCAGCATCATTTCCTTGGCCTGGATGCCAATGTCGGTGACCTTGCCGCCGACGCCGCCTGAGGGCGCGTGGAGCAGGAAGCGGGTGTTGGGGAGAATGTAGCGGTCTTTCTTGTCGGCGGCGATATAGATGAGCGCCCCGGCGCTGGCAACCCAGCCGGAGCCCAGGACGCGGACGCGCGGCTTGATGAACTTGATCATGTCATGGATCATGTCGCCGGACTCCACATGGCCGCCGGGGGACGAGATGATCATGGTGATGGGATCATTGCCGGCCTGGGCCAGGGCAAAGAGATTGACGCAGACGCGCTCGGCCAGGGTGTGGCTGATCTCGCCGGTGACCATGACAATGCGCGAGTCGAAATAATGCTTGTCGACCTGGCGGGAATTCTTGATGCCGCCGGGGGCCTCTTCTTTTTCTTCTTCGTCGGCGAAGCGGGAGGACGGGGCGGAGGCATTCGGAGTTAGCATTTTTGATCTCGCTGATTTTGAGGGAGGATTCGGAGAAGATATAGGGGCTGGGAGGCTGATTGTCATCCCGTGGGCAAAGCTCCGCCTGGGAGGAAAACGGTTATGCCGTTTCCGGGGTGGAGAAGCGAAGGGTTGCGTGAACGCAGCCTACGCAAAATGCCGGTCGTGACGTCCGGCGGTGACGCACACTGCGTCCACGCTTTTGCGGCTATTTCGGCTTCCGGTTCGTACTTCGGCTCTGCCCTGGGGGCTGCCTAACTGCCATTCGGCGCGCGGGTCTTAATGCCCGCGGAACTAGCCGGAAACTCCCGAGTGCGAGGTGTTCGTCTCACCCCGCCCGCAGGTGCCACATCCACCCCATCTATGATCACCGTCGCGACCGAGACCCCTTCCGGGATGGACACAAAACCCCTAGCATATAGGAATTTATGTGTCAAGGAATAAAATGATATATTTTTGTCCGTTCACGCGGAATTCGCTGACGCCGCGGGCGGCTTGAGCGTGGCGTCCTTGCGGCCTTCGAACTTGAACTCGCCGGCTGCGTTGCGGCTGGGGTAGGGCTGGCCTGGCACGGGGACGCGGAGATGGGTGCAGAGCGGCTCCCAGCCATCGCCGAGTTCATGGACCAGCAGGCGATCCTTCGGCACGGTTTCCATGACAGCTTTCACATTGGCTTCATAGCGGGCGATGGCGTTGGCACGGTCATCGGGCTTTCCGCCGAACACCTGGTCACGGACAAGGGCGAGGCCGAGGGAGGCGGGATCGGTGCTGTTGCGCAGGCCGGGCACGATGGTTTTTTCGAAACTTGCCCACCAGCTTTCGGGGCTGCGATGGGTGAGAATGACGCGGGCTTCGGGATAGGCGCGGATCAGTTCCGGCCAGTAATGGGCGGCGGGCCAATCCACGCAAGAAGAATAACCTTCAAACAATTGGTCCCAGCCGGTTGGCGTGCCCTTCACGAAGGCCCGCCATATCCGCTTCTGCTCCTCATGGGCCAACACCTCGTACATGTGGTGGCAGGGGCCGAAGCCCAGCATGTCGAGCGCCTCGCGCATGGAGTCGGTGCCCGTGCGGCCGAAACCAGTTCCGATTATTTTTAATGTCATGGGCGGAACACTATCCGGGTGCGGCAGCGATGTCACGCGCCGGTGTTGGGGCTCAATCGGAATAGACGTGTTTGGGGAATTTGAATTCCAGCTCGGGGCTGGGGGCATCTGCACCGCCCAGCGCCAGGGTGGCGCGGCGGAGTTCGGCGATGACGGCGGTGCGGTCGGGCAGTTGCGCCAAAGCTTCGGGCGCAATCGGTTCGCCCACGGAGACTTTCACGCTGCTTCCCATGCGGCGCACGGATTCGCGGAAGAGGAGGGCGATGCGCAGCGCATAATTGGTGTGGCTCAGGATCTGGAAGGCGCGGGAATTCTGGCCGTGGAAATAGACCGGCACGACGGTGACGCCGGGCAGCCTTGCCAGTTTGCCGACGAAGGGATGCGAGGCATATTCCACCGCGGGGCCGCGGAAGGGGCGCTGGCTGGTGGCCACGCTGCCGCCGGGAAACACCACGAGGGCATGGCCGAGGTTCAGCCAGTTCACGGCGCGCAAGCGTGGCGGGCGCAAGCGGGCTTTGGGAACCAGGGCTCCAATGGCTATCCCGCAAGGAGCCAACCAGCGATGGAGCCTGGACTTCGTCTCAGATGCCCTCGGGGACGGCCGAAAGTTCCGGGTTCTTTGTGTCATCGATGACTTCAGCCGGGAATGCCTTGCCACCGTTGCCGACAACTCGCTCTCTGGCGAACGGGTGACACGAGAGCTGGACCGGATCGCATCGGTCAGGGGTTACCCTTGCATGATCGTCAGTGACAATGGCACCGAGCTCACCTCGAATGCTATCCTCAAGTGGCAGGAAGACCGCCTTGTCGAGTGGCACTACATTGCACCTGGCAAACCCATGCAAAACGGCTTCGTTGAATCATTCAATGGACGTCTTCGCGACGAGTGCCTCAACGAGCACCTCTTCTCAAGCTACATGCAAGCGCAGCACATCATCGAAACATGGAGGAATGACTACAATCACAATCGACCCTACACGAGCCTCAACGGGCTTACGCCAATCGAATTTGCAAACCGGTCCAGATTGGACCAAAACCTGAACAGGGCTAACTTGTAAATGGGGTCATAACGGGGAGCAGGTCAAATGGGTTCTCATTAAAATATCTTCGGCGAATACTGACGCCCGTATTCATTGATTTACCTATTGATCCACCTTTTTTGGACTCATTGCGAACTTTATCAGAAGCTAGAGGCAGTTTTGCTCATAAGTCTTCTGCTACTGCCGAATAGGGGCGCGGAAAAACTCAACAGCCAATGACACCGGAAAAGGCCAAAGAGATTGTTATAGATTGCCTCGCTATGTGCGAGGAAATCGCTAAGCGCGCTGATCTATTGCTTGCTTAGAGTATTGATGCTCGTTTCGCGTGAAGAAACATTGGTAGCCGACTTATCGCGTCTTGCCCCTGAAAGTTCTCGATCCAGCTTTTCCGCCCTTTGAGCTTGCCCGTGGCCTCAGCGCGGGGGAGGGCCATGAGGCGGTGGCGTCTTCGATTTTGGATTGACGGGCGAGGGGATCGTCCATCACGGCGAGTTCGACCGCTTTCAGGCGCTTGACCTCGTCGCGCAGCCTGGCGGCTTCTTCGAATTCCAGGTTGGCCGCGGCTTCGCGCATGCGCTTTTCCATGTCGGCCAGGACCTTTTGCAGGTTGTGACCGATGAGCGGGCCGGTGTCGCCCGCGTCCACCGTCACATGGTCGCGCTCATACATGCTGTGCATGATGTCCGAGATGTTGCGCTTGATGCTTTGCGGGGTGATGCCGTTTTCGGTGTTGTAGGCCACCTGCTTTTCGCGCCGGCGGTCGGTCTCCTTGATGGCGCGTTCCATGCTGCCGGTGATCCGGTCGGCATAGAGGATGACCCTTCCATCGACGTTGCGTGCGGCGCGGCCGATAGTTTGCACCAGCGAGGTTTCGCTGCGCAGGAAGCCTTCCTTGTCGGCATCGAGGATGGCCACCAGGGCGCATTCCGGAATATCTAGGCCTTCGCGCAGCAGGTTGATGCCGATCAGCACGTCGAAGGCGCCGAGGCGGAGATCGCGGATGATCTCGATGCGCTCCAGCGTATCAATATCGCTGTGCATGTAGCGCACGCGCACGCCCTGCTCGTGCATGTATTCGGTGAGGTCCTCGGCCATGCGCTTGGTGAGCACGGTGACGAGGCTGCGGTAGCCCTTGAGCGCCACTTCCTTCACCTCGGTGATGAGATCATCGACCTGGGTTTTCACCGGGCGGATGATGACCGGCGGATCGATGAGGCCGGTGGGGCGGATGACCTGTTCGGCGAAGCTGCCGCCGGTCTGGTTCATTTCCCAGGAGCCGGGGGTGGCCGAGACGCAGATGGTTTGCGGGCGCATGGCGTCCCACTCTTCAAAGCGGAGCGGGCGGTTGTCGATGCAGGAGGGCAGGCGGAAGCCATATTCGGCGAGCGTCGCCTTGCGGTTGAAGTCGCCCCTGAACATTCCGCCGATCTGCGGGATGGCGACGTGGCTTTCATCGACGAAGACGAGGGCATTGTCCGGCAGGTATTCAAAGAGGGTGGGCGGCGGCTCGCCGGGTTTGCGCCCGGTGAGATAGCGCGAATAGTTTTCGATGCCGGCGCAGGAGCCGGTGGCCATCATCATTTCGATATCGAAGTTGGTGCGCTGCTCCAGGCGCTGAGCTTCGAGCAGGCGGCCGGCGGAATTGAATTCGGCGAGGCGGATTTCAAGGTCGCGCTTGATGCGGTGAACGGCCTGTTCCAGGGTGGGCTTGGGTGTCACGTAGTGGGAGTTGGAATAGATTTTCACCTGTTCCAGTTCGGCGGCCTTCTGGCCGGTGAGCGGATCGAATTCGGCAATGCTTTCGATCTCGTCGCCGAAGAAGGAGAAGCGCCAGGCGCGGTCCTCGAAGTGCGAGGGGAAGAGCTCCACCGTATCGCCGCGCACCCGGAAGGTGCCGCGGACGAAATTTCCGTCATTGCGCTTGTAGTGGAGGCGGACGAAATCAGCCAGCAGCTGGCGCTGGGGAATGCGCTCGCGCTTCTTCACGGCAAACGACATGGCGGAATAGGTTTCGACATCGCCGATGCCATAGATGCAGGAGACGGAGGCCACGACGATGACGTCATCGCGCTCGAGCAGGGCTCTCGTGGCGGAGTGGCGCATGCGGTCGATCTGCTCGTTGATGGAGCTTTCCTTCTCGATGAAGGTGTCGGTGCGGGCGACATAGGCTTCCGGCGTGTAGTAATCGTAATAGGAAACGAAATATTCCACCGCGTTTTCCGGGAAGAAGGAGGCGAACTCGCCATAGAGCTGGGCGGCCAGCGTCTTGTTCGGCGCCAGCACAAGGGCGGGGCGCTGGGTGGCCTCGACGATCTTGGCGACGGTGAAGGTTTTGCCCGAGCCGGTGACGCCGAGCAGCACCTGGTCGCGCTCATGGGCGTTGATGCCATTCACCAGCTCGGCGATTGCCGTGGGCTGGTCGCCCTTGGGCTCGAAGGGCGAGACGATCTTGAAGGGGCGGCCGCCATCGGATTTGGGCGGCTTGGCGGGGCGGAAGGGGACGAAACCTTCGAGCGGATTGAATTCCGGACGGATGACCCCCGGGGTTGCCACCGGGATATCGGGATAGCCCGAAACCGGCTTGGTCGGTGCTTCGGCGAATCCGCCGGCCTGTCGTGAATGGCCCATGGGGCGTATATAGGGGGTGACCGCCAGATCGCCAAGGCAAGCTGCTGACAGCTGCTGTCAGGAACGGCGGAGCGCCAGCCAGTGGGTGAGCAGGGCCAGCATGCTTGCAGCCGCCATGAACCAGAAAACGGCGAGGGGCCAGGCGGTTTGCAGCGAGCCTACGAGTTGCGAGGCGGCGGAGCCGAAGGCCATTTGGGTGAAGCCGGACCAGCCCGCTGCGGCGCCGGTCATGCGGTGATCGACCGAGATGGCGCCGGCGGTGCCGTTGGGGATGGTGAGGCCGTTGCCGAAGGCGGCCAGCGACATGGGGATGAAGAGGGTGGCGGGCGAGAGAAAGCCGGTGATGGCGGCGGCGAGGCAAAGGAAGCCGCCGCCGACAGTGATCAGGCAGCCCGCCATGATCATCCGGTCAATGCCGAACTTGATGGTGTAGCGGCCAGAGAGAAAATTTCCCGCCATGTAGGCCACCGAGATGGTGACAAACCACAGGCCGTATTCCATGGGGGTACGCTTCAGCACATCCATCATGATGTGCGGCGCGCCGCCGAGGAAGGCGAAGAAGACGGCGGAGGTAAACCCCAGCGTCAGCGTGTAGGCGCGGAAGCGCCGGAGGACGAAAAGATGGCCGGCATTGCGGAAGAAATTCTGCGGATCGGTGCCGCGCGCCACATGGGTTTCCGGCAGCGTCGCCCAGGCGGCGCCCAGAACGATGGCGCCGAAGCCTGCGAGCAGCCAGAAGCCGGCGCGCCAGCTTGCGTATTGTTCGAGGAATCCGCCGAGAACCGGGGCGATCATCGGAGCCACGACAAAGGCCATGGTGATGTAGGAAATCATGCTGGCGGATTTTTCGCGGGTGAAGACATCGCGTACCATGGCGCGGGCCAGCACAATGCCGGCCGAGCCGCCGATGGCCTGGATGAGCCTTGCGGCGATCAGGGTTTCGATGGTTGGGGCGATGGCGGCGAGCACGCTGGCGATGAAGAAGAGCGAGAGGCCGGCGAGCAGCATCGGACGCCGTCCGAACTTGTCTGACGCGGGGCCGTAGATCAACTGGCAGACGGCCATGCCGATGAGATAGAGCGTGAGGGTGAGCTGCACGGTGCCGTAGGGCACGGCGAAGGTTTTCTCCAGCCCGGGCATGGAGGGAATGAACAGGTTGAGCGCCAGGGGCCCGATGGCCGAGATGGCCACGAGAATGGCGAAGGAGGGGCGGGGGGCTGGGGCGACGCTTGCGTCGGTGGCGGTCATGGGCGGCTTATAACCGCTGCGCGCAGGGGGAGATAGCCACGGCCCCGCAGTTCTGGCATGCGCCGCTGCGGATTGAAGGATCGGCGATGGCCATTCTCCTGCCACGTCCTGTCAGTGTGTCCTGCTATCCCGCGCTCCATCAATAGGGAGAATGAATCATGAGAAACGCGCTGGAAATCGTTATCTACAAGATCAAGGATGGGGTCAACGTCCCGGACTTTCTCAAGGCCTCGGCGGAGCTGGAGGAGGGCTTTGCCAAAAGGCAGCGGGGTTTCATCGGCCGGACCTTTGCCAGAAGCGAAGGCAAGGAATGGGTCGATGTCATCCGCTGGCAGACTATGGCGGATGCGGAAGCCGCCGAAAAGGTCGCGATGCAATCGCCGGCTTGCGCGCCTATGTTTGGAATGATTGACGAGCCGAGCGTCAAGATGATGCATTTTGAGATACTAAGCTAGCTAACAATAGCCAAACCGGCGGAGTTCTGGCATGAGCCCGTGCCATGAACTATCGCCACGCCTTTCATGCCGGGAACCATGCGGATGTGCTGAAGCATATCGTGATGGCGCGGATCATCGAGCACCTCAAGCGCAAGGACAAGCCGTTCCGCGTGTTCGATGCCCATGCGGGCATCGGAGTTTATGCGCTGGACGGTCCGGAGGCGCAGAAAACGGGTGAATGGCAAGGCGGCATTGCCAAGATGCAGGAGGCGTTTGCGCCGGAGGTTGAGGCGCTGCTGACGCCCTATCGCAAGGTGCTCGCGGACTTGAATCCGGACGGCGGCTTTATGCACTGCCCGGGTTCACCGGAAGTGATTGCGCGGCTGCTGCGGCCGGAGGACCGGTTCACGCTCAACGAATTGCATCCGGATGATTATGCTGTGCTGCGCGATCGCTACTACATCGATGCGCGTGCCGGGATCACCGGTATTGATGCCACGGTTTTGATGAAAGCGAACCTGCCGCCGCCGGAGCGGCGCGGGCTGGTGCTGATCGATCCGCCCTATGAGGTGAAGAACGAGCGGGAGCTGGCGCTGGACGCGCTGCGCTTCGGCATCCGGCGTTTTGCGACGGGCATTTTCATGATCTGGTATCCCGTCAAGGGAGATGATTTCGCCGAGCAGATTTGCGTGGCGTTCCAGAACCTCGGCATTCCGGCAATGCTGAAAGCCGAATTGCGGGTGCGCGAGTCATTCACGGGCGGCGGCTTGGCGGGCTCCGGTCTGATCATCGTCAATCCGCCCTGGGGGCTTGAGGACGAGTTGAAGGTAATTTTGCCTGCGCTGGCGGCACGGCTTGGCATTGGAACCTGGGGGCGGGGCGTTGTTGAGTGGTTGACGGACGCGAAGGGGTGAAATGACTGTGGAGATCAGGCCCATCACGCCGGATGATTTTGAAAGGTTTCACCGCGCGGTGGATATCGTGGCGCGGGAGCGGAAGTATCTGGCGTTTCTCGAAGCGCCACCTTCGGCGAGCGCGCGGGAATTTGTGCTGGAGAATATCGCAAAGGGAAATCCGCAATTTGTAGCGATCGCTGACGGCAGCGTTGCGGGTTGGTGCGATATCGTTCGACAGAGCCGCCCCATTCATGCCCATGCGGGTGTGCTGGGGATGGGGTTGTTGCCACCGTTCCGGGGGCAGGGACATGGCCGGAGGCTTATCGAGACAACCCTGCTTGCCGCAAAACTGGCGGGCTTCAGCCGCGTCGAGCTTACGGTTCATGCGGACAATCCGCGTGCCATTGGGCTCTATGAACGGGTGGGCTTTGTCCGCGAAGGCAACAAGCGGCGGGCCACGTGCATTGACGGGCGCTTTGGCGATATAATCATAATGGCCATAACAGAATGGGAGAGACACAATGCTGAAACCATCTAATCCGCCGGGGATGGTGCAGCCGGCGTCGCTTTACAGCCAGGGCGTGGAGGTCGGCGCAAATGCGCGCTGGCTTCATATTTCGGGGCAGATCGGCGTTGCCCCCGATGGGACCGTTGCCAAGGGGCTTGAGGCGCAGTTCAGGCAGGCCTTTGAAAATATCGGCACGGTGCTGGCGGCGGCGGGCATGATGAAAACCGATCTGGTGAAGGTGACGGTGTTTGTGACGGTGCCGGATCTTGAGACGGTGGGCATTTACCGCAAGGCGCGGGACCAGTGGATGGAAGGCCATGCGCCGGCTGCGACCTATCTGGTCGTCGCAGGGCTGGCGCACCGGGACTATCTGGTTGAAATCGAGGCCATTGCGGCGAAATAAGGTTTTGCCCTGGAAGAAAAAGCCTCCGCGGACGGAGGCTTTTTCCTGCTCATGCCTCGAGCCACTGCCGTTTCCCAATCTATGGATTGGCAGCAGGAGCGTCAGCAGGCGGCGGAGCAACGGTGGCGTTGATATCGGGCGAGGGCACTGTATCAGAGACTATCGGGAACAGCATCATCGTGTTCCAGTTGCTATTGAACAGCATGTAGCCAACGGCACTCAGCAGCAGGGCGGCTGCCGCAAAGACCATGAGGAAATTGGACCGCGGGACAGCCTCTTTGACCTGACTCTCGGCCAGGCGGGCCTTCGCATCAGCGCGTTTAAGATCAGCTTTGGCGGCGGTGAGGATCATGGGTTTTTGGCCAGCAGCACTTGCCATGGCTTTATCCTTTCAGGATTTACTATGTCACCCTAACGCCGGAGCGGCTCCGTTGTTCCGCCGCCCCCGGGGCGGGGCGCTATAGCCGGACATTTCAAGGGTTTACCATCCATCCAGACGGGTGTATTCTTTGCCGCGGGTCTGCCATAGTTTAAAGCGATAATTCCTTAACGGCAACTTGAGGTAGTAGTGTTATGCGTATGATTTTAGGCATGCTGGCGGTGTGCGTCTTCGCGGCGCCGGCCTTTGCTGATGTCAAATCCTATTGCGAAGTTTTCAGCCAGGACTTTGCCAGCGCCAAGACCTCCGATGTGGATGAGTGGCAGAGAAGTTTCCGTAGCGCGCTCGGTGACTGCATGGCCCAGTATGCAGCTGAGACCAAGGCTGCACCGCCGCCCAAGAAGAGCGCGGAAAAAGTTTCCAAGAAAGTCGTGGTTGTGCCGGCAACGTCCACTTCCAGGAAGAAGCGAACACCGATTCTGGAGCCCGGATCAAATGCGTGGGTTGCGGCTTGTTCGGCAAAGTATTCTTCATTCGACAGCGGAACGGGCAATTACAGATCCAGAAACGGCACGCTGCGGCGCTGCAACGTTTAGCGAACCAAATATAAGATCGCGGAATTTTGGGGGCGCGCGGCAATCGCGTGCCCCCAAACCTTATCAGTCAGCCGAAATGACGCCAGTGGTGATAGCCTTCGACAGGTCCCTATATTCTTCGCTGCCGGCGCCGGCGCGGGTCTTGATCTCGTTAAGTTCGAGCTTGGCGAGATCAATGCGGCCGGCGGCGACGTAGCCTTCACCGAGATATTCGCGGGCCAGCACAAAGTTAGGGTCGATGGCCAGCGCCTTGCGGTAATAGGTGATGCCGATTTCGAGGCGGCCAGCCTTGCGGTTGCTGTAGCCCGTGTAATTCAGGACACGCGGATCATTCTGGTTTTGAATTGCCGCGAGAACCTGCAGGGCCCATTCATAGTGACCGGCCTTGGCCAATGAGCGGCCCTGTTGATAGAGGTCTTCGTCCGGGAGGATGCCAGATTCAACCTTCACGCATTTTTTAATATTGCCAACTTTTTTGAGGACTTCGCCATTCTTGCATTTAGGGGGCTCAACTGGCTCACTGCCGCCACCCGCGGCGAAGGTCATTGAACTGCCAGACGTCATCAAAAAGGCTGCCAGGGAAAGATATACGAGTTTTTTCATGGTCGATCTCCACGACTAGGGGGTTGGGGATTTGCCGAACTTAACACTGTTACGGGGCGGTTCCGGCCTTGGATTGCAGGTTAACGAAAAATGAACGGCTCGTTCAGGATCAGCTCAGCCAAGTTTCGCCGTATTTGGACCAACGATCAAACAAAATCGCAAACCCAAGGAGCAAAATTATGACCAGTTTTAACAGTACCTATAAGTTTTCCGCTGCCGCAGCCTTTTGGCGCTGCCGCACTCTTCAGCATGCTTTCATTCGGCAGCAACGCCGAAGCTTCAAGCATTCTCAGCTGCAAGGGCGCATCAGCCGCGAAGGTTGCGTCTTGTTGCGAAAAAGTGGTTGAGGAAAATGGGCACCGGCCGCTCTGGATGATCCAGAACCGGATGAATTGCCATGACGCGGCACTCGTAAAATGCCACGGGCGTCAGTGTTATGTCCGCATTGTGGCCATTGATTTCAAAGGCGGCGACGTGAAGAATGACGGCCCTGGCCCTAAGGACCGCAGATAATCCGTTATCCACAAAAGCAAAAGGAGAGTGGTCTTGGAAGAGATCACTCTTCCTGCTGCCATTTGTAGATCCATGACATCCGTGTTGTGAAGCCGCTCCTCGGCATGGCTTTCAGAACTGCATTGCGGGCCTGTCTGAGCAAGCCTCTGGCATGATAGATTTTGCCGAGCTGACGCGATTTTTTTTGAATTGCTGATGTGCGCTTGAACCGCGCTCCGGCGAATTCCCGGAAGGCCACTTCCACTTCACCGGCATTTTGAATTGCACTGGACAGCACGCAGGCATCTTCGAGCGCCATGGCGGCGCCCTGGGCGAGATAGGGCAGGCTGGCGTGGGCGGCATCGCCCATAAGCACGGTGCGATTTTTGCTCCAAGCGGGTACGGGCGCTAAATCGAGAGCGGGCCATTTGGTCCAACTTATTTTTTGTTCGAGAATGTCGGCCAGCGGCTGGCAGGCGCCTTGAAATGCGGCCCAGAGCGAAATTTCAGAATCTTCGACGGCGGCAACGATATTGAAGTGCCGCCAGTTGCTGACCGCATAGTGGACAACGTGGGCGCCCGGGAAAAGCCACAGGGTTACAGCATCGATGTTGACACTTGCCGGAACTGACGCAATGGGAACTAAGCCCCGGTGCAGCATGTGGCCGATCAAGCTGTTTCCGGAGTGCCCGAGCAGCCGCTTTCGAATTTCGGAATGGACGCCGTCGGCGGCGATGATGGCCTGGCCGGTGATCGCCTCGCCGGATTTGAGGGACAAGGTGGATTCGGCAATTGAAACATCCGTGACCTCGGCATTGGTCTGCAATTTTATGCCAGGTTTTGAACGTGCCGATTCAAGAAGGGCGTTGTGCAAATCGGCTCGGTGGGCGACGCGGTAAGGCGCGCCAAACCGGGTTTCAAATTCCGCGCCGAGCGGAAGGCGCTGCAAGATGTTTCCCGTTGCGCCATCGCGCACATGGATTTCGGAAGGGGCCACACAGTGGGGGGCAAGTGAATCCCACGCACCCAGCCATTGCAGGGCGCGCACCGCGTTGGGCCCCAGTTGCAGGCCGGCGCCGACTTCCTCGAAGGCCGGGGCTTTTTCAAAAATATGAGATGGACGGCCGATGCGGGCGAGGCCCAGCCCCGCAGCAAGACCCGCTATTCCACCGCCGACAATGAGAAATGGGGAATCAGCCATGGCGCATCATGGCATGAAGCCGGGTAAATTCCATGGGGCGGATTGAGGCTTGCGGCAAAGCGCACTTGCGCCTAGATCACCGCCATCATCCACTAGAGGAACCGCCCCCTTGGCCTTCATTTCCGACGCGCTGAACCGTATTCAACCCTCCGCCACCATTGCCATCTCCAACAAGGCCATGGCCCTGAAAGCGGAAGGCAAGGACGTAATCGGCTTGGCTGCGGGCGAGCCGGATTTCGATACGCCGGACAACATCAAGGAAGCGGCCATTGCTGCCATAAGAGCGGGCAAGACCAAATACACGGCGGTGGACGGCATTCCCGAACTGAAGGCGGCGATCTGCGCCAAGTTCAAGCGCGAGAACGGGCTGGACTACAAACCGTCGCAGGTGTCGGTGGGCACGGGCGGCAAGCAGGTGCTGTTCAATGCGCTGATGGCAACGGTGAACCCCGGGGACGAAGTGATTATTCCGGCTCCTTACTGGGTGAGCTATCCCGACATCGTGATGCTGGCGGGGGGCGTTCCGGTTGTGGTGCAGACGACGCTTGAAAACAATTTCAAGGTGAAGGGCGCCGACCTGGAGAAGGCGATTACGCCCAAGACCAAGTGGCTGATCCTGAACTCGCCATCAAATCCAAGTGGTGCGGCATATTCAAAAGCCGAGCTGAAGCAACTGACCGATGTGCTGGTGAAGCATCCGCATGTGTGGGTTCTCACCGACGACATGTATGAGCATCTGGTTTATGACGATTTTGAATTTTTCACTCCGGCGCAGGTTGAGCCCAAGCTCTATGACCGGACGCTGACGATGAACGGGGTTTCAAAATCCTATTGCATGACGGGTTGGCGCATTGGCTATGGGGCAGGGCCGGAAGTGCTGATCAAGGCCATGTCCAAGCTGCAATCACAGTCGACGTCAAATCCATCCTCCATCGCGCAGTGGGCGGCGGTGGCAGCGCTCAACGGATCGCAAGACTTCATCGAAGCCCACAACAAAGTGTTCAAGGAGCGACGCGACCTGGTGGTCTCCATGCTCAACCAGGCGAAGGGAATTTCATGCCCAACTCCGGAGGGAGCTTTTTATGTCTATCCTTCCTGTGCAGGCGCCATCGGCAAGGCCGCACCTTCAGGCAAATTGATCAAGACGGACGAGGATTTCGTGACCGAGCTTTTGGCCGCCGAAGGTGTGGCCGCGGTGCATGGCGCGGCCTTTGGAAGCTCGCCCTTTTTCCGCATCTCCTATGCAACCGCGACACCCGTTCTTGAAGACGCCTGCATGCGGATCCAGCGTTTTTGCGGTAACCTCAAATAAGGAAAAACCTAATCATGTATGATAGTTCCATTGCTCCGATGAGCCATTCCCTGAAGGCGCTTGCGGCGATTTTGAAGAAGGCGAAAGCCTATTGCGAAGCCAGGAAGATCGACCCCAACGCGCTGCTCACAGCGCGGCTTTTTCCGGATATGCTGCCGCTCACACGGCAGGTGCAGATTGCGACCGATCAAGTCAAGGGTTGTGGTGCCAGGCTGACGGGAATAGCCGTTCCCAGCTTTCCGGATGAGGAAAAGACCTTTCCTGAATTGCAGGCGCGCATTGCCAAGACTTTGGATTTCCTTGGCGGACTTAAAAGGGAACAATTCGCCGGTGCGGCCACGCGGGTCGTGTCCCTAAAGATCGGCGGCAAGGATACGGAGCTTATGGGCGCTGCCTACCTCTCAAGTGCGGTGTTGCCCAACTTCTATTTCCATGTGACCACGGCCTATAACATCCTGCGCCACAACGGCCTTGAGATAGGCAAGGGCGATTTCCTGGGACGGAATTTAAGCTAGTTCCTTTTCCTTTGGCTTGAGGATGTAACCCGCCGTAACAACCAGAACCAAGCCGCAGGTGGCGGCCACGTAATGGAGCTGGTGGGGCACATCCACGCCGAGATGGGCGAAGGCTGCCGTGTCGCTGATGATCATTTCTCCTGCGATCCAGCCGAGAAGTGCGGCACCGGCCCAGACGAATATGGGGAACCTGGCGATGATGCCGGAGATCAGCGAAGCGCCGACCACGATCAGCGGAATGGACAACAGCAGCCCGAACACAAACAGCGAATAATCGTTGCGGGCTATGGCCGCGATGGCCACGACATTGTCGAGGCTCATGACCGCGTCAGCCATGGCGATGGTTCCTACGGCTTTCCAAAGCCTATCGGAGGCGGGGATTTCCTTTTTCCCATGGTTCTCCCCCATGATGAGCTTGACGGCGATCCAGATGAGCAGGACGCCGCCCAAGGCCTTGAGAAAAGGAATTCCCAGGATCTGCGTGATAATGAAGGCGAAACCGATGCGAAGGCCCACGGCGGCACCGGCGCCCAGGAGGATGCCGATGCGGCGCTGCTTTTCAGGCAGGGAGCGGCAGGCGAGGGCTATGACCACAGCATTGTCGCCTGACAGCAAAAGATCAATCCAGACGATCTGGGTGATTGCCAGGAGGTATGCGGGGCTCAAATCCATGCAATTTCCGAATTGTTTAAAAGGAAGTGGGAGCACGGTTAACGTTGTGCAAGGGCAAGCTGGATCCTCTTGAAGGGTTTCGCCCCCGGCGTTACACGCAGAAAATGCCTTTCCACAGGAACTTTTTGACATGCGGCGCGTTGTACAATTGTCAAGCCATGCCCAATTCGGGACACAATCGGCTGTGAAAGCTCTTGGCGGTTATCAAAAGGAAAGTCTCACACATGTATAAGTTTTTATCGATCGGCCTGCTGGCCCTTGTCACCATGGCGTCGGCGGCGGAAGCCAAATCGGGGGTCAAAATCGGCGTTCTCTCCTGCGAAGTGGACGGCGGGGTTGGTTTTATCATCGGTTCTTCCAAGGGCGTTGACTGTATTTACCGTCCGGCAAGCGGCGCACGTCCTGAACACTATTCGGGATCAATCGGCAAGCTCGGCGTTGATATCGGGATCACCAACCAGACGCGGTTGGCCTGGGCCGTATTCGCGCCAGGCAAGGTCAACAAGGGCGCCCTGAAGGGCTCCTATACCGGTGCTTCGGCCGAGGCCACAGTGGCTGTCGGGGTTGGCGCCAATGTGCTGGTTGGGGGTTTCCGCAAGGGAATCAACCTGCAGCCGATCAGCCTCCAGGCGCAAACAGGTCTGAATGTGGCGGCTGGCATCGGCAGCCTGCACCTGCGCTATGACCGGTAACTGATCTTCCCGTTAAGCTAAAGGGGCCGAGCGGGCCCCTTTTTTTTTGGCAAAAATCCCCGTGGGTTGTGCACTCTTAAATCAAAAACTTGAGAACTACCGTTGGCGATTTGGTACTCATCTAATCGCCGGAGTGAAATTGAATGTCGTCAATGTAAACGACCAGGGCATTTTGTCTAATCTCTTTGAGGTGTTGCAATTTAGCAGCAACGGGGCGGAAATTGGGTGATGGCGTGTTTTTCGCTTTGAGGGCCATTGAATTGTCGGTTATAAAGTTATGGAATCGGGGGACAACCTCGTCGCGTGGCCAAGTTTTCAGGGTGAATTTTAATGACAATCTCAATGAAAAGAGCGGCTTTTCTGCTGAGCGGGACTATTGCGGCGGGAATGTATGGCAGCGTCTCGATGGCGGCCGATATTGAGACCGGCCCGCTTCCGGCAGTTTCAGCCCCCAATGGCAAAGTGGAAATTGGCGGCGGCTGGGCTGACATTGATAATCTGGGTGACGATGAAGTGTTCCGCGGCGGTGCTGCCTTCAGCATGCCGGTTGGCGACATGTTCGGCATTCAGGCTGATTTGACGGCGCTTGACGCCTTCGGCGAAACCGCAATCGGCGGGGCGGCCCATTTCTTTACCCGTGATCCCAATTCCTATCTTCTCGGCGCTTACGGCGGTTATGTTGACGCCGGTCCGGCCAATATCTGGTATGTGGGCCCTGAAGCTGAGCTCTATCTCGACAATATCTCGCTTGAAGCCGTGGGCGGCGTCATGGATATCAGCAACGGCGGCGGCACCGAATTTTATGCGATGGGCAAGGTTGCTCTCTATGCCACTGACAACCTGCGCCTCTCGGTTGGGGCCAGCACGGTTGCCGGTTTCGAGTCGGCCAATGCCGGGCTTGAATGGTTCATGGGCGATACGGGGCTTCCCGTTTCCCTGACTGTGAATGGCGAATTGGGTGAAGATGGCTATACTTCCATCCTGGCGGGCCTTAGCCTTTACTTCGGCGGCGAGGACAAGAGCCTGATCCGGCGTCACCGGGAAGATGACCCACGTCTGCACTTCTTCGATATCTTCAATGCCGGCCTCCTGGGTGGTGGCGGCGGCGTGCTGGGTGATGATCCAGAATGCATTCCGGTTGAACAAAACGGTTATTGCGGTTTCAATTAAGAGTTAATGCAGAGGCAAGGCTGTTTTAGCTTTTGCTACACAGCGTAACGGATTTTGGGGCCGCATTGATATGTGGCCCCTTTTTCGATGTTCAATATGATACGCCGAATCCTTCTCGGCTGGGAATTTGGTGGCGGGTTCGGACACGTCGTTCATCTTCGCGAAATCGCCAGGCACCTTGGCGAAAGCCACTCCTGCGAATTCCTTTTTGCCCTTCGAAAACCTCAAAACGGCGTTGCTTCCGGCTTGCCTGGCCGTTCAGTTGTTGCTGTACCCGCACCTCAAAAATCCGCCGGATATAAAATGCCACCAAGCAGGGCAACCTATGGCGAGTTAGTTTCCGAGTTTCTGATGATTGAGGAAGGTGCTTTCGCATTTCGACTGGCTAGCTGGGAGAAAATAGTCCGGGACTTCGACCCGCATCTGATCATTGCGGAATATGCACCCGGACTCAGCCTCTTTGCGCGCGGGAGATGGCCGGTGCTGGCAGTAGGCACAGGCTATACGATGCCTCCACCGGAAATGGCTAGCTTTCCGCCAATAGCGAAAATGAATCGCCCGCTTTATGCCAGTGAACCCGAGATTGTCGACCGACTGAATAGGGACCTGGCTAAAATCGGGGCCCGGACCATTGAGCGGCTGCCGCAATTGAACGAAGCGGACGCCTATGGCCTTAGAACGATTCCGATCTTTGATCCTTATGCAGCTTACCGCCACCAACCCTATCTGGGCGTTGAAATACCCGGGGGCTCGCCCACTCCACGGGCCAATCCGTCGGGCGGCATAGCTTATTTTCACGAAGATACGCAGCTTCATGACAACGTGCTTGATGGCCTGCTGAACGCAAATGCCGACATGCTGGCCTATCTCGGTTCACCGCTGCGCCGGGTGGCGAAGAAATTTAGCGGTTCGCGCGTCCATCTTTCCGCACGCCCCCTCAAGCTTCATAACGACATGCCGGGAAAAGCGTTTGCGGTTCACAAGGGCGGATTGGGTTTTTCCGTTGCGGCTGTGTTAGCCGGCGTTCCCCAAGTCGTGCTGCATGGCCATGAGGAAAACTGGTTCAATGCGAAAGTCATTGTCGAGGCAGGGGCCGGCGTTTCCGCAAGATACAAAGATATCAATGCAAGCGTGCTTTCCGAAGCGATAGACCGGGTTGTCGAGTCTTCGGCGATGCACGAACGGGCGCTGCGGTTGGCGGAAGAAAATTCCGAATTCAGGAATGCAGTTCCCTCGCAGGTGATTACCGGCCTTGCAAAGAAGTTCTTTTGACGGACTGCTCAAATTTCTGTCCACACATTCAGTCCTGCACTCAAGTCGCTCGTGAAGAAATTTCGCAAACTATGCGCTGATGCTTTCCTCCGGCATTGAGCGGAACGGCTTCCACGGGTTTGAAGTTGATATCAAGTTGTGGATGAATGAGTTCGCGAAGGTGGGCGACAATGGGGCCTGTGGTGATCGGCCCGTTCTTGTCTGCAGGAACAAAGCGAAGTTCCAATTTATAGGTTTCCACTTGCGCTAGCTGGAAGGCGAGGGCGTTCAGATTCTCACGCAAAAGCGCCTGGCTCAATCCCGTGGCCGTGCGTATGCCCTCCGGAAACCGAAAGAACTGATCTTGCCGGCCAGAGATATTCCCGATCATCGGAAGCGGGTTGCCGCAAATACATGGGGGCAGAAATTCCGCCGTGTCACCCTGTTCATAGCGAATAAGCGGAAGCGCCGTGCTGTAAAAGGGCGTGACGATGACGCGGCCGGGCTCGCCGGGCGCGCACGCCAGACCCTCGTGGTTCAGAATTTCAAGGAACACCATTTCAGAATTAAGATGATAGTGATGGCTGTCAACACACTGATATCCCATCAGGCCACCTTCCTCGGAGCTGTAAATGGACAGGCTGCGGGCGCCAAAGCTTTCCTGAAACAACTTTCTTTGCTCCGGAGACACGCCCTGTCCATGAAATATAAGGGCTTCCAGCCTCACGGGATTCTTGCGGGAAAGATTGGCAATGGCCAATACTTCCACGTTATTCGGAATATCGAATATGTAGTCAACGCCCTCCGCCTCCAGAATATCCAGTTTGCGGCTTTCGGCCAGGCTCCGATTGAGAACAAGCTCCCTTGCGGCAATGGCATCCCCGGCGGGAAGGCCTTCTTTTGGTTTGGAATGATAGTCCGATTTTCCCAAATCGCCTGAATTGGGAGAATTGGTGAAAGAAGCACTCGATTTTGTCGGAACTATTCCGTGGAGCTCGTGAAACCTGCGGATGGCGGAGCGATTTGCCTGCCCCCAAAACCATGTGATTTCCATAGCAATCGGAATGCCGGATGAACCTGAGGTGCTGAATGCCTTGCTGGGGCCGTGGCCGGGAGGCAATTTGGCTGCCAGCAGTTCATTGCGATTGTCGCGGAGATCAACGCGGGTAACGATGGGTATTTCATGCCAGCGGCTCCACTCAATATCGCCGTTTTTCTTGAACAGAGAGTCAAGCCGGGTCTTGTAGAAGGGGACATTTTTCCTGGCGTGACGAAGCAGCTGCGCGAGTTGCGTGCGTTGAAACGCGAGCATGACTTCAGGCTGCCAGAACCGGCTTTCCATCAGCATCTCAAAAATTTTCTTTTGCGCCTCAGCCATCAGGAGAACTCGCGCACGAAGCGCTGCTGCTTGCCGCCAGCATTGCGCGGGACTTCCGCAACCTTCCTGTAGGTTATACTCAGGTCGGGATGCAACACTGATCGCAGGTGTTTCGTTATCAATCCTTTGCATGCCGGCGTGGCGAGCCGTCTTGCCACGTAGCGGATGTCAAATTGCAATTCAGATATCTGGGCTACCTGGAAGGCGTCAGCCTTGAGCGTGTCGCTGAGCAGATCCTTGTTGACCAGCATTTCCGTTGCCAAGCGACCCGGAAGTTTGAGGATCGGATCCTGCCTGCCATCGATTTTGCTGAGCACAGGAAGATTTATGCCGCACGAGCATGTCAATCCCGGTGCCGCCATGTCTCCCTGTTCGTAACGGATTAGCGGCTGGGCCGTGCTATAGAGAGGCGTCACCACGATGCGTCCGATTTCGCCGGGGGCGCAAGCAAGCCCCTGGCTGTTCAGGATCTCCAAAAATACCAGTTCGGCATTGACGTGAAAATGATTGCCGTTGGCACATTGGAATGCCATGAAGCCGGCTTCCTTGGAGCTGTATACTTCAACCGTCTTTGCGCCAAAACTCCTTAAGAAAAGTCCCCTTTGCGCCGCGGTCGGGCCTTGGCCGAAGCACAGGATAGTTTCAAGCGTTACGCGATCCCGCTGACGCAAACGCAGGTTTTTCCTTGCAATGACTTCAATGTCGTTTGGCAAGGAAGAGAGAATGGCGGCCTTGCCGCGCCGGAGCGCTGATAGTCTGTCAGCATCTGTCGCCTCGGTGCTGACTTTCAAGATGTTCCCCTGGCCCCCAGGCTTCAGCCCCCCGATTGGCTCGCTTTTCCTATTTCGGAAAACCTGTTCCCAATCCTCGAATTCTCTTGGAAAATCAAATATGGCCCGGCCTCCTGCGTGGTTCAGCACATGAAGTTTTTCAGACCTCGCATGGGCGGCCCTGTGGGCTTCGCCGGCAATGGATGTAGTTGTCACCGTGATTGGAACGCCTGAGGAGCCGGAGGTGCTGAATTCCTTGGTTGGGCCATGGCCGGGCGGAAGTTCCCGGGTCAGCAATTCAGGCCGATGCTCACGGAGATCGGCGCGGGTGAGGATGGGGACTTCTTGCCAGCGGTCCCAATTGATTGCATCATTATCTTCGAACAGTGGATTAAGGCGAGTTTTGTAGAAGGGCACCGTTGCTTTCGCATGGCGGAGCAATTGTGCAAGCTGACCACGCTGAAATTCCAGCATCTGCGCTGGCGGCCAAAACTGGCTTTCCATCAGCATTTCATAAATGCGCTGGCGAAGTGACGGGGAGCTATCCATGGGTCCCGAGTCTAAACTATAAAACTTGCCTCTTGCCAATGTTCTTAATTAGAGCAAGCATGGGAACGTCGGATGCGCCCAGAGACGGGGCCTGTACCCCGCACACGGACGGTCCTTGACAGTTTGGGAGGATCGAACATGGACTCCAACCTCGGCAGAAGGTCCCAGGGCTCGCGTTGTGTGGCGCTCGTGGGCCCCTATCTCAGCGGCAAGACAACTCTTCTCGAAGCCATTCTCTTTCGCACCGGCGCCACGCGGCGCCAAGGCAAAATCACCGAAAAATCAACCATAGGCGATGCGTCACCGGAAGCGCGCGGACACGGCATGAGTGTTGAGCTCAATGTGGCCACGACGGACTACCTGGGTGAGCGCTACACATTTTTGGATTGCCCGGGCTCCATCGAATTCAACCAGGATATCGGCGCGGCGCTGATTGGTTGCGACGTTGCTGTTGTCGTCTGCGAGGCGGACGAGAAAAAAATTCCGGCCCTGCAGCTCATTCTCAAGCGGCTTGATGAAATCAACCTGCCGCGCATTGTGTTCATTAACAAGATCGATCATTCGAGCACGACGCCCCATGCGGTGCTGGAATTCATGCAGCCCGCCAGCAGCAAGCCGCTCGTGCTGCGGCAATTGCCGATCTGGACTAACGGCATCGTGACCGGGTTTGTCGATCTGGCGTTGGAGCGGGCCTATGTTTACCGCGAACACGCGGAAAGCACGGTGATCGAGATACCGGCTGATTTGAAGCCGGCTGAAAAGAACGAACGCTTTGCCATGCTGGAAAAGCTGGCAGATCATGATGATGAATTGCTGGAGCAGCTTCTGGCCGACATGGAGCCGCCACGCGACCGGGTGTTCGCCGATCTTTCGCGCGAGCTAGCGGAGGGGCAGGTGACGCCAGTGTTCTTTGGTTCGGCCGAACACGGTAACGGCATTGGCCGTTTGCTGAAGGCGCTTCGCCATGAGGCGCCCACGGTTGAGGCCACGGTCAATCGCCTGGGGCTCAAGAGCGGCGCGGGGGCCACGGCGCAGGTTTTGAAAACGTTTCACACGGCTAGCGGCGGAAAGCTTTCCATCGCGCGGGTGCTTGCGGGTGAATTACCTGACGGCGCAGTTGTGTATGGGGCCAACGGCGAAGAGGCGCGGGCGGCTGGAGTGTTTTCCATGCTGGGCATGACGCCCGCGAAAGTGCCCAAGGCGGCGCTGGGTGATACGGTGGCTTTGGGACGGCTGGAAAAAATAAACACGGGCGAGACCATTTCAACAATCAAAGGCGAGACCAAACAACTGACGGTGCAAAAGCCGGCGCCCGGGGTTTATGGCGTTGCGGTTTCGGTGACCGACCGCAAGGATGAGGTGAAACTCACCTCGTCCATCGCCAAGCTGATTGAAGAGGATCCTTCGTTGTCGCTTGAGCATAATGCCAATACCCACGAGATGGTTTTGTGGGGGCAGGGGGAAATGCATTTGCGCGTGGCGCTGGAACGGCTGCAGGGCAAGTTCGGGGTTCATGCGAAATCCCAGCCGCGGCGCATTGGTTATTTGGAGACGATTAAAAAGTCTGTACAGTTGCGCGGGCGGCACAAGAAGCAATCGGGCGGGCACGGCCAGTATGGCGACGTGACGGTGGAAATAAAACCGCTGCCGCGCGGTTCAGGCTTTGTGTTCACCGATACGATCACTGGCGGCGTGGTTCCCAAGCAGTATATTCCGGCGGTTGAAGCAGGGGTACGGGAATGGATGGTGCAGGGGCCGCTGGGTTTTGCGGTGGTGGACTTCAACGTCAACCTTTCGGAAGGCTCCTACCATGATGTGGATTCATCTGAAATGGCGTTCAAGCTGGCGGCGCGGCTGGCGATGACCGAGGGCATGCCGCAATGCGCGCCGGTTCTGCTCGAGCCTATCGTGGCGGTCGATATTCATGTGCCGAGCGATGCCACCTCACGGGTCAACCAGATCGTCACGGGGCACCGGGGGCAATTGCTCGGCTTTGACGGGCGCGAGGGCTGGCCGGGCTGGGACACGGTGAAGGCGCATCTGCCGGAGTCGGAAATCGGCTCGCTTATCATCGAGTTGCGCTCGGCCACTGCCGGGGTTGGAACCTTCGTGTTCAGCCACGATCACATGGCGGAACTGGTGGGGCGCAGCGCCGAGCAGGTGGTTGCTGCGCGTAAGGCGCAGATGGTGGGGTAGGTATCTCTGGAATGAGTTGATTCTATTCCACGATTTTCCAGTAGGAGTCCTTGCGGGTCACTTTTCCTTCCCGAAAGGTGTAGAAGTCGCAGCCCCAGACTTCGATACGCTGCCCGTCACGGCGGGTTCCGGTCAGCGTCCATTTCGAGATGCCGGTGCTGGCACCATGATCGATAAAGTGTTGGGCGTTGCCATAGTGAACATCGGGCAGTCCCTCAAAGCGCGTTGAAAGGGTTTTTCTCACATTTTCCCGGCCTTCGGAACGTGAACCCCAGGGATGAGTGCCGCGCGGCATTTCCAGGACGCAATCGTCGGCAAAATGGTTCATGATCTTATCGAGGTTGTGCTCGTTGAATGCCTCACAAAGCTGCTCAAGGGCAAGGTTAATATCGGTCATGAACGTCTCCATCCGTTTTGGCGCCAACCGCACTATGCGAGCGATGCCGCTTCCGGGTCAATCCGGGACCAGATGACTGGAGTGTGATCGGCTGTGAATTGCGGGATATGCCATTCCTGCCTATTATGAAGTAAGCATAAGGAGCGCGCCGGATATGTTGATCAAGCAACGCAAGGGCTGGGAAATCGCCGAGTCACGGGTGACACCGGAACATATGTTTCTTAACCGCAGGGCTTTCATGGGGGCAACCGCGGGCGCGGCGGTATTCCTGTCGGCAGGCGTGGCCCGGGCCGAGGATGACCCTTCCGGCAGTCTATATCCGGCCAAGCTCAACGCCACTTATGGCGATGCGGGGCGCGCGGTGACGCCAATGGAGATCAATCGTACCTACAACAACTATTATGAGTTTGGCACGTCAAAACAGATTTATGATGCGGCCGAAGCTTTGCCGATCAGGCCGTGGAGCGTGGTAATTGACGGCGAGGTGGACGCCCCCCAAACGTTGGCCATTGATGACCTTCTGAAGAAGGTGCAACTGGAAGAACGCATCTACCGCCATCGTTGCGTTGAAGCCTGGTCGATGGTGGTGCCGTGGACGGGCTTTACGCTGAAGTCGCTGGTGGAGTTGGCGAAGCCCAAGGCTACGGCCAAGTTCGTGCGCTTTGAAACGTTCAACATGCCAGCGGTTGCGGTTGGCCAGCAGCCGGGGTTGTTCAGCAGCTATCCGTGGCCCTATGTGGAAGGGCTCATCATGGCTGAGGCGATGAATGACCTGAGCTTCCTGGTGACGGGGGCCTACGGCAAGCCGCTGCCGAAAAGCATGGGCTCACCCATCCGCCTGCACCTGCCGTGGAAATATGGCTTCAAGTCGATCAAGGGCATAGTGAAGATCAGCTTCGTGACGGAGCGGCCCATTGGCATGTGGGAGGCGATCCAGTCTTCCGAATATGGCTTCTGGGCCAATGTGAATCCGGAGGTTTCGCATCCGCGTTGGAGCCAGGCGATGGAAGAGGTTTTGGGAACCGGCGAGCGGGTGCCGACGCAACTGTACAACGGCTACGGAGATTTCGTAGCCGGCCTCTACAGCGGGCTGGAAAAAGAAACTCTCTACATGTGAGCCGCAAAAAAAGACCGGATATAATCCGGTCTTTGCAGTGAGGCTACCCTGGTCGGGTATGATCCCAAGTCATGCGCAGGCATGGATTGAAACCAACTGCGGAAGGCACAAGGGGAGAGAGTATCTTCCGCATATGAACGCCCATTGGGGGAGCATCCGAGGCGGACATTGCAGGGGAATTGCCTGCCCAACAAGCGGCGCTTCCTCATGGGTGCCATGTGTGCGTTTCATGCGCATCTGCCATTCATTTTTGCATTTCGCAGCGCGGTATGGCATGCCGGGTCATGACCCCTGACCTATTTCTGGCGCTTGTGATCTTTGCCTTTGTCATGTCGGTGACGCCGGGGCCCAATAACGTCATGCTTCTGGCATCGGGCGTGAATTACGGTTTCAGGCGCAGCATTCCGCACATGCTGGGAATCACCCTTGGCTTCAGTTTCATGATCATGGTCGTAGGCCTGGGCCTTGGGCAGGTGTTCGAGCGGTTTCCGGCATCCTATGATATCATGCGCTATGGCGGGGGGGCCTATATGCTGTGGCTCGCCTGGAAGATCGCCAATTCCGGTCCGGTGGGCGAGAGCAAGACTTCGGGCTCGCCCCTGACGTTTTTGCAGGCGGCACTTTTCCAGTGGGTGAACCCCAAGGCCTGGGTGATCACGATCAGCGCCATTGCGACCTATACGCCGGGAAACGGCAACCTGTGGCCGGTGCTGATCGTGGCGCTGGTTTGCGGTGTGGTGAATTTTCCGACGATCGGGCTGTGGACCATGTTCGGAACGCTGCTGCGAAACCTTCTCAAGCAACCCGCCTTCCTGCGGGTTTTCAATATCTCAATGGCGGTGCTGCTGGTGCTGAGCCTGGCGCCGCTGGTGTGGCACTGAGTTCCAGAATCGTGCAGCGCCTGGAAGCGATGGCGTAATTACTGTGATCGCCTGATGGCGCGCTTTTGCAGCAGGTAGCGGCAGACAGCTTTTTCGGCGGTCCGCAGCGCGCCCTCCAGATACCCCTGTAACTCGCCGCTACTCGCCTCGCCGATCGTTGCCCACCGGGTTCCGCCGTTATGAATGGCGAGGTGGGCGACCTCGCCGGAATCCAGGGAGCCGGAATAGCTCATCGGCGCGTCCGACCGCTCAACGCCCACGTAGAGTTCACTGAGGCCGGGGCAGATGCGGTCAAGCGACATCAGCACGCGTCTTGCATGGGCTACGGCGGCGGCGTGCCCTTCAGGCAGGGGCCCTGTCAATACGGTCAACAGGCCCGCTCCGCCCGGGCCCGTGCTTGAGCTCCAAATCTGCTCTCCGGTGTCGGTCAGAAGGATGCCGGTATAAGTGTATAACCGTTCGAAACCCGGCGCGAACTTAAGGTGCAGTTTCGTCCCGCTGGCGTAGCTGGAGGTTTGGGCCTGATCGATGGCATGCTGGGACAAGTCATCCACTGAAACGGAAATCTTGCGCAGGCTGTGAAGGGGTGCTGCAAAAAATATCTGCCTCGCGGTGTGGCTTTCCTGGGTTTGGCTGACATCGGCTGCCGTGACACTGACAAAGCCGTTTTGCTCCTCAATCCGGTTGACGCGCCGGCCATAGTGAATGTTCTGGCGGGTTGCCTTTTCCAGGGCATTGGCGATTTGGCCGGTGCCGCCGGGAACCGTGTAGGCTTCATCCACATTTGGAATGAGCCGGAAATTAGGAGCGGCAAGGTCGATTTCCAGATAATCAAAGAGCACATGCAAATTCAGATTTTCAATCTGATGGCCATATTCGCTCTAAAAGAATGATTTCAGCATGGCCTTGAGAGCCGGGCCCGCCTCGCACCGGGCCAGATAGGACGCAATGCTTTCATCAATGAATTTGGGATTGAAATCACGTTCAGTATCATTGTGCCAGACATCCTGGTCATTCAGCATATGGTTCATTGCCGTCCGGCTTTCCCGGAAGAGCAAACGGTCCATGCCGGACTGGTCGTAGAGCTGGCCGTCCTGCAGGTAATACATACTGTCAACGCTGGGCTTTAGCCGCCGCACATAGGTAATGCCAAAACTGTTCATCAGGCGAATGGCCAAGGTATCTGTCGAATTGATCAGGTTTGCGCCATCGTCGAGCACAAGGCCAAGATGTGAGTAGTTTTCCGGCCGTGAATGAACCCGGCCCCCAACATGATCGTCTGCCTCAAGCAACTTAAATGAAATATTGGCCTGTTGCAGGCGATAGGCCGCGTAAGGCCCGGCCGCTCCGCCCCCAACAATCAGGACGTCATTGTCAACTTCAACACTATTGCGCATGGGTGTGCCCCCCGGTTTGCGACAACTGTGCATAGACCGCAGACCTTGCGCAGGTGTGGACGGTTGTTCCGCCTTGCTCAGGGACCCGCCGGGCTGTTCTTGCTTAGAAGCTCCATTCCTTTGCCTTGGAGACGATGAAATCGCGGAAGGCGGTGATGCGCTTGGTTTCCTTCAGCTCTTCGGGATAGACGAAATAGCTGTCGAACTCCGGGAGCTCGATGGGGAGATCAATCTGCACCAGGTTGTTTTCCGAGGTGACCATGTAGTCGGCAATGGAGGCAATTCCGACGCCGGCCTGGACAGCGCGGCGGAGGCCATAGGCATTGTTCACGCGCAGCGCCACGGGGCGCGGATTGTCCTCGGAGCGGCCCGCACGTTCCAGCCAATTGATTGTCGTCAAATAGCCGGGGGCCTGGCCGAAGGTCAGAATCTTGTGCTTGTCCAGATCCTCGATGGATTTCGGGATCCCGTATTTCTTGATGTAGTCCGGCGAGGCATAGACGTGGTGATGCACGACGAAGAGCTTGCGCTGGATGAGATCAGGCTGGGTTGGCCGGCGCAAACGAATGGCCACGTCGGCCTCGCGCATGGAGAGATCGAGTTCACGGTCCTCCAGCAAGAGCGTGACGCTGATCTGCGGATAGAGCTCGGTAAATTCCTTGATGCGCGGCGTGAGCCAGACGGAGCCCAAGCCCACGGTGGTTGTGATGCGCAATTCGCCTGAGGGCTTTTCCTTGGAATCCATCAGGCGGGTTTTTGCCGCGGCCAGCTTGGTGAACACATCATGGGCGGTGCGGTACAGTACTTCGCCTTGCTCGGTGAGAATAAGGCCGCGGGCATGGCGGTGGAACAGCGGCACGTTGAGATCACTTTCCAGGGCGCTGATTTGGCGGCTGACGGCGGACTGCGACAGGGCAAGCTCATGGCCCGCGTGGGTAAAACTACCTGCGTCGGCGACCGCGTGAAATATCCTGAGCTTGTCCCAATCCATGGCTGCTACTCGGCAGCCTTGCGGACTTGCTCAGTTGCATGGAGATATTTTTCTACTTCGAGGGCGGCGATGCAGCCCATGCCGGCGGCGGTGACCGCCTGGCGATAAATATCGTCGGTCACATCGCCCGCCGCATAGACGCCGGGGATGCCGGTTGCCATGGAGTTGTTGCCGACGATGAGATAGCCGCCCTGCTTGAAGGGCAACTGGCCTTCGAACAATTCGGTTGCGGGCTTGTGGCCAATGGCGATGAAGACGCCATCGGCGGCAACTTCCTGCATCACGCCCGTCTTGGTGTTTTTCAAGATTGCGCCGGTGACGCCCTTGGGTTCATGGGTGCCGATGACATCGGCAAGTTCCGAATCCCAGATGACCTTGATCTTGGGATGGGCGAAGAGGCGGTTCTGCAAAATGCGCTCGGCCTTGAACTCATTGCGCCTATGAACCACGGTGACTTCGCTGGCGAAATTGGTGAGGAACAAAGCCTCTTCGACAGCCGTGTTGCCGCCGCCGATGACCAGCACCTTCTTGTCGCGATAAAAGAAGCCGTCGCAGGTGGCGCAGGCGGATACCCCGAAGCCCTTGAAGTGATGCTCAGAGGGCAGGTCCAGCCACTTGGCTTGGGCGCCAGTGCAAATGATAAGCGCGTCGCAGGTATAGACCTGGCCGCTGTCGCCCTTGAGCCAGATGGGCTTGTCCTTGAGGCGGACTTCGGTGATGGTATCGGAAATGACTTCAGTGCCGACATGCTCTGCCTGGGCCTTCATTTCCTCCATCAGCCAGGGGCCTTGGATGACTTTGGCAAAGCCGGGATAGTTCTCAACATCGGTGGTGATGGTGAGCTGGCCGCCGGGCTGGATGCCCTGGATCAGAACAGGCTTCAACATGGCGCGGGCGGCGTATATTGCAGCAGTATAACCCGCAGGGCCTGAACCGAGGATCAGGACGCGGGCGTGGCGGGCGGACATTTGCGGGCTCCGGGTTGCTATGAGCCAGTAACATAGCTCATTTGGGCCCCAGAACAAGTCCGCAACGCCTGCTTCTTAACAGACCGCTTGCAGATTCACGCAATATTGTTGCACAAAAGGCCATGAAACGCGCCACAACCCTCGATTTAACCGATTGGAAGATCCTCCGGGAGCTGCAAAGGGACGGCCGGCTGACCAATGTGGAACTGGCCTCGCGGATTGGCCTGTCGCCGCCGCCTTGCCTCAGGCGGGTGCAGGTGCTGGAGCAGAAGGGCTATGTCGCGGGTTACCGGGCCTTGCTCGATGCGCAGAAGCTGGGCTTTGATGTCCAGCTTTTTGCCATGGTGGGGCTGAAAAGCCAGAATGAGGTTGAGCTCCGGGCCTTCGAGGCAAAAGTGGCGGAGTGGCCGCTGGTGCGCGAGGCCTATGCCATTTCGGGCGAGGCGGATTTCATTTTGCGCTGCCTGGGAAGCGACCTTGCTGAGCTGCAGGATTTCATCATCAAGACTTTGACGGCGGACCCTAACGTGGACCATGTGAAGACCACGATGATCATGCGGGTGTCGAAATACGAGCCGGGAGTTCCCTTGAAATGAGCGAGGAAGCGGTTTCGCGGAGCGGCTGGTTCAGCATCATCTCCTCGGCGGCCACGGCCGTCGTGGTGGGCTTTGCCTCCACCATCCTGCTCATAATGCAGGCGGCGCAGGCGGTGGGCGCCACACCTTCGCAGCAGGCTTCCTGGGCGGCGGCCTTATGTATTGGCCAGGCGATAACCACGCTCTACCTGTCGTGGAGCCACCGGATGCCGATCATCACGGCGTGGTCCACCCCGGGGGCAGCGCTCATTGCCACGAGTGCTGCCGGGATCAGTTACGAGAATGCGCTGGGGGCATTTGTGGTGGCGGGGCTGCTCATGTGCCTCACGGCGCTGATCAAGCCCCTGGCGCGGGCCATTGCGCAGATACCGGCTCCAATTGCGGCGGCCATGCTGGCCGGGGTGCTGCTGAAATACACGCTGGGGGTTCCGGCGGCGGCCCTTTCCATGCCGCTGTTCGTGCTGCCGCTGATCATCGTGTTCTTCGGATTGCGTTTGAGCTTTGCGCTGTTTGCAGTTCCGGTCGTGGTGGTGCTGGGGGTTGCCATGGCGGCGTTTGCGGGATCATTCAGCGCGGACTGCTGCACGATTGGATTGACGCGACTTGAATGGACCACGCCGCAATTCAATGGCGCAACCATCTTGAGTTTGGGGGTGCCGCTGTTTCTGGTTACCATGGCGTCGCAAAACCTTCCCGGTTTCGCCGTGCTGCGGGCAAGCGGTTATGATCCACCGGTAACTTCATGCCTGCTCACTACGGGGTTTGCCTCCATGGTGGCGGCACCCTTCGGCAGCCACGCCATCAACCTGGCGGCAATTACCGCGTCATTGGTGACGGGGCCCGACACCCATGAAGACCCGGCGAAGCGCTGGCTGGTGGCCTGGCCCTACGCGGTCTTGTATGTGGCGATCGGGCTGGCAGCGGCGCTGTTCGTTCAAGTGCTCGGCAGCTTGCCTGCGGCGCTGATCACCACCATCGCCGGGCTGGCGTTGTTTTCACCGCTGATGGGAAGCGTTGTGGCGATGCTGAAAGAAGCGCGCGATATCGAAAGCGCGTTGATCACGTTTCTGGTGACGGCGTCGGGTGTGACATTCTTTGGCGTTGGCTCGGCGTTCTGGGGACTGGTCGCCGGGCTGGTGCTGTTTGGGGCAAGGCATGTGATAACTACTAAAAAGATGTAATGGTTTCTCTGACCGTGACGGAATTGAAATGATCGCAACTAACAAGACCCTCCACGATTTCAACCTTAAGGCCATCGATGGAAAGCCGATGCCGCTTTCGCAGTTCAAGGGGAAGGTTGTGCTGCTGGTGAACACGGCGTCGGAATGTGGTTACACCGGGCAATATGAAGGGCTGGAGCAATTGTGGCTGGCGAACAGGGACAAGGGGCTTGTGGTTGTGGGCGTGCCGTCGAATAATTTTGGTGCGCAGGAACCGGGAACTGCGGGCGAAATCGCTGCATTCTGCAAGGTCAATTACGGGGTGACGTTTCCACTCACAGATAAGCTGGTGGTGAAGGGCGAGGGCGCTAATCCACTTTACAAGTGGGCGGGCGAGATGGCGGGGAAAGAGGGCAGGCCGAAGTGGAACTTCCACAAGTATCTGTTCAGGCGCGACGGGACGTTCATCGACTGGTTTTCAACGCAAGCCAAGCCGATGGGTCCAAAGATTACGGCTGCCCTTGCGGCGGCGCTGTCAGTGCAGGAGCATGGCACCTAACCTGCAGCGCGCAATCTATTTTATGGTGGCAGCCCCGCCCGTGATCTCGACGGTTTCGCCGCCCGAGAGGGCTTCGCGATCACCATTGGGCATGGTGATGAAGCATCCACCCCCGCAAACATCAATCGTCTGGCCGGGGGCGAGGCCAACCTCAGATTTTTGGCCACCTTCGGTGACGACCAAAGTATATGCCTGTGAATCATGGTTCACCACGGTTGCCGCATTTGCAGCTCCAGTGAGAAGAATGAGCACAATGGCGGCCGCACGGATTGGGGTCATTTACTTATCTGTCCAAACTGGGACTGCGCGAAAAGCCGCGCAATCCTATTACTTTGCGAGCCTAGCTTATGTCCGCGCCAAGATGAATGGCGCATGAATGGCTGGGTTAAGGGGTTTTCTTGCGCCGGGGGCGGTTGCGTTTCTTGACGGCATCGATGGAGTCGGCAAGGGCCTCGATGTCGGGCATTCTCAGGTTCACGTCGCGCTGCGGAAATGGAATGGCGATGCCGTTTTTTTCGAAAACGTCAACAATTTCAAACCTCAGGCGCGTGGCGATGGCCAAAGAATCAAGAATTTCAGGCACGTGGACGCGAAGCTCGAAATCCAGAGAGCTATCGCCGAAACCGTTGAAGATAACGGTCGGAGGCGGATTCTTCATGACGTCAGGATCCTTCGCGGCGAGTTCGAGGAGCAAGTCATAGACTTTCCGGGGTTTGACGCCATAGGCGGCGCCCACGGCAATTTCGACGCGACCACGATGGTCCCTGTGAGTCCAGTTGCCAACGGCATTGTTAATGAGCTCGGAGTTCGGAAGGATGACGGTCTGGTGCTGGAAGGTTTCAATCTCCGTCGCGCGGACCGAAATCTTGCGAACGAAGCCCGCTGTGTTTCCGGCCACGATCCAGTCGCCAACCTTGAACGGGCGCTCCGCCAGCAGGATGAGGCCCGAGACGAAATTGTTCACAATGTTTTGCAGGCCAAAACCGATTCCGAGTGAGAGGGCACCGGCAACCAGCGCAATGCTGGAGAGATCAAAACCCGCTGCGGAAATGCCGATCATTGCCGCCAGGAATACGCCGGCGTAGCCCACAATGGTGCGAATCGAATTGCGGACGCCGGGATCAACCCTGCTGCGGGCCATGACCGAACCGTCGAGCCAGCGCTGAAAACGCCGGGTCACCAGGAAGCCGACGACAAAAAGGAAAATACCGAAGAGCACACCGAGCAACGAAATTGAGATCGTTCCTATCCGGATGTCGGTCAAAATGCGGTAGAGCCAGGTCTGGATGTCCAGCTCATTGAAGCCCCACTGCAGGAGGATGAGCGGCAGGCCCACGACGATGACAATCGCATAGATGACAAAGCTCAGAAGCAAGCCGAGTTGGTCAAGCGCCGTGTCCGAAACCGAGAACAGGGATTTGAGCTGATGCCCGGCAAACGACTCCGGGAATACGCTTTCAGCGGCCAGAACCTGGCCGCTTTGCACGCCAATGTACATGGTTGCGAGAATGGCCCCGGTGACCACGACCTGTGCTGCGGTAAAGCGGGCAAGGCCGACATAACCGGTAACAACCGCGCCGACAATGAACAGGGCAACGAGAATGAGCGCAAGGCGGACCAAACGCGGCCAGCCGCGCGGGGCAAGCGTTTCGGGGCCGCGGAACGGCTTGACCAGGGCGATCATGATGAGCACGGCGCTGATCGCCACGGACGAGAACAGGCTTTTGAGGACCGACAAATTAAGCGGAGCGGAAAAGGTGACAAACAGCCGCCCGAAGAAATAGTCAACGACATGGATCACGGCAAGACAGACGACGAGAGCCATCAGAATCCTGGCGGTGCCGTCAGAGACCAGAATGAGCCGGCGCTTCGGGGCGCGTGGCGACAGCAGCGCGTAAGCCAGCCGCTGGATGAAGAAAATCGAAGCAATTGAAATGAGCAGCGCTTCCGTCAGGTTCAGCGTATCGTTGGTGAAGACACCGAAATAGGCGAACAGCCCGAAGGCAACCGCCAGGCTTGCTACGACCGCCAGCGAAGGAATGATGGTAGACCAGAAAGCCATGGAAAGCTTGGCAATATAGGGCCAGTCGATTTCCTTTCCCCGGGGCTCGACCATGAAGCCGAAGGCGCCCCGGACGCCGAGATAGGTGCCGATGCCAAAGAGGAGCGACAAGCCGGCCGCGAGGAGTAGCGGCATCTTGCGGAAGGTGAACATGAATTGAAGCCGCGAGGATACTTCCCGCCAAGCCACCCCTGCCTGGCGCTGAAAATCTCCCCAGGTATTGCCGCTCAGCGCGCCGCTGACGTCAGTGCGCTGAAAAAGCGTGCTGGCAAAGAGCTCGCGGCGGAGCGAGCTGATCACGTTGATTGCCTCGCTGACGCGGATGGAGAGGGACTCCGCGCTGCCGATGAAAGCATTGTACTGGGCTTTTTCCTGGAGCAATGACTTGCGTTCATTGGCGAGGAGTTCCGGCTCGGGAGGATTGCCGGCGTTGGGCGGCGACCCCAATTCCTCGAGCCGGGCATTGATTTCCTTGAGCCGCGGGCGAAGCGAAACGCCGAAATCAATCAGTGAGCCGGACAGTGTTTCGAGGTCGCTGCGCAGTTTTACCAGGGCTTCATCGTCCCGGGCCTTGTCCTGGACAACGTTCTCGACTTTTGAAATCTGGGATTCAAGAGCTTCGAGTTCTCCCTCCTTTGAACCTGATTGGGCTGCCGCCGCTCCGGCAACAAAAATACAAAGGATCAAAGCAAAGAGAAATGAACGCATTCGGAATTCCGTCTGATGAATTGTTATACTATACGCGATGCGGATAACGGTCGAGTGGCCGGATTTTCGCGCGAGTCAAATAACAGTCAAGCGGCAGAACCGGCTACCACAAGGTGTGGCAGGACGCCATCCTGCCATTTCACAATCATCGGCGTTCCGCGCCGGTCTCCCGGCCTTAACTCAAAGAGATTGCGCGTTTGGCAACCTGAGCAGCCACATCACCTGCGGCCCAGCGAAGCGCTTCCGCTTAAGCCCATTTCACTTTCAAAATTTCGTAGGACTTGCCACCGCCGGGCGTGTTGACCTCGACGCTGTCGCCTTTTTTCTTGCCGATGATGGCGCGCGCGATGGGCGATGAAATCGAGATCTTGCCCTTCTTCACGTCGGCTTCGAATTCGCCGACGATCTGATAGGACGACTCGTCCTCGCTGTCTTCATCAACGAGCGTCACCTTGGCGCCGAACTTTACGGTGTCGCCGGAGAGCTTTGAGATATCGATGAGCTCGGCACGGCTGATCTTGTCCTCAAGCTCGCTGACGCGCGCTTCAGTCCAGCCCTGCTGCTCCTTGGCGGCATGGTATTCGGCGTTTTCGGAGAGGTCGCCATGGGCGCGCGCTTCTTCGATCAAACGAATGATGCGGGGGCGCTCGACGGTTTTGAGATGCTTGATCTCTTCCATCATCCTGGCGTGGCCGTCCAGCGTCATCGGTACTTTTTCCATCGTCATCGTCCAGATTTCAATCAGTTGGGTGAAAAACTAGACCCGGCCAAGCACTTTGCGCGCCTGCGACCGGGTATGGGGTAAGATGGCCCAAAAAGGCCCTAAATTCAAGAGGCGTCATCGGAATGGTCAGTATGATGATTATATTGGCTTTTTGGGCCGAACTGGCCCAGTGCTTGACCGCAAGGCAAGGCAATCTTAACCTTTTCGGCATGCTGCAAGCCTGCCTCAACGGTGCCCGCGGGCATGATTACAATCCCGCGGTGCCTGTAACGCCGGAAGCGCTGGCGCGCGATGCGGCGGCTTGCCTGAAGGCGGGCGCCACTGAATTTCATATCCATCCACGCGATGCCGGCGGGCTCGAGAGTTTCGCGGCGGATGACATTGATGCTGCCCTCAAGGCGGTTCGCGCAGCTGTGCCTGGGGTGCCGGTTGGCATCTCAACGCGGGAGGGAATCATGGCCGATCCTGCCGCCCGGCAGCGGGTGTTTTCGGCGTGGGAGGCTTTGCCGGATTATGTCTCGGTCAATCTCAGCGAGGTGGATGCGCCGGAGGTGATCCGCCTCATGCTCCAGCGAGGCATCGGCATTGAGGCGGGATTGGCCACGGCGTCCGATGCGAAACGCTATGTGGCATTGCCAGAAGCTGCGTCCTGTTTGCGGGTGCTGATTGAGATTGAGGAGCAGGAAAGCGCTGCCGCACTTCGGGTGGCGCATGGGATTATCTCCGTGCTGGCCGGGGCCGGCAGCAAGCTGCCGCGCCAACTTCACGGCTTTGACGCCAGCACATGGGTGATGCATGCGGAGGCGCTGAGGCTGCGCCTGGATCAGCGCATCGGCTTTGAGGATGGCGGCTTCCTGCCGGACGGTCGCAAGGCGCAAAGCAATGCGGAGCTGATTGCGGCGGCGGTGAAGAGCGGGATCACCTGAGGCTGTCCTGACGAAGTTACGCTTTGCGTCTGAGACGTGGTGGCGGTTCAGCGGATTTGGCAATTTCGGCGGTGCTGGCGCCAAAGCGCATGAGCAGACCGGGCACCGCATGTGCCGGGACGGCAGGGCTGATAAGGTAGCCCTGAATTTCGGTGCAACCGATTTCGCGCAGGAAATCCAAATCTTCCTCGGTCTCGACGCCCTCGGCCGTGGTGCTCATGCCGAGATCCTTCGCCAACCTGGTGACCGTGCGAACGATGGCGCAGGCATCGCCACCAGCGGAAAGATTCTTGGTGAACGACTGATCTATCTTGATCTTGTCGAAGGGGAAGCTGCGGAGATAGCTCAGGCTGGAATAACCGGTTCCGAAATCATCCAGGGCGATGCGGATGCCCAGTGAGCGGAGCTTGTGGAGTGTCGCCTCGGTGGTGTCGCCCACTTCGAGAAGGACCGACTCGGTTATCTCCAGCTCCAGCCGTTCGGGCGAAAGCGAGCCTGCAGCCAATGCCCCAAGCACGGATTCCAGAAGCCCCCGGCTTTTGAACTGAACCGGGGAAAGATTTGCCGCCACCTTCATCGCAGGGGGCCAGGGAGCGGCTTCGGCACAAGCCTGGCGCAGAACCCAATCGCTTATCTGGACAATCAGACCGGTTTCCTCAGCCAATGGAATGAACTCATCGGGCGGGACCATGCCACGGGTGGGATGGTGCCAGCGGAGAAGGGCTTCAAAACCGGATATCCTGCCGGCGGCAATGTTGAACAGCGGCTGGTAATAAACTTCAAACTGCCCGGCCTCCAGCGCTCCGCGCAGATCCTCTTCAAGGAGACGCCGCGCCTGGAGACGGATGTCCATTTCCTGTTCGAAGAATGAGAACGTGCCCCTGCCTTGCGATTTGGCGCGGTAGAGAGCCATATCCGCATTCTTCAGCAACTGGTCAACGTCCAGGCCATCAGCCGGCGCGATCGTCACACCAATGCTCGTCCCAATTACAATATGGTGGCCATCAATGACGTAAGGAGCTCCTACATCCTGAATCAAGCGCTGAGCCAGGTCACTTGATGCTTCCGGCCGCTCAATGCTCATTTGAATGATAGCGAACTCATCGCCGCCCAAGCGGGCCACCAGGTCTTCCTCGCGGAGCCCTGCCTGCAGGCGCTTGGCCACCTCTTTGAGAAGGGCATCGCCAACAGGGTGCCCCAAGGTGTCGTTGACATCCTTGAAGCGGTCGAGATCAATGCTGAGGACCGCCAGGCTACCGCCTCTGGCAACGCCTCCCATGGCGATTTCCAACCGGGCGTGGAAGAGTGTGCGGTTGGGCAAATCGGTCAGCGAATCGTGGCTTGCAAGGTAAGCAACGCGCGCCTCGGCCTGACGCCGCGCCGTAATGTCCTCATGGGTGGCGACCCAGCCACCGCCGGGAAGTGGATCAAAAACTATCTCAATGGTCCGGCCATCTTCCTGTTCGACAATGTCGATCTGATGCTGGTTTTGAGTCACCATGTCGAGGCGTTCGCCAAAATAGCTTTCCGGATTCTTGTTGTAGCTGCCGGTTTGCACACGATAAGCGAGAATGTCGGCCAGCGACGTTCCTGGCTGGATGAGCTCTTCCGTCAGTTGATAAAGATCGGCAAAGCGGCGGTTGCAGGTAACTAGGCGCTTGTCCGCGTCGAACATGCACAATCCTTGGGACATGTTGTTCAGTGCGGATTCGCTGATGATGTATTGATTGTTGAGTTCGGCCTCGCGGGCCGTCAGCTTTGTATTGAGATGAACGATATCCATGCGTTGACGCTCGAGGGCTGCCGCGGTGCTGTTCAGGACCGTCATGAGTTCGCCGATTTCGCCGCGCGGAAAGGGTGGCGTGATGCGTGCGCCCAAATCACCTTGGCCAAGTTTTTCCACCATCAGCGCAATGCTCCGCGTGGGCCTTCGAATGCCAAGATGGGCCATCCACCAGATACCTGCAAACAACACGAGAGAAAACGCCAGCAGGAGTGAAAGATTCTGGAAAAATCGTTGGTTAGGATCCCTCAACAGGTTGTTCCGCGCCGTTCCGACCATCACGTGCAGACCGGCCCGCGTGACTTCGGGAGCTTTGGCGAAGGCCCAGACCTGCTGGCTGCCGTCGAGTCCCGGTAATTCGTGGACCCCGCCTCCCGGGTGCGCTTCGGAAAACCTGAACACGTCCGTATCGGCAATGGATTGGCCGATACGGTCCTTCCATATCTCAGACGGCTGACCGACGAGAACCTTCCCCTCGTTATCGGTGAGCGCGATCTCGAATTTCGCCTGGGGGTTTTCACTCATGAATTGCTTCACCAGATTATCCAGGTTAAGCGACGCAAGAAGGACGAACTTCAATGCGCCTGATTCTGTGCGGACAGGATAGGCAATCTGCAATACCGCAATGCCTGTCAGTTTCCCGAAGACCGGCTCCAGTGTGACGCCGTTCGTCGTGACCAGGGCCTGCTTGAAATAACCCCGCTCATGAAGATCAAGCGTGCGTCCAGTCAGCAGCGAATCGCAAAAGAGTTGGCCTTCTGGGGTAATGGTCAATATGCCGGTATATTGGGGATTGGCTTCCCGGACATCGGACAAGAAGGAAGAACAGGCCGACCTGTCGTTTGTTTCGAGATCCTTGGCGCGCGATAAACCGTAATGCAGTTGCGTTGTACCCTGTATACTGCTGGCTATTCTCACCGCGAGACTGTTGGAGGCCGCTTCAAGATGCTGTTTGGCCGTCTCGACATTTTCGGCACGGTCCTGAATAAAGCGGAGTCCGATAAGGCCCGCAGGCAACAATGTGGCCAGCAAAACCAGAGACATCAGGCGGGTGCGGATGTTCATCGGATTGCCCGTCGCGTGTTATGGTATCCCCGTACTTTCATGAGATTACGCTGGGCTTTAGGTGTGAAGGGCAGCTTAAGGGTGCCGACCGCTCCGAAGATATGTTCCATAATGGACCATCCACGCTTCGTTTCACCAGATTCATGCTTAAGCGCCGCTTAACCGCGGCAAGCAGTATTTAAGCTGATCTTAGGCAGCCCAAGCGCCGTGTTATCTGAAGTAATCCTGCAGCGGGCGGACCTGAATGGTATCGGCTTTTTGTGCGGCGATGGCCTTGGTGGCGGCGAGGATACCGGGCAGCGTGGTGTAGTAGGGCACCTTCTGCAGCATGGCGGTCTGGCGGATGGATTTTGAATCCGACTCCGAGGCTTTTGATTCCGTGGTGTTCAGCACCAGTTGAATTTCGCCATTCTTGATGGCGTCCACCACATGGGGCCTGCCTTCGAGGACCTTGTTGATCTTCGTTGACGGAATGCCCTTGCCTTCAAAGAATTGCTGGGTGCCGCCGGTGGCCTTGATGACAAAGCCCAGGTCCACCAGCTTGCGGATGGCAGGAAGGATTTTGGATTTGTCGGGGTCGTTGACCGAGACGAAGACCGTGCCGGACATGGGAAT
This sequence comes from Hyphomicrobiales bacterium, assembly GCA_038251095.1. Lineage (GTDB taxonomy): Bacteria > Pseudomonadota > Alphaproteobacteria > Rhizobiales > Aestuariivirgaceae > Aestuariivirga. Next base: position 45,797 of record JBBSBQ010000021.1, read on the forward strand.
GCGCATGCCGGCGCCGAGCTGGCTTTTGGCGAAGGCCATGTCGTAAGTTTTGTCGAGGCCCATGACTTCACCGGTCGAGCGCATTTCGGGACCCAGCAGGACATCGACGCCTGGGAAGCGGTTGAAGGGGAAAACCGCTTCCTTTACAGCGACATGGGCGAGCTTCCTGTTGACCAGCTTGAAGCTGGCGAGACTTTCGCCGGCCATCACCCTTGCAGCGATCTTGGCCACGGGAATGCCTATGACCTTGGCCACGAAGGGCACGGTGCGCGAGGCGCGGGGGTTTACTTCAAGGACGTAAACCAGATCGTCCTTGATGGCGAACTGGACATTCATCAGGCCTACGACATTCAGCGCCAGCGCCATCTTCTTGGCCTGGGCTTCCACCTCGGCGATGACGGGAGCCTTGAGGGAATAGGGCGGGAGCGAACAGGCGCTGTCGCCGGAGTGGATACCTGCTTCTTCGATATGTTCCATTACGCCGGCGATGAACACATCCTTGCCGTCGCAAATGGCGTCGACATCGACTTCGACGGCGTTGGAAAGGTAGCTATCGATCAGCACCGGGCTGTCACCGGAGACGACCACGGCCTCGGTGATGTAACGCTGGAGCTGGGCATCATCGCGGACGATTTCCATGGCGCGGCCGCCCAATACATAGGAGGGGCGGATGACCACGGGGAAGCCGATTTTTTTGGCTATTTTCTTGGCTTCTGCGGCGGAACGGGCGATGCCGTTTTCGGGCTGGCGCAGTTTCAGTTTTTTCAGAAGCTTCGAGAACCGGTCGCGGTCTTCTGCGAGATCAATGGCATCGGGCGTGGTGCCCAGAATGGGAACGCCGAGTTCTTCGAGTTTGCCCGCGAGCTTCAGGGGCGTCTGGCCGCCGAACTGGACGATGACGCCCTTCAGGGTGCCGTTGGATTGTTCGACGTGAATGATTTCGAGAACATCTTCGATGGTGAGGGATTCGAAATAGAGCCTGTCAGAGGTGTCGTAATCGGTGGAGACGGTTTCCGGATTGCAATTGACCATGATCGATTCATAGCCTGCGTCATGGAGCGCGAAGCAGGCGTGGCAGCAGCAGTAATCAAACTCGATGCCCTGGCCGATGCGGTTTGGCCCTCCGCCGAGGATGATGACTTTCTGTTTGTCAGAAGGCTTGGCTTCATTGCCGGTGTGGCCGATGAAACCCGTTTCATACGTCGAATACATGTAGGCGGTGGGCGAGGCGAATTCCGCCGCACAAGTATCGATGCGCTTGAAGATGGGCCGCACGTTGAGCTTGTGGCGATGCTTGCGGACCTTGTCTTCGTCTACGCCGATCAATTTTGCCATGCGCCTGTCGGAGAATCCCATGGCCTTGAGCTTTTGCAAATTCACCGCGTCATTGGGCAGGCCGTTCTCGCGGATCTTTTCTTCGGTTTTCACCATCTCTTCGATCTGGCGGAGGAACCAGGGCTCGTATCTACACGAGGCAAATATCTGCTCGACCGTTGCGCCATGGCGGAAGGCCTGGGCGATGATAAGCAGGCGGTCCGGCGTGGGCGTGCCAAGGGCAGCGCGGATGGCGTTCTTGTCGTCGCCTTCGTCGAGGCCCGGAATTTCGATTTCGTCAAAACCGCTGAGGCCGGTTTCAAGGCCGCGCAGCGCTTTCTGGACGCTTTCCTGGAAGGTGCGGCCGATGGCCATGACTTCGCCAACAGATTTCATCGCGGTGGATAAAATTGCTTGTGAACCTGGGAATTTTTCAAAGGCGAAGCGCGGGATCTTGGTGACGACGTAGTCAATCGTCGGCTCGAAGGCGGCAGGTGTGGCGCCCCCCGTGATGTCGTTTGCCAGTTCATCCAGTGTATAGCCGACGGCGAGTTTGGCAGCGATCTTGGCGATGGGGAAGCCGGTGGCCTTTGAGGCCAGGGCCGAGGAGCGCGAGACGCGGGGGTTCATTTCGATGACGACGAGACGGCCATCGGCGGGGTTCACGCCGAACTGCACGTTGGAGCCACCAGTTTCAACGCCGATTTCGCGCAGCACCGCAATCGAGGCGTTGCGCATGATCTGATATTCCTTGTCGGTCAGCGTCAGGGCCGGAGCTACGGTGATGGAATCACCAGTGTGCACACCCATGGGATCGACATTTTCGATGGAGCAGACGATGATGCAGTTATCGTTCTTGTCGCGAACGACTTCCATTTCATATTCTTTCCAGCCGAGCACCGATTCCTCGATCAGCACTTCGGCGGTAGGAGAAGCATCAAGGCCCGACTCGACGATGTCGAAAAATTCCTCGCGGTTGTAGGCAATGCCGCCGCCGGTACCGCCCAGGGTGAAGGAGGGGCGGATAATGCAGGGCAGGCCGATGGTGAGCATGGCTTCAAAGGCTTCGACCATGGCGCGGTTGCGGTATTTTTTCAGGCGCTCGGGCTCGCGGTCAGCCCAGCTGCGCTCGAAGGCGGCGACGTCACCACCCCCGGATTTCAGGCGATTGGTTTCGGCGATGAAGAAGGCCTTGTCCTCATCCTTGGCGTCGGAGGCATTGGCCAGCATGGATTTCGGTGTTTCAAGGCCAATGCGTTTCATGGCTTCGCGGAACAATTCACGGTCTTCCGCCATATCGATGGCTTCGGCTTTGGCACCAATAAGCTCGACGCCGAATTTTTCGAGGACGCCCATTTTGTTGAGGGTGAGGGCGGTGTTCAGCGCAGTTTGCCCGCCCATGGTGGCGAGCAGGGCATCGGGCCGTTCCTTCTCGATGATCTTGGCCACCACTTCCGGTGTGATGGGTTCGATATAGGTGGCGTCGGCCAGATCCGGATCGGTCATGATGGTGGCCGGATTGGAATTGATCAGGATGATGCGGTAGCCCTCGGCCTTGAGCGCCTTGCAGGCCTGGGTGCCGGAATAATCAAATTCGCAGGCCTGGCCAATAATGATAGGGCCAGCCCCAATGATGAGAATGGATTTTATATCTGTACGTTTTGGCATGTTTTGAGGAAACCCGATTTGGGGTTCCCTACACAATCATGGGACGGATTCCAAGCTTTATCAGTTTTGCGTCAATTCGGCGGTCTCGGCCGGGCCAATGCACTTGATTCGACGGAAACTTATGCAGTTTTCGCCTTCGCACATGGTGTCAGAGCCAAGCTGGCGGGTGGCGCTTGCGGCTTCGCGCTGGAAGAGGATGGATTCGGTGAAACCTTTCTTTACGCAGAAGGCATCGGCGGCGGGCTTGCCGCAGCTGGCCTTGCCGCTCAGGCAGTTGTCAATGCGGGAGCCCTGGATGGCGGGGGCAAAGAAATTGCGCACCGAGGCTTCTCCGGCGGTTGACGCCAGAAGCAGGATTCCCAGTGTTGCGGCAAAGGTCTTGAACATTTCAGGCTCCGGATTTGAATAAGATGGGACAGGAAGCAGAATGAAGCGGCTTGAGAGGGGGCTGTTGATCCACTCCACCTGCCTCCTGTCCCTCAGCCCTCTTGCGAAGGTTGAGGGTGAAACTGGTTTAGGCGTCGAGGCAACGCCTGACTGAACAGGCGTCGAAACTGGTTTGACCCTTCACCGGCCACTGGCCGTTCTTGGTGATGACGGTCACGTTGCTGATCTGGGACTTGGCTAGGGTTGCCATCCGGATGTCGTTTCCGGCAAATGCGCCGGCTGACAGGAACATGATGGTAAGGGTTGCGGTGGCGATCAGGGTCTTCATGTTGTGTCTCCTCCAGAGACGATTTGCAGCGTTAAAGACAAATTACCCGTTCGCCTTGGAATGAAGCCTGAATGGCCCGTTCATCTGGCGTTTAGATTCGGCTCAAAACCAACCTTGAGCCCGATAAAGAAAAGGCACCGGTTTTACCGGGGCCTTTAAGTTGCAAGCAGGACATTGCAGGGGATCTTGCTTGGGGAGGGAACTTTGGAACCGGGGTCTGGCATGACAACTTACGAGAGGGGAGGGATTTAAGTTGCAATTCCAAGCCCCGGTTCCGATTCCCAGCGGATTAGACTGGGCGGTTCGATCAGGCCTTGACGTCGGAGCAGTTCTCTACGGCGCACTGCTCAACAACGATGGGGCCATAAACCGGAAAAGCCTGGTTCATGTGGATAACCGTGACATTTTTGGCGTTGGCCAAAGGCATATCACTGGCAGGGGCGATGGCAGCAATTGCAGTTACTGCCGATCCGAGGACTGTGAGAACAAAGAATGTGTAGCGGATCATAATGTGGTTTCCTCTCGTGTATTCGATCTTGAACCCAACATACCGAGTTAAACTCGAACCCCAGCTGAATGTTCCGTTCATCTGGCGTTTATCTTGAGGGGAAAGTGTGCAACTATCGGGCGAAATGAGCCGTAATTGGGGTTATGAGCAGCTTGTCCGAACCCATAGATAGCGAATTGGACGGCCTTTTACCCCGAATCGCGGCTGGTGACCGGCTGGCTTTTGGCCGCCTTTACGACATTACATCAGGCAAGCTATTTGCGGTTGTGCGTTGTGTTTTAAAGAAACCTGAACTTGCAGAGGAAGCACTGCAGGAGGCTTTTATCAAGGTTTGGCAAAGGGCTGGCTCCTATGAGGCGGGTTCGCTGCGGCCCACGGCATGGCTAGCTGCCATTGCACGGAACCAAGCCATTGATCTTAAACGGCGTTTTGCTGAGCGCATGTCGGCGCGGGCGGAGGAGCTGGAAGCCGCCGATTCGGTGCCAGTCGTGCTGGAGGCAGATGTGGCCATGGACCTCAGCCGGCTAAAAAAGTGCCTGAAGCTGCTGCCCGAAGAGCGCCAGGATATGGTGCTATTGGCCTATTACCAGGGCTGGTCCCGGGATGAGCTGGCGGTCAAGTACAAGCGCCCGGCCACGACCATCAAGACCCTGCTGCGGCGGAGCCTTACAGTGCTGAAGGATTGCCTCGATGGCTAAACCCGAAGACATGGAAGTACTGGCAGCCGAATTCGCCCTTGGCTCGCTCCCCCCTGCGGAACGGCGGGAGGCTGAGTCGCTGATGGCGAGCGACCCCGCTTTTGCCGCCAGAGTGACGGCATGGGAGCGGCGGCTTATTCCGTTGGCCCTGGCGCTCGAGCCGGTGGAAGCGCCGCCCCGCATCCGCGGCGCGGTGATGAAAGCCATTGCAGGGGACGCGCCGGGTGCGGAGACGGTTGTTGCCTGGAAGCGAAAAGCCTCCGCCTGGCGCCTTGCCACGGTGGGGGCCAGCGCCATTGCGGCGTCCCTGGCGGCGTTTATTGCGCTGGGCACGGCGGAGGGGCCGCTTAACGACCAGCGCTATGTGGCGGTCTTGCAGGCGGAAGGGCCGGGACCGGCGTTCCTGGCTTCGATAGATTTGGCAAACGGCAGCATCAGCGTGCGCACAGTCGGGGCGCCGCCGCAGCCCGGAAAATCCTATGAGCTCTGGGCGGTTGGCGCCGGGCGCGACAAGCCGCAGTCGCTGGGCGTGATCGATGCATCGTTCCGCATTCCGGCAAGCAAGCTTGGAAAAATCGATCCGGCGGCCTTGAATGACACCTTGTTTGCGGTGAGCCTTGAGCCGGAAGGCGGTTCACCAACAGGCCAGGCAACAGGCCCTGTGATGTTCACCGGCAAGCTGGTGGCGACCGAATAAGTTATCCACATCGGTTGCCCCATTGCGGCCTCAAATTGTTCCTCTCATCGGGCCAGTGATTCGGTGGGCGGTTGATGGGTGGCTTGATTACGCGTCGGTCAGTGTTTCAGATTTTGACATTGCCACTTGCGGGCTGTGCGGCCGAGGGTGCACGCTATACGCCCAACGGCCTTACAGGCACCACCAACAGCGGAACCATTTATGTCTATCGCCCGCTTACGGAACTGGGCCGGCGGGGCGAAGACCCCTTTGTTTCCATGGGGCATAAATCCTACGGCCGCATGCGGGCGGGCTCTTTTATTGCCGGGACTTTCCCCGAAGGCGAGGTGGATGTCACGGTGCAGCAAAGCCTGCTGTTCCTGGTGCCGACAATCCCCAAGACCGTTACGGTGTCGGTGGTGCGTGGCAGCCAATCCTATGTGAAGGTGGACCAGTTCATCGACGCGATCGACGTCACCGGTGGAGCCTCGGTCGCCCAGTCGATTGAAATCGAGGAAATGCCTTTCAATGTTGGCCAGGCGGAACTGGCGCAGACGCGGCAAAACATCTGAACGGCGCAAACCTCTGCGATTATGACGCATTTGGGGAACGGGCGGCACACGATCACCCATAGAAATGTTCCGCAAAATCTGGAGACAGGCTGATGGCGAAGATCGATGACTTGAAAAACCAGCGTTTGGCGGCGCTAAAGGCCACGGCGGGCGGACCGCCCAAGCGCACCTCAAACCAGTTCTTCGGCGTGGGCCCGATCACCGATGCAACAGCCGACGAGGTGGCCTCGCGCCTGCTGCGCTTTGAATTCGAGGCGTGGCTTGAGAAGAATTACCGCAAGCTGGACGACAAGGGGGGCGATCTCGGCCCCTTCACCGTGGCGGAGATCGGTCGCAGCATGCACCGGGGTTATCCGGCGGATAAATTCCTCGCCGACATGATGCGCGAAATCCATCGCTACTTCGAGTTTCCCAAAACCAACAAAATGGCGGTTGGGCTGGGCGGCGGGCACAGCGGCTTCACGGTGTGCCTGATGCACATGATGAATGCTGCAGACGAGAGCCAGCATGTGTTTGTGGATACGCCGGAACCAGAATCGGACCTGGCCAAGGCTGGCGGATTTTTCCGCCAGTCGTGGGGGGCGCAGATCATTGAACTGCAGCGCTATACGCGGAACGGCAATGAGAAGCGCATTCATTTTGCCAAGGACGAAGGCAACATTCCCACCGCCGAGCAGCTTGAGAACATGGGGATCAAAATTTTCGTCGGTGTGGGCCATGAGACGACGGGGGCCACGACCTACACTCTCTCCGACATTACAAATCTTCTGGACTGGATTGAACGCAATCCGGCGGAGCATCATGCGGTGCTGGATGCCACGTCGATGCTTGGCGCCATGCCGTGGGGCGAGGCGACCGTGCGCCGGGTGGTGAGCGAGTGTTGCCTGTTCATGCCGTTCCAGAAGGCCATTGGCGGCATTTCCGGATATTATGTGGCTTCGTTCACGCCGCAGGCCCTGGCGCTGATCGAAGCCAACCAGAAAAACCCGTCATGGGCGATCCCTCGCCAGTTGAAGATCGTGGCGCCGATTGATGCAAAGCGCCCGCTGACAGGTGCTCGCAGTGTGAACGCGGGGCCGATCTATGATCCGGCGCAGGACAAGATGCTGGGCGGCGTGATCAACACCTACAGCACGCTGGCATTCGTCGAGACGACTTTTGGGTTGCTGCGTTCGGAGCGGCGACTGGGTTCGGTTTCCGAGCTTAACCGGCGTTCCATTGCCAACCGCACGGCAATCAATGAGTGGGTGGCAGTGCACCCGATGCTCGAGCTTGGCGTGGCTGAGCCGGAGCGGCGCGGTGCGGCGGTCACACTTCTGAAAGTGAATGACAAGGACATCACCGATCCCACCATTCACGCGCGGATCATTGCGCGCTCGAAACAGATTTTGGGTTATGAGGGGTTGACCCATCCGGACGGCAGCCATGAGCGCGGGCTTGATGTGGCGCGGTATGTGAATGCCTTTCCGGGGACACCCGGCGATTACCGCGCCTGGATTGGCGGCATTCGCGCGCCGGAAGATGTGACGGCGCTGCTTGAAAACTTACACTATGCCTATTTGCGCGCGAAAATTCTGGTTTTGGAGGAAGAGCTTGTTGCGCTTGGCGAGAAATTCTCGCCGCCCAATGATGCAGGCGGGCGGAAGCGGTTGGATGATCCAGCGCGTGCTTACAAGATTCTGGTGTGCGATCTCGTTGGCCTCAAGACTGGAAAAGACGGCAAGCCCGATCACAGCGCGGTTCGCAAACATATCGAAGCGAAGAGTGGGGTGTTTCATGTAGGCCCGCTGGGCGATGAGGGAAAGCTGGCCAAGGGCAAACTGCATTTCTTCTATCAACCACAGCTCGGCACGGAGGCGGAGCTTTTGCCGATTACCAATGCGGGCCAGTATGACGCGGTGATTGCGGCGGCAACGCATCTTCCGAAGGCTTCGGTGTTCAAGCTCGGTGGGGTTCGCATCGGGGCGGGGACCGGCAACATGGCCTGCGCCACTTGGGGCGGCGGCAATGGCGAGGGCGGCGAGGCGGTGCTGATGAACACGCCGAGCTTCAACAGCCGTGCGACGGCGCAGATGGTTATGAAGGCCCTGCTGAAAGTGGCGCCCGACCTGGCGGTTGATGAATTGCATGCCCGCGTGGTGGCCGGGGATTTTGATACGGCGCGCAACCTGAGGGATTTTCCTACGGAAAAACTGGAAGGCAAGAAGATTGCCATTATCGGCTACGGCAATATCGGGCGCGAAGTGGCCAAGCTCTGCAAGGCTTTCGGCATGAATGTTTCCATTCATGCGCGGCCGCGGCACCAGGAATGGATTGAATCGGAAGGCTTTGAATTTGCGGCGACAGCAGAAGACGCGGCGCGGGGCGCGGATTTCATCAGCCCGCATACGGGGCTTGGGGCGCTCAACGCGGCCACTGGAAAATATGTGAATGCGGGCGTGGTGGGCAGCGACGTTCTGGCTGTCATGAACGATGGGGCGGTGGTGATCAATTATGACCGCGGCGAAGTGGTTGATGCGAAGGCGCTGGATGGGGCGTTGCAGAGCGGCAAGGTCCGTTATGCCTGCATCGATGCGGATTTGTTTAGAGATGCCAAGACGGGAGCGCTGACCGGGCCCATGGTGCCTTACCGCGAGATGGAAGCGCGCCACTGGGGCAAGATGGAATTGCTGCCCCATGCGGCGGCGGACACGGAACACCTGTCGCGCGTCGAGGGCGCCAAGCAGGCGGTGGACCAGATTTTTGACCTTATCCAGTTCAAGGCGGTGACCAATCTCAAGGGGCAGTTGCCGGCGGGTTATCTGAATGCAGGCGCGCGCACGGTGACCGGGGTGGGCGCAGTAACAGGGCTTGATCTGGCCCGCGCCGCTGAGGACGCCGACGCCCTGGCCCAGGCCCGCAAGACGGCCGAAGCGATGGCGGCGATCTGGGGGGCGTTGTCATCGACGGTCAATCCGGATCGGCGGCGCGATTTGATTGAGCGGCATGGGGCGGCCCTGGTCAAGGCCAGCAACCAGCATGCGGCACTGCTGGAAAAGCTGGGGCTGCAGGGGCCTTATTCAGGCTGATGACTATAACGGCGATTTCTGCCTAAGCTGGCTCCTTACAGGAGAGAACAATGGGTGAGTTGAATTGGTTGAGTGCTGCGAAGCTTTCCAGGGGCTTTGCGCGGAAGAAGTTTTCGCCGGTTGATGTGGCCAAGGCCTGCCTGGCGCAGATTGCCAGGCATGACCATGCGGTGAACGCCATGTGCCGGGTGGAGGAGAAGGCGGCGCTTGCACAGGCTGTGGCCAGTGCGGCGCGGTGGAAAAAGGGCAAGGCACTGGGGCCGCTGGATGGGGTTCCGGTGCTGATCAAGGATTTGTTGCTGACCAAGGGTTGGCCCACACTGCGGGGCTCAAAGACTGTGTCACGGGAGCAGGCCTGGGACCAGGATGCGCCTTCGGTGGCGCGGCTGCGCGAAGCGGGCTGCGTGTTTTTGGGGGCGACCACGACGCCGGAATTCGGCTGGAAGGGGGTGACCGATTCACCGCTTACCGGCATTACGCGCAATCCATGGGATTTGAGCAAAACGCCGGGCGGTTCGTCGGGCGGTTCGGCGGCGGGGGTGGCGGCGGGCTATGCACCGCTTTCACTCGGCACGGACGGCGGCGGATCCATCCGCATTCCGGCGGGCTTCAGCGGCATTTTTGGCTTGAAGCCTTCCTTTGGGCGGGTGCCGGCCTATCCGCTGTCGCCCTTCGGCACGGTGGCCCATGTGGGGCCGATGACGCGCACGGTTGAAGACTCTGCCCTGATGATGAACGAGATTGCCAAGCCCGATGCGCGCGACTGGACCTCGCTGCCCTATGACGACCGCGACTATACGAAGAAACTGGGCAAGGGCGTGAAGGGCCTCAAAGTCGCCTTTAGCCCAACGCTGGGCTATGCGGAGGTAGATCCGGAAATTGCCAGGGCGGTGAAGAAGGCCGTTAAGGTTTTGGCGGACCTCGGCGCCGTGGTCAAACGGGTTGATCCGAGCTTTGCCGATCCGGCGCCGTGTTTTCGCACGCTGTGGTGGTCCGGGGCGCGGGCGCTGCTTGGCAAATTGCCGGAGGAGAAGAAGGCGATGCTCGATCCGGCGCTCGCCGATGTCGTCACGCAATCCATGGCGATCACGCCGGAGGACTATTTCGAGGCGGTGCGCGAGCGGGGCGTGTTGGGCTCGCAGATGCGGATGTTTATGGAGAGCTATGACCTGCTGCTGACACCCACCCTGCCGATTGCGGCATTCGGTGCCGGGCTGCTGTCGCCCGCCGACGAGGGCAAGTCCAAGTGGGTGTACTGGACGCCGTTTTCCTATCCGTTCAACCTGACGCAGCAGCCGGCCGCGAGCGTGCCCTGCGGCTTCACCAAGGCGGGGCTGCCGATTGGTTTGCATATCGTGGGGAAGATGTTCGATGACCGCACCGTGCTGCGGGCCTCGCAGGCCTACGAGGCGGCGACGGCGTGGGGGGAGAAGCGGCCGAAGATGAAGTGAAGTGGCCGCGGACCTAGAAGAACAGAAACGGGATTTAAGAAACCATGGCTTCAACGAAAGCATTTGAATCGACGGACTCGTCCAAGATTCCCCGTTATGCGGAGATTGCCAGCTTCATGCGGGCGGCGCGGGCCGAGATTGAAAAGCCACTCGACATTGTGCTTGTCGGCGTGCCGCTTGATCTTGGGGCGACTTACCGTTCAGGCGCGCGGCAGGGCCCGTCGGGTGTGCGCGAGGCATCGCGGCTGATCCGCCAGGTCAACCCCACGACCAAGGTGGCACCTTACCGCCTGTGCAATATCGCTGATGTCGGCGATGCGCCGAGGCATCCGTTGAGCGTTGAACGCAGCGTTGAGCTTATTCAAGCCTTCTACGAACGGATTCATGCCGTCGGCGCCGTGCCAATTTCCATCGGCGGTGATCACACGGTGCCGCTGCCCATCCTGCGGGCCATCGCCAAGGAGCGCCCGCTCGGCTTGATCCAGATCGACTCGCACACGGATACCTTTGACGAGTTCATGGGAACCAAGTGTAACCACGCGACATTTGTGCGGCGCGCGGTTGAAGAAGGCTTGTTGGACCCGAAACGCATTCTGCAGATCGGGCTGCGCGGCACGCGCTATGGCGATGACGATATCAATTATGGCTACAAGGCCGGCATCCGCATGATTACGATGGATGAATTCGAGGAGATGGGCCGCGCCGCGGTGATTGCGGAAATCCAGCGGGTTATTGGCGATGCGCCGACTTATATTACAATCGACATTGATGGGCTTGATCCCAAGGACGCACCGGGAACCGGCGTGCCGGAACCGGGCGGCATTTCCATGCGCGATGCGCAAATGATTCTGCGAACCTTGACGGGCATGAACATGGTGGGCGGTGATATTTGCGAGGTTGTCCCGTCGCTTGATCCCACCGGCATCACCTGTATTAATGCGGCCAACCTGATGTTTGAACTCACGTGTCTTGCAGCTGTCACGCGCTCGGGCGGCCTGACACAATAATTCAACGTTTCAACTTATCCTGGCAGGGAGAATAATTTTGTCTGACTTGATTTTCGCCGACAGCCTCTCGCGACTTGGCACGGAGTCGGCGTTTGTTGTGCTGGCGCGAGCGCAGAAGCTTGCCAGTGAGGGGCGCGACATCATCAACCTTGGCATCGGGCAACCGGATTTCAAAACGCCGGGGCATATCGTTGAAGCGGGCATCAAGGCGCTGCGTGACGGCCATCATGGCTATACCCCTGCGAACGGCATTGCGCCCTTGCGCGAGGCGGTGGCAGCCGACCTGAAGCGCCGCCACGGCGCGGACGTCAATCCGGACAATGTCGTTGTCGTGCCCGGCGGAAAACCCACGATGTATTTTGCAATCATGATGTTTGGCCAGCCGGGGGTCGAAATCATGTATCCGAACCCGGGCTTTCCCATCTATGAATCAGTGATCAAGTATTCAGGCGCCAAGCCCGTGCCGATCGCGCTGCGGGAAAAGGACGGATTCGCCTTTTCGGCCGATGCAATCCTGGGGCAGATTACGGCCAAGACACGCCTAATCATCATCAACAGCCCGGCCAATCCCACGGGCGGCGTCACGCCAAAGGAGGAAGTCGACAAGCTGGTCGCCGGGCTCTTGAAGCACCCGCATGTGGCGCTTCTGTCCGACGAGATCTATTCGCAAATGCTCTATGGCGGCAGGCAGCATCTCAGCCTCCTGCAATATCCCGAAATCCGTGACCGTCTGATCATGCTCGATGGCTGGTCGAAAACCTATGCGATGACGGGCTGGCGGCTGGGCTATGCGGTCTGGCCGGACGCGGCGGTTGATCATGTCACGCGGCTGTGCATCAACGACCATTCCTGTGTCAACGCGGCAACGCAATACGCAGGCCTTGCGGCACTGCATGGCCCACAGGACGCAGTGTTGGCGATGGTCGCCCAATTCGACAAGCGCCGTGAAATCATCGTGCGCGAACTGAACGCCCTGCCAGGTTTCCGCTGTGCCGATGCGGCGGGCGCGTTTTATGCCTTCCCCAACATCGAAGGAACGGGGATGACGTCCAAGGAGGCGCAGAACCGGTTTCTGGAAGAAGCAGGCGTTGCAACGGTTTCCGGAACATCCTTCGGCACCTGGGGCGAGGGCTATTTGCGGTTTTCCTATGCAAACAGCGCCGAGAACATTCTGGAAGCGATGAGGCGAATTCGGGATTTGCTGTAGGAGTTGGCTGGGGGACTACCTGCCAAATTGTCTCTCTCCCGAAATACAGGGAAATACAGGGTAATTCCAAGTGCCCCGACGACAGCTTCCGACTAGAACAAACCATGAACATGCATTGGGAATTCCGCCGAGTTCATGGCTTGCCCACCCAACTGGCTAATGGACTGCTATCTGAGCGAAAAATTCTTGTAACTATTTTTGGATGTCAGGTTGGGCGGATCTATCCCTGTGGCAGCCGAGGCGCTACAACCGCGATGAGATTGCAAGCGCACGGGCAGCCAGGGCCATCCGCGGGGCAACCGATAGCCGACACCGTCCCGGCAATGGCAGACGATGGCACGCG
>JBBSBQ010000022.1:0-58758 GCA_038251095.1 Hyphomicrobiales bacterium
CTCTAAGTGGACAGGTCGCAGCTTCGACACTGGCACAGCGCCGTGAGTTTGAGCCAAACTCCAAGTGTCGCGAAGACGGCAGGCTGTAGCATTGCCCTTCGGGCAATCACATTGCAGCAAGGGCAAATCGCATTTTTTTGGCTGGGGCTTTTCACGCTGCTTCACGGAATGCACCGTCCCTTACTGCACACGTAGCGCACACGGCGGTTTCTAAGCCATTGATTTCATTGCAGTGTCGTTCCTATCCTTCACTGGCTAAATTTGAGCGAGCGAAGGGATTCGAGACCTCGACGCCGATTTTTGCAAGGCATCTTTGGATAAACACGGTTACAGCCCAGAACCTGACGAGAACACATTATCCGGACATAACCCGGACGGCGCAAAATCCGTCGAGCGATTTCTAAATCTAACCTATTGAAATAATTGGCGCACCCGAAGGGATTCGAACCCCTGGCCTCTGCCTTCGGAGGGCAGCGCTCTATCCATCTGAGCTACGGGTGCTTGGCCGTTAACGGGCCAGCTATAGCCCAGCCCCGCAGCGTTTCGCAATGGCAGGGTTTTTGCGAAGGGAATCCTCGAGTGTCCCATGCCGGGACGTTAAGGATATTTCCATGTCTGCAAGCCAGTCGAGAGTCAGTTGGGTCGATTATTCAAAGGGAATTTGCATCGTTCTGGTGGTTCTCATGCATTCCACCCTGGGGGTTGAAAATGCCGCGGGCGGGCTGTCCTGGTTGCATGACTTCATCGCCTGGGCCAAGCCCTTCCGCATGCCGGATTTCTTCCTGATTTCGGGCCTGTTCCTGGCCTCGCGCATCAACCGGCCTTGGCGGGAATATCTTGACAGCAAGGTGCTGCATTTTGCCTATTTCTATATCCTCTGGATGACCATCCAGTTCGCCACCAAGGGCTATGGCCTTTATCAGGCGAACGGCATCGAGGGCCTGCTAAAGGATTACGCCTTGGGCTTTGTGGAGCCGTTCGGCACCCTGTGGTTCATTTACATGCTGGCGGTGTTCTTCGTCGTGGTTAAGCTCACGCGCCTCGTGCCGCCGGTTTATGTATTTCTGGCGGGCGCCATTCTCGAAATGGCCCCCATCGAAACGGGCCACATGGTGATCGATGAATTCGCCTCGCGCTTTGTTTATTTCTTCGTGGGCTATTGGCTCGCAGGTTATGTGTTCAGGTTCGCCGAGGGCGTCAACTTCAAGTCGGTACCGGCGATCGTCTCGGGGCTTTTCATCTGGGCGGTGGTCAATACGGCCATTGTGCGCACCGGCCTTGCCGCAGTGCCTGGCCTCGGCTTGGCACTTGGCTTCGTAGGTGCTGCCGCAGTGATCTCAACGGGCGTGCTGCTCTCCAAATCGCGGCTTTCAACGCCGCTGCGCTACTTCGGGGAAAATTCCATTGTCATCTATCTTTCCTTCTTCCTGTTCATGGCGGGCACGCGCAGCCTGCTGCTCAAATACAATGTGGTGGCCGATCTCGGCAGCGTGGCGCTGCTGACAACTGCTGCCGGGGTAATTGGGCCGATCCTGCTGTTCTGGGCCACGCGGAATACGAAGTTATCCCTGCTTTTCCGCAGGCCTGCGTGGGCAAGACTGGCATCGCGGCCTGCCCGATGGCATAATGACGGCCATGTCACATTCAACCAGCCTGAAGCCCGGGGACCATCTCTATCTCGTTGATGGCTCCGGCTATATTTTCCGCGCCTACCATGCGCTTCCGCCCTTAACCCGCAAGAGCGACGGCCTGCCGGTGGGCGCCGTGCAGGGATTTTGCAACATGCTGTGGAAGCTACTCAAGGAAACGCGGGCCAACGAAAAGCCCACGCATCTGGCGGTGATTTTCGACGAATCCTCCAAGACGTTCCGCAATGACATCTATCCGGAATACAAGGCCCACCGGCCAGAGGCGCCGGCCGATCTCCGCCCGCAGTTCGGCCTCATCAGGCAGGCGACAAAGGCCTTCAATGTGGCCTGCGTCGAACAGGCCAATTACGAGGCCGATGACCTCATCGCCACCTATGCGCGGCAGGCGGTGGAAGCCGGCGCCACCTGCCGCATCGTGTCGTCGGACAAGGATCTGATGCAGCTGGTGCGCAAGGGCGTCACCCTGCTTGATACGATGAAGGACCGGGAACTTGGCGAAGAGGCGGTTCTCGAAAAATTCGGGGTGAAGCCCGACAAGGTTGTCGATGTGCAGGCGCTGGCCGGTGACAGTGTTGACAATGTACCCGGCGTTCCCGGCATCGGCGTCAAGACGGGAGCCCAGCTTATCACTGAATATGGCGATCTAGAAACGCTGCTGGCGCGGGCTCCGGAAATCAAGCAGCAGAAGCGCCGCGAGAACCTCATTGAATTTGCCGAACAGGCGCGGCTGTCAAAGCGGCTGGTGACACTTGATGACAAGGTGCCGGTGGACCATGATGTGGGTTCCTTCGCGGTGGATACGCCGCGGGCTTCCGACCTTTTCGGGTTTTTGAAAGCGCTGGAATTCACGAGCTTCACCAAGAAAATTTCCGGTGAACTTGAGGCGGATAGCTCCGCCATTGAGCCTGCATCCATCGAGATCAAGTTCTGGCCGCCGGAGGGCGGTGAGGCTGTTTCACAATCATCATCCCCGGCCACCGATTCGCCATCCCGGCAAAAGCCGGGATCTCCATCCCAACCAGATTCCGGCGTTCGCCGGAATGACAACATGGGGGGACGGGACCTAGAAGTTGCTGGAGGCGGAATTGAAGAAGCCGAGAAGGCACTTCTCGCCATTCCCTTTGTCCATGCGAATTACGAGACCGTCAGTACACTGAAGGACCTGGACCTCTGGATTGCCGAGGCGACGGAGCTTGGGGCGGTGGTGGTCGATACGGAAACGGATTCGCTGGATTCCATGCAGGCCGGGCTTGTCGGCGTTTCACTGTCAACACTGCCGGGCAAGGCCTGTTACCTCCCGCTGGCCCATGTGGGCGAAGGCGGCGAGCTGTTCGGCTCGGAGAAAATCGCAGGGCAGATCCCGTTGCAAGAGGCCATCGCGCATCTCAAGCCGCTTCTCGAAAATCCCGGCGTCCTGAAAATCGGGCAGAACCTGAAATATGACCTGCAGGTGTTGCGGCGCTACGGCACGGACATCCACCCCATCGATGACACCATGCTGCTGTCCTACGCCATAGAGTCCGGCGAGAACGGCCATGGCATGGATGAGATGTCGGTAAAGCATTTGGGCCACAAACCCATCAGCTTCAAGGAGGTGGCGGGGTTCGGAAAATCCGCCATTTCCTTTGCCCAGGTGCCGCTGGACAAGGCCACGGCCTATGCGGCGGAAGACGCGGATGTGACGCTGCGCCTGTGGAAACTGCTGAAGCCACGCCTCGTCAGGAAACACAAGGTCACGGTCTATGAAACGCTGGAGCGGCCGCTCATTCCGGTGCTCGAGGCGATGGAGCATGAGGGCATTCTGGTAGACCGCGCGGTGCTGGCCAAGCTTTCCAACGAGTTCGCCAATGGCCAGGGCAAGATCGAGGCGCAGATTCATGAACTCGCCGGTGAACGCTTCAACATCGGTTCGC
Organism: Hyphomicrobiales bacterium; assembly: GCA_038251095.1. Lineage (GTDB taxonomy): Bacteria > Pseudomonadota > Alphaproteobacteria > Rhizobiales > Aestuariivirgaceae > Aestuariivirga. The sequence goes on from JBBSBQ010000022.1 coordinate 3,563, forward strand.
CCAAGCAGTTGGGCGATATATTGTTCGGCAAGATGGGCCTGCCGGGTGGGCGAAAAACCGCGACGGGGGCGTGGAGCACGGATTCCGATGCGCTGGAAGACCTGGCGACGCAGGGCATTGATCTGGCGCGACGTGTGGTGGACTGGCGGCAGCTTGCCAAGCTGCGCTCGACCTATACGGATGCGCTGCCCAATTATATCAACCCTACGACGGGCCGGGTGCACACGAGCTATGCCATGGCGGCAACCTCCACGGGGCGCCTTTCCTCGTCCGATCCCAACCTGCAGAACATTCCGGTGCGTACCGAGGAGGGCCGCCGCATCCGCACGGCTTTCATCGCACCGCCGGGCACCAAGCTGATCAGCGCCGACTACAGCCAGATCGAGCTTCGGGTATTGGCCCATGTGGCGGATATCCCGCAGCTCAAGAAGGCTTTCGCTGATGGGCTTGATATTCACGCGATGACGGCGAGCGAAATGTTCGCGGTGCCGATTGCAGGCATGGACAGTTCGGTGCGCAGGCGAGCCAAAGCGATCAACTTCGGCATCATCTATGGTATTTCGGCCTTCGGGCTTGCCAACCAGCTCTCCATCTCGCGCGAGGAAGCGGGCGACTACATCAAGACCTATTTCAACCGCTTCCCCGGCATCAAGACCTATATGGACGAGACCAAGAAATTTGCCCGTGACAAGGGCTATGTGGAAACGATCTTCGGGCGTCGCTGCCATTTCGCCCGGATCAATTCGCCCAACGCCTCGGAGCGCGCCTTCATGGAGCGGGCCGCAATCAACGCTCCGATCCAGGGGGCCGCCGCCGATATCATCCGCCGCGCCATGATCCGCATGCAGGAGGCCCTGGATGCGGCAAAGCTTTCGGCCAAGATGCTGCTGCAGGTGCATGACGAACTGATATTCGAAACCCGCGATGAAGAAATCGAGGCGACAATGAAAGTGGTGAAGCATGTCATGGAAAAGGCGCCGGAGCCTGCAGTGAAGCTCACCGTGCCGCTGCAGGTTGATGCGCGGGCCGCGATGAACTGGGATGAGGCGCATTGAGCCCTGGGCTGCACATGCGCAGGGCGGGCCGGGAAGACGTTGGGGCAATCCTCGCCCTGCTGGCGGACGATGATCTGCACAAACTTGAGAACGCCGGCGTCACGCCCCGGCATATGGCGGCGTTTGACGGGATCGACAGGGACAGCAACCAGCTTCTCGCGGTTGCCGAACTGGATGGCGCGACGGTGGGCTGCTTGCAACTCACGTTTATTCCCGGGCTATCGCGCAATGGCATGGAACGCTACCAGATCGAGGGCGTGCGCATTGCGCGCCATCTCAGGGACAAGAAACTTGGACGGGAGATGTTGAAGTGGGCCATCGCCACCTGCCGTGACAGGGGCTGCGGGCTGGTCCAGCTTCTCATGGACAAGAAGCGGCTTGACGCCCACCGGTTTTATGAGTCACTTGGCTTCAAGGCCAACCATCAGGGTTTCAGGCTCTATCTCCAGGAATAGGCAAGCGCATGGCAAAGGAGAAAACCGAGACAGCCGAAATCCTGGCCCCGCTTGAACGGCTGGCCCGGCTCATGCGGGCCGGCGAACATGAGGGCGGCTTGAACCCGGCGCAGTGGGAGGCGTTGCGCTATCTCTCGAGGGCCAACCGCTTTTCCAACTCCCCTATCGCGCTCACGCGTTTTCTGGGCTCCACCAAGGGCACGATTTCGCAAACCATCAAGGCGCTGGAACGCAAGGGCTTCATCGCCAAGGCTCCGCGCGAAAATGAAGGGCGCTCGATCAATCTCAGCCTGACGCCCAAGGGCAACGAAGCGTTGAAACATGATCCGCTGTCGGAATTCTCCAAATCGCTGGAAGACCTGAACGGAAAAACCCGGCGGCGGCTGGCGAAGGGCCTGGCCGAGTTGCTGGAAACAGAGCTGAAGCGCCGCGGGCAGCCGGGCTTCGGCACCTGCCCTACCTGCCGTTATTTCCGCGAGAAGGGCCGCGAGGACGATGGCGGCGGCCCGCATAGCTGCATGTATTTTGACGTGGCCCTGTCAGGCGCTGAAAAGCATATGGTCTGCATCGCGCACAGCTAGAGATAAGATTTGTCATCCCGGCGAACGTCGGGGTGACAGAAAAATGAAGTGTTGGTTCCCTACTCCGCCGCCAGGGCCATTTGCGGGCTGGCGTCCATGATGTCGGCGCCGACGTGGTCCTTGAAGGTGTCGAAGTTTTTCACGAACATGGCGACGAGTTTCCGCGCCTGGGCGTCATAGGCCTTCTTGTCGGCCCAGGTGTCGCGCGGGTTTAGAATCGCGGCGTCCACGCCTGCAACGGACTTCGGAGCAAAAAACCCGAAATGCGGATCGGTGCGGAAATCCGCATCATCCAGTTCTCCACTCATGGCGGCGGCAAGAAGCGCACGGGTTGCCTTGATGGGCATGCGGCTGCCAACCCCGTAGGCACCGCCGGTCCAGCCGGTGTTCACCAGCCAGCACGTGACATTGTGCTTGGCGATGAGGTCACGCAGCAGGTTTCCATACTGGCTGGGATGGCGCGGAATGAAGGGCGCGCCAAAGCAGGTTGAGAAAGTGGCGATGGGTTCGACCACGCCCTGTTCGGTTCCGGCCACTTTGGCAGTGTATCCGGACAGGTAGTGGTACATGGCCTGTTGCGGCGTAAGTTTTGCCAGGGGCGGCAGCACGCCGAAGGCATCCGCCGTGAGCATCACAATGTTTTTCGGCACGCTGGCCTGGCCTGAAGCGCTGGCATTGGGAATGTAGTTGAGCGGATAGGCGGCGCGGGTGTTTTCGGTGAGCGCGTTGTCGTGGAGATCGAGCTTGCGGGTTTTCGGATCCATCACGACATTTTCGAGCACGGTGCCCCAGCGCTTCGTCGTTGCGAAAATTTCCGGTTCCGCTTCGGCGGAGAGATTGATCACCTTGGCATAGCAGCCGCCTTCGAAATTGAAGACGCCCTTTTCCGACCAGCCATGCTCGTCATCGCCGATCAGGGTGCGCGTGGCATCGGCTGAAAGGGTTGTCTTGCCGGTGCCGGAGAGGCCGAAGAAAATCGTGGTGTCATTGGCAGCACCCATGTTGGCCGAGCAATGCATGGGCATCACGCCCTTCTCAGGTAACAGGTAATTCAAAACGGTGAACACGGATTTCTTGATCTCGCCCGCATATTGCGTGCCGCCGATGAGCACGAGTCTATTGGTGAGATCAAAGGCGATCACGGTTTGCCCGCGCGTGCCGTGGCGCCGCGGGTCGGCCTTGAAGGATGGCAGGTCAATGATGGTGAGACCGGGGGCGAACGCTTTGCCACTCTCCGGGGCGATCAGCAGGTGCTGAATGAACAGGGCATGCCAGGCATTTTCGCAGATGACGCGGGTTGGCAACTCATGGAGCGGATCAGCCCCGGCGATGAGATCCTGGATGAACAGGTTGCTGTTTCTGGCATGAACCAGGAAATCCTGCTTGAGGGCCTGGAAATGGGCCCGGGTCATGGCGCGGTTGTTATCCCACCAGATGGTGTTTTCGGTGGCGGCATCGCGCACGATGAATTTGTCCTGCGGGCTGCGGCCCGTGTGGCTGCCGGTGGTGACCACGAGGCTGCCGCCTTCGGCCACCTGGGCTTCGCCGCGCATGATGGCGAGTTCGTAGAGTTCAGGGGTGCTGGCATTCCAGGACATGCCATCGGACGAGCCGAGGCCGAGGCTCAAAAGCTGGGAGCGCGTGGTGCTGTCTATCTGCATGGTCATTTCCCTGATGTGGATGACTCATCGCTAACAAAAAGCGGGGCCCTGATCAAGAACAATGATGTTTTATAATCATTTATTTGCGGTATCGAATATCTATTTTTGATGTATTTACATTATTTATTAACGATGCCTGAGTGTGTCCAGCCGTGTGGTTTGGCATCAAGCTTTTGAAAAATTGGCGAATTCCTTTGAGACAACCCTTCACGCTTTTCCTCTCCCCCTCGGGGAGAGGGAAAGAAAGGGGCCGATCAGGGGGAACGGGGCGTTGATTACACAGGCGCATCCGGGTGCAGTAGGCCTTGGGCTTTCAGATCCTTCCAGAAGGCCTTCGGAATTTTTGCGCCCAAGGTCTTTATATTCAGCGCCACCTCCTTGGGGTCAATCATGCCGGGGATGACCGAGACGACGGAGGGGTGTTTTACAGGAAAGCGAAGCGCTGCCGCGGGCAGTTTCACTTTGTGGGCCTTGCACACGGCTTCGATTTTGCGCACGCGGTCCAATATTGCTTTCGGTGCCGGATCATAATTGTAGAAGGCGCCGGGCTTGGCGCCGGTTGCGAGAATGCCGGAGTTGTAGGGCCCGCCGAGGACAATGCCGATGCCGCGTTTTTCGCAGAGTGGCAGAAATGAATTCAGCGCCTCCTGCTCCAGCAGGGTGTAGCGGCCGGCGAGCAGGAAAATATCAAAGTCGCCCTGCGCCAGCAGGATTTCACAAACCTGCCACTCGTTGATGCCGGCGCCGAAGGCCTTGATGACCTTCTCGTCGCGTAATTTTTGCAGCGCCTTGTAGCCGCTGCTCATCAGGGTTTTCACATGGGCATCGCGGGCCGCAGCAGAACCATGGGTGTAGATGTCCACATCGTGGACATAGAGAATATCGATGTCGTCAAGGCCGAGGCGCTCCAGCGACGACTCCAGCGAGCGCATGATGCCGTCATAGGTGTAGTCGAAAATTTCCTTGCGTGATGGCGTATCGAAAAATTTTCCGATGCCGGCCCGCTCGTTTGGAGCACTGAGTTTGAGTAGGCGCCCGACCTTTGTCGAAACCACATAATCGCTGCGCTTGTGGGCGCGGAAAAAGGGGTTGAGTCGGTTTTCCGCAATGCCCAGGCCATAGAACGGGGCCGTATCGTAATAGCGGATGCCGGCTTTCCAGGCGGCCTCGAGGGTGCTCTGCGCAGCCTTCTCCGTGAGGGCACGGTAAAGATTGCCGAGGGGCGCCGTGCCCATTCCCATTTCAGTCAAGGCGATCGTGGCCCCGGACGGGGCCTTGAAGAGATTCTTTTTCATGATTGTCCGTTTGGTTTTGTTTGGAGGTCGGTAAAGAGTTCAGGATTTGCCGCGGCAAAGGCTTCGAGTTCCTTCATCACCGCATCGAGATGGGCAGCCATGGCATTGGCGGCGGCATTCACGTTGCGCTGCTGGATTTCATCGAGGATGGCCTGGTGTTCCGCCACGGTGATTTCCTGCCGCCGCCTGGTGTTGAGCAGGCGGCGCACGCGGTCGAGACCAAGACGTGCGGTTTCGGCAAAGGATTTCACCCGCTCAAATCCCAAGGCCTCAAACAGCACCGCATGAAATTCAAGATCAAAGCGATGAAAGCCCGCGCCGTCGCCGGTTTCAACAGCAGCTCTCTGGTAGCGCAAGTTCTGTTTCAGCGCCTCAAGAAGATCGCCGGACAAGTTGCGGGTGATGGCGCGCACCGCTTCCACTTCGATGGCGCGGCGCAGGAACATGTTCTCGCGGGCATCGGAAAACCTGATCCAGCTCACGGTGGTTCCGCGCTGCGGAAACACGTCAACGAGGCCCTCCGCCTGCAGCCTCGTAAAGGCGTCGTAGATGGGCGCCCTTGAAACACCGAAGCGCTCGGAGAGCGCTTGCTTGTCGAGAGCCTGCCCTGGTTTGAGCTCGAGGGAGACAATGGCTTCGCGCAGGACGAGGTAGATGTGATCGCCGACACCGCTGCGCGTACCCTTGCGGGGCGGGTTGGCCGCGTCAAAACTGAGCGCTGTATTATTCATGCTAACATGTTAGTATGAATAATAGGCAACGCAAGTTCTATGTGAAATTGCATCCCAGAGGTCGTCAAAATGCTCAATAAACCATCACCAAAGCAGCACATGTTGCGTCTCAATGCTGCCGATAACGTCGTTGTGGCGATCACCACGGTGGAAAAGGGGGCACTCACCAGCGAGGACGTCGTTGCCTCCGAACGCATCGGCAAGGGCCACAAAATGGCAGCCGCCAACGTTAAGGCCGGCGCTCCGGTCAAGAAATTCGGGCAAATCATCGGCTTCGCCAAGTTTGATATTCCGGCGGGCGCATGGATCCATGAACACAACATCGGCATGGGCGAGCTTTCGCATGACTATGCCTTTGCCCAGGCCGCCTTCCACACCGACATTCTGCCGCTTGAGAAACAGGAAACATTTCAAGGTTTCAGGCGGGCCAACGGGAAGGTTGGCACGCGCAATTACATCGGCATCATGACGAGCGTGAACTGCTCGGCCACGGTTGCCAAATTCATCGCCGAGGAGCTCAACCGTTCCGGAATCCTCAAGGATTACAAAAATATCGACGGCGTTGTTGCCCTCAAGATGGACAATGGCTGCGTCATTGATTTCAGGGGCGCCATCTTCGATGTCTTGAAGCGCACCTCGTGGGGCTATGCCACCAATCCGAACATGGGCGGGGTCATGATGGTGGGCCTGGGCTGCGAAGGATTCCAGATCCCACGCTTCAAGGAAGCCTATGGAATCACGGAAGGAAATACCTTCCGCACGATGACCATTCAGGAAACGGGTGGAACCCGCAAGACCGTGGCTGCAGGCGTTGAAGCGGTCAAGGCCATGCTTCCCTACGTCAACGATGTGAAACGCGAGAAATGTTACGCTTCGGAAATTATCCTCGCCCTTCAATGCGGCGGTTCGGATGGTTATTCCGGCATTACCGCCAATCCGTCACTGGGTGCGGCGGTTGACCTTCTGGTCCGCCAGGGCGGTACGGCCATTCTCTCCGAAACCCCGGAAATCTATGGGGCCGAACATCTTCTCACACGCCGCGCCGCGACGCGCGAAGTAGGCGAAAAACTGGTCGACATCATTCACTGGTGGGAGGACTATACCAAGCGCAACCTCATGGAAATGAACAACAATCCCTCTCCTGGCAACAAGCTGGGCGGACTTTCCACCATTCTTGAAAAGTCCCTGGGGGCGGCCGCCAAGGGTGGCACCACGACGCTGGAAGCGGTTTACCGCTACGCGGAACAGGTGACCGCCAAGGGCTTCGTGTTCATGGATACGCCGGGCTATGACCCCGTTTCTGCCACGGGCCAGGTGGCGGGTGGCGCCAACATGCTTTGCTTCACCACCGGGCGCGGCTCGGCCTATGGCTGCAAGCCGGTACCATCCATAAAACTCGCTACAAATACCGACGTTTACAACCGCATGATCGAGGACATGGACATCAATTGCGGTGATGTGATCGAAGGGGTTTCGATTGCCGACAAGGGCCAGGAAATCTTCAAGAAGGTCCTGAAAGTCGCCTCAGGCGAAAAGACCAAATCGGAAGAGCTGGGCTATGGCGACAACGAGTATGTGCCCTGGCAAGTCGGCGCGGTGATGTAAGCCCGCCGCCGTCATTATTGGACCATCTTTTACGCCGAGTTTGGCCTTAACCAAGGGTTAAATGATAAGCCCCATCAAGGCCATAGAGCCTCCTGGGCCAAGGGACGAAGATGGGACTATTCGGTGGCAGAAAAAGGCACTCCCCCAGTGGACGGCGGGAGCCCCAGCTTTTTGACCGCAAGAAACGCCGCGGTGCAAAAGAGTCAGAGGCGCAGCCTCGCCGGCGGCGCTCGTTCGTCCGTTGGTTTCTTTCCTTTGCCTTCAAGTCCGCGGTCCTTGGGTCCATCGCCCTTGCGGCCATGTTCGGCTATGTCTGGTTCTCGCTGAGCCAGAAGGGGCTGCTGCAGATACCTGAATTGCAACCCGGCATCATGCTGCTGGCGGAAGACGGCACGGTGCTTTCGGAACAGGGGGCGTTCTTCGGCGACCAGGTGCGCGTATCGGAACTTCCGGACTATGTGCCCAACGCGCTCATCGCCATTGAAGACCACCGCTTCCGTTCGCACTTCGGGGTTGATCCCTTGAGCCTGTTGCGCGCGGCCTACCAGAACTTCACCGCGGGCCGCGTGGTGCAAGGCGGCTCGACCCTCACGCAGCAGCTTGCCAAGAATCTTTTTCTCAAGCCCGAGCGCACCTACAGCCGCAAGGCGCAGGAACTGGTGCTGGCACTCTGGCTTGAAACAAAATTTTCCAAGGATGATATCCTCCAGCTTTATCTCAACCGCGTCTATTACGGCTCGGGCGCCACGGGCATAGAAAAAGCTGCACAGGTTTTCTATCACAAGTCCGCCACTGACCTCAACCTGACCGAGGCGGCAACACTGGCAGGCGTGCTCAAGGCGCCATCAAATTACAGTCCGATCGCGCACCCCGAGGCGGCGGCAGCGCGCACCAGCCTGGTGCTCAATGCCATGGTCGACGCAGACTTCATCAGCCAGGGCGAAGCGGACCAGGCCCTCAATGCGCCGGCAACCGTTGTCGCTTCGGATTATGTTCCAGCCACCCAGTATGTGGTGGACTGGGTCAACGAACAGTTGCCGCTGCTGGTCAAGAATTATGGCCAATCCATCATCGTTGAAACCACCATCGACCCGCAGCTTCAGCTCATTGCCGAAAGGTCGCTGCGCAAGCATCTGAACGAGGAAGGCAAGAAGCTCAAGGTTTCGCAAGGGGCCATGGTCGTTATGGACACATTTGGCGCGGTCAAGGCCTTGGTGGGCGGCAAATCCTACCAGCGCAGCCAGTACAACCGCGTGACCAAGGCCATGCGCCAGCCCGGTTCAACCTTCAAACCCTTCGTTTATCTGGCGGCAATGGAACAGGGTTATACGCCAGACTCGATGGTCAATGACCGGCCCATCCGCATCGGCAACTGGCAGCCGGAAAATTATAACAACAAATACATGGGCGAAGTCACGCTCCGCACGGCCCTGGCACTTTCGCTCAACAGTGTTGCAGCGCAACTGGCCGCGAGCGTGGGGCCGGAAAATGTTGTGGCCGTGGCGCACCGCCTCGGCATCGCCTCGCATCTCGGCAATGACGCATCGATTGCACTGGGAACCTCGGAAGTCACACTTCTGGAACTGACTTCTGCGTTCACGCCCTTTGCCAATGGCGGCTACAGCATTGTGCCCTTCTCGGTGCGCCGCATCGTGACGCGAGATGGCCAGGTGATTTACGAACGCAGCGGCGATGGCTTGGGACAGGCCATGTCAAACCGCGACCTGGGTTCAATGAACTCCATGATGCGGGCTGTGGTCACCCAGGGTACGGCCAAGAAGGCGCAAATTCCCGGTTTCGACATCGCCGGCAAAACCGGCACCAGCCAGGACTACCGGGATGCCTGGTTTGTCGGCTATTCAAGCTATCTGGTAGCTGGCGTCTGGCTTGGCAATGACGATAATTCGCCTACCAAAACGGTGACGGGCGGTTCCATTCCTGCCACCATTTGGAAGGACGTGATGGAAGTGGCGCACGCCAATCTGTCGCCTGCGCCGCTACCCGGTTATATTGAAGAACAGCCGCAAGCCTCGGACCCTTATCTGGTTTCCCAGGACGAAAACACGGACTATGCAAGCGAGGATGACTTTGAAACACCGACGCGCAAGAGAGGGTTCTTTGAGCGCCTCTTCGGCGGCAGCGATGAGTCACGGGCGGAGAAACGGAAGAAGCGCCAGTCCAAGAATGACAATAATTCGATTTATTGATGGGCCGTGAACCGGTGCAGTTCAGCGCCGTTGGATTTGAACCAATGTTTTGCCGTAGAGGCATGCGGGCAATGGGTTAGCACCAGGCGCCAGAACCTTGGCCCGTGATTCATGTGCTGGCGGTGGGCCACTTCATGGGCGGCCACATAATCCAGGATATGGCTGGGCGCGAGGATCAGGCGCCAGTTATAAGACAGATCGCCCGACGCAGAGCATGAGCCCCAGCGGCTTTTCTGGTCACGGACTGAAATCCGCTTGAAATCAACCGCCATGGATTTTGCATAACGGGCTGAAGCCTCGGTGAGATCGGCCTTGGCCTGGGCCTTCAGCCAATCCTGCAGGCGGCGGCTCAAATGGCGGGGATCGCCCGGCACCAGAATGCGGCGTGCTTCGGTATCAATGGTGACGAGGCCGCGGCGCGCCGTGGTGGCGTGGACTTCATGGGGAATGCCGCGCAGCGGAATAACGGAGCCAGGCCCCAGAACTGTTTTCGGGGCGCGCTGCTTGAGATGTTTTGAAATCCATGGAACCGACTTTTCCACAAAGGCCTGGGCCCGGGCCGCATTCATGTTTTTCGGAATTGTCACGGCGACGCCGGTAGCGTCGCGGGTGAGGCGCAGAATAATGCGCTTGGCCCGGCTGTTGCGGCGGAAATTCACGATGACGGGCTGGTCATCGATAACAATGGAATAGGGTTCGACCGGAACTTCTGACCATGCTTTCACAAATTTGCGAAGCAGGCCGGCCATCAGGCGTTGGCGTTCACAAAATCCACGATCATTGGCACAACATCCTTGCGGAAGCGCGAGCCGCTGAACACGCCATAGTGGCCGACACCGAGCTGCAGATGATGGCGTTTCTTTTCCTGCGGCAGGCTTGAACACAAATCATGGGCGGCTTCGGTCTGACCCACGCCGGAAATGTCATCACGTTCGCCTTCAACCGTCATCAGTGCGGTCCGGGTGATTTTGGAAGGATCGACAAGCATTTCGCGATGCATGTAGGAGCCGTTCGGCAGATCATGATTGACGAAGACGCGGTCCACGGTTTGCAAATAGAATTCCGCCGTGAGGTCCATGACCGACATGTATTCATCGTAGAAGTCCTGATGCTTTTCGGCGCTTTCATCATCGCCTTCAACGAGGTGCCAGAAGAGCTGGCGGTGGGCGTCCATGTGTCGGTCAAGATTCATGGTCATGAAACCGGTGAGTTGCAGGAAGCCGGGATAGACATCACGCATGAAGCCCGCATGGGGGAACGGCACCTTCATGATCACATTCTGGCGGAACCAGTCGGAGCCCTTTTCCTTCGCCAGCTTGTTGACGGCGGTGGGATTGCGGCGCGTATCGATGGGGCCGCCCGTGAGGATCATGCTTTTCGGCGTATTTTTGTCGCCGCTAGCATTCATCAGGGCCACGGCGGCCATGACCGGAACCGAGGGCTGGCACACCGCCATGACATTGACGTTGCCGCCCAGAACCTGGAGCATTTCGATGACGTGATCGACATAATCCTCAAGATCGAATTTTCCCATCGATACGGGAACGGTGCGGGCATCGGTCCAGTCGGTAATGTAAACATCGAAGTGGGGCAGCAGGGCTTCGACTGTGCCGCGCAGCAGGGTGGCATAGTGGCCCGACATGGGAGCCACGACCAGAAGCTTCGGCTGCGACTTTGCCTTGATCTTTTCCGGCCACATCTTGCTGAAATGCACGAGCGAGACGAAGGGCTTGTGCAGAAAAATTTCTTCGCTGAGGCCGACGGTGACGCCGCCCACATTTGTTTCCCTCAGTTCGAAGGAGGGTTTTGCAAAGCGGCGGGTGGCACGCTCAAAGAGTTCGAGCGAGGCGCTCACGGCGCGGGCGGTGCTGGTGGAGCTCCACGGGTTGACCGGGTTCTGCCAGAAATTCAGGCCCATATCCGCCGCCGCACGCCACGGCACGAGGGCGGCATGGTTCATCTCGTAGAGATTATAGAGCATTCAGAAAATGTCCCTTCAAGAGCGCGTGATCGCATCATGCTGCAATGCAACCTAACAACTCCTTAGGATTCCCGCAACCGTCTATTATACTATTATTACAGTAAATTAGGGCGCCATGGCCTCTTCGAGGCCCTTCGCCAGGGCCGCCGAATCGGTCGAATAGGAGAAATGCTTGAGGAATTTTCCCTGCGGATCCATCAGGTAGGTGATGGTGGAATGATCCATGAGATAGGTGTCAGGCGCGGAACTGTTCGGAACCTTGCTGTAATAGACCCGGTAGGCCTTGGCGGCGGCGGCGATTTCCTCCGGCGTGCCGGTCAGGCCCATAAGACGAGGGTGAAAATTTGACACATACTGCTTCAATACCTCCGGCGTGTCGCGCTCCGGATCGAAACTGATGAAGACTGGCTGTATGGCATCGGCCTTGGCGCCCAAACTGTCGAGGGCCACCGACATCACCTGCAGTTCGGTGGGGCAAAGATCAGGGCAATAAGTATAGCCGAAAAACACCAGCATGTATTTGCCCAGAAAATCTTTTTCGGTGACCTTGCGCCCATCTTGATCGGTGAGCGTAAAGGGGCCGCCAACGAGGGCCGTGCCCGTGCCTGTCTCGGATTGAATTTGACCCGAAAAATAATAGGCCGTGCCCGCAACAAGGGGGGCGGCAAGCAGGGCGAGGGTTGCGAAGATCAGTTGAAAGCGCGAAGGGACATAATGCGGTTTTGGCATTTGCGAGGCTTTATCCTAATGTCCGGCCAGAGTAAATCTTAAGGCGTGGGCTAAATGTCACTTCTTGCGGCCTCCCCGGAGGCACCGGAAACCTTCAACGCGACGGCGGGGCTTCTCAGGCTGCGGACCTTGGTGCGCCTGCGCTGGCTTGCGGTGTTCGGCCAATCGCTGGCGGTTCTGGGCGTTCATTTCATCCTGGATTTTCCGCTGCCGCTGGGGGCCTGTCTCGGCGTCATAGCGCTGAGTGCCTGGCTCAATATCTTCCTCACCCTGCGCTGGCGTTCCAGCTTAAGGCTGGCGCCAACCCAGGCGGGCCTGCTTCTGGGCTATGACGTCATCCAGCTTGCCTTGCTGCTTTACCTCACGGGAGGGCTGGAAAATCCTTTCGCGTTCCTGTTCCTTGTTCCGGTCACAGTGTCGGCCACGTCGCTGCCGCTAAAATGGACGCTGTGGCTCAGCACGATTGCCTTCCTGTGCGCCAGCTTCCTGGCCATTTTTCATCTGCCGCTGCCGTGGAGCACTGCGGCTCCCCTGGTTCTGCCCAAGGCCTATATCGGCGGCTTGTGGGCGGCCATCATGTGCGGGGTGGTGTTTTCATCGATTTACGCCAGGCGCATTGCGGAGGAAGCCCGGCAGATGTCGTCGGCTCTCACCGCCGCCGAGCTGGTGCTGGCGCGCGAGCAGCGGCTTTCGGCCCTTGACGGGCTGGCCGCGGCAGCAGCCCATGAACTGGGCACGCCTTTGGCCACCATCGCCCTTGTGGCCAAGGAACTGAAACGGGAGCTGCCGGTAGAAGGTCCGCATACGGATGATATCGACCTGCTTATCAGCCAGACCGGCAGATGCCGGGAAATCCTGTCGCGGCTAGCCAACCGGGATACGCAGGCCGACGACATGTATGCGCGGGTCAAGCTCTCGGTCATGATCGAGGACCTGGTGGCGCCCATCCGAGGGCCGGATGTTACCATCGACATCACGACTGCCGGCGATGGGACAGCGGCGCAAACGCCCGAACCGGTGTTCCGGCGCAATCCGGCCATTGCCTATGGCCTGGGGAATCTTCTGGAGAATGCGGTGGATTTCGCCCAGACGAAGGTCAGCATTATTGCCCAATGGTCCCCGGCAAAAGTCTCGCTGCTTATTTCCGATGACGGGCCGGGGTTTGACCAGGCCATTTTTGACCGTCTTGGCGATCCCTTTGTGACCACGCGGCCGGGGTATGGCGTTGGCCAGGAGGGGGAAAAGGGGCGCCACGAAGGCATGGGATTAGGCTTTTTCATCGCCAAGACCCTGCTGGAACGCTCCGGAGCCGCTGTTTCGCTGGCCAACCGCCCGCTTCCCGAGCACGGCGCAGTTATCCAGCTGAGCTGGCCCCGCAACATGGTGGATTTGGGCTCTCCATAACGAGGTGTCCAAGGGGCCCCTTGACTCGTATAAGGGTGTCAATAAGAGGACCGTCATGACTGACATCAATCTCCCTGCCGACAAGACGCTGTTGCTTGTTGATGACGACAAACCCTTTTTGACCCGGCTGGCGCGGGCCATGGAAACCCGCGGCTTCGAAGTGCGCATGGCCGAATCCGTGGCCGAAGGCATCCAGCAGGTGAAGAAAGCAGCCCCAGGCTATGCGGTGGTCGACTTGCGACTCGGCGACGGCAACGGGCTTGACGTGATCGAGGCCCTGCATGCCAGCAGGCCGGAGGCGCGGGTCGTGGTGCTCACGGGCTATGGCAATATTGCCACGGCGGTGACCGCCGTGAAGCTCGGCGCGATCGACTATCTGGCAAAACCCGCCGACGCCGATGCGGTTTACGGCGCGCTCATTTCCGACAAGGACAGCCGCTCGGCGCTGCCGGAAAATCCCATGTCGGCCGACCGGGTACGCTGGGAGCATATCCAGCGTGTTTATGAACTCTGCAGCCGCAATGTTTCGGAAACGGCGCGCCGCCTTAACATGCACCGCCGCACCCTGCAGCGCATCCTGGCCAAACGCGCGCCTAAATAATCAAGGATCATAAAGACTATGCAGGCGCTGGCTGGAGACGCGGGCGAAGGCCAGGGTCACGGCTTTGCGCCGTGAGGCGTGCAGCATGGTTTCTCCGGACTGGCGCAGAATTTCTGCGCCCCAATTGTCTGCAACAATCAAGCCAGCCTCATAGGGTATGATCTCGGGGTCCAGGGTTTGCGGGATAGCGAAGAAAAACCTATCGCAGAAGTCGCGGTACTCCGGCCATTTCTGGTCGACCTTGAAATCCAGGAACGAGGATTTGATTTCAATGATCCAGATGGCGCCGCTGTCACCCAGCGCAATCACATCGGCGCGGCGCCCAGTGGCAAGGGTGAATTCGTTGAGAATTGCATAGCCAAGGCTGCGCATCAGGCGGCCAACGCCGCGCTGCACGGCAAGCGCCGCTTCCGATTGGCGGCCATCGGGCCTCAATTCAATTGTCAAACAAAAAGCCTTTCAAACCGGGCGAATTATCAACTTTGCTTAATTTTTTTGCAAGGCCTATGGATAGTTCCGTCGCATCAGAAAGTTTCAAATCATGGCCTCCTTCCGCATCGAAAAAGATTCCCTCGGCGAAATGAAAATACCTGAATTGGCGGATTATGGCATCCATACGGCCCGCGCCGTCGAGAATTTTCCGATCACCGGCATTTTGCTCAATCATTATCCGGAACTGGTGCAATCGCTGGCCATGGTGAAGAAGGCAGGGGCCCTTGCCAATCTCGAGCTCGGCGCACTCAGCCCCAAAATTGCAAACGCCATCATGGCGGCTTGCGACCAAATCATTGCAGGCGAGGGCCATGAATTCTTCGTGGTGGACATGCTGCAGGGGGGTGCGGGCACCTCCACCAACATGAACGCCAATGAAGTCATCGCCAACATGGCGCTGCGCCACATCGGCAAGGCGCGCGGCGACTATGCCAGCATCAATCCCAACGACCACGTCAATCTCTCGCAATCCACCAATGACGTTTATCCCACGGCGGTGCGCCTCACCATCTTGCGCGATTGCCCCTCATTGCTGGACAGCCAACTTGCGCTGAAGGCGGCATTTCTCAAGAAGGCCGTCGAGTTTGACCACATCATCAAGGTCGGGCGCACCCAGTTGATGGATGCAGTGCCAATGCGACTGGGTTCTGAATTCCGCGCCTTCGCCGTTACCGTCGGCGAGGACTTCGACCGCTTGAAGGAATTTGCCAACCTGCTGCGCGAGGTCAACCTGGGCGGCACGGCCATCGGCACGGGGATCAACACCCCGGGGGATTACCCAGCGACCGTCATCCGTCATCTCTCAAAGGTATCGGGCATCGACCTGATCACCGCAGGCGATCTCATCGAGGCCACTTCCGACATGGGAGCTTTTGTCACCTTCTCCGGCGTGCTGAAACGCATCGCTGTCAAGCTTTCCAAAATCTGCAATGACTTGCGGCTGCTGAACAGCGGGCCGCGGGCGGGCTTTGGCGAAATTCGCCTGCCATCGGTGCAGGCCGGCTCCTCGATCATGCCGGGCAAGGTGAACCCGGTGGTGCCGGAGGTCGTGAACCAGATTGCCTACCAGGTGATCGGCAACGACCTCACGGTGACGCTTGCGGCGGAGGCCGGGCAATTGCAGCTCAATGCCATGGAGCCGGTCATCGTGTTCAACATCCTGCAATCCATGCGGATGCTGATGCGCGGCATGGTGACGTTGCGGGAAAAATGCGTGCTGGGCATCGAGGCCGACGAAGAGCGCTGTCGTGAGTTGCTTGATGGCTCGCTTGTCACGGTGACGGCGCTCAATCCCTACATCGGCTACGACGAAGCGGCGCGGGTGGCAAAAATCGCGCTGAAGACCCGGCGCACAATCCGCGAGGTTACGCTGAGCGAGGGTGTGATGACGGAAGCGCAGCTGGCGGAGGCGTTCACGACGGACAATCTGCTGGGGATACGAAAATGAAGATTGCGCGAAGATTTTGGCGCAGATCTCTGCTCCACAGATATTCCTGCAAAATGGTTCACTAATCGGGCGTAATTGCCGGGAAAATGAAACTGCCACCGCACGGTTCGCCCCTGCAATTTCTGATTTGATGAGGTAGTTTGGCAATTGATCCGGCGCGCTTTTGGCTCTATAGGATCGCTCGCGGCGCTGCTAAATCTGAAGATAATCAAGCAATTCATTGTGATCCGGAAATTGACAAAATGTGCCTTGCGGCGCAATTTGAGCCTTGCCGAGAGTAATGCGGAAGATGAATAAAATCACCGTCAAATCCGAACAGCATAGCGACGTTGCCAGCGAGCTGGCAGTAAAGCTTGTGAGCCGTTCCGCCCATGTTGGAGTGATTGGGCTTGGTTATGTCGGTCTGCCCCTTGCCGTTGCCGCAAGCCGCGCAAACTTCATGGTGACGGGATTCGATATCGATCCTGCCAAGATCGAAACTCTCGCCAACGGCCGGTCCTACATCAATGCGGTGAAAAATGCCGACTTGGCAGAACTTATTGAATTGCGGCGCCTGACAGCGACTTCAGACTTCAGCGCTTTATCGAGATGTGATGTCATAGTCATCTGCGTGCCAACGCCCCTTACGCCCCAACGCGAGCCCGAAATGAAATACATCGGCGCGACGGCACGTGAAATAGCCGCGCACTTGCTTGCCGGCCAGTTGATTATACTCGAATCAACCTCATATCCCGGCACCACAACGGGATTTCTGAAGCCCATCCTCGAAGCAACTGGACTGCGCTCGGGACAGGATTTTTTCCTCGGATTCTCGCCAGAGCGCGAAGATCCGGGCAACGAGTTATTTCGCACATCAAACATTCCCAAGATTGTGGCTGGCGATGGGTCCATTGCTTCGCGCCTGGTGGAACAGTTCTATGGCGCAGTCGTTGACGTTATTGTCCCGGTAAGCTCGACGGAAACCGCCGAAGCCGTAAAGCTCACGGAGAATATTTTTCGCGCCGTGAACATCGCGCTGGTCAATGAGCTCAAGATGGTTTTTGGCGAGATGGATATCGACATTTGGGAGGTTATAGACGCCGCCAAGAGCAAGCCCTTTGGCTACATGCCATTCTACCCCGGACCTGGACTTGGCGGGCATTGCATTCCCATCGACCCGTTCTATTTATCCTGGCGGGCACGTGAGTTCGAGATTCCAGCGCGCTTCATCGAACTAGCCGGCGAAATCAACATCGGAATGCCCCGGTATGTGGTGCAGTGTGCTGCGGAAGCCCTGAACAGCCAAGCAAAGCTTGCGCTTAGCTGCGCAAGAGTCCTCATTCTCGGCCTGGCTTACAAGAAGAATGTGGCTGATATTCGCGAAAGCCCTTCGTTGAAACTCATCGAACTTTTTGAACACCAGGGCAGTTGCGTTGACTACCACGATCCCCACGTTCCTTTCGTACCCAAGACCCGTGATCATAGTGGGTTGGCCGGGCGAAGCTCGGTGCCACTTACCGAAGAGAACCTAAGCAGCTATGACCTGGTTCTGGTTTCTACCGATCATGATGCTGTCGACTACAGCTTCGTGGCGAAACACGCGCGTTTGTGCGTCGATACCCGCAACGCCTTTGCCAAGGCGGGAATCCGCTCGCCGCACATCGTGAAAGCCTGAGTCGATATGGCTGATCACGCTCTGCCTCGCACGCTTCTGCTACCTGTTGAGACAACGAACCGCGAATTCGACGGCAAGCTGCTGCTTGCACTGAAGGCGCTCGAACGCGGATACGAGCCGATCATCGGAAGCCGGACGGCGATGCACGCCGTCCTGCCCTCGCTGCCAAAATCGATCTATCTTGCCAAAGGCGCCAGGAGCGGGTCGGCAAGAGTGTTTTCGCTCCTGGAAGCGCTCGGGCATGTCATTGTGGCGCATGATGAGGAGGCTCTTGTCCGTTTTCCCGACGAGGCCTTTCACATGAAGCTTGATCCGGAAACATTCAACCGGCCGCGCCTCCTCTATGCCTGGGGAAAGAGTAACGCCGATGTCTGGCGGAGCTTCCGCGACTATCGCGGAGCGCCAGTGCTCGAGGCCGGAAATCCCCGGATTGACATGTTGCGACCGGAAATCCGGGAATACTATCGCAACGACTGTATAGCGCTTCAGCAACGGTACGGACGCTTCGCGCTGCTCTCGAGCAACTTTGCGTTCGTCAATCATTTTATTCCTCACCACGTTCGTCACCGGATCGCCAAGTCGGCAGACAAGGCGAAATCCGACATCGTGAAATCGGGTTTTGCGGCTCACAAGCAGGCCCTCTTTGAAAAATTTCTGGAGCTGGTCCCTGAACTCGCAAAGGCCATCGCGCCGCAGGCGCTGGTCATTCGCCCCCACCCGTCGGAAAATGCTTCAGCCTGGCAGGACGCTGCCCGAGGGCTTGGGAATGTGCATGTCATCCACGAGGGGCCGATGGCCCCGTGGCTGATGGCCGCCCACGTACTTGTCCACAACGGCTGCACCAGCGCCATTGAGGCCAGCGTTCTCGGAACCCCCGCAATTGCTTACCGCCCGGTGCGGTCGATCCATGATCTCGATCTTCCCAACAAGTTGAGCCTTGAACTTGAGGCGGCACCGGACGTTACCGAAGCCTGCCAGATGCAGCTTTCACGCAACAGCGCACCAGCAAACGGGCCGACGCCGGAACAGATGGCGATGCTGGAGAAGCATATCGCCTGTCTCGCCGGACCACTCTCGTCCGACCGTATCCTGGCCTCGTTCGTAGAGTTCCATGACGCGCTCGCAGCCCCGAGACCGGTCAGCGCCACGGCAAAGCTGCAGGCGCGAGGCCATCACTATTTCCGAACACTGTCCCGCAGCATCACAACCCGGATCAAGACCAGTGCATCCAGCCGTGCATACACGCTGCACAAATTTCCGGACATGACATTGAAACAAATCGAGGAAAAGGTGCGGGTATTCGAAAATATCCTCGGCCTCAGGACAGCCGCCCGGATTGCGGAAATGAAGTCCAACATATATACCTTAGTCTCCACCGGCAATTAAAATACAGAAAGTATTTTTCTTCATACTTATTCTTGCATATCCATTTTCACACGCTCGCATTGGTTCTTGCAGCTTCTAAAATGATATGGCTTCTGCTGTTTCCTCAATCTTGCCGTTTGGAAAATAGTTGCAATCATAACGAGGCAATGCCTGGGGCCTACTTTGAATATGATTCTCACTGATATCTTCATTTTTCACATTCATGGAAAATCTCACTCCACGCCTTGTCAGATATGCCTCAATGGCTGGACTAAAGGAGTGAAAACCACCATATGGGTAGCAAAATGTCCGGAAGGATGATAATAAATCGATAAATTGGAAGCTATCATCAATTTCCAATTTGAATTCTTGCGCTGAAAGCTTGGACATCAGGCGATGTGAGACCGTATGTGATCCAATCACCATACCTTCAGACGCCATTTTTTTAAGTTTCCTCTCGGAAACGTAAAATTCCTTGCCGATGCTTTGTTCCCGTTGGCCAAACAGATCGGCAAATATTCGATCTATTATTTGATCCCTGAATTCAAAATTTATATAATAGTTCAATGTCCGCTTGAACCTATTCACAAAGTCAGAATTAAGCTGCCTATTATAGGTCTGCTTTTCAAAGTCCTGCGCGAGATCGACGTCGAGCATTTCAAAGTTTAGGTATTTATCCAGCAATTCGCAGGCTTTTATCCCTCCATAAGTTCCCAGAATTAAGTGGATCTTATGGACGCCAAGAATTTTTCCGTTCAAGTAAGGGCCAACTGGAACATAAAATATTCCACTTAGCCCACGTTCCTTCAGAACCTTAAAGGCATAGTCATAGTGGCAACTCAGTCCATCATCAAAAGTTAGAAAGATTTTTTGTTTTACTCCGTCAAAATGTCCGGAGTATTCATCAAGATCGGCACAATCAAAAAACTGGTGAGTTGATTCAAAAAAATCCAGTTGTTTTTTAAAATTTCTGACATGCAAAAAATTAAACAAAGGCCTAGTGGCATCGAATTCACGAACATAATGGTACATGATTGACTTCACGACAGTGAACCCCAACGAACAATTGGAGATCTCGAATCAAATTCAGCTTTTTTGTGAAGATATTGGACCAGCATGCCGGACGCAAAATTCTCATTCATTTGGTCAACTGCGTCTTGATTGAAGTCCTTTTTGCGATAAACTCGTTCATTGAAGACTTTCCACTGAGGAATTGGCTTGATTTCAAATAGTTTTATTAAAACTTCCCTTAACTCAAAAGCCATCGCCTTAATAAGGCGATTGCCAATAGTGTGTACACTGTCGAATGCAAAGATTTCTGGTCTTAGTTGATGAAGGATAGGTCCGGTGTCCACGCCGCGATCAATTTGCATGAATGTCACGCCAACATGTTCTGGCTCCCTGTTTACAAGTGGCCAAAAATTCGTGCCAGAGCCTCTATAATAAGGGGATAGTCCCAAATGCAAATTGACAAATCTCCCAGGATAGCAGGAAATCAACGGTTCACGAATGATTGAGCATCCATAAGAAACAACAATATCAGGGGCTGAAGCAATTAGCGTATCTTGCAGGGTGCGATCCATGTTTATCGCGTTCTTCCCGACCTTCAGTGTGTGCTCCGGTTCAGGTTGAGACATTACATAAAGGTCGAAGAAGTCAATTTCAGTTTGGCGTCGCTGCTCAAAATGCAGCGCCTCCACGGTCGTCAAATTCTTTCCAACATGGGCACTGGCAAATTGATCTTCCTTCGAAGATTCGTAAATGCAACAGCAAACTTCGAATTCTCGGAAACTATTTAACGCCTTCCGGAAAAACTCGTGACGCAGTTCACCTGCCGTAAGAATGGCAACTTTCATTGAATTGTTTTCCTCAAAATGCGCATAACTTAAGCACTTATTGCAAACCTCAAAAGTTTTGGAAACAAGTTCCTTCTATTATGCGGCGCCCTTGCAATCTGACCTCAATTGTCAACGTCCGACATCTTTACCTGGGTCTTCGATACGGAGTATGAAGACCTTTCTCTTACCTGAAAGATCGAACGTAAGGACCTGTTTCGTGAAAATCAATGCTGCCACATCTCCCGCCTCCCTTTACACCGATTCTGATCAAGATGCGACGCAGAGCTACTGGCATTGGGTGGATCTTCACAGGCTGATCGACTGCCAGCTTGGCACTGCATCCGACGGGGCCTTACCCCAACTCGTTGATCACGTTCGCCTTCACAGGCTTGTCCGCATCCGGACGGTCACCAGTGTTCTTGAGTTTCGCGTCGGCTTTTCAGCGGTAATTCTCGCTGATGCGCAGGAGAAAAACGAACAGGACTATGGATGACTGGCATGATTGTCAAAACGAGGTTCGACATCACACCGCAGATGGCTGACTACTTTCGAATATCCACCGTAAGCCAACCGTTCTTGATGTACTCCCAAGAGCCAAATTTCAGGTCCGCATCATTGAATACTGACGGCTACGGCCTGCGCCGGACTCTGATGCCATCCGGCCATGCGGTCAACATCGATGATCTGGCGGAGGAAGAATGCAATGTCTTTATAGGCAATTCTACGGCTTTTGGAATTGGCGCGACCAGTGACGAAAAGACGATTGCTTCATTTCTCTCAGGACTGACTGGTAAAATTTGGGTGAACCTAGCCGGTCGTTCATTTGCCTCAACACAGGAGTTCATCCAATTCATGCTGCTCCGGCATAAATTTGGAACGGTCAGACGTGTAATCATCTTCAGCGGGCTCACCAATCTAACGGCGCTCGAACAGGGGTACCGCTTCGCACCTGATCTAGGACCATTCTATTTTTTGCGCCAGATGCATCGTTATATGCACGATCCCTATCTGATGAAGTTCCAGCGATGGCTGCGCGCACTCTTATATGATAGCTGGGGCGACACCGTACGCTGGCGAAGTGTTAGTTTAAGCAAGGTCATCACATCGTTTCTTGGTAATTCTCGCATCGATAGAGTCGATTTCGATGGCGCGTTATACAAGTGGGTCGACAATGTTCATGACGCCCGATCAGTGCTCTTGCCTTCCTTGGAGCGTGACATTGCTAACTGGGCACGAGTTGCTAGAGCAGATAATACGGAGCTGGCCTATGTGCTGCAGGCAAGCCCACTGTGGAGCACCCGGAAACCCTCGAGGGAAGAGCAGCATCTGTTCTCCATACTCGACAAGAAGCCCCTGCCAGACGTGCTTGCAGGCACGCGAGCGGTCGAGACCTATCGCTGGCTAAAAGAGAACCTTGAGCGCATCTGCCTCTCCAACAATGTTCCATTCTATGATACTAATGAATTTGTCGAATCAGTGCCGTCTTCCGAGTGGGTATGGGTTGACCGAGTCCATATGACTGACCGTGGCCATGAGCTTGTCGCGGACTGGCTAAGCCGTACTGTAATCTCGCAAAGCACCGCTGCTTTGCATTCTTGAGGAAAAGCACTTGGTCAAGATAGTACCGGATGACTTGTTAAGCCGAGCTCAAAGACGCTCGCTTGAGCGGTTCCGCGCAGCTGTGGGGTGGGGAGAATTAAAGCTATGGCGTATTCGGAATCCTGGCCGCCCATTTTTGGACTACTATGTTGACCGGGTCAATCGCGGAATAGCGAGAGGTGCAAAAAGTACTCCGTTAGTCACTGGAACAGTACCGGATGACCCATTTTCGAGAACTATTTTCGCCATCGCACACGCCGTGCTTCGAGACCTTCAGGCGCGCGGCCTGTCAAGGACGTCACGTCTCGTCGATTATGGCTGCGGCAGCTTGCGTATCGGTCGAGCGCGTGTTGGCTATCTTGGAACCGGCTGCTACACTGGACTGGACACTACTGACCAATTGTATTTGGCTGGTCGGACCCATATCGATCCAGATCTTATCGCGTCAAAGCAGCCCAGTTTCGAAGTTATTTCACCGCAGACCGTCGCAAATGCAGCGGTAGTTCCGCAAGATTTCATTTTCTGTCGGGCCATCCTTCAACATGTCCCCCCGCAAGATATCGGGAATTTCATCAAGACAAGTACCGCTTTGATCGGATCTGGCACGACTGGGCTATTCTACTTCAAGTTTTTACATAAATTGTGGCAGATAATAGCTGCATCCTGGGTCTACCCTAGTAGCTATATGGCGCAGAAATTCCGCAGCGTCCGCCCCGACCTTGAAATCGATGCGAGTCACGATGTGAAATTGCGAATCCAGAAATGTCCTTCGCGCTCCTGAGTATGCGACAACAGTCTATGGTCCACATCCTAAACCATGCGTAGCAACGCGCCGGTGCAATCAAGCGGTCATTCAAAATGCAAATTCTTATCGAACCTCCCTGCCATCCCTATCTCCGCGAAGTTCATTTTTCTGAGACTCAAATTCGGTCCTTTGCGACCTATGCGAATTGCCCAGCATGCGGGGCCGCTGCCAATTTCAACCGTCTCGCTGAACTGGGTCAGGCACAATGGCGGAGCCGAATGCTCGTCGTGCAATGCAAGAACTGCGATCATTTGTACTATGCCAATCCGCCAGGCGAGGATTGGTTCGCAAATTTCTATCGCAGCGAATGGAATAGTGATCGTGGCGAAAATGCCGACGCATACTTGACCGCAAGTTCCGCAATCAAGACGACGCCAGCCCGACTGCTTGCCGATGCAGAAATCGCGGATCGCGGGCTCCGCATGCTTGAGATTGGATGCGGGACCGGTGACATGATGGCCGGTCTCCAACAAACCGGGTTCAGCGATCTATATGGCACTGAGGCATCCGACTACCGGGCCGCAATGAGTGCCTTGCGCTTTCCACATCGGGTTTTCCGCGGTGGTTACTCCGCTGTGCCATCTGGTCTCATGTTCGATTTCATTTTCTCGCATCATGTGATGGAGCACATCCACAATCCGCATGAGGCTATGAAGTGGATGGTTGCTCGACTTAGCAAGGGTGGTATCATTGCAATAACCGTTCCGGATGCCGCATGTGAGCCATTGCTGAATCAGATACTTTTCATTCCTCATCTTCATTCGTTCTCACACCGCTCGCTAATAAAGATGGGGGAGAGTCTCGGTCTCAAGACCTTATTCTGGAAAGGTGCTAATTCGCCTTACGAGCTTACAGCGGTGTTCCATCGCAGTTCGGAGCCTCGGACCTTTGATGAAAAAACCTGGATCAATGTCCAATCCAGTAGCTTTGCAGCGCCGCAATTGATGAAGCAGCGCTTTGCGGCCTTTGCAAAAGCCGGAAAGCTTGGTGATACCATTCATTTTGCTCTGCATGCAGGAGAAAAAGGTGCAACTGCAATGCAGGCGTTCGGTGGTGTGCGCAAGGTCAGTGCTGCTTCGGCACTGCTTGCGCGTTTTTCAACACGGTTAGGTCGCCAAATCGCTGCGATGGGTTTTCGCCGCGCAGGCAACAAGTGGATCGGACGCCTGCGCGTGGTGACGGCTCACCTGAAGGAAGGAGACGATCCCATTACAGTCATCGGCAGCACCAAGGGCGATTTGGCACTCCATATCAAGTAATGGGACGCTGGCGCTCTAGATATTTAGTACCAGCCCACAGAGATCGTCCACCGTGGGTGTGAGGCTAGGCCTTGCCTTGGACCAATCGACGGGTTCCACTTTCGGCGCG
This sequence comes from Hyphomicrobiales bacterium, assembly GCA_038251095.1. Lineage (GTDB taxonomy): Bacteria > Pseudomonadota > Alphaproteobacteria > Rhizobiales > Aestuariivirgaceae > Aestuariivirga. The sequence continues at coordinate 28,436 of JBBSBQ010000022.1, forward strand.
AAGAAATCCATGAACTGGATTAGTAAGACGAGGCGCTCGCGCTTGTTCCGACGGCTGCCAAAATGAAGACAGCGGGACGTGTCGCAAATGATACCGGACCCGGCAGGCCCGATCACGCTAACCTGTTCGCCCTTTCCGAGGATTGCCTCCACAAGCTCGTCGGTGAGGCGCGTGCGCCTGCCGCCGCCGTAGCCTGTGAGCGCCTTTATTTGTTCCGACTGCCTGCTCGAAATAAGCGTGAGCGGCCCGGATTCGCTTGTTACGTCTTCGATATTCACAAAGATCTTCAGCTGCCGGTAATCCTCGGCGTCGAAATGATATTGCTGGCTCTTGACACTGGTTTCGTTCACCGGAGACCATAGGAGCTGCACTTCCGTGAGAATTGGAATTCGGCCCATGTAGTGGATGGCGGTATTGATCACAGTGTCCGACAATAGGAAGTCCCTGATCGGCTTTCGATTCATCAGTTCGATTGCCGAATCCGTGACCTGGACCAGAAACGGTTTTGCGACTTCACCCACGCGACGCGCCAATTTGCCAGAATTCTTGTATTCATCGAAAAGTTTGCGGCATTCGGCGACAAGTTCAGCGGTGCCCGGCAGCTCGTTGGGTTCAAAAAGGCGATATCCCGCGTCATCGCTTACTTTGAGCGCCAAAGCGCCTCGCGCGGCTTGCGGCCCCACCCTGCGCTTTTTCAACTGAAACGGACTCCGGAGAATTGCCATGCCCCTTACGATACTGGTGGCCGCTGGACGGGGCAGGCGCAATACGTTCAGCAGAACCAGATACACTCTACGGCGAAAAACAAAAACTGGTTTTGTCATGAAGTGTTCCTTAATCAACTATAGCTGAGTCGTTTTTCAAATGTCAGCGGCACTGAGGCGAGAACGCTGGCGATAGCTTTTCCCGCTTCGCCTGAACCATAGATGTGATCGGGCCTGGGCCGGGGTTGCTTGAGGACCGTCCGAACCGCATCGACTATCTGGTGCCGGTCATGGGCGGCGTCGAATACGTTTTGCCCCCTATCCCTGCCCAGCTGTCTTGATCCTATATTGACGGCCGGCACGCCCAGATAGGAACATTCCCGGATCGCAACGGATGAATTGCCGACAATGCACGAGCTCTTGTTGACGACCCTGATAAACTCCTCGGGCGGCAGGTTTTTGAAAAAATGAACATGCCGAAGACTATGGACCTCGCGGAATGCCCTGATGCCTTTGGATGTTCCGTCGGAACCGGCATCGACGTTGGGCCAGAACCACAGGGTTGGCTGCCCCAGCTCCTGCACGGCGTGCAAAGTTTCGTCGATCTGAAAGCGCGCCTCATGATACTCCGTAGTCACCGGATGCTGGAGAACGATGACATATCCCTTCGCAAGGTCGAACCTCGGTCCGACGCCGCCATAGGCGGAAAATATGTCGGGTTCGCTGAGCGGGTGGAGAATCGCTTCCTTGGCCAGATCGATGGAGGGACAACCGGTGATGTGAACCGCGGCGGGATCCTCTCCCATGCTGATGACACGCTCAGCGGCCTTGGCGCAGGACACCAGATGAAGGTCCGCCAGTTTTGTGTTGGCATGCCGGACTTTTTCGTCAATTGAGCCAGTAACTTCACCACCCTGGATGTGAACCAGCGGAATATTCATGAAGGCTGCCGCCACCGACGTGGCAATGGTTTCAAAACGGTCAGCAATGGTGATGACCGCATCGGGTTTCAAATCATCAAAAACGGTTGCAAGCTCCGACAGGCCTATCCCCGTGGATTTCGCCGACGTGGCAAGATTTTCGCCTTCGATGATCATGTAGACGCGGCGATCGATACGGAAACCCTCGCTCTCGATCACGCGGGCGGTATTTCCATAACGGTCAAGCAGGGCCGAAGCGGCAACGACAAGCTGCAGTTCAAGATCAGGGTGTGCCTTGATCGCCGCAAGTGCCGTGCGAATGCGGGCGTAGCTTGGGCGGGCCGTGATGACACAACAGATCTTTCTCTTCATGGTCAAATATCATTCCAATCAATTTTTTCGTCGCGCCGCAGGGCGCGCTTAAGTGTATGGCCGATGAATTGAGACAACTTGTTCACAGCCACTCCATCACCCGGCTTTTTCGCTGCGAGGTCTCCCTCGATGAGGATATGCCCGGCAGGCAGATCGCCTGCTGCCACAAGGCTCTTGGTGAAGATGGCCCGTACCTGCTTCAGGTCTTCCGAAAGTGAAGCCTTGTCGACAGGAGACGACAGCATTGCCTCTATGAAGCGCACACCCTCCACAAGCTGGCGGATTTCGGCAATGGTGAGAGACGCCGTCACATCGGGCCCGAACATGTCGCGACCCAGCGTGGCATGAACTTCAATCACTTGCGCACCCAGTGTCACGGCCGCAAGACCGGGATAAACCGTCGCAGAATGATCGGATAACCCCACCGCCACCCCTTGATAGCGGCTCCTGAACGACTGCATTACATTGAGTCCCACTTCCTCGGGCGGGCATGGGTAACGCGTGGCGCACTGGAGCACGGCGAGCGGCGAGCTGTGGCCCTGGAAAATGGCCACGGCGTTGTCGAGCTCAGTGTAATCACTCATGCCGCTGGACAGGATGACGGGAATATTGTCCACGGCCATGCGCTGAAGCATGGGGATATTGGCAACTTCACCGGAGGCAACTTTCCAACCCGCCACACCGACCGCAGCAAGGAGATCCATCGCTTGCATGGAAAAGGGCGAGCTCAGAAACAACAGGCCTTTTTCATCAGCATGCCGGCGTAGGCCTTGCCACTGTTCCGGGGCGAACTCCATCCGACGCCAATAATCGTATCGCGATGCGTCCTGCAGACTGAATTTCTTTCGCCACGGTTCAAGCGGCGTACTTTCGGCGGATGCGATGTGGGTTTGAAATTTAATCGCATGGGCACCCGTCGATGCAACTGCGTCAATAAAGGCATGCGCCATTCCCAGGCTGCCATCATGGGCCTGTGCAACTTCGGCAATCACGGTGCATGAAGCCGAAGCCGAGGGAGTCTTAAGCCAGCTATCCATATGTCAACTACGTGAAACGCCCATGAAAAGGTGTCTAGAATATGTCACCGAGACCTCGCAAGGGCCAACTCACGGGTCGCCTCGGAGAGCCAAAACCTGTCGGGCGAGATCAAGATCGGACTGATCGTCGATATTGATCACGGGCCCCGCAACGAGGAGAAGCCGCGCGCGGCTGCCAATCATACCATGACCGGTCGCAAGTGCCGAGGTTCGAACGGCATAACACATTCCATTGCGAATGAAGCTGGCACTCAATTGCTGGCGATTGATGATCGAAGCCCCCTCTTGGTGGACATGAACGGCGAACCCGGAAGCGTCGCGCTCCAATTGCTTGCGGGAGTGGTAGCGGTGCGGCACTTCGCTCACGGTTAGAGCCGCATCTGCGCCTTCAGAGCAGGCCGCCATCACCGTCTCAACTACAATACCCGGTGTGCGCGCGGGCGAGGTGGGCTCCACGAGGGCGATAACGTCATAGAAAGGCTCCCCCGCGGACCTGATCGTATCCAGAAGCTGGCGGACAACATCAAGGATATTTGCTGTGTCCGATGCCAGTTCTGCTGGCCGAAGGCAGGGAACATCCGCGCCTGCCCGCCGGCCTTCAGCGGCGATTTCGGGATCGTCGGTTGACAGGACAATTTTGGCGAACAGGTCCGTAGCGCGGGCGGCTTCAACGGCGCGCGCGACCAGGGTCTTACCGCCAATCTCTTTCAAATTCTTGCCCGGCAACCCCTTACTGCCGCCACGTGCCGGGATCACCGCAAGGCACTTCGGAGACCTGATGACGGACAAATCCGTCATTGGGGCTTATGGAAATGAATTCCAAAGGCGGTCGGAAAACTTGTATGCTGGCGCGTGAGATTTACGGGATAGGCTTTATCCCACTGCTTCAGCTTTGGAAAATGATCCTTGTAGAACCACTCTTCCATTTTTTGCCGCTCAGGCTCGGGGATATATTCAAGGGCCTGGGACCAACAATAAGCCACTGCCGTAAACGGTCCGCCTTCATGCACATCCGTGTCATAAATCATGCCGGCTTCAACAATCATGCGTTCAAATCCAGCTGGCGTATAACGGACATAATCATCAGGATACTGATGAAGTTCGCGCACCAACGGTTCGAAAATGTAACCCTTTCCACCGGGCTTCAGCAGCCTGCCGATCTCATTGAAAAGGCCGCGCTGGTCTGCCACGTGATGAACGAGGTTCGGCACCATGACTAGGTCCGCGATGCCGCCGTCCAGCCCGGTATTTTCCGGCGCGCCTTTCTTTGACGTGGGAATGGGAACGCAACGGCTATCGTCGACCATGCTCCTGTTGTAGCTTCCGCGCGTTTTGGCACTAGCAGGGCTGCAATCCACCGAAATGAAATTCTGCCGGTGGAAAATGGGAGCAAAGAGGCTAATTCCACCGTACAGCAATGTCCTTTCGAGTGCCACGATAGTTGCGCCTTCCGGCATCTGGCGGGCAAAGTCCTTGCAGTCGTCAAGCAGAAGGCGAAATTGCGGCCATTTGGTCTCCACCTTAAAGACCTTCTGCTCAAGCATTTCGATGTGGCGGGCAACTTCGGCCTCGCCCAAAATCCTCAGGGGCACTGCAGCGTGCATGACTGCCTGCGTCTCGGGCATAATTGAGTGCTCCACACTTTTGGATTTCCAGACAATTTATAGTTTAAGAGTCTTGTCTTCACAAGGCTCATGCCTTAAAATTTGACCGCGCGAGAGTTTGGTACAATGCCTTCAATTTCTGTTGTAATTCCCGTTTTCAACCGCGCGGAAAATATCGGCCAAGCCATCAGCAGCCTGCTTGCGCAAGATTTCGAAGACTTTGAAATCCTGGTCGTCGACGATGGCTCAACCGATACTACAGTTGATAAGGTACAATCTCTCGCCGACCCCCGCATCAGGCTGTCGGTGCAGCCTTACAACATGGGTGGCAATGCGGCGCGCAACAGGGGCATCCGGGAAGCCCGGGCGCCAGTCATTTGCTTCCTCGACAGCGACGACGAATTCCTGCCCCACAAGCTGGGCTATATTGATCGTTACTTCCATGAACATCCTGAAGTCGACGCCTTGATCGACAGTTTCGAACTATTGTATCCGCCCAACCTTCGCAAAAAAAAGGCAGCGCGAATAAATCCGGCACTGACCACCAGCAAGGCGGTTGAAGAAGCCATTTTTGCTCGCCGCATCTTCAAGGCCACCCCGGCGATAAGCGCCAGGCGAGAGGCGCTGATGCGTATCGGCCTCTTCGATGAAACCCTGAAGCGGCGCCAGGACATGGACCTCGTTTTAAGGCTGGCACGGCGGGTGGAATGCCGTTGTGTGCCTGATGTATTATGGACCAAACACTGGACCGAAGGAGCCATTTCTTCGAAACAGGAGACTTTCATGGTGGCGATGATCGAGATGTGCGAACGACACCCCGATTACCTCACACAACCGGCTTTCAGGAAGGGGCTGGCACGCGACTTCGCCAGACATTTCCTCCGGCTGGCCATCAAGGGGCGGGGCACAAACATCCGCCGGGACACCAATCGCTTCACCGCCTTCCGCGGCAAAAGGGAATTCTTTTCGCTTTTCACGCAGGGCCTCTGGGAAATCGCGAGAAGGTCTGTGTCCGCCTAGGCGATTGCCGGGGTTTGGCCGCCAGCACTGGCTGACGGCAATGGCTTGAAGGAGCGCGAGACTGAACTGTACAGTTCGCCGCCCAATGCAACCGTAAAGAAACCCAGTGAAATCAGCATTGCTGCGGGACGCTGCCAGACTGGCAGCCCAACTTCGTGGCCTTTTGCCCAGATGCGATACCATGACCGGCCAACTTTGCTGGCCCAGAACCAGAACGAATAGCCAAACCGGCCAAGGCGCGAGCGAGTGACCGTGTGATAGGCCTGAAAATCGCGATCAAGCCCCGTGGTCCAGGCGCGCCATACGATGAACGAACCTCCTGGATGCGGCGCATGCACCGTCATGGCATCCGCCGTGCGCGTCCACTTGAAGCCGCGCTTGGAAATATCGCGCAGCCAGAATCCGCATTGCTTCTTGAAGGCGCCCTCGAGATCGGGGAACGGGTTTGCCTTGAAAAAGGCGGTGCGGAACGCGGCATTGTTGGCGTGGATCTTCTGGCGCCTGACGGTAGCTTCGCGTTCGCTAGGCAGATTGAAAATCCAGCTCAACGCCATGGTGCGCGAAAGCAAATCCTCATGCCCCAGAACCGTAAAGCCGCCAACTGCCATTATCTCTGGGTCGGCAAAGGGCTCAAGAAGAGCTGAAAGCCAACCCGGCTGGGGCCCGGCGTCGCTATCGAGGAAGACCACAAGATCTGTCTTCGTTTGCTGCACGCCGTAGTTTTTCAGTTTGTAGTAGGTCAGCCCCGGCGTCGGCACCAGTTCGACATCGGCATGTTCCGCCAGGTGCGGCGCGGCGATCGAAATCGTTTTGCGGATTGCCGACTCGTCGACAGCGCCGCTGTCATAGAGATACATGACACGGGGTTTGGTGCGCATCAGATTGTGGCAGCGGGCAAGCTCAGCCTCGAACGAGGACATGGCGCGCTGGGTCCATTTGTCGTCAACATCAATGGCATTTTCCCACTCAATGATTACCGTGACGGGCGGAATTGTCTGCTGTTCAAGGCTCATTGGAAAACTCCCGGTAATGCGATTGGTTTGCCGCCTCAGTATCGTGGACAGCAAAAACTACGACTGCCTTCGGCCTGAATGGGACCGGGGTTAGTTACACGCTATGACTAACTGCGGTCAAGCGTCCAAACCTGCTCGTCTATGGCTCAAACGCTGATTTTTCGCGGAAAACAAGCGCGCCAGAGCGGGATTGCGGTACATTGTCCCAAGGACCAAAAGGTCTCCTCCAACAATTGAGGTATGCATGGACAGGCGCCGGATCAGTTTAGTATTGTGCATGAAATTGCGCCCGCCAAAGTGTTGCAAGAACGGCCTCTTGGCTCGATGGAACGGGGCACCTACCTGACGCCCGACATGGATATTGGAAGCACTATGAAAAATACGGTATTTATTCACACAAACGGCAAACAGATCGCGGGAGCTATTGTTTCTGCCCATTCCCTGAAGCGCAATTCGCGCAACCCCCAAGATTTTGATGTCAAAATATTGCAGATCGAAGATCACGCATTTTTCAAGGACTTCGAGGGCCGGAAATTCCTCCGGGGCGGGGGCTGGCGCACCTGGAAAAATGACGACCTGCAATCCTTTACGCCAACGCGCTTTATGCCCCCGGAACTCATGGGTTATTCGGGCCGGGCCGTTGTCATCGACCCTGATGTCTTTGCAATAGGCGATATCAACGAACTCTTCGAGCGCGACATGGAGGGCAGGGCCGTAATGGCAAAGCGCCGTGCTGGCCACAATGGACGCGAAGACTACATTGCTTCAAGCGTGATGCTGCTGGAATGCGGGCGGCTAACCCACTGGGATGTGCGCAAGCAATTTGCGAGCATGTTTGAAGGCAAGCTGGACTATGAGAACTGGATCATACTCGCCAATGAACCGCGGGAATCGATCGGCTTTCTCGAGGAGGAATGGAATGATTTCGATCGCCTCACCGTGAAAACCAAGCTGCTTCACAACACCAAGCGCATAACGCAACCCTGGAAGACTGGCTTGCCGATTGATTTTACCAACCGCATACCCCTCATCTCACGTTTTCTGCCGGAAAACGGTATCAAGCTTTGGGGCCGCTACAAACGCCACAAGGATGCGCGCCAGGAGTCATTGTTTTTCGCTCTTGCCAAGGAATGTATTGAGAACGGCACGCTGACCGAGAAAATCTTGACCGAGCAAATGGCCCTCAATCATGTCCGCCATGATGCATTGGAACTGGTAAAACGCGCTCCCAGGGTTGATGCGATACTGAACGAAGTTTCAAAAGCCGCATAACTCCGTATGTTGTAAATCTTCAATTTCCGGCGCCCGCTGCCAGCGAGTTTGTGGGCACCTTGGTCGCAACAACCAAGTTCCGAAAAGGGCAAACAGCGGACCTTGCCACTGAACCCAAGGTCACGTGTTAGCCTTCAATTTGTCAATTCCGAGCATCTCCATCATCGCCTTTTCATAGAGTGTTTCGCTTGTTCCATGGCGCATTTTGCGGAGGAAATATTTTTCGAAGGCAACCTTGGCCGTGTGAACCCATTTGCCCGATGACGACCAGTTGACATTGCGCGGCGGAATCTGTGGCTGGGCCACGAACGCCACACCTGAATCTCCAAAATCCGCAAGGCAAACGGCATTCCACGTGCCTTCATGCTTGGGCTCCTGGCCACGCAAGACGAGGCCAATGTTAAGCGCCGTCGCCGTCACCATCGATTCAATCATGAAGCCCGTTTTCGGCACGCCACAGGGAACCGGTGTCGGCCCCATGGGGGGAATAGCCACACAGACGCCCACCGCGAATATGTTGCTGTATTTGGGATTGCGCTGGTGCTTGTCGATCAGAATAAAACCACGGGGGTTGGTAAGCCCTGCGATGTCGCGTACCGCGGCGATGCCACGGAACGCCGGCAGCATCATGGAAAAGGAAAACGGCAGTTCCTTCGTGGCTTTCACCGCCCCATCGTCGGCGATCGCCTCGACTGTCATCTTGCCGGCTGCAACGCCCTTCACCCGCGTGCTGGTCATCCATTTGATATGGTGCTCGCGCATTTCGCTTTCGAGCAGGCCCTTGGTGTCGCCTACCCCGTCGAGGCCGAGGTGGCCGATGTAGGGCTCCGATGTCACGAAGGTCATCGGCACCCGGTCGCGGATCTTGCGGCGGCGCAGCTCGGTTTCCAGAATGAAGGTGAATTCATAAGCCGGGCCGAAGCAGGATGCCCCCTGCACCGCGCCCACGATAATTGGGCCGGGATTCTTGCAGAAAGCTTCAAAGGCCTCGCGTGCCTGTTCGGCATGATCTACATGGCAGATGGATTGGGTGAAACCATTGGGGCCCAACCCCTCGATTTCGTCGAAGGCCAGTTCCGGGCCGGTGGCAATAATGAGGAAGTCGTAGGTGACTGACGACCCGTCCTCAAGCTCAATGGTGTTGCTGTCGGCCAGAAGTTTCTTTGCCGCGACTGGCTTGAAGTTGATGCCCTTCCTGGCAAAGACCGGCGCGAGATCGACCTCGATCGCATCACGCGTCCGCCAGCCCACCGCGACCCACGGGTTGGAAGGCACAAAATGATACTTGGGATCCTTGCTGACCACCGTCAGCGTGTCTTCCGGCAGCAACTGGGCCTTCATCTCATAGGCCATTATGGCGCCACCCAATCCGGCACCGAGGACAACAACATGGGCCATAGGCTTCTCCTATCCAGCGGATACGGCGCTTTCCGGTCTCCGGCCCTGCGCCTATCCAGCAATTATATTATTATAACAGAATATACGAATATATATACCGTCAATTGGCTTGCGTGCAAATATATAGCGGGCCGTCTCGCGGGCATTGACCTGCATCAATGCATTGGGCGATTTGAGGCCGCGGGCGCACTATCGCCTGAGCGCCACATAGATGGCCGGGATGACCAGAACCGTAAGCGCCGTTGACGAGGCAAGGCCAAAAAGCAGCGAGATGGCAAGGCCCTGGAAAATCGGGTCAGCAAGGATGACGACGGCGCCGATCATGGCGGCAATGGCCGTCAGCAGGATTGGTTTGAAGCGGATGGCCCCCGCCTCGAGCAATACGTCAACCAGGGGCCGTTCCGGCGTCCTGGCGCCCCGGATAAAATCCACCAGCAAAATCGAGTTGCGCACGATGATTCCGGCCAGGGCGATGAAACCGATCATCGAAGTGGCCGTGAACGGCGCATTGAAAATCCAGTGGCCGAACATGATGCCGATCAGCGTCAACGGAATGGGGGTGAGGATGACCAGTGGCAGCTTGAAGGACCCGAACTGGGCCACCACCAGGATGTAGATGCCGATAAGCGCGACCATGAAGGCCGCACCCATGTCGCGGAAGGTGACCCAGGTCACTTCCCATTCGCCGTCCCACAACAGGACGGGCTTCGATTCATCCTCGGGCTGGCCATGCAGGCTGATTTCGGGGCGTTGCATCCCGGTCCAGTCAACCTTGTCGAGGGCGCGCCCAACCTCGATCATGCCATAGACTGGCGCTTCAAAGGCGCCCGCCAGTTCGGCCGTAACCATTTCAGCGGGTTTGCCATTGTGGCGGAAAACCGGAAATGACGAGAATTCGTGGCTCACGCTCACTACATCGCCCAGTTCCACTACGCCTCGGCCCCCCGGCAGGGCATTGGCAGGCACTGGAGTTGTCAGCGCACGCTCGCCAATGACCTTGTCGGACCGCGCCAGGCCGAGCGTAATCGGAATAGGCTGGCGCCCGCCGCCCCGGTGCGAGTAGCCCACGGTGTTGCGGGCATAGAGCGATTGCAGCGTGTCATAGACGTCGCGCTCCTCCACCTTCTGGTACTCGAGATTATCCTGGTCGATGGCAATGCGCACCCGTGGCGCCGGAGTTCCATAGCTGTCGTCAATATCAACCACGAACGGCACGCGCGCAAAGGCTTCACGCACCTTTGCCGCCGTGGCGCGGCGGACCTCGGGTGTGGGACCGTAGATTTCCGCCAGCAGGGTTGCCAGGACCGGCGGTCCAGGCGGCGGCTCGACGGTTTTCACGACGGTTCCCGCTGGCATATCCAGGCCCTTCAGCTTTTCGCGCAATTCAAGGGCAATTTCATGGCTGCTGCGGCTGCGCTCGCCCTTTCCCGTCAGGGTGACCTGGATGTCGCCGAGTTCCGGAGACTTCCGAACATAGTAGTGCCTGACCAGTCCATTGAAATTGAAGGGTGCGGCGGTTCCCGCATAGGTTTGCAGCGAAAGGACTTCGGGAATTGTTGCGGCCCGGCCGGCGGCCTGCTGCAGCACCCGGTCCGTGGCTTCAACTGATGCGCCTTCCGGCAGGTCGACCACGATTTGCAGGTCCGACTTGTTGTCAAAGGGCAGCAGCTTGACGGTAACACTCTTGCTGTAGAACAGCACGAGCGAGGCCAGCGTCACAAAGCCCACGGCAAGCAGAAAGGTCCAGGCGCGGGCCCGATTCTTGAGAATGGGCCGCGCCACGGCAACATACATGCCTCCCAGCCTGCCGCCATGGCCTGTCCCATGGCCGTGCCCGCCATTTGCCTTTCCCATCTTGATCATCAGCCATGGCGTGACCATCACCGCCACGAAGAACGAGAAGATCATGGCGGCCGACGCATTGGCCGGTATGGGGCTCATGTAGGGGCCCATGAGTCCCGACACGAACAGCATGGGCAACAGGGCTGCCACCACCGTGAGCGTGGCGACAATAGTGGGGTTGCCCACCTCCGCCACCGCGTCAATCGCGCCCTGCGTGCGCGAACGGCCATCATTCATGGCCCAATGGCGGGCGATGTTTTCGATCACCACGATGGCGTCATCAACCAGGATGCCGATGGAAAAAATAAGCGCGAAGAGGCTGACGCGGTTCAGCGTATAGCCCATGACTCGCGCCGCAAACAAAGTCAGCAAAATGGTGGTGGGAATCACCACGGCAACCACCATGGCCTCGCGCAGGCCGATGGAAATTGCCACGAGGACGACGATCGAAATGGTGGCAAGGGCCAGATGGAACAGCAGCTCATTGGCCTTTTCGTTGGCGGTCTCGCCGTAGTTGCGGGTGACTTCGACATTGATGTCGCGGGGAATGACCTCGCCCTTGAGCGCTTCAAGCCGCTTGATTATATTTTCCGAAATGACGACGGCATTGGTCCCTGCCCGCTTGGCAATAGCCAGCGAAACCGCCGGCACGCGGATCAACCCGTTATCCTTCTTGATCAAATTGGTTGCCCGCCATTCATTGCTGTCAGCGCCCAGCAGGACCGTTGCCACATCGCGGACATAGACGGGGCGGCCATCGCGCGCGGTGATCAGGATATTGCCGATTTCCGTGGGGTTTTGCAGGGTCTGTCCCGCCATGACCGAAATCTGGCGGCCTTCATCACGGATCTGTCCCGCCTCGAACGCCCGATTGGCGCCGCTCACCTTGGCCGACAGTTGCTGGAGTGTGACGCCATAAAGCGCAAGCTTCTCGGGGTCAGGTTCAATCCTGATTTCCTCCGGCTGGTCGCCCGAAAGATACGTCAACCCGATGTCGTCAAGCTTGGTAAGCTCCACACGCAATTCGCGCGCCACCCGGCTGACGCCGTTGGCGGTCCAGCGGTCGGCGGCTTCCGGCTTGGGCGACAGGGTCAGCACGACGATTGCAACATCATCAATGCCGCGGCCTACAATGAGCGGCTCGGGGATGCCCACCGGGATGCGGTCCATGTTGGCGCGGATCTTCTCATGTACGCGCAGGATGGCGGCATCCGCATTGGTGCCGACAAAGAAGCGCGCCGTGACCAGGGCACCGTCATCCTTGGTTTGCGAATAGACGTGCTCGACGCCATCGATGCTCTTGATGATGGTTTCCAGGGGCTCGGTCACCAGCTTCACCGCGTCTTCGGCCTTCAGGCCGTCGGCGCGCACATGGATGTCCACCATGGGAACGGAAATCTGCGGTTCTTCCTCGCGCGGCAGGGTAATCAGCGCCACGAGGCCCACCATGAAGGCGGCGAGCAGAAACAGCGGCGTCAGCGGTGAGACAATGAAATAACGGGTGAGCTGCCCGGCGATCCCCAGTTTCACGGCGTGGCTACCTTGTCTCCATCGCGGAGGCCCGACAGGATTTCGATGCGCGCACCTTTGTCGGTTTCAAATTCTTCTCCGGTGATCACCGCCACGTCCATGGGCCCGGCCCCGTTGACAAGGCTCACATAGTCAATGCCATAACGCGTGGTGATCGATTCAGGCGGAACACTGATAGCATTGCGCTGGCCAACGGGGATCCACACCAGCGTGCGTTCGCCGGCGAAGAAGTCACCCAAACCGTCGACTTCAACGTCCGCCAGGACGAGTCCACCTTCAATTTCGGGATAGACTTTCACCAATTTTCCCTTGCGGGCCTTCTCGAAAGTCACAGTTGTGCTGCCTACGCCCCGGCTGCCCACAAACACGTCGTCGCCCTCATTGATTTGCGCCGCATGGCGCTCCGGCAACGAAAGCCTGAGGAAAAAGCCGCCGCCCGCAATCCGGGCGATGGTTTCACCTGGCAAGACTACGGAACCCCTGGTAACCGGAACGGTCAGCACGCGGCCGGAAGCCGGTGCCAGCACATCCCCTTCCGCTCCCTGCTGCACAATGACAGCCCGTTCCGATTGCGCAGCCGCAACCTGGTTGGTGAGCACATCCACCCGCGTTTGCAGGGTATCGAGGCGGCTTTTGGCAATGGTGCCGGAAGCAAAGAGCGATTTGCCGCGCGCCAGTTCCGTCGATGCATTCTGCATTTCAGCGTCAAGTTCCTTCAGCCGCGCATCAAGGGCGCCCAAATGGAGCGCAAGCTTGTCATCAACAACCCTGGCAATCACGGCGCCCGCCTGGACCGAACTGCCCTCTTCGACATCGAGCGCTATGATCATGCCGCCGATCCGCGCCCTGGCTTGGACGAGGTCACGGCTCTCCACCCGCCCGAACACCGCCTTATAGTCGGTCTTCGGCTCGGCGCTGACGGCAAATTCACCTGCACTTGCCGGTACCGCCCCCGGCAACTGGAAAACAATTGCGCCCATCACGCAAAGCGCCGTCAAAACTGGAATGCGTGACATGAGCAGTCTCTCCGTGATATTTGACTAATATTCATATATCAGACAATACTAACGTATGAATATAACTGATTTGGCCAAGTCTTCCGGCCGTGCAAGCGAATTTCTCAAGTCCCTGGCGAATGCACAACGGCTGCGCATTCTCTGCATGATCATGGAAGGCGAGCTTCCGGTTGGCGAAATTGCCGAGGCCATTGACGCCAAACAGAGCTCCGTCTCGCAGAACCTCTCGCTCATGCGCCGCGAAGGCCTGGTTGTCCCACGCCGCAGCGGGCAAACCATCTACTACCGCCTCGCCGACAAGAGGCTGGTCAAGATGTTCCGGCTTCTTAACGACATGTTCTGCAAGCCGGAAAAGCTCTAGCGGAATGCCTCGCCCTTGCGAAAACCGAGGGCCTTGAAAACGATCGCCGCAGGGCAAAATCCGGTAAATGAAGATTGCAGCATGTTGAGCCCCGCAAAAACCGTCAAAAGCAGCCAATATGGGGATACATAATAGGTGAGCGCCGCCGAGGTCAGCACAACGCAGCCGGCAAAGGCCAAAACAGCTCGATCAATATTCATTTTGCAACTCCATCATTTTTGCGCGCTTGAAGGGGCATCACGCCGATATTAATTTCAATATATTAGAATATTATAATATACCATCCATTTCAAGTGATGCGTCACTTTGCTTAACGGCCTGTTTTCACAAAGCCAGCGCTTGCCGCTGCAAATCCGATATCCAGACTTTCATGAGCTTCAACGAGTAGACTGAATGATGATTCGCTTCCTTGATCGAGATCAAGTCGGCTGGTTTGTCCCGCTCAACTGAAGCAGTTCAAGCCCTTTTCGTCAGCGACTTTAACCCATTGCCTGTGCGGGCAAATGCTGAAGCGAAAAATTGGTACAGCTGGGTGGGCTCGAACCACCGACCTCCGGATCCACAATCCGGCGCTCTAACCAACTGAGCTACAGCTGCATCTTCAAGTGCCGCGCAAACTAGCGATGTGCGCCTGCAAATTCAAGCAAACAAAAAGGCCCGCGGAAATCGCGGGCCTTTGGTCGAAAGGTTAAACTCGATTAAGCGGCAAACGACTTGCTGAAGTCCTTGACGGACTTTTCAAAGCTGCTCTTCAGCGGCTGGGCTGCTTCGGTCGTCAGGCGCACGGCGATTTCGTTCAATTCGCCGGCCTGGGTCTTGAAGGCTTCAGCCTGGTCCTTGACGAAGTTCTGCTGGAGGGAAACGACTTCGCCGAATTCCTTGGTCGAAAACAGCTTGCGGCTGAAGGCAAAGGCCTGTTCCATGTTCTTCTGGGTAAATTCCATGGCCTTCTTCTGGAAGTCGACAACGCCTGACTTGTAGGCGGAAGCCACGGCTTCAAACACCTGGACATTGTCCTGAGCCGCGTCCTTCACCTTCTCAAAGGCTACCTGGGCCTGGTCTCCGGACTTCTGGGCAAATTCGAGAGCTTCCGCTGGGACTTCGAGCGCCTCGGATGGCATGTCGGAATTGGCTTCAAATTTTGATTTCTTGCTCATGGGGTCAATCTCCAAATTGGTTAACGACGCGGTCTGTCGCTTAAACCTCATATAAGAACAAAAATGGTGCATTGCAACATAAATCTTGCAACGCAGCATTTTGTGCGGAATTGATACCCTATGTTAACCAGTTGTACATTTTTATGACCTTTGGTTAACCAAAGGTGGACGCGATATCAAAAAATTGATTTAGTTTGCCTGCTAGTAGCGCTTGCCGCCAAAGGCCGGCTCGAATGTTCGTAATTGCGTGGGGATCGGCCGGGTGAACCTCGGCTGCGGGTAGATTGACCAGACTTGAGGCGCCAACCCTTGAAGATTTGCGCACCCTTGCCAGCCCTGCCTGGCTGTGGGACGGGGCGCGGGGGCGTATCGTATGGGCAAACCCGGCGGGGGTTAATTATTTCGGCGGCGAATCGCTGTTTGACCTCGTCGACCGGCCCTTTGACCTGGCCGAGCCTGGCGTCGAGCAGATCACTGCGCTTTCAAAAAGACTGAGCCGGGGCCAGGTGGAAACCGCCCTTCTCCACTTCCCATCCTCGGGCCGGACCGTGCCGCTGCCCTGCCGCTGCACCATTCACGCCCTGGCTGATGGGCGGGCCGGGCTTCTGGTGACCGCCGCAAATCCAAGCGATGGGACAAACGAAATTCCGGCGGAAAAACTTGCGCTGGCCTTTGAACTGTTGCCGGCGGCAGCGGCCTTTATGGGGCGCGAGGGTTCACTGCACCGGCTGAACGCGGCAGCAAGACTGCTTCTTGGGGCGGACCAGCGGGCCAGCCTCAGCGCCCTTGTCGAGGATTCATCGCTTGCCGATGATTTGCTGACGCGGCTGGCCTCGACCGGAACGGTCAGCGACGTCCGGCGCCTGCTCACCAAAATCGGCCAGCGCGACGTCCGGCTCACCCTGCAAAAGCTCGACACCACGGCAGACCCGGTGGCCTTTGCCATGGTGCTTCTCGACGACATTACCGAACGGCGGGCACTGGAGCGGACGATTTCAAATCGCCCGCTGGGTGCGACGCCCCAGCTTGCCGCTTCCGAGGCGGAAGCGTTTCACCAGCTTGGCAAGGTCCTCAACGAGTCCGTCGTTGAGCAAAAGCCGGTGCCGGAAAAACCGCGGCGCAAGCCAGTGGTTATCCCGCGCCCCGTCACCACCGCCATCGACAAACTTTCCCATGCGGTTTTGATAAGCCGGAACGAACAGGTGCTGCACGCCAATCCAAAGGCGCTGGAGATTTTCGGCTATGGATCGGTCGACGACCTGATCAATGAAGATGCGGTGTGGACATATTTTTCAATGCTTGGCCAATCGGTCCCGGCAGCCACGCTGAAACTTGAAAATGGCAGCACGGTCAACTTCTCCGCGCAACTGTCCGAGGTTGCCTGGCAGAATGGCCCTGCCCGCCAGTTCATTTTGAAGCCGGTTGCGGCGCCTGCCGCCAAACCCGGCGAAGCGAAGGAAGCTCCGGCGGTCATTGCTGCGCCGGCAGAGCCGCAAACAGTTCCCGCCGCCAAAGAGGCTGTTCTTCCGCCGGAGAACAATCAAAACGCCCAACCGGTGGCCGATGAAGAACTGCGGGCCATTCTCGATACGGCAACTGACGGGATCATTACGCTTGATCGCGACGGCAAGATCCATACCTTCAGTGCCGGCGCCGAAGCGATTTTCGGCTACCGCATCGCTGAAGTTGCCGACAAGCCCTTTGGCGATCTTCTGGCGCCCGACAGCCGCAAAGTGTTGCGCGACTACCTCTCGGCCTTGCAGGGACCGGGCCTGGCCAGCGTGTTCAACGACGGGCGCGAAGTGAACGCCATCGTCAAGCAGGGCGGATCGGTTCCCCTCTTCCTCACAATCGGCGCGCTGCAATCGCTAAGCTCACGCGCCGCCTTCTGTGCCGTGGTGCGCGACATCACCCAGTGGAAACGGACGGAGTCGGAACTGCGCGAGGCCAAGGAAGTGGCCGAGGCCACGAGCCGGCAGAAATCGGAATTCCTGGCCCGCATCAGCCATGAACTGCGCACGCCGCTCAATGCCATCATGGGCTTCTCGGAAGTCATGCGGCTGGAGCGCTTCGGCGAAATCAAGAACGACAAGTACCGCGGCTATGTGAATGACATTCATTCCAGCGGCGGGCTGCTGCTCTCACTGATCAATGACCTGCTTGACCTTTCGAAAGTCGAGGCCGGCCAGCTGGAACTTAACTTCACGGCGGTGGACCTCAGCGACACTGCGGATAATGCCATCAAGATGCTGCAGGAGGCCGCAACCGGGGCCCGCGTCGTTATCCGCAAGGCGATGCCCAGCGACCTTCCCAATGTTGTCGCCGATCAACGCTCGATGCGCCAGATCATGCTGAACATCCTGTCCAACGCCATAAAGTTTACCGATCCGGGCGGACAGGTTATAGTCTCGGCCCAGATGAACAGGACGGGCGAACTCAAACTCCGCGTCAAGGATACGGGCATTGGAATGAATGCGGAGCAATTGCGCGATGCCCTTGAGCCCTTCAAGCGGGTGGTCACTGAAGGCCGCGAGGTGCAGGGCACAGGCCTTGGCCTGCCGCTCACCAAGGCGCTGGCGGAAGCCAACCGCACGAAATTCGATATCTCGAGCGAACCCCGCAAGGGCACCCTTATTGAACTCACATTCCCGACAACACGCGTCCTGGCGGAATAGCCGTCACGCGGAATGGCAGTGATGTCCACACGCGCGAAGTCCGCAGCTTCCCTTGCCGAGACGTGGCTTATGCTCGGCGCTGCACTCATTGCGGTTCTCGTAGCGCTGCCCATTCTGACAATTGTTCTGCTCTCTTTCGCCTCCAGCGAAAACATCTGGCCGCATTTGCTGGGCACGGTTTTGCCGGGCTATGTCTGCCGCACGCTTGGCCTCATGCTGGGGGTTGGATTCCTGACCTTCATCATCGGCATAGCCACAGCCTGGCTGGTGAGCCTGCATGATTTTCCGCTGCGGAGAGTGCTGCAATGGGCCTGCCTCATGCCGCTAGCCATGCCCACCTATATTGTGTCCTATACCTATGTGGATTTCCTGAATTATGCGGGTGCCCTGCAAACCTGGCTGCGCGGCGCCATGGGATGGAGCCGTCCCGAGGATTACATGTTTCCGGAAATACGCTCGCTTCCCGGCGCGGTGATTGTACTGGCGCTGGTTCTCTACCCCTATGTCTACATGACGGCGCAGGCGAGCTTCCTGCGCCAGCCCATGAGCCAGCTTGATGTGGCGCGCACCCTCGGCAAATCGCCGTGGGGGGCTTTTCTTTCCGTGGCCCTGCCACAGGCAAGGCCCGCCATCGTGGTTGGCGTCAGCCTCGCCTTGATGGAATGCCTGAACGACATTGCGGCGGTTGGTTTCTTTGGCGTCAACACCTTGACGCTGGGCATCTACACAACCTGGCTGGGCGAAGGAAATCTGGGCGGGGCGGCGCAGTTAGCCGTTGTTCTACTGATTTTTGTCTTCGCGCTCTTGTGGGTTGAACGCCACGCGCGCAGCCGCCAATCCCATATGCCGGGATCGCGCCACCCCATGGCGCCACGGCGCACCCCGCTTACGGGCTGGCGCGGGATATTGGCCATGCTTGCCTGCTTCCTGCCGGTGTTTCTGGGCTTTATCCTGCCGGCACTCATTCTGCTGCGGTTCGCAATACGGCATGTGGAAGATCTCTTCTCTGCGAATTATTTCGACTCCATGTGGCACTCGCTGGTTCTCTCGCTGGTGGCAAGCCTCGTGGTCCTGATCCTTGGCCTTGTCCTCGCCTATGCGCACCGCGCGCAGCGCGGCGCGCGGCTGAACATGTTTCTCAGGCTTGCCGGTGTGGGTTATGCCATGCCGGGAACGGTGCTCGGCATTGGCGTCCTTATTCCACTGGCCTATTTCGACAACACGGTCGATGCCTTCATGCGCAGCGCCTTTGGTGTCTCCACCGGCCTTCTGCTGTCAGGCACAATCACCGCAATTATCTTTGCCTATACCATCCGCTTTCTGGCCATCTCCTTCGGCTCGCTGGAAAGCGGCCTTGAGAAAGTGACGCCCAATCTGACCTATGCGGCACGCACGCTGGGTCGCACGCCGCTCCGCACCGTTGCGGAAATCCACCTGCCCATTCTGCGCCCGGCGCTGATCACCGCCATGCTTCTGGTCTTTGTCGATTGCATGAAGGAGCTGCCGGCCACACTTATTCTAAGGCCGTTCGATTTCGAGACGCTGGCAACCCAGGTGTTTCTGCTGGCTTCGCTTGGGCAACTGGAAGAAAGTGCGGCCCCAGCACTCACCATTGTCGCGGCGGGTCTTATCCCAATCATCCTGCTCACGCGCAATCTGCGCAACCGCGAAAGCTTCAGGTAAGGGCGGCGAGATTCCGGAACAGGTCGAGGGCCTCGGGATTGGCCAGCGCTTCCTGGTTCTTCACCTCGCGGCCATGAACGATTTCGCGCACCGCCAGCTCAGTAATCTTTCCGGACTTGGTGCGCGGAATATCGCGCACCGCTACGATTACGGCTGGCACATGACGGGGCGAGGCTCCATCGCGCACCTGCTTCTTGATCAGGGCAGTCAACTTGTCATCCAATGTGACGCCCGGCGCCAACCTTACAAAGAGGACAACACGCACGTCATTGTCCCAGTCCTGGCCGATGGCCAGGGCCTCAAGCACCTCGGGGATGCGCTCGACCTGGGCATAGATTTCCGCGGTTCCGATGCGCACGCCGCCGGGATTGAGCGTAGCATCGGAGCGGCCATGAATGATGAGCCCGCCATGGGCGGTGATCTCGGCGAAATCGCCGTGGCACCAGATATTGTCAAAGCGGGCGAAATAGGCATTGTAATATTTCTGGCCGTCGGGATCATTCCAGAACATCACGGGCATGGAGGGAAACGGCCTGGTGCAAACCAGTTCACCCTTTTCCTGTTTCACCGGTTGGCTATTATCATCCAGCACGTCCATGGCCATGCCGAGCATCGGCCCTTGGATTTCGCCGCGCCAGACACTGTCCAGCGGATTGCCGCCCACGAAACAGCCGCAAATATCGGTGCCGCCTGAAATGGAGGCGAGATGGATATCGGACTTTACTGCGTCATAGACAAAGTCAAAATTCTCCGCACTGAGCGGTGAACCGGTGGACATCATGGCGCGAAGGTTGGTGAGCTTGTGGGTGTCGCGGGGGCGCCAGCCGGTCTTGCGTACGGAATCGATATATTTGGCGGAGGTGCCGAAAACCGTCATGTCCGACGCGTCGGCAAAATCAAAGAGCGTGCGCTCGTTAGGATGAAACGGCGAGCCGTCATACAGCAGCAGGGTGGCACCCGCGGCAAGCCCGCTGACCAGCCAGTTCCACATCATCCAGCCGCAGGTCGTGAAATAGAAGAGCCGGTCGCCCGGCTTCACATCGCTGTTCAGGACAATCTCACTGAGGTGCTTCAGCAGAATGCCGCCGGCGCGGTGCACGATGCATTTGGGAATGCCGGTGGTTCCGGAGGAATAGAGAATATAGAGCGGATGATCGAAGGGCATCTGGGCAAAGGCAAGGGGGGCTTCGCTTTCGCCGGAGCAAAAGGTTTCAAGGGTTTTTGCCTTGGGCAATTGCGCAGCCATCGCCTCCGCCTGTCCGGTGTAGTCAATCACCACGGTGTGTTCGACGCTTGGCAGTTGCGTCAGAACCTTGCCGATCTTCGCCGTGAGGCTGTGGGTTTTTCCCGCATAGAAATAGGCGTCACAGGTGAACAGGAGTTTGGGGGCAATCTGGCCGAAGCGGTCGAGAATGCCGCGTTCGCCGAAATCCGGCGAGCAGGATGACCAGATGGCCCCCAGCGAGGCCACGGCCAGAAAGGCCACGATGGTTTCGGGATGATTGGGCACCACGGCGCAAACCCGGTTGCCCGCCCTGATGCCCGCCTTGGCGAGGGCGCGGTGGGTTTGCGCGACGCGCGCATTGAGCTGGCGCCAGGTCATGGCCGTCTTGATCTTGTCTTCACCCCAGAAAATCAGGGCGGGACCATCGTCGTTCCGGCGCAGGAGGTTTTCGGCGTAGTTCAGCCTGGCATCGGGGAAAAAGCGGCCTCCCGGCATCTTGTCCCTGTCGACAAGGACGGGTTTTCCACGGGTTTCCGCCACGACAGCGCAGAACTCCCACAGTTTTAACCAGAAAACTTCCGGCATTGCCGTAGAGAATCCCAGGATATCCGAATAGGATTGCAGCCCAACACCCTCGGAGCTTTCCAGTTCATCCATAAACCGGCGAAGATTTGAGCCCGACTTCCTCTTTTCCGATGGTGTCCACAGGGGTTGGCCGGGCATTACTTATCTCCGCTTGGTATTTGGTTCATAATATATCCCGCTTCGAAAGGTGGAAGGATGAAAAAGCGACTTGTCTGGATTGGTGTGATCATTGCCATCGGGTTTTTTGCCGCTGGGGCGTGGGCCTCTATCCAGCCGGGTTTTGCCGTTGCCGCGTTGCAGGACTATGTCTTGCGCAAGACCGGCCGCACGCTTCTGGTCAATGGCGGGGCCAGGTTGGAGTTTGCGCCCCATCTCAGGGTGCGCCTTGACGATGTTTTCCTGTCCAACCCGCAGGGCATGGAGGGCAATTTTGCCCGGGCGGCCAGCGCCTACCTGCCCCTGCAACTCGGCGATCTCATCCAGCGCAAGATCAAGATCAGGAGCATCGCGCTTGACCGGCCGGTTTTCAATTTTCTGGTTGATCGGGACGGCCACAGCAGTTGGGTAAGCGAGGGGAAAGGTGGGCAAGCGAAGCCCGGCAACAACGCGAGCCCCAAGGAACCCCTGACATTGCTGGTGGAGAACGGTTCAGCCAGTTTCCTTGACGAGCGCAATGGGCAGGCCTTCGCGCTTGCGGATGCCTCGGCGAACATTGGCATCGGTGACGACGGCGAGCTTGATGTTGAAGGCACGGCCTCGCTCAACAAGCAATTTGCCCGCATTGAAGCCCAGGTGAAATCGATGAAGCGGCTGGGCGAAGATGGTTCGCCGCTTGACCTTACGATCACTGCGCCCGCGCTCACGGTGAATTTCACCGGCAGGCTGGCAACCCATGACGGACTCAATCTTGCAGGGGCAATTGATGCCACGGCGCCCGATCTCCGCCTCCTTTCGAAATGGCTGGGTTCGGACATCACCGGAAATGCGGGCCTCAAGAATTTTTCACTGGCCGGGGCGCTGGATTCAAAGAGCGCGGTTTTTAACCTGGCCAAGGCAAGTGTTTCTTTGGACGGCATGGTCGCGACCGGCAACATGACGCTTGATCTCACCAAAAAAACACCGAATGTCAGGGCTGCGCTTGCAACGGATGTTTTCTCGCTTGACCCCTATCTCCCGCCCAAGAAAGCCAATCTTGTGAACACGAGCACGGAAGGGGCCGGCTGGGACATTTCACCGGTCACCTTCGACAGGCTCAAGGGCGTTGACGGCAGCTTGAAACTTTCGGCTTTTCAGGTCAAATGGAACGGGGCTGAAATTGGTCCCGCCGAATTGTCCGGCACGCTGAAAGACGGAAAACTGGAAACGGAAGTTCAGGACGCCACCCTCTACGGCGGCAAGGCAACGGCGAAAATCATGCTTGACGGCACGCAGGACATGCCGGTTCTGCAGATGAATATCGATGCGAAAGGAATCATGGGGGAAACCTTCCTCAGCAAATTTGCCGGGGTGGACTGGCTGGCCGGCAATGCCGGGTTGCAGGCGTCCCTCACCGCCTCGGGGCATAACCAGCGCGAAATGATGTCTACCTTAGCGGGCAAATTCAGCATTGACGTTTCGGATGGAGAAATCACCGGCCTCAACATTGTCGACATGGTTTCAACGGTGAGCCGGGCGCTCAGCGATGGCTGGGGCGAAGGGCCGGAAAACCTTACCTCATTTGATGAGGCGCAAGCCTCCTTCGTGATCGGCGACGGCATCGCCAGAACCACTGATGTCATGGTTTCGGGGCCGGCTTTTGCGGTCACGGGAGGCGGCGAGATCGACATGCTGCGGCGCACGCTGGATTTCAAATTCGATCCGAAGGTGGTGACCGGCAGCAACGAAACCACTGGCCTTCCGGTTCAGGTCGCCGTGAAGGGGCCGTGGCAGGCGCCCAAGATTTATCCCGATATGGAAGGGATTTTTGACGATCCGGAGGCCGCCTACAATACGCTCCGCGACCTTGGGGTTTCCGAAAAGACCTTCAAGGAAATCGGCAAGACGGGCAAGAAACTCTTCAAAGACCTGTTCGGCAATTGATGTCCACCGCGCTCTAGAGCATTATCGCAGCATGATCCGCGTCCAAGCCCAGGCTTTCGATACCGCCGCCGAACTTGCCAAGCTCAAGCAGGGACGGACGGATATTGGCGGAAGCGTGGTTTTTGTCGGCACCATGCGCGACCTCAGCGACGGTGCTGCAGTTTCGGCCATGACCCTTGAGCACTATCCCGGCATGACGGAAAAGGCGCTCACCGAAATCGATGCGGAAGCGCATCGGCGCTGGCCGCTGCTCGATACCCTCATTGTCCATCGCCACGGCCAACTCCTGCTGGGAGATGACATCGTTCTGGTCATCGCCACCTCCCGCCACCGCGAAGCGGCGTTTGAGGCCTGCAATTTCCTGATCGACTGGCTCAAGACAAAAGCGCCCTTCTGGAAGCTGGAGAGCGGCGCCCAGGGCGACACCTGGGTTGAGGCGAAATCATCCGACGACGAAAGTGCTACGCGCTGGGACAAGACGCCTTCGTGAGCCGCTACTGGCAGCGGCCGCGTCCGTTCTATCGCAGCGTCATTGATGCGGCCTTCTTCCTCATCGTTCTCGCCATTGTGCTGGCCGCCATGAAGCAGTTCGGCATGATTGATCTGGGGGTGGGCGGGCTGCAGGTGGTTGATGGCGATTCGCTGCGCCGGGGCGGCACGGATATCCGCCTCTATGGTATTGATGCGCCGGAATACCGGCAGACCTGCCGGGACAAACACGGGGCCGAATACCCTTGCGGCAAGCTGGCGATGAAAGCCTTGCGGAGTCTGGTGCGTGAGGGCGAGGTTTCCTGCACCTCTTTTGAGACGGATCGCTACGGCCGCGCCGTTGCGATCTGCAAGCGCGGCGGTCTCGACGTCAACGGAGAAATGGTGCGGCTGGGCTGGGCCGTTGCCTATTCCCGTCACAGTCTTTCCTATGTGCGGCTCGAGGCCGAGGCGCGCCGCGCCAAGCGGGGGATTTGGGCGGGACGCTTTGAGCCGCCGGAGGGCTACCGGGCGCGGCAGCGGCTGGTTCAGGGGTATCTGGGGGAACTGGATTTGCCGGACAAGAAACTGTGTTAAGAGATCACTTCTGCCACTTGAGGATAACGGATGAGTTCAACCCTGGTTTTTTGCACGAGCTATTTTCGCAATCAGCCTGAATGAGAGCGTCGCTACACAAGGTGGCTGGAACATCACCAGAAGGTGTTTCCGATGGACCCTCTGGTGATGATAGATGATGGATCGGAATTCCTGCCGGATGAGGCGGGGGTTTC
Organism: Hyphomicrobiales bacterium; assembly: GCA_038251095.1. GTDB lineage: Bacteria > Pseudomonadota > Alphaproteobacteria > Rhizobiales > Aestuariivirgaceae > Aestuariivirga. The sequence goes on from JBBSBQ010000022.1 coordinate 53,188, forward strand.
TATAAACACTGATATGGAGAACTTTGAAGTCGGCAGCCGGGCTTCGATTTTCCATTTTCCAAGCCATTTCGGGCGTATTTCCATGCACAATTTTCCGGGGTGGTTTCGCAGTTTCACTTACTCGGTCGTGATTGCAAAAAAACTCAATCTCAAAAAAATTGTTCACATTGAGTCAGATGCATTTATCCTGAGCCGGCAGGCCATGGAACACATCAACGGCACGTCAAGCGGCTGGATCGCCTATTGGTGCCCGAAATCGAGAATTCCCGAGAGCGCCTTCCAGGTCATCTGCGGAGACAACTTCGCTTCGCTGGAAGAGGTGCGCGCTTCCTCGTTCGCCGAACGATTCGCCAACAAGGTTATGGAAAAATCCCTGCCATACACGCGGGTCGACAAATCGCTTTGTGGAAACAGGTACGGTGAGTTCCGCAGCAAAGTGCCGAGCTATGCGGATTATGCGGCGCAGATAAATCCGAACATGAAGTTTGTCACGGACTTTAGCTAATCACGGCCGGCCTGCTACTGTGAAGGAATGGTGCTGCTAGACAGGATTGAACTGTCGACCTCTCCATTACCAATGGAGTGCTCTACCACTGAGCTACAGCAGCGCACCATAATGGGGGACACATGCCACAGGACTTGGCCTTTCGCAACCCTCAAGACTTGACAGAATCCGCGCGCTTTTCCATCTTTTGGCCATGGCCAACAAACCTCGAACCCCACGCTCAACTGCCGAAACCAAGCGGCTGGCGGAGGCTTTGCGAATAAACCTCCTGAAGCGAAAATCGCTCGCCAGGCTCAAAAAGACCATTGCAAAGGCCGAAAAAAAAGGCCTCGGATTAAACCTTGCCCCAAAGGTGCCATCTATGCTTGTTAACGGCGTTTTGGCGGCCCTCGCGGACGGTTTTGCTGATTCTTTTGAAGGGAACGTGTTGAATGGATCGTATCCGTATTCGCGGCGGCAACAAACTGAACGGCACCATCAATATCTCGGGTGCCAAAAACGCCGCCCTGCCCCTGATGATCGCGGCTCTGCTCACCCCCGAAACGCTGACCCTGCGCAATGTTCCGCGCCTGGCGGATGCACTTCGCCTGCAGCGGATTCTGCAAAACCACGGGGTTGACATCACGGTGTCGGGCAAACGCCAGGGGCAGAGCGCCAGCGCCGGCGAAACCCTGCTCATTTCGGCCAAGAGCATTGTCGATACCACGGCTCCATACGACCTGGTTTCCAAAATGCGGGCCAGTTTCTGGGTGCTCGGGCCGCTTCTGGCGCGCTGCGGCGAAGCCAAGGTTTCACTGCCCGGCGGCTGCGCCATCGGCACCCGGCCGGTTGACCTCCATATCATGGCCATGGAAAAGCTCGGGGCGGACGTCGAGATCGATGCAGGCTATGTCATCGCCAGGGCCAGGAACGGGCTGAAGGGAGCGCACATCAATTTCCCGAAAGTCACGGTGGGCGCCACGCACGCGGCGCTGATGGCGGCGGTTCTGGCGAAGGGCGACACCATCATCGAGAATGCCGCGCAGGAGCCGGAAATCGGCGACGTGGCGGAATGCCTGGTGAAGATGGGCGCCAGAATCGAAGGCATCCACACATCGACCCTGAAAATCATTGGCGTCACCAGCCTGCATGGGGCCGAACATGAGGTGATTGCCGACCGCATCGAAACCGGCACCTATGCCATGGCCGCCGCCATGACCGGCGGCAATGTCCTGTTGAAGGGCGCCAAGGCCGACAATCTTGAATCGATGATCGACGTTCTGTCGCGTGCCGGGGTCTCGGTCCAGCGCAGCAAAGAGGGGCTGCGCATCGCCCGCAATGGCCAGGCCATCGAGCCGGTCAATGTCGACACCGACCCCTATCCCGGCTTTCCCACCGATCTTCAGGCGCAGCTCATGGCTCTTATGACCAAGGCCAAGGGCACGGCGATGATCCGCGAAACGATTTTTGAAAACCGCTTCATGCATGTGCAGGAGCTGGCGCGGCTTGGTGCCGACATTCATCTGCATGGCGACACGGCAGAAGTGCGCGGCGTGCAAAAACTCACCGGCGCCGATGTGATGGCCACCGATCTGCGCGCCTCGGTTTCGCTGGTGATTGCCGGCCTTGTGGCGGAAGGCGACACGATGATCCACCGCGTTTATCATCTGGACCGCGGCTTTGAGGCGCTGGAAGAAAAGCTGCAGGCCTGTGGGGCCGATGTCGAAAGGCTTGCTGGTAACTGATTGGTGCTGAAACTTGCGGCGAAAGACACGGAGGATTTGAAGGTCATCTCGGCCCACATGCAGGATTCCCTGGTGCGGCTTGCCGACATTCGCTATCTGGCCAAGTCGCGCCAGTTCGCCCTTGTGGCCAACCGCTTTGCCTGGGAACTGCAGCCAAAATCCGAACGCTGCCGCACCGGCCTGCATTTTGACCACGTGCTCAGCGTGAAGCAGCATGGCATTGTGGCCCAGGCGAAGGACGCCGTCCTGTCGCTTCTGGCAATTACCTTTGAACCAGGCCCGGAGCCCTCCGGTACGGCAGTCCTGTCATTTTCAGCGAACTGCACCATCAGGCTCGATGTTGAATATCTTGATCTGCATCTGAAGGATCTGGGCGGGGCCTGGGAGACCGATCTCACGCCCCACCACGGTGACTAGCGCCTTTGCGGGCTTTCCGTCTAATCTCGATTCATGACAAGTACCCAAAAAAACCGCCTCATTGCTGTCGATCTTGATGCCAGCATCGGCGCCGGTCCTTCGCCGGAGGCCGAGCATGAGCGACGGGTGGCCATCTATGACCTTCTGGAAGAAAATTCCTTCAGTCTCTTGAACGGCAAGGAGGGCCCCTACCGCCTGCAGCTTTCGACCCAGGACGGGCGTTTGCTTTTTGACATCTTCGATGAGCGCGACGAGAAGCTGGCGATCATCGGACTTTCCATGTCGCCGTTCCGCGTCATCGTCAAAGAGTACTTCCAGATCTGCGAAAGCTACTACCGAGCCATCAGGCACTCCACGCCGTCACAAATCGAAACCATCGACATGGCGCGGCGCGGGCTGCACAACGAGGGCAGCGAAATTCTCAAGGAAAGGCTCAACGGCAAGGTTGACATCGATTTTGACACGGCACGGCAGCTGTTCACGCTGGTCTGTGTCCTGCACTGGCGCGGATAGGATTTGCCGGTGCCGGGGGACCTGCCAAATGCTGTGCTTTTTGCCTGCACGCAAAATGTCATCCGCTCGCCGATGGCGGCCGCCATCATGAAACATCTCTACGGGCACAGGGTTTATGTGGCTTCCGCCGGGGTGCGGCCGGGGGAAACGGACCCGTTCATTGCTACGGTGCTTGATGAAATCGGCATCGAGCTTGGCAAGCACTACCCGCACACTTTCGCCGACCTGGAAGATTCCAGTTTTGATCTCGCCATCTCACTGTCACCGGAGGCGCATCACTGGGCCCTGGAACTCACCCGCACCATGGCCATTGACACCGAATACTGGCCGACCATGGACCCCTCCGCCACCGCCGGCAGCCGCGAACAAATTCTCGACAGCTACCGGGCAGTGCGCGACGGGCTGGAAAAAAGGATCAGGGCAAGATTCGGCGCGCAGGGTGCCAGAGGCGTATAAAACAAGGGTTTTTCCGCAATCTCTTGCATTTGGCGGCCAAGAGGTCCATTTATCGCGGCGCTTCCTTTAACACCGGAAAGATTCATGGCGAAAGAAGAACTATTGGAATTTGAGGGCACGGTGTCCGAGCTTTTGCCCAACGCGACGTTTCGCGTGCTGCTCGACAATAACAATCATGAAATTATTGCCCATACGGCGGGCAAGATGCGCAAGAACCGTATTCGGGTTCTCGCTGGTGACCGCGTGATGGTTGAAATGACGCCCTACGACTTGACCAAGGGCCGCATCAACTACCGTTTCAAGTAATCCCTTATGGCTGATACCCGCGTTAAGCTTGTGCTGGCCAGTGCTTCGCCGCGGCGTTTGATGCTCCTCGAGCGGATGGGCCTGGCGCCCGACCTGCTCAATCCCACCGATCTCGATGAAACGCCAAAGCGCCGTGAAACGCCGCGCCGGCTTTCGACCCGGCTCGCCGAAGAAAAGGCCAAGGCCGCCATCCACGCGCCGCAGGTGCAGGCACTGGGCTCAGGGGTGTTCATTCTTGCCGCCGATACCGTCGTCGGGCTGGGGCGCCGCATCCTGCCGAAGGCCGAATCCCGCAAGGACGCCTATGCCTGCCTCACCCTGCTTTCGGGCCGCTCGCACTGGGTCTACTCCACGGTTTGCATCATTGCGCCCAACGGGCAAAAGACCACGCGCTGCAGCGAAACCAAGGTCAGGTTCAAACGCCTGTCGCGCGAAGACATCGAAAGCTATCTCAAGTCCGAGGAGTGGCGCGGCAAGGCGGGCGGCTACGCCATCCAGGGCCGGGCCGAGGCCTTTGTGCGCTATCTGACGGGCTCGTATTCAGGCGTAATGGGGCTGCCCCTCTACGAAACCGTGCATTTGCTGGAAGGTGCGGGCTATCCGGTGCTTCATTCCTGGATGACGACTGCTTCCGCGAGTGTCTGATGGCCGAGCCTGTCCGTCTTAAACCGCGCCGCCCCTGCCCCATCTGCAGCAAGCCCTCGTTGCAGAAGTTCCACCCCTTCTGTTCGGCTCGCTGCTCGCAGGTGGACCTCAATCGCTGGCTGGGCGGCAAATATGCCATCCCCGCCGTCGAGAATGAGGAGCAGTCAGATGATGATAAGACGAATTGAGCCTTAAGTTATCGCAAGCGAGACTTTTCCACGAGGTGGCGGAAAAATCCTGTCCAAACTCTCGAGGTCTTCGGCATCGAGCACGAGATCAGCAGCCGCGGCGTTTTCCAGTATCCGTTTCTCGTGGCTGCTTTTGGGAATTGAGATCATGCCCGGCAACCTCAACGTAAAGGCAAGGGCAATCGCCGCATTTGTAACGTTGTGTTTTTTTGCAATCGGCGAAAGTCCGGGATTGTCAATCAGACTGCCTTGGCCCAAAGGGCAGTAAGCCATGATGTCCATCTTCTCCTTGCGGCACTTGGGATAGAGATCCCATTCGATACCGCGGTCGGACAGATTGTACATGACCTGATTGGCGGCACAGGAATTGCCGGGAACTTCGGCGCGCAACTCCTCTAGATCATCCACATCGAAATTGCTGACGTCGTAATGCCTGATCTTGCCGGCGGCCTTCAACATTTCAAACGCCGCAAAAGTATCAGCCAGGCGATGCGAACCGCGCCAGTGCAGCAGGTAGAGATCGAGGACATCGGTGTTGAGCCGCTTGAGGCTGGCCTCACAGGCCTTGACCGTGCCCTGCCTGCTGGCGTTCTGCGGCAGCACCTTTGACACGAGGAAAATCTTGTCCCGCTTTCCGGCGATGGCCTTGGCGACCAGTTGCTCAGAACGGCCATCGCCATACATTTCCGCTGTGTCGATCAGGGTCATTCCCTTGGCGATGCCAGTTTGCAGGGCACGGAGCTGAGCCGCCTCGTCGGCACCTCCCACGCCCATCTTCCAGGTTCCCAGGCCAAGGGCCGGGACTTTTTCACCACCA
>JBBSBQ010000023.1:0-58204 GCA_038251095.1 Hyphomicrobiales bacterium
AAGTCTAACTAACCTCCGAATCCGCGTGATCACGATTGGCCTGAAGGGGATGAGCCAAGGCTCATGAAACTGCGACCTGCATTGAAGGCCATTCTGTTTGGCGTGACTGTCGTTGCTTTGCTGGTGGCGTTGCGCTGGGCCGATTTCAGCACCCTGCGGTCCGTCCGTGATTTCGCCTTCGACCAGTTCCAGCGCCTTGCGCCCCGCGCTTACGAAGCCACGCCCGTCCGCATCATCGACATTGATGAGCGTTCCCTCAAGAGCCTTGGCCAATGGCCGTGGCCGCGCACGCTGGTTGCAAAACTGTCATCTCGCCTGAACGAGCTCGGTGCGGCGGTGGTGGCTTTCGATGTACTCTTCGCCGAACCTGATCGGCTCTCGCCGAAGAACATCATGGCCGGACAGGACAGCGTCGACCCAGCCATCATTGCGGGCCTGCGCGACAACGATGCCGTCCTCGCCGCGCAATTCGCCCAGCAGCCCGTTGTACTCGGATTTGCCACCAACGTGAATTCGCCCACCATGCCCAAGGTCAAGGCCGGCTTTGCATTCACTGGCGAAAGCCCGCTTCTCGCACCACCACCACTGGCCGGGGCAACCTCTCCCCTGCCCATTCTCGAAGATGCGGCCGTAGGCATTGGCGACATCAGCATGAACGCCAACGCTGACTCAACCGTTGTCCGCACGATTTCATTGTTTCGCTCCGATGGAAAACAGCTCTATCCCTCGCTCGTCATGGAGGCCCTGCGTGTGGCCCAAGGCGCCTCCACCTACATCATCGCCAATGCTCCCGAACGTGAGGGCTCCATTGCCACGGCGCGGGTGGGTGACTTCGAAGTGCCGACGACATCCGCCGGCGAACTGCAAATTTATACCAGCCCGGAACGAGCTGACCGCTATGTCTCCGCCGGCGACGTTCTGTTGGGCGATGACGCCAAATTGCGGCCCCTCATTGAGGGCAATATCGTGTTGGTTGGCACCTCTTCGGCAGGCCTCCTCGATGTCCGCACCACCACGCTGGGACAGAATGTGCCGGGAGTCTCGCTTCATGCCCAGGCCATTGAACAAATTCTCACAAAAAATTTCCTCACCCGGCCCGATTGGGCCGACGGGCTTGAGATCATCGCCATCGCATTGCTGGGCTTGGCCGTGGTGCTGCTCACCGCCCTCGTGTCGCCATGGATCGCCGTCACCACAGGAATTGCAATGTCCGGCGCGGCACTTCTCGCGTCGTGGCTGGCCTTCCGTAACGGCGGGCTGCTCATTGATCCCACCTATCCGGTGGCAACGGCACTTGTATCGCAATTCGCCGTCATGGGTTTCCGCTTCCTTACAACCGACCAGGAGCGGCGTCACATCCGCAAGGCCTTCGGCCAGCATGTGTCGCCGGCCGTGCTGGCCCGCGCCGAAAATCAGCCGGAAGCCATGCTTCTCGGCGGCGTGGACCGGGAAATCACCCTTATGTTCATGGATATCCGCGATTTCACGACCATCAGCGAAGGCATGCCGCCAACCGATCTTGTGAGCTTCCTCAACAAGCTGCTCACCGGCCTGAGCCGCCATGTCATGGCCAGCGAAGGCACTCTGGATAAGTTTATCGGCGATTCAATCATGGCCTTCTGGAATGCCCCGGTTGATGTTGCTCAACACCCGGTGAGAGCGGCACGTTGCGCGCTGGCCATGCGCGACACATTGCGCGAAATGAACGAGCAGGATGCCTTGGGCCTCGGCCGGCCTCTTGCCATTGGTATTGGTATCAATACCGGCATCGCCTGCGTCGGCAACATGGGTGCCGAAAGCCGGTTCAACTATTCGGCGGTTGGCGATGCCGTGAACACTACAGCCCGCATCGAGGCCGCGTCAAAGGAGCTGGCCTTCGATATTCTCGTGTCTGCATCAACTGCTGAAAACCTGAAGGGCTTCGCTATGCTCGACGCAGGATCCCACGCTTTAAAAGGAAAATCGGAACGCATCAGGCTGTTCCTGCTTCTGGGTGATGCAAAACTGGCGCAAACACCTGAGTTTAAAAATTTGCATGAGGTTCATGCAAAAGTCCTAAAGGCGCTCCCCGGCGCTCCTGCTGCAAAAGCCAAAATACTTTGCGCCGAGGCAATCGAGGCAGCAAGTTCCATAAAGCTGGACCTGAAAAAGTTCTATGACCGGCTGGCGTCGGGCAAACTGACCTGACTAACTCAGGCCAGGCTCACGATGATCGCGGCGAAGGCAAGATAGGTGAGGTGGTGCAGGAACTGATCCGTTGCAAGCGCCCACCAGAACTCCCGCACGGCTATCGTCCAGCCCTTGATCTTTACGATATTCTCCTTGGTGAAATCGATATGGTAGTGAACCACCATGTCCGCAGCCGCGAGGGCAAAAACCAGCGTCCAGTCGAGCCCGAACCACGCCAGGGCTGCAATTGTCCCAAGTCCGTGAATGCCGGCATGCAGCAGGCCAAGACGGTTGCCGTAGATCGCCTTGCCGTCGACCATGGCTTTGGTCTGCAGAGGTCCATCACAGATAAAATGCTTGATTTGCAGCAAAAGAATCAGGAACAGCACGTCATTATTTGTCATCATGGCATCCATGGTTAGCAAACTTGCTGGCGAGATCAATGCGTCCGAATGTGCTATCCCCGTTGCCTCCCAAAGGCTGCAGGACCGATACTGGGCAGCAAACTCCAGCCTTCAATGTTCCCTTCACGCTATTGTCATATATCTTCGTTCTGGTATCTTTCTGATGTCAATTTTCGACCTTGGCCGGGATGAAACCCCGAGCGGGGTTTCAACGCAGGGTGGTATGCAAAGTGGCCGAAGATGTAATTAATGTGGATATCGTTGACCTGGACAATGGCATTACAAATGTCCTGGTGTCGGGGCGCATGGATGTCCAGGGAGCCCTCGCCGTTGACAAGAAATTCAGCACCATCGCCGATGAGAAGAAAAAAGTGGTGATCGACCTGTCCCAGGTTACATTCTTGGCTTCGCTTGGCATCCGCACCTTGATCATGAGTTGCAAGACGCTGGCCAGCAAGGGCGGGGACATGGTGCTTCTCAATCCCCAACCCAATGTAGAAAAAGTCCTGCGGACAAGCGGCGTGGATACGGTTATCAAAATCGTGCGGGACATGAATGCGGCGACAGCAATTTTCGCCAAGTGAATGCCGTTCAAAAGCAGCACGTGAACCATCCCAATACATGGCGCAAGGCATTTGTCGGCACGATTGACGGCATCTCCGCTGCCGCGCAATGGGTGGATACGATAGCGACTGGCCAGAAATTTCCGGAACAGCTCGTATTTGCACTGCAGGTTTGTGTTGAGGAACTGCTGACCAATGTGGTTCGCCATGGCGGAGCCAAAAGCAGCGGCGATCTATCCGATGTGCCGGTCCCTCCCCTTGATGTAGAGATCACTATCAGCACCGGCGCCCAGCGGGTAAGCATGACCGTTGAGGATAACGGAAAGCCGTTCGACGTCGTGAATGCGCCGGCGCACCGCATCGACCAGCCTTTGGATGAGGTTCAGCCTGGCGGACTTGGCATCCAGCTCATCAGGAACTTTGCAAGCTCCATTGCCTACGAGCAGGCCGGGCTTGGTAACCGCGTCATCGTCGAGTTTTTGCTATAAACAAAATGACCGATTAAGCTCGCACCCGCGATGAGTGACAGTGCTGAATTTGACGTCTCCAAACCGGACTACCGCCATGCCGAAGCTTTGGACGTGGCCCTCAAGTCGCTTCCGCAGATACACCTCAAATCTGGCGAAATACTGGTTCAGCAGGGCGAAGCCGGCGATGCTGCGTTCTTTCTCAGCCACGGAACGGTCAGCGTTTACGCCGAGACACTCTTTGGCTCGGTGCCATTGGCGACGATTAACGCCCCGCAGCTTATCGGCGAAATCGGCGTCCTTGCCGGTCTGCCCCGCACCGCGACCATCAAGGCCGTAACCTCCTCGAAGGTGCATCGCATCAGCCGGTCAGAGCTCCATGAAATTGGCCGGAAAACCCCGGATTTTCTGCTTTCCATCATTGGCCAGTTGGGGCGGCAGCTCGATGCCGTGAATCGCGCCGTCAGCCTCTACACCAACGCGCTTGCGGCCCTTGAAAAACGCGAATTCGATTCACGAATTCTGGAGCAGCTGGAAAACCCGCCGCCGCAACTGGCGGAATTTTCCGCCGCTTTCCATCGTTTCTCCAGCCAGATCCTCGACAAGCGTCGTCAGCATGATGAACTGGCAAGTGCCGCCATTATCCAGCAGTCGTTCCTTCCAAAGACCTCGAACCTCGCGGCGATCGGAGGTGTTCTTGAACTTCACGCCGAAATGCGCCCCGCCCGCGAAGTGGGCGGCGACTTCTACGATTTCTTCATGCTGGATTCGGACCATCTCGCCATTGCCATTGGCGATATCTGCGGCAAGGGCATAGCGGCAAGCCTGTTCATGGCCGTGGTGGTCACTGTCCTGCGCACCGCGGCCCATGAGGAAAAAGACGTGGCATCCACCATTGCGCGGGCCAATGCCATCCTCTGCCGGGACAACGCATCATCGATGTTTGCCACGGCCTTCTATGCCGTCTTGAACCTGCGCAGCGGAGTTCTTGAATATTGCAACTGCGGCCACAATGCCCCTTTCCTGCTTCTTTCCTCCGGTGAAATCCGCAGCTTCCCGGCCACCGGACTGCCGCTGGCGCTTTATGCCGACCGGTCTCCGGCAGTTGCCAGCGTAACGCTCAATAATTCCGATACCTTGGTCCTTTTCACCGATGGCGTCACCGAAGCCATGAACCCCTCCCGGGAAGAGCTTGGCCAGACTGCGTTCACCGAAACTCTTGCGGGTTCACGAGACAGGCCTGTGGCCGAAATTATCTCCCGTATTTTCTCGACCGTCGATTCCTTCTCGCATGGCGCAGAGCAGACCGATGACATCACCTGCATTGCAATCCGGCGCCGGCCAACCATTTGACGGTGCCCGGAGAAGTGTGATTATGTTTGGCCGGACCCACGCAGATCGCAATGTAAATCAGGAAATTCTGACATGAGATGCCTCGTCGTTGCCGACCTGCACTATTCCCTGCCTCAATTTGATTGGGTGCTGAATGTCGCTGGGGACTTTGACTTGGTCATCATCGCCGGCGATCATCTCGACTTGAGTTCGCTGGTTGAGGGGCGGGCCCAGACCGTTGTCATCCGCAAATATATTGAGCTTATGCGCGAAAAGACCAGGGTTGTTGTTTGCTCAGGAAACCACGATCTCGATTCGCGGGATCTGTCCGGCGAAAAAGTGGCCAAATGGCTTAGCGACCTCAACCAAAATGACGTTCCTTCAGATGGGGCGTCTTTTGTTTTTGAAGACACGCTTTTTAGCGTCTGCCCATGGTGGGATGGCCCGCTCACCCGCGAGAAGATTGGGGCGCAACTGGCGGCCGACGCACGCAAGCGTACCGGCCGCTGGTTCTGGGTGCACCATGCACCATCAGACAAATCTCCCACAAGCTGGAGTGGAAGCAAATATTTGGGCGACAGTTCCCTTCTGGAGTGGGTCAACGAATACAAACCGGATATGGTCTTCTCCGGCCATGTTCACCAGTCGCCCTTCGTCAAGGAAGGCTCATGGGTGGACCGGATTGGCGATACCTGGGTGTTCAATGTCGGATTCCAGTTTGGAGCGCCCCCCGCCCACATCGTTTTCGACACGGAAAAAGACGAGGCGGTTTGGCTTTCGGCCGCAGGATTTCAATCCATCCAATTCAGCCAGCCGCTCAAGCGGCCCTTGCAGCGCCTTGCAACGCCTCCAGCCTGGGTCACATCGCAGGATCGGGCAAGCGGTCCGAACCCGGTATGAACTCTGCTTCCTGCTGATGAACAAGACTGGCAAGCACATCGCTCACCATTCCGAGGTGGTTGCCTTGCCCGGCATACTGGCGCTTCAAGTCAGCAAGATAGCTCGTTGCCAAATTCAAACGCTGGGCGAGCAGGCGGGCGATGACGAAAGCGATCTGCGGGTCAGACCGCAAAAATCCTGCGGCATTGGCATAGGCATAGACCGTTACAGGCGACAGGGCGCGAACCGTAGCCGTATGGGGCGTATTGAGCAAGACTGACATTTCACCGAAGACCGATCCTGGCTCGCTGACAACTGCCACCTGGGTAATGCCACGCAGCACCTCGATCCGTCCTTCGACGAGAATATAGAGAAGACCGGACGTGTTTCCCTCGGAAAGCAGTACCTCTCCGGCGGAAACTTCCCTTTTTTTTGTGGGATCGCAGATTTCCAGAATCGATTTCATCATATCCTTCACTCTGCCCCCGCCCCTGCAGCGAAGGTTTAAAATATTGAGGATATCGAAAGCTTGACTGACTTCAACCGTTAATTAGGCGGGCGCAAGAATTGCACAAAAATTCAGCATTCATATTTTGAGCAACTTGGCAGCAGTGCTTTCCGGAATTTCACCAATGCCGATCAGAAGCTGTTCCGCAAGCCTTCGGACGATTCCCGAATCGGCCACGTAGACGATTTGCCGGCCTTGCCGATGCCCATCCAGCAGCCCGCACCGCGTGAGGACAGCAATGTGTGATGACAAAGTGTTCTGCCGCACCTTTAGCGCTTCCGCGATATCACCTGCCGCCATTCCATGACGCTTGCTCACGAGCAGTCGCATCACCCTCCAGCGGGTTTGCTCGCCGAGGGCACGAAGCGCCGAGACTGCCTCTTGTTCATCCATGTATCGAGAATGATCGATATGAATGACAGCCATATGACAATTCCCTAAGTTGCCGGGCTGATCTAGATCAACCAGAAGAGGGGAAAACGATGGGCGACAAGAAGCCTGCAAAAAAGGCGAATTCCGCCAGCAAGCCGGAATTCTCGGGACGCCTGGACAGCATCAATGTCAGCGGCGGCGGAAGCCAATTCGAGTTTGAGGTTGCGGGCAAGAATGGCAGCAAGTCCTATCTGCTCGATTCCGCCAATTCGTCCGGTTTTGCCACCTTGGCGGCCTTCGTCACGTCCGCCTACATGGCCGGCAAGAAAATTCACGTGCAAGGCACGGCAAATGGTGAGGGCCTGCCCTTTGCCAGCAGCATCAGGATCGGCGCGAAACCGAAAATTCCCAAGGCCAAGCCGGTGAAACGCGTCAAAGGCCCTGTGATTGAAGCGCAGTCGGCTGCCGCCTGATCGTGGCGAGCCACGCGTACCCGCGATAGGGCGTTTCAAATTTAACTGAAGCGCCAGGTATTTTGGCGAGTTCATTTTTGAGTCCGGCGCGCGGCGACACGTGAAAGAGATGAAGCCAGCGAAACAGCAGGGCGCGAAATCCGCGCGGCAGGCACTCGCACTGGCCGAAGTCAACGATGTGGAGTTCGCCATCAGCCGATAGCAGGCTGAAGGCATGGCGCAAGGCCATCTGCCATTCGGGAACCATCGACAGGGTGTAGGAAAAATAGATCCGGTCAAACCGGTGCTGGCCAAGGCTCGTCAGGGGATCGAAAGACGTGGCATCGGCGCAGGCAACACGCACCCGTTTTTCGAATCCCATGCGGCCCGTGCTGCCCAGCGCTGTCTTCAGCATCTCCTGCGAGATGTCGATGCCAAACAGTTTCGCATCGCCATAACGCTGCGCCGCCCCTATCAGGTTCCGGCCCGTGCCGCAGCCAATTTCCAGGATGGACCCGCCGGGCGGCGGCGCCAGCCGGTCAAGCAATTGGTCCCGGCCCAACAGGTAATAGCGACGGCTGGCGTCATAGAAATGCCGCTGGAACCGGTACATACGGTCCATGGCTTCGCCATGGCCGGGCAGGCTCTCAATGCGTGCGTTCATAGATATGAAAGCCGCCATAAATCGATGACCGGTCGCGCTCCCCAAGTTCGCGCGAGCGCGCTTCGAGATACTGCCACTGGTGCAAAATCTCGCCATCCACCCGGCCGGGAAGAATGGTCTCCGTTCCCGCGGTCCGGAAAATCACCCGGGCGTCAGGCGTGGCCGCCCGGGATATGGCCCGCCACAGAGCGTTAAGCTGAGTGTGGGTCATCCAGTCCTGCGCATCGAGCAGCACAAACCGGTCAACGCTCCTGGCGGGCATGGCTGCAAGCGCATCGGTGAGCGATATCCGGTTCACCGAAACGCGGGCCCCATTGGCCCGCAGCTGTGCAAAATTGTCTTCGCTCAGATAAGGCGGCAAGGGGCCGGAAGCGCCCGGCGCATAGCTACGGCCAAAGGCCTGCCAGGTAAAATAATTTTCTCTGAGCGGAAAACCGCAGGTCAATCGCTCAAGCCGCTTGTGCAGAACGTCAGCCATGCGCCCGCCGCCAGCCAAAGCTTCATACTGCGCCGGTGGAATACCAAGCCCAAAGAGCGAAACCTTGCGGTCCGTCAGCCATTTGACGAAAGGCCTTTGGAACAGAGGGGCAATTTGCGTGTCAAAGAAGTGCCGCTGCTGCTCCAGCGAACGGCACGCCAGCAGCGCCTTGAGATCACAGCCGTAGAATTTTGCCATGACATGGCCCACGCCGATAAAGCGGCCGAGCAGGCCTTTGCGGTAAATGTTGTTCTGAAAATGCTTGACCCGCTTCCGGCCCAGCAAACTCCGCCCTTCCCAGTACTTGCGCGTTTCGCCGTCAATCCTCGGGCGTAGGTAACGCCGGAAGTCGCGGGTATTTTGCCGGTCATCCGCTTCGCCGAAAAACCGGTAGAATTCCTCCCAGCCCGGAAGCGAAGCGAGGCCCGCAAGCTTGAGGCGCGTCAGCGCCACATGCGTGCGGTTGAGATCGACCGCGGTGATGCGTGCCGGCGAGGCCGTGAGATAGCTCAACACGTTGCATCCGCCCGAAGCGATGGTCACCACGTGATGGTGCGGCTTGATTTCCATGGCGGCCATGTCCACCACCGGATCTTCCCAGATTTGCGGATAGACAAGGCCCCGGAACGCCAGGCTGAAAATCCGTTCCAAAACGCCATCAAAGCTCAGCATCCGGTTCCGGTGGACCGCATGGCTTACCAGATTGCCGTTGCGCGGGGCGTCCATGACCGTGTCGAATGCCATTGCGAATCCTTTCATGACCAGTCCGTCAAATTTTGACGACGTTCCTAGGCATGCTTTGTGACAACCATGTCACAGGGCCCTCCGCCAACCGTCACACAGCCTTCATCATTCTCGGAAAATAGAGACGGAACAATGCTGCACGGGTGAGTCGATGAAAGCTGACGTGTTAACCATACGCCGCTACCGGGCGATTTTCATATCCGATGTCCACCTCGGCACGCGCCGCGCCCAGGCCGCGGCACTGCTTGATTTCCTGCGCGAAACCGAAAGCAAAAGGCTCTACCTGGTGGGCGACATGATCGACGGCTGGTCGCTCCGCCAGAAATGGTATTGGGACCAGTTGCATAACGATGTGATCCAGAAAATAATGCGTAAGGCGCGCAAGGGCACAAAGGTCATTTTCATCCCCGGAAACCACGACGAGAATTTCCGCGATTTCACTGGCCACCGCTTTGGCCACGTCGCCGTCATGCGCGAGGCGGTTTACAAAAGTGCCTCTGGCTTGAATTATCTCATTCTCCATGGCGACAAATTCGACAACGTGATCTACTTCGCTCCCTGGCTCGCAAAGCTCGGCGACTGGGCCTATGAACGCCTGATGGACTTGAATGGCGTGGTGAATGGCCTGCGCCGCATGCTGGGCTTCGGGAAATGGTCGCTGTCCGCCTATATCAAGCACAAGGTCAAGAAGGCGGTGGAATTTATTTCACGCTTTGAGGAGGCGGTAGTTCGGGAGGCCCACGCGGGCGGCTGCCAGGGCGTGATTTGCGGGCACATCCACACCCCGGACAACCGGATGATCGACGGCATCCACTATCTGAACGACGGCGACTGGGTGGAAAGCTGCACTGCGCTCGTCGAGCATTTCGACGGCCGTTTCGAGATCATTGATTGGAAGAAGAATAAGCCCGAAATAGTCAGGGAGTTGGTGGAAGTGAACACCACGCCGGAGCTTGAATCACCAGCTTTCATTCACCTGCGCTAGCGCAGGCCTCTCCAGTCCGCCGGCAGCTTCGATAAACCTGACGACGTCGGAAAGTCCCTTGCGGCGAAGCGTGTCGGTAAAGACATAGGGTTTGCCATTCCGCACCTTTTTCGTGTCGTCCTCCATGACATCGAGCCGCGCGTTCACATGGGGCGCAAGATCCATCTTGTTGATGATGAGAAGGTCCGAGCGGCTGATCGCCGGGCCGCCCTTGCGTGGAATCTTCTCACCCTGGCATACACTGATGACATAGAGCGTGATGTCGGCCAGATCCGGCGAGAACGTCGCCGCAAGATTGTCGCCGCCCGATTCAATGAAGATGATGTCGAGATCCTTGTGCCGGGCGTTCATCTCGGCAATGGCCGAAAGATTGATCGAGGCGTCCTCGCGGATGGCCGTGTGCGGGCATCCCCCGGTTTCAACCCCCATGATGCGGTCTTCAGGCAGCGCCTGAACTCGATTGAGGATCAGCGCATCCTCCTTGGTGTAGATATCATTGGTGATGACGGCGACCGAATAGCTCTCGCGCATCGCCTTGCACAGCATTTCAATCAGCGTTGTTTTGCCGGAACCCACCGGGCCGCCAATGCCGATGCGCAAAGGTCCATGCCTGCTCATGAGCGGAACACCCGCGAATATTGGGTTTCATGCTTCATCGCGGCAATGTCTGAGAGCAGCGTTGAACTGCCAAGATTATCAAGGCTTGCCGTCAGCGCCCGTTCCGCTGTCCTGGAAATAACCGGCATCAAGTCTCGCATGACTTCGAGTCCTTTTGTTTGCCCAAGCGGAACAAGCCGCACCGCCACCGCAATCAAGTTGTTTGAAAACGCCTGCAAATACGCAAGCAATCCGGCACGCCTGTCAATTCCCGCCAGTTTGCAAGTTGCAGCTACAGCGACGGGATAGGTTTGAAAATTTATTTCCCTGCCAAGCGACATCGTCTCTGCGGCAGTGCCAAAGGATTGGCCGAGATCAGAAGTCTCCAGGGCCCGCTCACGCGAGGCAGCAAGCGCCAGCGCCAATTCATCAATTGCCAATCGAGCCTCATCGGCGGAGTCATAGGCAGCTACAAACAATACCGCATCATTCCAACCGCTGCCGTGAATCAGCAGGGATTCAATCCATTCCCGAACCTCATCGGCCGATGTCACCGTGCCATCGTCAATGGCCCGCTCCAGCCCATGTGAATAGGCAAAGCCGCCCACCGGAAAGGCCGGCGACATGAAGGCCAGTAACTGCAAGAGCTGCTGCGGCTCAGTGATGATGGCCATAGGCGCCCGATTCCGGTTCAAAGACTTCCTCGATATCAACAACACTGGCACCAAGCCCCTTGAGCATGTCCGAAATCACATGATCGCGGCGGATGACAATGCGATCCATCTCGATCTGTGCTTCCAGATGGCGGTTGCCGATCTGATAGGCCAGGGCGATGAGATGAGTGGAATTCCGGCCGCGGACCTCCGTCAAGGGTTCCGGCAAAGCCAGCACCTTGATGACGCGGCCATCCTCCAGCACCAGGCCGTCGCCATGGCGCAGTGCCTGCGCCTGTTCAAGATCAAGCAGGAAGGATAGCCCGCCATCGGATTTCATCGCCATACGGCGGCGATGCCGCGCCGTATGATCGAGCGTAATGGTTTCATAGGGCCCGTTCATGTGTGGGCCGGCGGGGCGAACCTGCGTTGCGCGCAGCATCTCAGAACAAGAAATAGCGCTGCGCCATCGGCAGCACCGTTGCGGGTTCACAGGTGAGAAGCTCGCCATCAGCGCGCACCTCATAGGTTTCCGGGTTCACCTCGATTTTCGGCATCTCGCCATTATGCACCATGGAGGATTTTGAAATCGTGCCCCGTGTATTGAGAACCGCAACCAGGCTCTTGTCCACGCCAAGCTTTTTCTCCAGCCCCTTGGCCAGAGAGGCCGCCGACACAAAAGTCAACGCCGAGCGCGCCAGGGATTTGCCGAAACTTGCAAACATTGGGCGGTAGTGCACGGGCTGCGGCGTCGGGATGGACGCATTGGGATCACCCATGGGAGCCGCCGCAATCGAACCGCCGAGCAACACCAGATCAGGCTTCACTCCGAAAAAGGCTGGCGACCATAAAACCAGATCAGCCTTCTTTCCCGCTTCAATGGAACCCACATGATGGGCAATGCCCTGGGCGATCGCCGGATTGATCGTGTACTTCGCAATGTAGCGCTTCACCCGGAAATTATCGTTCTGGCCCTTATCTTCCACGAGGCGTCCCCGCTGCACCCGCATCTTGTGCGCCGTCTGCCAGGTGCGGATGATCACCTCGCCAACCCGCCCCATGGCCTGGCTGTCCGAAGACATCATGGAAAACACCCCAAGGTCATGGAGAATATCTTCCGCCGCAATGGTTTCCTTCCGGATGCGGCTTTCGGCAAAGGCAATATCTTCAGGAATGCGCGGATTGAGATGGTGGCACACCATCAGCATGTCGAGATGTTCAGCCACCGTGTTGACCGTGTAAGGCCGCGTGGGATTTGTCGACGAAGGCAGCACATTGGGTAGGCTGGCGATGCGGATGATATCCGGCGCATGGCCACCGCCCGCCCCTTCCGTGTGGAAGGCGTGAATGGTGCGGCCTTTGAAAGCGGCAATGGTGGCTTCCACAAAACCTGATTCATTCAGCGTATCCGTATGCAGTCCCACCTGCACATCAAAGCGGTCCGCCACCGCAAGGCAGCAATCGATGGTGGCGGGCGTCGTGCCCCAGTCCTCATGCAATTTAAGCCCGCAGGCACCCGCAAGAATTTGCTCCTCAAGTGCGGCGGGAAGTGAAGCATTGCCCTTGCCCATGAAACCAAGGTTCATCGGGAAGGCGTCCGCCGCCTCAATCATCCGCGCCAGATGCCACGGTCCGGGCGTGCAGGTCGTGGCCTTTGTACCCGTAGCCGGCCCCGTGCCGCCGCCGATCATGGTGGTGATGCCGGAATTCAGCGCCTCGTCAATCTGCTGGGGCGCGATGAAATGAATATGCACATCGAGACCGCCGGCCGTTAGGATTTTGCCTTCCCCGGCAACGATCTCCGTACCCGGCCCAATAATGATGCTGACCCCCGTTTGCGTGTCGGGGTTGCCTGCCTTGCCTATGCCTGCGATGCGCCCGTCCTTCAGGCCCACATCGGCCTTCACCACGCCCCAGTGATCAATAATGAGCGCGTTGGTGATCACCGTGTCAACCGCACCCGCCGCCCGCGTGACCTGGCTTTGCCCCATGCCATCCCTGATGACCTTGCCGCCGCCGAAGGTCACTTCCTCGCCGTGCACGGTGAAATCACGCTCCACTTCAACGAAAAGCTCTGTGTCCGCGAGACGCACCCTGTCGCGCACCGTGGGGCCGAACATGGCGGCATAGCTGGCGCGCGGCTGTTTGGTCGCCATCAGATGTCCCCCGTGATTTTCTGCTGGAAGCCATATATTTTCCGCAGGCCCCCATAAGGCACCAGCGTCACCTCGCGCCGTTGCCCCGGCTCAAAGCGCACCGCCGTGCCCGATGGAATATCAAGGCGCTGGCCCCGCGCCTTCGCCCGGTCAAAGCGCAGCGCTTCGTTGGTCTCAAAAAAATGATAATGCGACCCCACCTGGATGGGCCGGTCGCCCGTATTGGCCACCTCGATGGTGGTGCGCACCGCACCCACATTGATCTCAATGTCGCCGGAAGCCGGGATGATTTCACCTGGAATCATCTGTCTCTCCTCAGCGCACGGGACTATGAACGGTGACAAGCTTGGTGCCGTCGGGAAGGGTGGCTTCAACCTGAATATCGTGGATCATCTCGGCGATGCCTTCCATCACTTGGGCGCGCGACACGACCCGGGCCCCCGCCTCCATCAGATCGGCAACGCTGCGGCCATCCCGCGCGCCTTCCACGACAAAATCCGCAATGAGGGCAATGGTTTCCGGATGATTGAGCTTTACCCCGCGCTCAAGCCGGCGCCTGGCAACCATGGCTGCCGTGGCGATCAGCAGCTTGTCTTTTTCCCGGGGCGTCAGATGCATAGTATTTCCTCAGAGAGTCCAAACTTTAGGCAGTTCGTTTGGCGAAGCAAGCAACGACAAGGCCGGAATCAAGGCCTTTCTCAAATCGAAGCCATCAACACCCGTAAGCCTTGCAACGAGCTTGCCATCCCAGCCGCTGACCCCGCCCTGGTCTCCAAATATTTCGTGCAGCGCCTCAACAAAGCCTTCAGCGCTATGCCCTACAAAGACCAGCGTCGCAAAAGCCCGCGCCCCGTTGAGCGCCGCAGCGCCCAGAACCCGCGCGGGATCAAAGCGCAAATCATCCGCATAAATCAGCCGCCCTTCGAGCCGGATGCGCCACCGGTCATGGAAAGAAAAGTCCGTCAGGCTTTCGCCCATGGCCTTGCGGCCCAGAACAACCGATTCAACCGCAAGCAAGCCGGCGTTTTCCTGCAAGTCCACCTCAAGCGACCTCTTGAGTCTGGCCCCATCAAACAGAATGGTCTCCTGCGGCAGCCACAGCAGCCGCGCCGCGCCTTTCCCGGAAAGCCTTGTGGAGATGCGCGCTTCATCGCTCAGCGACCGGTAAACTTTCTCGGCCGCTTGCGTTGTAAGGCAGATGTCACTCGCCGCCTGCACATCAATTTCGAGACGGTCACCGCCAGCCAATCCACCGGAGGTGTTGATGAGTATTGCCTCCGGGGCCTGACCCGAAGACATCGTCGGCATGCGGAGTTTGGTGCAGCCCTCCTCCCGCCTGCGCACGACTGCGCCGTTCGCCGCAATCTCAAGCGCAATATTGCCCGCGCTGCGCTGCAGGTCCGTGTCCAGGGTTTGGAGCATCGTCATCGGGCCGACTACAGCCTAGTCAGACCAGCCTTGCAACTCCTGCCGCACAAGTATTTCCAGCATGTCGATTGAGGCGGGGCCATCATTCAGGCAGGGCACTGCGGAGAAATTGTCCCCGCCCGCATGCTTGAAAGTTTCATCAAGCCCAATGGCTACTTCTTCCAGCGTCTCGACGCAGTCGGCAGAAAACCCGGGCACGATCATCACCAGGTTCTTGACCCCCTTGGCGGGTAGGCCTTCAACCGTACCCTGGGCATAGGGCTGCAGCCATTCGGCCCGGCCGAAGCGCGATTGAAACACCACCTGCAACTGCTCCGGTGCAAGTTTCATTTTCTCGCGCAGCAGACGCGCCGTTTTCATGCAGTGGCAATAATAGGGATCGCCCTTGGTCAGGTATTCCCGCGGCAAGCCGTGAAATGATGCCAGTATCAGATCCGGCTTCCACGGCAACTCGTTGATATGCTGCTTCAGGCTTTTTGCCAGCGCGTCAATATAGGCAGGCTGATCATAGTAGGGAGGCACACTGCGGACAGCTGGCTGCCAGCGCAAACCTTTCAGGGCTTCAAAACATTTATCCAGGGCCGTCGCCGTGGTTGCCGCGCTGTATTGCGGATAAAGCGGCACAAACAGGATCCGGTCGCACCCTTGAGCCTGAAGGGCGTCAATACGTTCCTTCACTGGCGGCTGGCCGTAACGCATGGCCCAGTCAACAATGATCTCCGGCCGGTCTTTGAGCGCCTCCCGAAGCTTTTCACTTTGCCCGCGCGTAATGGTCTTCAAAGGCGATTCATTGAGGGCCCTGTTCCAGATTTTTTCGTAAGCCTTGCCGCTTTTCTGCGGGCGGAACGTCAGGATGACCCCATTCAGGATGAACCACCATAAAACCCGGTTGACCTCGATGACGCGCGGGTCCGACAGGAATTCCTTGAGATAGCGCCGCATCGGCCAATAGGAGGTAGCTTCCGGCGTTCCCAAATTCATCAATAAAACGCCGATCTTGCCTCTGTTAACTTTTGGATGATCGGAAGGCTGGAAAGTTTGAAGAGAATCGCGATTCATGGATTCCGGCCAGCCATGCTGAAAGGCGTTAACATATTGCAAACTCTGATTGAATATCGTGTTTTAACAAATAATTGTGCAAGGCGCATATCGCAATGGATAGTGTGGAAACCGGGCGAAGTCCATTCTTCTCCCAACTCCAAAAAGAAGGTCAGCAGGCCGCTGATCTTGTTTTCACTGACCTTGACACAACTTCGACAATCTCGAACATCGAACCGGGACTTTTTCGCGCTTCACAGATAAACACCCTTTACGGCACCCTGCCATTGTTTGTTTTGTCCCACGTCATCGTGGTGCCGATTTTTGTCTCGGTGATATCAGAACAGTTTCAAACCGCCATGACCGCCTGGTGGATCGCCTTTTCAATCGTGCCCGTGGCGTTGGTGCTTATTCTCTGGAACCATCATGCCCGCAGGCGTTCCCCTGTTGCCAGCGTGGCCGAAATCCGTTGGGTCGAACTGCTGGGTATTCTCTTTGGCCTGCCCTGGGCCATGTTCCCGGCGGCTTTTTTTGCCCCCGCCAACGGCGACTTGCGTATCCTGATTGTCGGCGGAACGCTCGCTGCATCAGCGGTGGGAACTTTCGCGCTGTCTCGCGTGCCCGCCGCCGCAATTGTCTTTTGCGCCCTGATCACCGGCTCACTTTCCCTATCGGTAATGAAGCTAGAAGGGACTATCGGCCTCACCTCAGCGCTTTTTACCATCGCCTATGGCCTGATTCTCGCAGGCATGGTCCTCAGCCAGCACCGCGATCAGTTACAAAAAGCCGTGGATGCAAAGGAAATGCACCACCAGAAAGACATTATCGCCCTGCTGCTCAATGATTTTCAGCTCGGCACAAGCGACTGGCTGTTCGAATGCGACGCCGATGGGCGTCTCACCTATGTCTCCACAAGGCTCAGTGAAATTGTCGGCAAGGCGCCGGAGAATATCAAAGGACAAACCCTTCTTGAGGCAGCCCAGGCCGATCCATTGCAGATGGGTTGGGCTGAGCTTGACGAGACAATGCAGGCACGGCAGCCAATCGTGGCTCTGCAACTTGAGGTGAAGCGGGCGTGGCAGACCGCCTATTGGCAAATCAGCGCCCGGCCGCTCTTTGCCGAAGATGATGTTTTCAAGGGCTATCGCGGCGTGGGCCGTGACATCACGGTGGAATGGGAAACCGATCACAGGCTGATCGAGGCCAAGGAAGCCGCCGAGGCTGCCAGTGCCGCAAAATCGCAATTCCTGGCCGTCATGAGTCACGAGCTGCGCACCCCGCTCAATTCCATTGTCGGATTTTCCGAAATTCTCTCCGCGCGTACGGAGGAAACGCTCGAACGCGAAGTCAGGCAGGACTATGCCAAAACCATTCTGAACAGCAGCAAGCACTTACAGACCCTGATTACCGATATTCTCGATGCAACCCGCATCGAAAACGGCACGATTGCGCTCATTGAACAAGATATTGACGCCGCCGAACTCGTCGAAATCGCCGTAAAAATGTGCCGCGACCAGGCCGAGAAAACCGATGTGACACTCGTCGCAAAACTCACCGACGGCATTGAAATCCGCGCCGACATTACCCGCACCAAACAGGTCATTCTCAATCTCCTCACCAACGCTATCAAGTTTTCATTGGCCGGCGGCGTCGTGAACATTGAATTGCTGCGCATGCGCGATGACCGGCTTGCCATCGTTGTCCGCGACGGCGGCATTGGCATAAAGTCCGAAGATGCGGGCCGCATTTTTGAACCCTTCGTACAGGCCGAAGAAGGCATGTCACGGCGCTTTTCCGGCATCGGCCTTGGCCTGTCCATCGCCCGGAAGATTGCCCGCCTCCATGGCGGCGACGTGACGTTGGAAAGCCAGTTCGGAGTCGGCACCACGGCGCGGTTCGAATTGCCGCCGTCGCGCGTTACCTGGCCCGCCACGCCATCAAAACCCCAGCCGGGTGTTGCGGCGTAGCGCGATTCACGCCATCTTGGCGTCATGACAAAAACCGCCCGCATCGCCCCGTTTATCGGAACCACCCGCTCACGCACCCCGAACTGCTTTCAGGCCGCTGTTTTTGGCGCGCCGCACGGCACACCCTACCCGCGCATTGACAATCGCGTGCACGCCGCGGCTCCCGACGCATTCCGCCGCGCCCTTGCCGAAGATGGCGAATGGCTGGACCATTGGGATTTTGATATGGGCGGCCCGCTGCTGGCCGATGGTGCCTGCCGCGTTGCCGATCTCGGCAATCTGCCAACCAAGTCCAAGGATGGCAAAGGCAACCGTAAACTCATCGAGGCGCAAACCCGGAAAATTCTTGCAGCCGGCGCGGTACCACTCGTCTTCGGCGGCGATGACTCAATTCCGGTTCCTTTCATTGCGGGCTTTTCCGGAAGCCCGCCCCTCACCATCCTGCAAATAGACGCGCATATCGACTGGCGCGACGAGCGGTACGGCGAAAAATTCGGCTTTTCCAGTACGATGCGCCGCGCCTCTGAACAGCCGCACGTCTGGCGCATCGTCCAGGTGGGAGCCCGCGGCCTTGGCAGCGCCAGGGAAGGCGAAGTGCGCGACGCCAAGCAATGGGGCGCCCATATTTTCAGCGCGCGGCACGTTCACCACAATGGTTTGAAAGATATCCTGGAAACCATATCGCCGGACGCCGATTGCCTCATAACCCTGGATTGCGATGCGCTCGATACATCGGAAATGCCTGCCGTTGCCCATCCGTCGCCGGGCGGCCTGACTTACATGCAGGTCGTGGACCTCATTGCGGGCGTTGCCGCCAAGGCCCGCATTGCCGGTTTCACCATGGTGGAGTTTGCGCCCAAGAAGGACAGAGATGGCGCCTTTGCCTATACCGCCGCCAGGATTGCCGCCAACGTCATCGGCCATATCGCCCGGCAGATTTGACTTAGGCGGATTTTTCGCTATTGATCAGCGCAGGGGAAAGCGATCTCCCCTCAAGGCGACATGCCCAAGAATCGCGTCCCGTTAACATCTTAGAGGGCGCAAGCATGTCAGCACCAAACGCGATAAAATCCGAAAAACTCGCACGTCTTATCGGTACTCCTGCGGCACCTGTCATCGTTGATGTCAGAACCGAAGAGGACTTCGAAGCCGATCCACGCCTCATTCCCGGCGCCGTTAAACGAAGCCACACAATCGTTTCCGACTGGGGCACCGCTTACTCTGGAAAATCCGTCGTCGTGGTCTGCCATCATGGTGCCAAATTGAGCGAGGGAACCGCCGCATGGTTGCGCCAGCTCGGGGCCGATGCAGTAACGCTCGAAGGCGGTTTCGTGGACTGGGAAGAGGCAAAGCTGCCACTTGTTCCCGTGGCAAAAATCCCCAAGCGCGATGCCGAGGGCCGCACCTTGTGGGTCACCCGCGCCCGGCCCAAAATTGACCGCATCGCCTGCCCTTGGCTCATCCGGCGCTTTGTCGATCCCACCGCCGTGTTTCTGTTCGTGGCACCACAGGAGGTCGCAGCCGTGGCCGACCGCTTCAATGCCACCGCCTTCGACATCGAGAACACCCACTGGAGCCACAGGGGAGAACTCTGCACCTTTGATGTGATGGTCGAGGAATTTGGCTTGGGTACCGAAGCGCTGCTGCGACTGGCCACTATCATTCGCGCTGCCGACACGGCGCGCCTTGATTTGGCACCCGAAGCTGCGGGCCTTCTCGCCGCATCGCTTGGGCTCTCGCGCCTGTATGCCGATGATCTCGAACAGCTTGTGGCGGGCATGTTGCTTTATGATGCCTTCTACCGCTGGTGCCGGGATGCAACGGACGAAACCCACAACTGGCCAACAAACAAGGTCAAGCCGTGAGCGTTCCGCCGACGTTCGCCGAAGCCACAAAAGTCTGGGCCCGCATCGGCTGTCTCTCCTTTGGCGGCCCGGCGGGCCAGATCGCCCTCATGCACCGCGAAATCGTCGACGGGCGCAAATGGCTCAGCGAGCAGCAATTTCTCTCGGCCCTCAATTTCTGCATGCTGCTGCCGGGGCCGGAAGCCATGCAACTCGTCACCTATGCAGGATGGCGCCTGCACGGCGTCAGGGGCGGATTGACGGCGGGCCTGCTGTTCGTGCTGCCCGGCGCGCTCGTCGTACTCGCTCTTGCCATGCTCTATGCCGCATTCGGCAACCTGCCCTGGATTGAAGCGATTTTCTTCGGCGTGAAAGCCGCCGTGCTTGCCATTGTCATTGAGGCGCTCCTGCGTGTGGCGCGGCGCGCGCTGAAAGGAAATGTAGATTGGCTCATCGCCTGGGTGGCCTTCCTCGCACTTTATTGTTTCGACGTGCCCTTCCCGCTCATCATCATGGCCGCCGGCCTCGTGGGTTACGTCCGCAGCAGCACGGCAGACCCATCACCATCAGCCGCGCGCCCGAGCTTTGCGTCGTTCTTTTCGACAGTGGCACTTTGGGCGGCCATCTGGCTCGTGCCCCTGGCGCTTCTCGCCATGACTCTGGGCGCAAACCATGTGCTCACCAAAATCGGTATCTTCTTTTCACAGCTCGCGGTGGTGACCTTTGGCGGCGCCTATGCGGTTCTCTCCTACATGGCACAGGCTGCCGTGGAGCAGCACGGCTGGCTCACCGCCCCCGAAATGATTGATGGGCTGGCGCTTGCCGAAACCACGCCCGGACCCCTCATTCTCGTCACCCAGTTAGTGGGCTATCTCGCCGCCTTGCGCGGCATGGGCAGCATCTGGGGTGGCCTTGCCGGCGCGGCCATTACCCTGTGGATGACCTTTGCCCCCTGCTTCCTCTGGATATTCGCGGGCGCCCCCTACATCGAGCATACCAGCCGGATGCCCCGCCTTTCCGGCGCCCTGGCCACCATCACCGCCGCCGTAGTGGGCGTTATTCTTAACCTTTCCGTCTGGTTTGGCCTGCATGTGCTGTTTGGCAAGGTTAACCGCGTGGACGGCCTCTTCAAACCGTGGCTGCCGAGCTGGGAAAGCCTCGACTGGGCCGCCCTCGCCATTACCATCATTGCCGCTTTTGCCTTGCTGCGCCTGCATCTCGGCATTCCAAAAACGCTGGTCCTATGCGCTGCACTTGGCGTATTCTGGAAGCTCGCGATTCAAGGACTGACTTGACATGACATCCGCCTTCGCCCTTGTGGGCCTGCCCGCCGATACCTACGAAAACCACGGCTTCCTGTTTCATTCGCTGGGCGACAAATATGTCCGCGCCGTCGCCGAGGTCTCGAAATGCACCCCGCTGATGATCCCTTCCATGATCGACGCGGTCCAGCTCGATCACCTGCTTGATCCCTTTGACGGCATCCTGATGACCGGCGCCGTCTCGAACGTGCACCCGCCCCATTATGGCGAAGAACCGACGGCCGACCATGAGCCCTACGACCATGCGCGCGATGCCATGACCCTGAAACTCATCCGCGCCGTGATTGACCGGGGCATTCCCCTGTTCTGCATCTGCCGCGGCTTTCAGGAGCTGAACGTGGTGCTCGGCGGCAGCCTCGAAACGGAATTGCAGAAGGGCGAAGGCCGGCTCGATCACCGTGCGCCAAAATCCGACGATACCGATGTGCGCTACGGCCCCAAGCATGCGATCAAGATCACCAAGGGCGGCATGCTCGAGCGCATCATCGGCAAAAGCGAAACCATGGTGAACTCGATCCATCGCCAGGGTGTGAAGAAATTGGCGCTGGGCCTGAACGCCGAAGCCGTGGCGCCTGATGGCATCATCGAAGCCGTCTCGGTCAAAGGCGCCAGGGCCTTTGCCTTCGGCACCCAATGGCACCCGGAGTACAAGGCGGCGAACAATCCGGATTCCGTAAAACTCTTCACCGCCTTCGGCGACGCGGTGCGCGCCCACAACCGGGACCGCGCCAGTCCGACGTTCAACAAGCAGCGTTACGCCTGATTCCAACAATTTGCCGTTCCGGCGCAAGGGCCCTCATCCGGCCTAGAAGCTGAATCAAATTAATCCGTAGACGGATTATTTTCCCCACCTCAGCTTGTATCGGGCTTCATCGTCTCAAAGGCTAGATCGTCGCATTCGATGAGCACTTCATCGACTTCGTGAATGGGCTTCCTCCGGTAGCCCGGCGGATTGCCGGGGCGGAGGGGCGAGGTGGACTTGAAATTCGGCGAGGCTTTCCGCCGGAGCTGCCAGCGCACGAGACGTTTGGCCTGGCGTGGCAGATCATCGAGTGCCAGCTCGAGGGCCTGGAGCCTGCGGTGAAGGCGCGTTGCATTGACCCGGCCATCAGGTGGCGGAGGGGGTTCAACTACGGGGCGGGGCGTTGGAAACAGCGCTGAAATCCGGGGATCATGCGGGAAGAAATGGATGCGCGGGACAAGCCGGGTGAATTTCATGGCCCGCACGGGCTTCGAACGTTTCCGCGGATCACAGAGCTGGAAGACGGGAGGCCTGCTTCCGCCACCCGTTCCGATGACTTTCCCTGCCGGCATGGGTAGCGAGGGAGCCAACTTCACCACGACATCGCGCGCCGCGATGACAATGAGGCGGCGCACGGAGACTCTGCGGGCCGCAGCACCTGCAGCACGGCACTGTGAAGAGAGCGCGGAATCCGCGAAGCCGCATCTGTGCCGTCAAGCCCCAGCAGGGCGAAAAGCACCTCAATGATGCCTTTCAGCGCGTCGCTGTTGCGTTCGATGGCCTTCGCCCTATCCATGGTGTTTCCTATCAGTCAGAAAGAACATAACAGGAACATATGAATCCAATAGGAATAAATTGGTAAGGGGAGACAGTGGCCAAACTGGGATTTGGCTTGCGCCGCATGGAGTGGGGACAGGGGCTGGCCTCGGAAGGAGCTTCCGCCCTGACCAACTGGGGATTCAAAAATGGCAGGTATGACAAGATCTTTGCCTGCACCATGGTGTTGAACCACGCATCGCACCACGTATTTGAGAAAATCGGCCTGAACTATGTGCGCACGATCCACGTCGACTGGCCCGACCGCTTTCCCGGCATTGAAGAAGGCGAGGTTCAGTACGAGTTAATGCGCTCGGGATGGAACGGCATCAATTTGATTTAGGCGTTGATGGCATCGAACCCAGCGTGCTGGACTGAACTTCCACGAAGCGGCCGGCAATAAGTGAAATGAGATAGAAGCCCAGCTTCGGATTTTGGTAATATGCTTGAAACAGAGTGCTGTCATCTACCGACAGAAGCCGGCAGTCCGTAGCGGCGACCGCGGTGGCGGTGCGCTCACGCGACGGCGAGAACATGCCAATTTCACCGATAATTGCGCCTTTTCTTACGGTCTTGTCTATTTCAATGAGTTGCAGTGTGCCTTCCATCAAGTAGTACATATGCCTCGCGTGGTCGCCTTTCCTAAACAGGTATTCGCCTTTCTGAATCCCGGTTTGGCGCATGAATGGGAGCATTGCTTCGATTGACGCATCCCTGGCGGGGGCCGAGCGGGTAAAGGCGAGCAATTTTTTGATCTCGTAGAGGCGTGCGAGATTGACGGGAAGCAGCACCGAATGAAGCACCAGAACGGGTATCAGGCCTTCACTTGCGGCATATGTAATGAATGCAATGTTGCTCGCTATGGCAAGTATCCTCAGTGGCATCATGGTGCGAACGTAGAACGTCGCAAATACGAGAGCAGATGCGAGGTATCCGATAATATCGCCATATGCCATGGATGAACTGCCTCGTCTGATTGGTCCAACTTGAATGTTAATTCAAGGCTGGCCGCCGCGGCAATGAGAAGTTGGTCTAAGCGCACCCAGTGCAATTGTACCTCTTCTCATCATGCCCGCATTTGATGCGGGCATCTACTTGGCAGATGAGAAGATGACCGGGTCAAGCCCGGTCAAGATGGGAGATGTAATTTATGCAAGTAATCCCGCCAATTCGCTCAGTGACTCGATTCGCGCTGCCACCTTCCCCGGAATCCTGTCGTCCTGCCTGCCGCTGCGCGCCAACCTGACGACCTGAAACCCGAACTGCGCCGCTGCCTGCGCGTCCCAGCTGTTGGCGGAGACAAAGCAAATGGCGGGTGCGTCCTGGATTCGCAGCTTCTGCATGGCATGGCGGTAAACCCGCCGGCTCGGCTTGTAGATTCCCACATCCTCCACCGAGAGAACAATGTCGAAATATTTTTCAACCCCGGCGGCGCGCACCGCGCTGTCCAGCATGGAGGGGCTGCCATTGGAGAGGATGGCGGTGCGCTTGCCCTTTGCCCGCACGGCCTGCAGGGCCTCGGCCACTTCCGGATAGGCGTCAAGCTTGAGGTAAAGCGTCATCAATTCATCGCGCAAACCCACATCTTCAATCTTCAGGGCCTCGAGCGAAAAGTCCAGCGCATCGCCCGTCACATGCCAGAAATCCGCGTGAACTCCCATGAGGCTGCGCAGCCAGGTGTATTCCAGCTGCTTCTGCCGCCACAGCACAGCGAGGCCAGAGGCCTTGTCGCCAATCTCGGTGGCCAGTTTCTGCACCGGGGAGCCAACATCAAACAGCGTGCCATAGGCATCAAAAACGCAAGCCCCTATGCCCTCAAGTCCAGCCATTGCCCTTCTCCGTCCCGCAATCTCCGGCTATGCTAAACCAACAACCGGAAAAATAACATGCCACATGACGGACACGACCACGAAGAACACTTGGAGCTCTCTCCCATCGCCTTGCGGGTCAAGGCGTTGGAGTCGCTCCTTGTGGAAAAGGGCTATGTCGATCCCGCCGCACTTGATATGTTGATCGACACTTACGAAACAAAAATCGGCCCGCGCAATGGCGCGATAGTTGTGGCCAGGGCCTGGACCGATCCGGCTTACGCGACATGGCTGAAGGAAGATGCAACTGCGGCAATCGCGAGCCTTGGCTACACAGGCCGCCAGGGCGAGCACATGGTGGCGCTGTTCAACACGCCTGAAATTCACAACATGGTGGTCTGCACCCTGTGCTCCTGTTACCCGTGGTCGGTGTTGGGCCTGCCGCCCGTCTGGTATAAGTCGCCGCCCTACCGCTCGCGCGCCGTCATCGATCCGCGCGGCGTGCTTGCCGAATTCGGCGTGACGCTTCCCGAAAAAACCAAAGTCAGCGTCTGGGATTCAACCGCTGAAATCCGCTACCTCGTCATTCCCATGCGGCCGGCCAGCACCGTTGGCTTGAGCGAGGAAGAGCTGGCGGGCCTCGTCAACCGCGACTCAATGATCGGCACGCGGCTTGCGGGGCACGTGGCGTGAACGGCCCCCAGGACATGGGCGGCATGATGGGCTTTGGCCCCATTGCGCCGGAAGCAGATGAGCCGCTCTTCCACGCGCCGTGGCAGCGGCGCGCCTTGGCGATCTCATTGGCCATGGGCGCCACCCGCCAGTGGAACATCGACATGTCGCGCCACGCCCGCGAAAAGACTCCGCCAGCACTTTACTGGTCGCTCAGCTATTACGAGATCTGGATGGAAGGGCTAAAACGGCTTTTGAGCGAGCGCGGGCTTCTCGATGCTCCTTCCAAAAAACTCCCCGTTCTTGAAGCCGCAAACGTGGCAACCGTCCTCGCCGAGGGCAGTCCCTACATACGGGCGACAGAAGCAAAACCGCTTTTCAAGATCGGCGACCGCGTGAAGGTGCGCAATCTTCACTCCGCAGGGCACACGCGCCTGCCCGGCTACCTGAGCGGCAAGACCGGAGAAATTGTGCTTTACCACAGAGCCCATGTTTTCCCTGATTCAAATGCGCAAGGTGCGGGCGAAAATCCGCAGCATCTCTATGCCGTGCGTTTCACGGCGCGCGACGTCTTCGGCGCGGACACTGATGACGACTTGCAGGCCGATCTCTTCGAGCCCTATCTGGAGGCCCCATGAACGGCGCCCATGACCTTGGCGGCATGACGGGCTTTGGCCCCGTCGCAGCGCCACACTCAGAACCCGTGTTTCATGAAAATTGGGAAGGCCACATGGCCGCCCTCATGATGGCAGTTCCCGGTGGCTGGAACATCGATGAGGACCGATCAGCCTGCGAATCCATGCACCCCGCCAAATATCTCAAGACAAGTTACTACGAGCATTGGCTGCACGGCCTGGAAACCCTGCTGAAAAAATACACCCCCGATAATTCCAGCCCGATGCGCCCTGAAGGTGTTTGGGCAGCATTGACGGCGCACGCCAGCTATGCCCGCGATGTTCCAAATCCGGCGGCCTTCGCAATCGGTCAAAAAGTGCGCGTGAAGATCATAACCCCCGCGAGCCACACCCGTGCGCCGCGTTATGTGCGTGGCCACGCAGGCGACGTGGTAAAACTCCATGGCGCCCATGTTTTCCCGGATTCAAACGCGTCTGGACTCGGCGAAAATCCGCAATGGCTTTACACGGTGCGCTTCACCGCAAGGGAATTATGGGGCCACGCCAATGCTGACACAGTGATGCTCGATCTCTGGGAGCCCTATCTTGAACCCGCCTGAAGATCCCGTGTTCAATGAACCGTGGGAAGCGCAGGCCTTCGCCATGGTAGTGAAGCTGCATGAGCGTGGGCATTTCACCTGGAGCGAATGGGCTGAAACGTTGGGCGCGGAAATAAAATCTTCGGATAAGTCCTATTATGAACACTGGCTTGCCGCGCTGGAAAAAATCGTCGAGGCCAAGGGGCTCATGTCGCAGGTCGAACGCCTGGACCGCGTTGAAGCCTGGGACCGCGCCGCCCATGCAACGCCGCACGGAAAACCCATCGAGCTCAGCCGATCGTAGCCAGCCACGGAAACTGTTCCAGAAACCAGTAGGCCATGCTTTGCATGGAGCCGGTAAGAAACATGATGCCGGTCAGCACCAGAAGCACGCCCATCAGCCGCTCGACCGTCACCAGATGCCGTTTGAAATATCCGGAAAACCCGAGAAAGGTTCCAACTCCCGCAGCCGCCAGCAAAAATGGAATGCCAAGGCCCAGTGAATAGACGGCCAGCAGCCCGGCGCCGCGCGCCACATCCTGCTCGCTGGCGGCAATCGTCAGGATGGTGGCGAGGATGGGGCCGATGCAGGGCGTCCAGCCAAATGCAAAGGCCAGGCCAATGCCATAGGCGCCGAGAAGGCCCACCGGCTGCGAATGGTGATGGTAGCGCGCTTCCCGGTGCAGCAGATTGATCTTGAACAGCCCGATGAAATGAATGCCCATCAGCATGATGGCAAGGCCGGAGACGGCAGTTGCCACATTCACCTCATAACCGAATACCGAAACGGTGAAGCTGATGACCTGCCGGAGCGTCTGGCCCAAAACCGAGGCGCTGGCCCCCAGTGTGATGAAAACCGTGGAAAATCCCAGCACGAAACACAAAGCCGCAAGCAGGGCGCGGCGCTGCTGGGACACCGAAGCGCCATCCCCATCGGACAGCTCATCGAGCGTGGCGCCCGTGATGAAGCACAGATAGGACGGCACCAGCGGCAAAACGCAGGGGCTCAAAAAACTGATGGCGCCTGCCACAAGTGCGGCCTGCAAGGGAACATGGAGGTCCATTTCCCCTAACTGACAGGCAAACCCGCGAACTTCAACTCAATCCTTGCCGCATCCCCGTCACGTCTGCGTCAATGCTTGACATGCTGGTTCAATTAGATATGTTATAACATAACATTTTAGAAAGCCATGCTATGCGCCTTGCGATCTCCTGCTTTGCCACCCTCCTGCTCTCCACCACGGCCCTGGGCGCGTCGAAAGTCATTGCCTCGATCATGCCCGTGCACAGCATCGTCGCCAATGTCATGGGCAATCTGGCTGTCCCCGACCTGCTTCTCTCCGGCAAGAATTCCGAGCATGCGGCAAACCTGTCGCCCGAGCAGATATCCGATCTTGGCAAGGCCGACGTCGTATTCATGATTGGCGGCGGGCTGGAGCACAAGCTCGGGCAAATCAGCGGAAGCGAAGCGGTGAATGGCAAGAAATTCGTAGCCCTTGTCGATTCGCCGGGAATGAAGGTTTTGAAAATCCGCACCGGCGGCAATTTCGAAGAGGATGGGGACGAAGAATTGCCGGACATCCACGATGATCAGTATGGCTTCGCGCTGAAATATAATCCGCATGTCTGGCTCGATCCCGAAAACGCCAAGGCCATGACCACGGCGATTGCCGCCAAGCTCGGCGCCATCGATCCCGAAAATGCCACGGCCTACGAGGCCAATGCCGCCGCCTATATGTCTGCCCTTGATAAACTCGAAGCCGACATCACCGCCGCGACAAAACCCATCCAGAACAAGCCATTCATCGTTTTTCACGACGCCTACCCGTATTTTGAGTCCCGCTTCGGCCTTGAAGCGCTGGGCAGCATTTCCGACGCTAATGCCAACGCCCCTTCGGCCAGGCAACTGCAGGACATTCGCGAAAAAATCATTTCGGCAAAAGCCCTCTGCGTTTTCCGCGAGCCGCAGTTTGACGAAAAATTTGTCCGTGTTGTCATGGAAGGCACCGCCGCCAAGCCCGGCATTCTTGATGTCATGGGCTTTGACGTGGCACCGGGGCCAGGCGCCTACGAAGAGATGATGCGCAACCTTGCGAAGTCAGCCAGGGACTGCCTTTTGAACTAGGGCCATGACCTATTGCGGACATTCGTCAAGCTGCATTGAACGTCCGGGAAGGGCCAAGGGCGCATGTTTATTAGTATTCCTCCAGAATTTCACTGTGGTTTGTAATCACAGTTGTCTGCCGGAGTCATTTTCTTTATGCCATTGAAGAAGGAAACATCTTATACATCATTTTGGTTCAGCCTTTACCCGCCATACAATGTTTCCAACGTCGTCAGCAATGTACAGCACGCCTTTATCGTCAAATGCTACGCCCACTGGGCGACCGCGTGCGTTGTTCTCCTTGTCGGCAAACCCGCCCACGAAAACTTCAGGCTTTCCCGTTGGCTTGCCGTTTTTAAACGCTACAAAGGCAACGTCAAATCCGTTTAGCACTGTGCGGTCCCAACTCCCGTGTTCACCCACGAAGGCACCGTTCGCATAACGCGCTGGAAAGGCGTTGCTTGTGTTGAAGGCAAGGCCAAGGGGGGCGACATGGGGCCCTAGTGAAAAGTCTGGGACAATGGCCTTTGACACCATATCTGGCCGTTCAGGTTTAACACGAACATCAACGTGGTCACCAAAATAGCTCCATGGCCACCCGTAGAAACCGCCATCTTTCACCGAGGTCATATAATCTGGGACGAGATTGTTCCCAAGTTCGTCGCGTTCGTTGACAACTGCCCACAATTGACTAGTGCCAGGTTGAAATGTCAGGCCATTTGGGTTACGCAAACCCGTGGCGTAGGGGCGAACCGCACCTGTTTTGATATCTACTTCCCATATCCTCGCTCGATCCAATTCAGCATTAATGCCGCGTTCGACGATATTGCTGTTTGAACCAATTGCGACATAAAGCTTGGTTCCATCAGGGCTGGCGGTCAAACTTTTTGTCCAGTGGTGATTGATCTCGCCGGCGGGCAACACACTTAACACCGCGCCTGCCTCAGAGATTGTTTTTTGACCCGGAAGATAAGCGTAGCGAACGATTTTGTCAGTTTCGGCAACGTAAAGAGCTTCACCCACCAAGACGATCCCAAAGGACGAATTTAAGTTATCAATGAGTATAGTTTTCTCACCGGCTTGGCCATCGCCGTTTGTGTCGTGCAGCAGGACGACGCGATTGACTGGGTTCACAGGGCTGTGAGCCTTACCCTTTACAAATTTGTATACGATGTCCTTCGGTCTGGTGACGGGTTCTCCACTTGGCCCTCCTGCCTCAACAGCTAAGACATCGCCGTTCGCTAGCGGCAATATGTTTCTAGGACCATTCAGGTCTGTGGCGAAAGCCTTTATGGTGAATCCAGTTGGGACAGATGGAGTTTCACCGTTTTTCCAGCCAATTGGATTTGTAATATTCATAGGAGGCACAAGAAATTGTTGGGCATCTGGAAGATTAGGAGCGGTGCCTGCGTGTTGTTCCGGGCCGGTTATTAGATCATCGCATGCCGACAACATTTATATTGCAGGTAAAAGCAACAACAGTGAAGGAGTTCTCATTTTATCCTCCCATGACTTCTGAACGTAATGTTTTGTAGCCGACGAAAGACGCGATGATCATCAAAATCACTGCGGTGGCTGAAAGAACCAGGCCCTGGGGAACGACGGATGTCCAGCCGTCGCGTGCGTGGACAAAATTATTAAACATAACGACAACAAAAACAACAGCATATAGTGCGAGTTGAAGCCACGCGCGAGCGGGTCGAGAGGCCGAAGCACGAACAATGTCTATGAGATTAATCAGAATCAATAGTCTATGAGATTAATCAGAATCAATAGTCCTAGAAAAAACGCGCCGAATGCGAGCATCCAAGCTAAAAAATTGGCCCACTGAATATCGGCAGTGTTGTAGTAAGTTATGTCTGTGAGGAGGGCGGGTGTGAAACATGAGATGGGAAAAGGCGCAAACATGGCAAAAACAGGCACGCCCATGGCCTGCATCCGCGGATCTACATAAGTTGATTGCATAGTATACCTTCAATCGACGGACATCTGATGATTTTAACCGCGCTGGAGATAAAAGTGTTTCGGCAGGTAATCGTTCCATTGACCTGAGAGTGTCTCGGAGTGTGGGATTTGAATCGGGACCTGGCAGTCCATCCTCATAAACGCCTGATTTCGAAAACCTTTTGATGATCAGGCTGGGTCCTCATTGGCACCGTTAGTGTTCGGTTAAAGGCACTCATCCTCCATTAAATTCCTGTCATTAACGGAAATTCTTTCGGGGTTCACTTCGTTGCGCATTTACAAGCATCAACTGAGGCGAATTGGCTGCAACAAAGGATATTGAAGCTTCTCTAGGTCCACGGAGCCATGTGAACGATGTCGGCTTCGGGTCCCGAGCGGACTCTCTCTGAATGTCCACTCCATCCTGGAAAGCTGCCGTTCGCAACTTTCAGATTAATTGGTCCTGACCTTAGGCCAGGGGAGCGCCAGCAACCGCCCGTCGATGGCGGCGAGGCCCAGCGCGATGAGCCCCATGCCGGCGAAATGCCGGGCTTCCAGTTGCTCGCCCAGAAACAGGAAACCCAGAAGCACCGCGCTGATCGGGATCAGGAAAGTGACCAGCATCAGGTTGGTCGCCCCCGAGGAGGCGAGAATGCGGAAGAAAATCAGATAAGCCAGCGCCGTTGAAAGAATGGCAAGCCCGGCAATGGCGGCCCATGCCGCAAGGCTGGGCTGGGTGAGGCTCCAGGAGTGGTCCATGATCAGGGCAATGGGCGTGAGAATCAGGGTTGAAGCCGTCAGTTGCCCCGTGGCCGTCATCATGGGTGTAACCCCCATCTGTTTGAAGCGCCGCCCGTAGACACCTGAGATGCCATAGAAAGCTGAAGCCAGGAGAACCGCCACTTGCGCCCAGACATTGCTCCCGAGCCCCTGCAATGCTGCCGGGCCTACCATGACGGCAGCGCCGACAAATCCGACAATGACGCCCAAAAGCTTCTTGCCCGTCATCTTTTCGTCGCTGGTGAAGAAATGCGCAACGAGTACGCCAAAGAGCGGCGTGGTGGCATTCAGGATGGAGGCCAGGCCGCTGGGGATTTGCGTTTGCCCCCAGACAATGAGCGTTTGCGGAATGGCATTGTTGAGAAGCCCCATGCCGGCAAAAGCCAGCCATACCTTGGGGTCGCGTGGCATCCATTGCCCCCGGGCACGGATGACCACATGCAGGATCACGGCGGCAAGTCCCACCCGCAACATCATGATGGTGAGCGGCGGCAATTCCTTGACGGCAACGCCAATGAAGAAGAACGATCCGCCCCACAGAACCGAGAGGATAAGCAGCAAGGACCATTCCCTCGCCCCCATGGTCTTTTGCGTTGCCATATGTCCCATTCCTGCCGTTTGGAACATCATGCCGGTGGGGCATTCCGCCGCCCACCCGATTTATGACCTTGCCAAAACTTAATTTCACTTTTTTGCCGCATGCGTTCACTATGCGCGCCTTGAAGCGGAGATTTCACGGATGGCGGCGGGCCGCAACCTTTATCTTGTCATGGCTGCAATGATGGCCGGTTGCGTGGGCACGCCGGCCCAGGCCCACCCCCATGTCTGGATCGAGATGCAGTCTTCCATCGTCTTCACCGATGACGGCCTGATCAAGGGTGTCGACGTCGAGTGGACCTTTGACGATGGCTACACCCAGATGG
Source organism: Hyphomicrobiales bacterium (assembly GCA_038251095.1). Taxonomy (GTDB): domain Bacteria; phylum Pseudomonadota; class Alphaproteobacteria; order Rhizobiales; family Aestuariivirgaceae; genus Aestuariivirga. The sequence goes on from JBBSBQ010000023.1 coordinate 32,025, forward strand.
CCCTTGATGGCCTGGATGTTGACGGTGACGGCATGTACAGCCAGGACGAGCTGGCCCCGCTCACCAAGGAAAATATCGAATCCCTGAAAGACTATGAGTATTTCACCGTGATGCGGGCCAATGGCGAGCAGCAGAAAATTGGCGAGGTCACCGACGCCGGCCAGATCTGGAGCAACAACAAGCTGACCCTGCATTTTCAGGTCCCTCTGGTAAGGCCAGTCGACCCGAGGAAGGAAGAATTCACGCTGAAGGTCTATGATCCGGAATTCTTCATTGACCTTGAGTATCCGGCCGACGATGCGGTCGATGTCACAGGCAAGATCCCCCAGTCGTGCAAGCTCGTCGTGAAGCCGGTGCCTACCGATGCCGAGCTTGACCAGACCCGCACCATGCTGTCCACCAAGAGCAAGGAATGGAAGCCGGAAACCGATGAGGACTTCGGCGCGATGTTCGCCCAGGCCGTATCAATCGCATGTCAGGCATGATGCAGTTCCTGCGTAATCTGCTCATGGTCTTTGTCCTTGGCGGATTCTTTGCAGCCCCGGCCATGGCGCAAACCGCCAGCGAGCCCACAAGCGAAATCAAGATCGACAAGAGAAAATTGCTGGTCCAGCCGCGCAATGCCGATGGCTCGCTCGTCATGGTGTCCTTCTGGGAAAACCCGGTGCTGTGGGTGCGCGAGAAACAGCAGGAATTCTATGGCGCCATGTCCGGCGCATTGCGCAATATCAGGACCGGCAGCGCCACAACCGCCGCCTGGACTTTGATGCTCTTGAGTTTTGGCTACGGCATCTTTCACGCGGCGGGGCCGGGCCACGGCAAGACGGTGATCTCCGCCTGGCTGCTGGCCACGGAAATTGAATTGAAGCGCGGCATCACCATCGCCTTTCTCAGTTCCATCATTCAGGCCCTCGTGGCTATTTTGCTGGTGAGCATTCTGCTGCTGGTCGTAGCAAGTGCGGGAAAAACCGCCAAGGACATGGCGGGCTTCCTCGAAAGCGCCAGCTACGCGATGATCGGTGCCATGGGCCTTTATCTTATTTGGACCGCCCTGCGGCCCCATGGCCACCATGATCACGGCAACGACCATCACGGCCAAGACCATCACCACCATGACCATGTGCATGACGAGAATTGCGGCCACGCCCATGTGGCGGAGGCAAAGCAGGTGCGGGGCGAATGGTCCCTCACCAAGGCTTTTTCATTGGCCGTTGCCGTGGGTATCAGGCCCTGCACCGGCGCCATTCTAGTCTTGATCCTGGCCAATGCCCTGGGGATTTACTGGGCAGGCGTCGCCTCAACCCTTGTCATGGCCATTGGCACATTTATCACCGTATCCATGATTGCCGCCATTGCTGTCTATTCCAAGAAGCTCGCCATGCGCCTGGCTTCCAGCGACGACAGGATGCTGGGCTGGCTCGCCTTCGCCCTTCGCCTTGGTGGCGGGGTGGCCATTGCCGGGCTCGGCGGATTGCTCTTCATGGGTTCCCTCGGCACAACCGGAGGAATGATGTGATGGGCCGTATCAATCAATGGCTGGCGCTCGCCGGTTTTGTCGCCATTTGCCTGCTTGCGGGCGCGCTTGGCGGATGGATCACGACGCAGTCGGTGGCCGAGTGGTACCCCACGCTCAACAAACCGTCATGGAATCCGCCGTCCTGGGTTTTCGCGCCGGTCTGGACCACGCTTTACGTGATGATGGCCGTTGCCGCGTGGCTTGTCTGGAAGAAAACACCGCGCGCGCCCGGCCTGCGCCTTGCGCTTGGCCTGTTCTTTATCCAGCTCGCGCTGAATTGCCTTTGGTCATTCCTCTTTTTCGGGGCGCGCAACCCAGCCTGGGCTCTAGTAGATATCGTGGCTTTGCTCGCAGTTCTTGCCGCCACCACTTGGGCATTTTTCAATCATTCCAGATTGGCCGGAGCCCTCATGCTGCCCTATCTCGCCTGGGTAAGCTTCGCGGCATTCCTGAACTTCACCATTTGGCAGTTGAACTGAACCGCAATCCTCCCATGCGTTTTCAAATGGAGTTGTTTCGGCTAGGATAGGCTTCCATCGAAAGGCAACTTCCCATGAAAACCGACAGCATTGCCAAGCGCCGCTCCGACCGCACCTGGATGACCGCCGAAAGCTGCAAGCTTGATGATTTTGTGAAGCTCATCGCCCGCGAAACCAGCCTGAGCGATTATCCGCTGGCCAGCGCCGTGCAGTCCAACGTGCTGGTCTATGAGGGAAACGCGGTGCGCGCCGCGGCGAAGGATCCGGACCATCGCAAGGCCATCATGGCGGAATGGGCCGAGGCAATCTATTCCGGCCCCGGCATTCTCATGTTCAAGAATGCCTTCCCCGACAAGGCGGTGATTGATGCGGCCACCGACACGTTCAACGCCATGATCAGGGAGCAGCATGAAGCCAAGACTGGCGGCGGCGATCATTTCGCCAAGCCCGGCGCCAATGACCGCATCTGGAATGCCCTGGAAAAACTCTACCTGCGCGATCCGGAACTTTTCGCCAGATATTATTCCAACGAGATTGTTGCCCTCATCTCCGAAAGCTGGCTCGGCACCGGCTGCCAGATCACCTCGCAGCTTAATGTCGTGAACCCCGGCGGCGAAGCCCAGTCCGTGCACCGCGACTATCACATGGGATTCCAGACCGCCGCCGAGATCGAGCGCTTCCCGCTGCACGCCCACCAGCTTTCGCCGGTGCTCACCCTGCAGGGCGCCGTTGCCCATTGCGACATGCCGGTTGAAAGCGGGCCCACCCTCTATCTGCCCTATAGCCAAAATTTCGTGCCGGGCTATTTCGCCTGGCGCAAGCCCGAGTTCAAGGACTACTTCAACAAGAACTATATCCAGTTGCCCTTGGCCAAGGGCGATGCGGTGTTCCTCAGCCCCGCCCTTTTCCATGCGGCGGGCCATAACCGCACCAAGGACATCAAGCGCATGGCAAACCTGTTGCAGGTATCCTCGGCCTATGGCCGCGCCATGGAAAGCATGGACCGCGCCGCCATGTCAGCCATTCTTTACCCAACGCTCCGCAAAATGAAATTGAGTGCCGGTGAAATTTCAAATGTGATCGCCGCCTGCGCCGAAGGCTACGCCTTCCCCACCAATCTCGACCGCGACCCGCCCATCGGCGGCCTCGCCCCCCAAACCCAGCAACAGCTCATGGTCAAGGCACTGGCTGAAGATTGGGAACCCGATGTATTTACGGCGGCACTCAAGAAACATTCCTGGCGCCGGCTGACATAACTATTTCTCTCTCCATGGTCGGGCTTTGGCCGCCATTGTTTCTTTTCCTCTCCCCAGCGGGGAGAGGAAAAGTACTAAAAGTTCAAGCAAACCTTACCGCGTAAACTGGCGGCAGGGAATGGCTCACGCTCTGCCAGCTGTCGCCCTGGTCCTCGCTCACCCAGACGCCGCCGGTGGTCGAACCCATCGCCAGGCGCTCGCCCGGTTCATCAATCGCCAGCCCGTGCCGGAAAATAAGATCATAGGCGTGTTTCTGCGGCAGGCCTTTTTTCAGGCTCTTGAAGGTCTTGCCGCCGTCCCGCGTGCGTGTCACCACCAATGCGCCATCAACCGGAATGCGCTTCTCGTCCTTGATGCCGGGCACGAACCACGCAGTGTCGGCGTTATCGGGATGAACCACCACGCCAAAGCCAAAGGATGACGGTTTGGCCTTCACTTCGGTCCAGCTCTTGGCATTGTCCACCGATTTGAAAATGCCGCAGTGGTGTTGCACCCAGAACGTGTCGGGCTGCGAGCGGCACTGCACCATCATGTGCGGATCCTGCGTATGGGGATCACCTGCCTGCTCCGGCGGCCCCTGGTCAAACTTCATGCCGTGGGCCGTTTGCGCCCAGGTCGCCCCGCCGTCATGGGTAACCCACACGCCGCCGCAGGAAATAGCCACGCGGACGGTTTTCGATGAGCGTGGATCAATGCAAATAGAATGAATGCCCGGAATATCCGCACCGCCCCCCAGCCACTTGTTGCGGTCCGGCATATGCCACAGGGTTTCGATCATCTCCCAGGTGGTTCCCCGGTCGCGCGAGCGGAACAACCCGCCCGGCATGGTACCGCACCAGATCACCCCCGGCTCATCACGCCCGCCCGCTTCCAATGCCCAGATCAGTTGCGTGGTCCAGTTCACCGGCTTCCCCCAGCCGTCAAGATCATTGAGCCCCTCGGGTTTTGCCGGATAGGCGGGCGTGGTGATTTCCTTCCAGGTCTTGCGGCCCTTATCGCGGCGATGCAGTTTGATGCCGAAATGGCCATGGTTGAGCGCCGCATAATCCGTGCCATTGCGCGGGTCATGCAAAGTCAGCGTCACGTTGTCGCCGATGAAGTCGCCATCGCTGACGCTCCAGCCACCCCGCCCACGCTTGACCGTGAACAGGCCCTTGCGGGTTGAAACCAGAATGGAGTTACTCATCGCCTAACCTCCTGAAAGGGCTTGCAGGACATAAACTTCACTTTTCGGCAGAACCGCGTCGCTCAACCCCGTGAGATCGCTCACCCGCTTGCCGTCAACCAGAATGGTCATGTGCTTGCGGAGCGCCGCCTGGTCATCGAGAATATAGGACCGCAAGCGGTCATTGGATTCAAAGACACTGTCCAAAACTTCGCGCACCGTCAGGCCCCTCGCTTCAACGACAGGGCAATCCACATGCCTGCGCAAATTACTGGTAAATGTTACGCGCGCCATGCGGGCGATACTGTCACATTCCCGAAAACCTGCCAAGCCGCTAGGGTTTCCGGATGTTAAGAAGAACCTTCCTGCTTGCCATTCTTGCGCCAACATTCGCCCAAGCCCATTCTTTCCGGCATGGCGACATTGCCATCGGCCACGCTTGGGCCCTGCCCAGCCAGCAGAACGATGGCCAGGTATTCTTTCCCTTGGCCAATCAGGGAACCGGGCATGACGAACTTGTGGCGGCGCGGTCTGAAATTTGCAGCTCGATCGAGCTGCGCCAGAACAACCGGTATGACGATCCGCCGCTTACCGCGATTGCGCTCGATCCCAAAAAACCCGTGCCAATGCGGCCGACCGCAAGGCACCTGCGCCTGCTCGGCCTGAAGCATCCCCTGAAAAAGGGCGAGCGCTTTAACCTTATCCTCGATTTCCTCAATGCGGGTGAAACCACCATCGAGGTCTTCGTCGAGGAAAAGCCCGGCGAGTAAACTTCCAAAGAAATTTTAGTTCAGTAGCTGGGATATCCGGCCCCTGAGAACCGGAAAAATATCTTCTTCAAACCAAGGATTTCTCCTGAGCCACATATTGTTGCGCGGGCTGGGATGGGGAAGCGCCAAGATATCCGGCCAGTATTCCTTCCAGTTCTTCACCGTGTCCGTCAGGCTGCCCTTCTGCCGCGTGGCCAAATGCCAAGCATGGGCATATTGGCCGATGACCAGCGTCAGCGCGATGTTCGGCAAAAAATTCAGAAGTGGCTGGCGCCAGTGCCGGGCGCATTCCGGGCGTGGCGGCAGGTCGCCGGATTTACTGGTCCCCGGGTAGCAGAAGCCCATGGGCAGAACGGCAATTTTCGCTGCGTCGTAAAACACGCCGCGGTCAATGCCCATCCAGCACCGCAAACGGTCGCCGCTGGGATCATTGAAGGTAATGCCGGTTTCATGCACCCGCCGGCCCGGCGCCTGGCCAACGATGAGAATGCGGGCCGTCTGGGCAATCTGGAACACCGGGCGTGGGCCCAGCGGCAGATGGGCCTTGCAGATGTCGCAAGACCTGGCCGCCGCTACGGTTGCTTCAAATCCGCCTGCCACCGATCAGAGGTCACCCACTACGCACTTCTTGGCCAGCACCTTGTATTGCTTTTCCGTGAACTGGATGGGATTGCCGCCAGCCGAGGGATCCTTGATCGCCATCTTCGCCACTTTGTCGAGGCGCTTGGTATCGATGCCGATGTCCTTCAACGCATGCGGAATGCCGATCTCCTTGCGCAAGCTGAGAATCCATTTGAGGAAGCCGTTGAACCCGCCCTTGATGCCGAGATAGGCGGCGGCCCGCTCGATGTCCTTTTCAATCTTGCGGCGGTTGGCCTTCAGCACATAGGGCATCACAATTCCATTGAGCAGCCCGTGATGGGCGTCATAGAGCCCGCCAAGGGGATGCGACAGCGCATGGATGGCGCCGAGCCCGCGCTGGAAGGCGGTGGCCCCCATGGTGGACGCCATCAGCATATTGCCGCGTGCATCGAGATCAGTACCCTTCTTCACCGCCCTCACCAGGTTTTCCTTCACCAGGCGCATGCCTTCAAGCCCGACGCCGGCTGACAGGGGATGGTAGAACGGTGCGCTATAGGCTTCCAGGCAATGGGCCAGCGCATCCATGCCCGTGGCCGCCGTCAATTTGGGAGGCAAGCCAACCGTGAGCTGCGGATCGAGGATTGCCACCTTCGGCATGATCGCCGGGTGGAAAATGATTTTCTTTTCGTGGGTGAAAGGATGGGTGACGACGCCGGCGCGGCCCACTTCCGAGCCCGTGCCCGCCGTTGTCGGCACCGCAATGATGGGAGAAATTTTTGAGGCATCTGCCCTGGTCCACCAGTCGCCAATGTCTTCCAGATCGAACACCGAAATGGTTTGCCCGTGCATGAGGGCAATCATCTTGCCGATGTCGAGGCCCGAGCCGCCGCCAAAGGCAATCACGCCGTCATGGCGCCCCGCCTGATAGGCCTTGATGCCCTCAAGGATATTGGCCTCGATCGGATTGGGCCGCACATCTGAAAATACCGCGATAGCCAGTCCGGCGCGCCTCACGTCCTCGACGATGGCGTGCACCATGGGCATGGACGCCAGCCCCGGGTCGGTGACAAAGAGCGGCCGCATGATGCCATTGGCCTTGCAGAGCTCGGCCAGCTCCCTGATGCGCCCCACGCCATACTTGAGCGCCGTGGGATAGCTGAAATTGCGGTTTGGAATTGTCATCATTTTTCCCTTGAAATTAATACTGCTCAAAGCCGCGCGCCAGATCGAGATCGACGACGCGTTTGTCATATTCGTGCTGTTCCCACTTCGCCGTGTGGACGTAATGGTCGATCACCTCGTCACCAAACGCCGAACGCATAAATTTCGAGCCATCAAGCAGCGACGTGGCATCGCGCAGGTTTTTTGGAATTTCACGCAGCGCCTTGGAAGTGTCGTAGGCGTCACCGGAAAAAACCGGCTCCAGCTTCATCTTCTTCTCAACCCCGTCGAGGCCCGCGGCAAGCAGGGCTGCAAAGGCCAGATAGGGGTTGAGATCGGCCCCGCCAACCCGGCACTCCACGCGAATGGCTTTGGTGCCTGCCCCGCACAGGCGGTAGCCCGCCGTGCGGTTGTCAAAGCTCCAGATGGCGCGCGTTGGCGCAAAGGTCCCCGCCATGAAGCGCTTGTAGGAGTTGATGTAGGGGGCGAGGAAATAGGTGATCTCGCCGGCATGCTCCAGCTGACCTGCCAGGTAATGCTTCATCAGGTCCGACATGCCGTGGTCACCGGCCTTGTCCTGGAACAGCGGCGTCTTGCCATCCGCACTCCATAGGGACTGGTGCACGTGCGAGGAGCTGCCGGCTGCCGCATAATCCCACTTCGCCATGAAGGTGATGGCCTTGCCCTGGCCATAAGCGATTTCCTTGCAGGCATTCTTGATGACGGCGTGCCGGTCTGCCATGTCGAGCGCGTCCGAGTACTTGACGTTGATTTCTTCCTGGCCCACGCCCCACTCGCCCTTGGAATTTTCGACGGGAATGCCCGCCCCGTGCAAGCCGTTGCGGATGGCGCGCATCACGCCTTCTTCCTTGGTGGTTTGCAGGATGTGGTAATCTTCGCTGTAATGGCCAGAAGTTTTCAGGTGGCGGTAGCCCTTGTGATGGGCCGCCTCATAGCTGTCGTCGAACAGGAAGAACTCAAGCTCGGAGGCCATATAGGCCTTCATCTTCATCGCTTCGAGGCGCTTCAGCTGCTTCTTCAAAATGGCGCGCGGGCTATGGGGAACATCCGCGTGGGAATGATGGTCGAGGATATCGCACAGCACCAAGGCCGTGGCCGGCAGCCATGGCGTGCGGCGGAGCGTGGCCATGTCGGGCTTGATGACAAAGTCGCCATAGCCCTTTTGCCAGCTTGTGGCCTTGTAGCCCGGCACCGGTTCCATGGCGATATCAACGCCCAGCAGATAGTTGCAGCCATGGGTTTCCTCATAGCCGCCGTCCACGAAGAACTGCCCGTGGAAGCGCTTGCCGATGAGGCGGCCCTGCATGTCCACCATGGCCGCCACGACTGTATCGATCGTGCCGGCCTTAACCTCCGCTTTCAGCTCGTCCAGTGTCAGCATGCCATCGGCCATTCTTGTCTTCCTATTTTGTTATCGCTTGAATGAGCGGCATCGCCAGGCGCTGCGCCCATTCATTTTGTCCGCGTTCATTGGCAATGAAGTCATTGCGGATTTCGATCATTGCGGATTTGAGCCCTCGCGGCGCCGCATGCAGATTGAGAGTGTGCAACACGCCATCCTTCGGGCCATAGGGCTCATTTAGCCGCACGTCCACTTTCGGGAGCGCCTTGATCAGCCTGTCGGCAATGCGCGCATCCCGGTCAAACAGGATGCCCAGTTCCACTGCCCGTTCCTTTCCCTTGTAGAACTTCGTGAAGCTGTGAATGGTCACCAGGTTTGTGGCGCGGCCCTCACAGGCACGGGCGTCCAGCATGCGCGCCAGCCGCTCGTGAAACGGCCAGTAGATGGCCTCAACGCGGGCCATCTTGTCCGAAGCACTCAGGCCCTTGTTTCCGGGAATGGGCGTGGTTTCACTCATTTCCGGCATGGCACCAGGGGAGTCCGGCGGTCTGTTACAGTCATAGGCCAAACGCGAATAACGCTGCAAAACCAGGGGCGCATCCAGAAGCCGCGAGAGCAGCCGCGAAACCCCTTCGGCGCCGATGTCCCAGGCGATGTGCTGTTGCAGGTCTTCCGCCGGAAGACCGAGATTTCCGAGCTTTTTGGGCAGGCGGTTGCTGGCATGCTCGCACACCAGAACATAGGGCGAAGGACCCGCCTCATTCACCAGAATGAACGCGTCTTCCTCCCCCTCAAGCAGTTTTTTGGTCATTTTCCGTAGATGTCCCTTGCCGCGCGTTGTTCCAGAACTGTCGCTGCCTGTCAAACACTGGCGGTGTATAAAGTGCACATGGAAGGCATCTGCCGGGGAATTAGCTGGGACACATGCAGGAATTCGACTTTATCATCCTAGGCTCCGGTTCCGCCGGATCGGCCATGGCGTATCGCCTGTCGGAGGACGGCAAGAACACCGTTCTGGTGCTTGAATTCGGCGGCAGCGACCGCGGCCCCTTCATCCAGATGCCCTCGGCGCTCTCCTACCCCATGAACATGAACACCTATAACTGGGGTTTTGAAACGGAGCCTGAACCCCATCTGGGCGGGCGCAGGCTGGCGACGCCCCGCGGCAAGGTCATGGGCGGCTCATCATCGATCAATGGCATGGTTTACGTCAGGGGCCACGCCCGGGATTTCGATGCCTGGGAGGAAATGGGAGCCAAGGGCTGGGGCTACCGACACGTGCTTCCTTATTTTAAACGCCAGGAAAATTCCCACGGCGGCGAAGAGGGCTGGCGCGGCACCAATGGCCCCATGCATGTGAAACGCGGCCGCAGGTTAAATCCGCTCTACCAGGCCTTTGTCGACGCGGGCCGCGAGGCGGGCTACCCCGTTACCCCGGACTACAATGGCTACCAGCAAGAGGGCTTCGGCCCCATGGAAATGACCGTGTACAAGGGCTTCCGCTGGTCCGCTGCCAACGCCTATCTCAGGCCTGCTATTAAGCGTCGTAATGTCAAACTCGTGACCCGCGCCTATGTTCACCGCGTCATCCTTGAGGGCAAACGCGCCACCGGGGTTGAATATGAAGTGGGCGGCCAGGTCGTGACCGCCAAGGCGCGGCGCGAGATCGTGATCGCCGCCTCCAGCATCAACTCGCCAAAAATCCTGCAACTCTCCGGCATCGGCGCGCCGGAGGTGCTGAAGGCCGCCGGTGTGTCCGTAAACCATGTTCTGCCTGGTGTTGGCGAGAACCTGCACGACCATCTCGAAATTTATTTCCAGATGGAATCCAAGCGGCCCGTCACCCTCTATTCAAGCCTCAATCTCTACTCCAAGGCCATGATCGGCCTGGAATGGCTGTCGTTCAAAACCGGCCTGGGAACCACCAATCACTTTGAATCCTGCGGCTTTATCCGCTCGAAGGCGGGCATCGAGTATCCCGACATCGAGTATCACTTCCTGCCCGCCGCCATGCGCTATGACGGCAAGGTGGCCTTCAAGGGACACGGCTTCCAGGTTCACGTGGGACCCATGCGCAGCAAGTCGCGCGGCCACGTCCGCGTAAGGAACAGCGATCCCAAGGCGCCGCCAAAGATTCTCTTCAACTACATGTCTCATCCCGATGACTGGGAGGAGTTTCGCGCCTGCATACGCCTCACCCGCGAATTGTTCCAGCAGCCCGCTATGCAGAAATACGCCGGGCGTGAAATCCAGCCCGGAATTGCCGTGCAATCCGATGCAGACATCGACACTTTCATCCGCCAGCATTGTGAAAGCGCCTATCACCCCTGCGGCTCGTGCAAGATGGGCTCGGCAAAGGACGTGACCGCCGTGGTCGATCATGAATGCCGGGTCATCGGCATCGAAGGCCTGCGCGTGGCCGACAGTTCCATCATCCCGCAGGTCACCAACGGCAACCTCAATGCGCCGACCCTGATGATTGGTGAGAAAGCCTCGGACCACATCCTTGGCCGCGACCCCCTGCCCGCCTCAAACCAGGAACCCTGGATCAACCCCGCCTGGAAGGTCTCACAGCGCTAGCCGAGCGCACCCGCCCGCCGGCTTCGTTGTAATACCAGCCTTCAACACTCAGATGGACGTCAGAGTTGGTGTTGCCGGTCACCGCGCGCTTGCCGTCCGCATCCAGATAGCCCACCGCGGCATTCAGCCAGAACTGGAAATCACCGACTGCAAAGCGCGCCGTATTGTTGCGGAAATTGTCCTGCACGCTGTCGCGCACCCGGCCAAGCCGGCACACGGTGATCACAAGGATGACCGGATTGTCGCTCGCCTGCTCCCAGACGAAATCATTGCTCTTCAGTTCCTTGAGATCTTCCGGCGAAAAATTATAGCCCGCTTCGTCGTTGACCTCGGTCAGATTGCGGTAGGGATGGCTGTGGAAATCGCCCATCAGGGTAAGGTGCGGCGACCAGCGCATCATCACCTCGTTCTTCAGCTTTGCCGCATCAAGATTAGGCGTCACGCTATGATACTGGCGCTCCGCCGAAATGCTCACACTGGTGCGGTCGAGATAGAAAATCGAGGTACCGTTCTCGCGTTTGCGGTAGCCCCAGACATAGCCAAGGGTTTCAACCGCCGTGTTCTTCTGCTTGCGCAGATTGCCATAACAATAGGCTTCGATAGCCGCCAGTGTCATGGTTTCCAGTAATGTCGGCGATACACGAACCTTGTATTTCATCTCTAACCCAAACAGACTTTGCTCAAATTAATTCAGTGCTTCTTCCAGGAACATTTCCCGCAATTTGCGCGTGACCGGCCCTGGTTGCCCGCCGCCCACACGCTTGTTGTCGATTTCGACAATCGGCATCACGAAATTCGAGGCACTCGTCAGAAACGCCTCGTCCGCCGCATAGGCCTCGTCCGGCGTAAAGGCGCGCTCTTCAAGCGTCACGCCTTTTTCCTTGGCCAGGCGGAACAGGGCCCGCCGCGTGCAGCCCGCCAGGATATTATTGGAGAGACCCCGGGTGATCACCTTGCCGTCCTTGACGATATAGGCATTTGACGATGTCCCCTCGGTCACTTTCCCATCCTCGACCATCCACGCCTCGAATGCCCCTGCCTCATAGGCCGCCTGTTTGCCCAATACCGGGGCCAGCAGCATGACGGACTTGATGTCCCGCCTTGCCCAGCGAATGTCTGGTACCGTGATCACGCTCACCCCCCTGACGGCATCCGGATTATCAACCAATTTCTTGGCCTGTGTAAAAGCAATGAGTGTAGGCTTAACGCCCTTTGGGAACTTGAAATCCCGGTCAGCGGAACCCCGGGTAATCTGCATGTAAACCCAGCCTTCAGCAAGACCGTTGTGCTTAACCATATTGCGATGCATGGCTTTAAGCTCCTCCTTGCTGCACGGCCAGTCCAGGCGGATTTCGCGCAAAGACCGCTCCAGCCGCTCCATATGGGCATCATAGTCAACCAGCCTGCCCTTGAGCACTGCAGTTACCTCATAAATGCCATCCGCAAACAGGAACCCACGGTCAAAAATAGATATTTTCCCTTGTTCTTCAGGGACATAGCTTCCGTTAACGTAAACGGTACGGCTCATGAGGGGCTCCTTTATGCTGCACTGCAACCAAAGCAGATTCGGGCGTAAAAATCCACGGGGGTTGTTTATGAGCCTAAAGCCCGGTTAAAACCAAGGCTAACCTCCACTTGCCAAGGAAATCATGAAAACTGCCATTTTGGAAGCCTCGATCAAGGCCATGCTGACAAGAGAAAAGGCCCTCTTTATCCAGCGCAACCCAAAGTCCAAGGGGCATTCCGAAAATGCAGCAAGGAACTGGCTGCGCGGTGTGCCCATGCACTGGATGGTGGACTGGGGAACCCCCTTCCCGCTGTTTATCGAGAAGGCCCAGGGCGTCGACCTGACCGATGCCGACGGCAACAGCTACATAGATTTTTGCCTGGGTGACACCGGCGCCATGTTCGGCCATTCGCCCAAGCCCGTGGTCGATACCCTCCTGCGCGAAGGGGCCAATGGCTTCACCACCATGCTGCCCTCCGCCAGCGCCGTGAAAGTAGGCAAACTCCTGGAAGACCGTTTCAAATTGCCGGCCTGGCAGATCACCGCAACGGCCTCTGACGCCAACCGTGCGGTGCTGCGCTGGTGCCGCGCCATAACCGGCCGCAAGAAAATCCTGGTGTTCAACCATTGCTACCATGGCGCCGTGGATGAAACCTATGTGAACCTCGACCATGGCGAGCCGGAAGCCGACCGCGCCCTGATCGGCGAACCAAATGACCTCACCCAGTTCACCAAGGTCATCGAGTTCAATGATGTTCCGACTTTAGAAGCGGCCCTCGCGCCAGGCGATGTGGCCTGCGTTCTGGCCGAGCCCATCATGACCAATGTCGGCATGGTTCTGCCCGACGAGGGCTTCCACGCAGCACTGCGTGACATCACTCGCCGAACCGGAACCCTGCTGATCATCGATGAAACCCATTGCATGTCATCAGGCCCCGGCGGCTATACCGGCGAGCACGGGCTCGAGCCCGATGCATTCGTGCTGGGAAAGCCCATTGCCGGCGGCATTCCCGCTGCCGTCTATGGCTTTTCCGAACCTGTCACCACCCGCATCCGGGATTATCTGAAAACCCACACACCCGGCCACTCCGGCATCGGCACGACGCTTGCCGGATCGAAGATCCAGCTGGCCCTGATGGAAACCGTTCTCGAAACCTATTTCACCAGGGAGGCCTTTGCTCCCCTGATCGCGCTTGCAAAAAAGCTCGAAAAGGGACTGTCGGATGTCATTATCAAACATTCAGCGCCCTGGCATGTGGTTCGCGCCGGAGCCCGCGTCGAATTCATGTGCTGCCCAACTCGCCCGCGCAACGGCGGCGAGGCGGCGAAGATGATCCACCAGCCCGTCGACCAGGCAGTGCATCATCACCTCTTGAACCGCGGCATCATCATGACGCCGTTTCACAACATGCTGCTCATCTGCCCTTCAACCACAGAGGCACACGTCAACCAAATGATCGAGGGACTAGATCACTGCCTGGCGGAACTGATGAGCTAATTCGGAGACAGTAACATGTCGATTGTATTTCCAAGGCGCGAGGCGGAAGCCCACGCATTTTTAGAAGCGAACCCTGACATCACCAGCATCCACGTGATCTGGACCGACATCTGCGGCGTGGCCCGCGGCAAGATCCTGCGGCGCGATGAACTGGTTCCCGCCTGGAAGGATGGCCGCTTCATGCCCATCTCGGCCCTTGCCCTCGACATCACCGGGCAGGATGTGCCGGAAACCGGCCTCGTCTTTGATGAAGGCGACCGCGACATGCTGCTCTGGCCCGTACTCGGCAGCCTGGTGCGCATTCCCTGGATGGAAGAACCGACCGCGCAATATCTGGCTTCCGTCCATGACCTCGACGGCACGCCGCATTTTGCTGATCCGCGCAATGCACTGGAATCCATTGTCAAAAGATTCCAGACCGAATTGAACATGACGCCGGTTGGCGCCGTTGAAGTCGAATTCTTCCTGATGGACCGGGCCTCGGCCATCGCCGGTGAACCCCGCGCGCCCAAATCACTCATCAATGAGCACAGGCCGCAACATTACCAAGCCTATTACCTGCAGGACCTCGATGATTTTGCCCCTTTCTTTAAGGACCTCTACGCCTATTGCGAGGCGCAAGGCCTGCCGGCCAAAACCCTGATCTCGGAATATGCGCCGGGGCAGATGGAAATCGTCCTGCGCCACCGAGCCGATGTGCTGAAGGCCTGCGATGAGGGCATCATGCTCAAGCGCCTGATCAAGGCCACCGCCGAAAAGCATGGCATGGCGGCCACCTTCATGGCCAAGCCCTACGCCCAATGGACCGGCTCCGGCATGCACATTCACGTGAGCCTTGACGACGACAAGGGCAACAACCTGTTTGCCGCCGATGATCCCATGGAGAATCAACTGCTGCTCCATGCCATCGGCGGATTGAAGGCGGCCATGGCGGAATCCATGCTGATCTTCGCCCCCAACGCCAATTCCTACCGCCGCTTCCGCCGCAATTCCTATGCGCCGGTTTCAGCAAGTTGGGGCATCAATAACCGCACCGTGTCGATCCGCATTCCGGCGGGTGCTGCCAATGCCTGCCACATCGAACACCGGCCGTCGGGAGCGGATGCCAATCCCTATCTGGTGATGGCCGCCATTCTGGCCGGCATGCATTACGGCATTACCGAGAAAGCCGATCCCGGAAATCCGGTGGTGGGCAATGGCTATGAAAAGCGCGCCAAATATATTCCCGGCAACTGGTTTGACGCCATCGACGCCTTCTGGCGGGCCTCGATTCTCAAGGAATATTTCGGCAAGCCCTTCGTGGACACTTACTGCACCATCAAGGAAGTGGAAGCCGACCGCTTCTACGCCGAGCCGACGCTCCGCGACTTCGAATGGTATCTCAGGGCTGTTTGACGCGAACCGGGGCGGCTCAACCGGTGCCGCCCTTGTCTTTCTTTGTCATCGACATCACCCGGTCTATGTAAGCCAGGAACAGCGCCGAAACGACAAAAGCCATGTGCATGATCGTCAGCCACATCACCTGGCTGTCCGTATAGGACGCGATGTTCAGGAATATCTGCAACAGGTGAATGGAAGAAATGGCAACGATGGTTGAGGCAACCTTGATCTTGAGTGAGCCCGCATCGATCTTGCCGAGGAACGAGACTTCGCTGTCCGCATTGTCAAAGCGGCTGACAAAGTTTTCATAGCCGGAGATAATCACCATCACCACGAGGCTGGCCACCAGGGCCGCATCGATCAGCGCCAGCATTTTAAGAATGGCATCCGTTTCATCAACGATCATGAACTTGATCGTGAAGTCGTAGAGCTTTCGCAAAAAAGAAAGGGCATAGAGCCCCAGCGCGATCGTCAATCCCAGATAAAACACGACGAGCAGCCAGCGCGATGCAAGAATGACGCTCTCGACAAGATGTTCCAGTTTTTTCATCTTAAATTCCATGCGTTTCTTTGAATTTTGCCTTCAGCCTGCGATTCTTTCAAGGCCTTGCCGATAGTTCGTTTCGTGTGCGCCACAGGGAATAGATGACACCGGAGGCAAGTATGCCGACCGTAATGATCAGTGAAAGCAGCGTGTCAACCTTGATGCCCAATGGCACCAGGAAAATCTTGCAGCCCACCAGGACAAGCACGATGGCCAGCGAAATCTGTAGATACTTGAACCGGTTCATCGCCGCAGCCAAGGCAAAGTACAGCGAGCGCAAGCCGAGAATGGCAAAGATGTTTGAGGTATAGACGATGAAAGGGTCCTGGGTGATGGCAAAGACCGCCGGCACCGAATCCACCGCAAACACCAGGTCGATGATTTCCACCAGAATGAGCGCCACCAGCAGTGGAGTCATGAACCACACGAGCTTTCCCGACTTCGGATCCGGCAGGCGAACCAGGAATTTGTCGTCATGCAACTGCCTGGAAACACGGAAGTGCTTCCTGATCCATTTGAGAACCAGACTCTTTTCAATGTCCGGAGCATGGTCCTGCTTGGCGAACATCTTGAGCCCCGTGAGCACGAGGAAGGCGCCGAAAACATAGAGTATCCAGGTGAAAGAGGTGACAAGGGCTGCCCCCACACCAATCAGGATGGCGCGGAAAAGGATCACCCCGACGATGCCCCAGAACAGCACCCAGTGCTGGTAGAGGCGCGGAATGCCCAAGGAGCCGAATATCATGGCCATGACGAAGATATTGTCCATGGCGAGCGATTGCTCGATCACATAGCCGGTGAAGAATTCAAGCCCGCTCTGCGCCCCCCGCGCCCACCAGACCCAGCCGCCGAATGCGGAGGCGATGGCCATATAGCCGCCGTAAAGAATGAAGCTTTCACGCGCTGATATTTCCTTGGCGTTGCAGTGCAGCACCCCCAGGTCAAACACCAGCAGGGCCACTACCACGCCAACAAAGGCCAGCCAGAATGGCATGGGAGTTCCCAGCAGGTTCATGCTTAAAAAATCGGTTAACAGGGCCAGTCGATATCTCCGGATGACATGTCATTGAGACAGCTCCGACATCGCAAACATGAAACATGCTTGCCAGAGGGGCCCGGCGCTGATTGTGTCGACATGGTGCTGCCTCGCGGCGAATGCAAGCCTCCACCGATTATTTTGTTTTGAAATCCAAAACACCGCGCTAAACCCATAAAATGCGTAGTGTAAAGGCCATCCACATCGTCAACTGCCATGCCGAAGGTGAGGTGGGCGATGTTATCGTAGGGGGCGTGGCGCCGCCTCCCGGTGACACGGTCTGGGACCAGTCGCGCTTCATCGCCAGCGACCAGACGCTGCGCAATTTCGTTTTGAATGAACCGCGCGGCGGCGTCTTTCGCCATGTGAACCTGCTGGTGCCGCCCAAGCACCCAGAGGCGCTGATGGGCTTCATCATCATGGAGCCGGAGGACACGCCGCCCATGTCGGGTTCCAATTGCATTTGCGTGGCAACGGTCCTTCTCGATATCGGCATCATTCCCATGGTCGAGCCGGTGACGCATTTGAAACTTGAAGCGCCGGCAGGCCTCGTTGAAATCACCGCCCAGTGCAGCAATGGCAAGGCCAACCGCATCACGCTGCGCAATGTTCCTGCCTTTGCCGACCGTTTGCAGGTGCCGCTGGAAATCGAAGGCCATGGCACAGTTCTTGTCGATACCGCCTTTGGCGGTGACAGCTTTGTGCTGGCCGAGGCAAAATTCTTTGGCTTTGACATGCTGCCCGATGAAGCCCGTGAGATCGCCGTCATGGGGCGGAAAATCGCCGCGGCCGCCAACGCGCAATTAGGTTTTTCCCACCCGACGCTTCCCGACTGGAACCATTTTTCCTTCTGCTTCATGACCGGACCTTTAGAGCGCGTTGACGGCATTCTCTCCAGCCGCAATGCCTGCGTGGTGAAACCGGGCAAGCTTGACCGTTCGCCGACAGGCACCGGCTGTTCCGCGATGATGGCCGTGCTCCATGCCAAGGGCCTGATGAAAACCGGCGACAGCTTCATCGGCCGGTCGATCATCGAAAGCCGCTTTGTGGGGCGAATTGAAGCCGAAACAATTGTGGGCAATCACCGGGCGATCATCCCGACGATTTCCGGCTCCGCTTGGATCACCGGCCAGTCCACGCTGATGCTTGACCCCGTCGACCCCTGGCCTGCGGGCTACAAAATCGCCGATACCTGGCCCAGAGATCCATGACCCATGACATCCCGAATTAATTATCATACAATATAGAAAAACCGGCTGGGAGGCATAATGAACATCGTCCAGATTCTTGATTCCAAGGGCAAGCGCCGCGTCGGCCTCGTAAGCGCTGAAAAAATCATCCTGCTGAAGAAAGTCACCCGCACAACGGACCTGGCGAGGCTCGCTTTGAAAGACGGTGTGAAACTTCTCAGTGCCGCGAAATCGCTGACCACCATTTCAACTGAAAATTATGCCGCCGCATTGAAAGAAAACCGCCTGCTGCCTCCGGTTGACCACGAAGACCCGGCTCATTGCATGATCGCCGGCACCGGCCTCACCCACTTGGGCTCAGCTTCGGCGCGCGATTCTATGCATGCAAAGCTCGAAGGCAAAGCCGACGACCTCACTGACTCGCTCAAAATGTTCAAGATGGGCCTTGAAGGCGGCAAGCCCGCCAAGGGCCAGGCGGGCGTTCAACCCGAATGGTTCTACAAGGGCGATGGCTCCTGGCTGGTAGCCCCCGGCGCTCCCCTTCCCAAACCCTCCTTCGCTTTGGACGGCGGCGAAGAGCCGGAGCTCGCCGGCCTCTACATGATTGACGGCAAGGGCAATCCCGTGCGCCTGGGCTTTGCCCTTGGCAATGAATATTCCGACCATATCACCGAGCGGCAGAACTATCTCTTTCTCGCCCATTCGAAATTGCGCCACTGCGCCATCGGCCCCGAAATGATTGCAGGCGCCGCGCCAAACAATATTTCCGGCATGAGCCGCATCAACCGCAAGGGCAAGACAATCTGGGAAAAGCCATTCCTCACCGGCGAAGCCAACATGTCCCACACCCTGGCCAATCTCGAATATCACCATTTCAAATATGCGGGCTTCCGGAGGCCCGGCGACGTGCATATCCATTTCTTCGGCACTGCCACCCTGAGCATCGCCGATGGCATCGTCACCGAGGATGGCGACAAGTTTGAAATCTCGGCTCCAACATTTGGTGCGCCTTTACGGAACCGCTTGAAGTTCCTGAAGCCAGACTTTATGCCCGGCGGAGTGAAGTCCCTTTGAGTTCGGCCTTTATCGCCCTTGACTGGGGCACCTCGTGGTTTCGCGCCTATTTGCTGAACAAGGATGGCACGGTTCAGGAAACCGTCACCGCGCCCCACGGAATTCTCGCCGTGAAAGACGGGGCATTTGATACGGCGCTGGAAAGCCACATCGGCAAATGGGATGTGAAACTGCCCATCATGGCATCAGGCATGATCACCAGCCGCCAGGGCTGGGTGGAATTGCCCTATGTCGCCTGCCCCGCAAGCCTGGGCTCGATTGCGGCTGCCGTTCATCTCCACACATCCAAACACGGCCGCAAAATATACTTCGTTCCCGGCATCAGCACGCGTGGGCCCGATGGCGCGCCCGATGTGATCCGCGGCGAGGAAACGCAAGTGCTGGGTGCATCAGAGGGAGGATCGGAGCATTTCGTAACCCCCGGCACCCACAGCAAATGGATCACCGTCAAAGACCGGAAAATCACCGGCTTCTCCTCCTACATGACCGGCGAAGTTTTTGCCCTTCTCAAAACCCAATCCATTCTGGGAAAACTGATGACTGGTGAAACCGGCAGTCCTTCAGCCTTTGAACGGGGTGTCCATGCCGGTCTCAATGACCCGGCGGGATTCCTCCATAATATTTTTTCAACCCGCACTCTGGCGCTTTTCAACGAGATGCCAACCGACCACTTGAGCTCTTATCTCTCCGGCCAGGTGATCGGAACGGAAATCGCCCATGCCATTGCGAAAAATCCGGCGGGCGCACTATATCGGATATTGGCGGTTCCAACCCTTGGAGTGCATTACATGACGGCCATGACAATTGCTGGATTGAACGTGAGCTATGGCAAGCCCGATGTTGCCGTCATTGGCCTGCAGCGCATCGCCGTTGCGGCGGGGCTGCTCGCATGACCTTTGCCGATGCCATGTCCGAATGCGGCCTTATCGCCATCCTGCGCGGCATAACAACGGCAGAGGTCGAATCCATTGGGCAAGTTCTTGTTGAGGCAGGCATTCGCGTGGCCGAAATTCCGCTGAATTCGCCGGACCCGTTTGCCTCCATTGAGAAAATGGCAAAGGCCTTCAAGGGTAAGCTAATCGTCGGCGCCGGAACCGTTCTCAGCGTGCCGGATGTCAATCTGCTGAAGGCCCATGGCGGCCAGATCAGCGTTTCACCCGATTGCAACGAGGCGGTGATCGCCCGCGCCAGCGAGCTGGGCCTGGTGCCCATACCCGGCGTTTTCACGCCCTCGGAAGCCTTTGCCGCAATCCGCTGTGGCGCCACCCATATCAAGTTCTTTCCGGCGGAAGCCGCAAACCCCCTAGCCGTCAAAGCCTGGCGCGCCGTTCTGCCAAAGCATGTGAAAATCTATGCCGTGGGTGGCGTAACACCTGCAAATATGCAGGGCTGGGTTGATGCGGGCGTTGCAGGCTTTGGCATTGGCTCAAATATCTATAAGCAGGGTTCCTCAGCCGCCGCCGTGGCAAAGGCGGCCAAGGAATTCATCACAGCCTGGAGAGCATTGAAATCATGAAAGTCGCACTGGTAACGGGCGCAGGGTCAGGCATCGGCAAAGCCTGCGCCATTGCGCTGGCAAAGGCAGGCTATGCCGTGGTGCTCGCCGGGCGCCGGGCTGATGCTTTGGAAGCAGTCGCCAAGGAAATCGGAAAAGATGCGCTCGCTGTGACAACCGACGTTGGTGACCCCAAATCCGTGACCAATCTTTTCGCCAAAACCAAGGAAAAATTTGGCCGCCTCGACGTCGTGTTCAACAATGCCGGAACCGGCGCGCCCGGCACCATCAACCTGGAAGACCTGACCTTCGAGCAATGGCAGAGCGTGGTCGCCACCAATCTCACCGGGCCCTTCCTCTGCACCCAGGAAGCCTTCAAGATCATGAAGGCGCAGTCGCCCATGGGCGGCCGCATCATCAACAATGGCTCGATCTCGGCCCATGTGCCGCGGCCAAATTCGGCGCCCTATACCTCGACCAAACATGCAATCACCGGCCTCACCCGCTCAACCTCGCTTGATGGCCGCAAATACAATATCGCCTGCGGCCAGATCGATATCGGCAATGCGGCGAGCGGCATGGCTGCCAACATGAACAAGGGCATGCCCCAGGCCAATGGCACCACCGCCCCGGAACCCACCATGGATGTTGAGGACGTGGCGCGCTCCGTCGTCTTCATGGCTTCGTTGCCGTTTGAATCAAACGTGCAGTTCATGACTGTGATGGCAACCAAGATGCCCTTCATCGGCAGGGGTTGAGATCACGTCGATGCCAATCCGCGCCCTCATCTGGAACGAATACCAGCACGAAAAAACCAACGCACTTGTCGCCAAACTTTACCCGCAGGGACTTCACGGAGCCATTTCCAAAGCCTTTGACGGCGCCGCGGACATTGCCGTAGAAACTGCCACGCTTGACATGCCGGAGCACGGCCTGAGCGACGAGCGCCTGAAGAACACCGATGTGCTGCTCTGGTGGGGCCATATGAGCCACGGCCAGGTGAGCGACGCCATTGTTGAGCGCGTGCAGAAGCGCGTCTGGGAAGGCATGGGGCTCATCGTCCTGCACTCCGGCCATTTCTCGAAAATCTTCCGCAAGCTCATGGGTACGCCCTGCTCGCTCAAATGGCGCGAGGCTGGCGAGGTGGAGCGCCTCTGGGTGATCAACCGCAATCATCCCATTGCCGCAGGACTCGGCGAATACATCGAACTCGAACACGAAGAAATGTACGGCGAACCCTTCACCATTCCAGAACCCCTCGAGACGGTTTTTGTGTCCTGGTTTGAAGGCGGCGAAGTGTTCCGCTCCGGTGTCACCTTCCAGCGCGGCGCCGGAAAAATATTCTACTTCCGCCCCGGCCACGAGGCCTATCCCACCTATCACAATAAGCAGGTGCTTCAAGTGCTCCAGAATGCCACGCGCTGGGCTTACAACCCCGCGGCGGCCTGGACGTCAATCGATGACGCGCCCAATGTGCCCCACGACATGGCGACGGTACCATTAGAAGTGAAAGGCCCCCGCCTTCATGAGGAAGGCAAGGCCGGATACCGCTGATGCCGAAACTACGCATTTTGATTCTCGGCACAGGCAGCATGGCGACCCAGCATGTGCTCCTGCTCCGCCAGGACCCGCGCGCCGAGATAGTTGCCGCAGCGGATGTGGACTTGGATCGCGCCAAAAGCTTTGTCAAAATGAATAAAATCGCAAAGGCCTTTGGCGCGCTTGAAGACGCCCTTGCGTGGGGCCAGTTCGATGCCGCCATGAATGTAACGCCCGACAGCGTTCACCACGCCACCGCACTGAAGCTCCTGGCCGCAAAAAAACATGTGCTGTGCGAAAAGCCGCTGGCCGAAAACTTCATGCTCGCCGATGAAATGGCCACCGCCGCCGACACGGCGGGCCTCATCAACATGGTGAACCTGAGCTACCGCAATGTGGCGGAAATCCAGGAGGCCCGTGCCCGCATCGCCTCCGGTGAAATTGGCGAGGTCCGCCATGTCGAAGCCTCCTACCGCCAGAGTTGGCTCGTCGCCAACAACTGGGGTGATTGGCGCAGCGACACCAAATGGCTGTGGCGGCTTTCGGAAAAGCACGGCTCCAAGGGTGTGCTCGGCGACGTTGGGATTCACATCCTGGATTTCACCGCTCACGCCATAGGCATGCTGCCCGTATCGGTTCAGGCCCGCCTCAAGACCTTTGCCAAGGCCCCTGGCGACCGTATCGGCGAATATGACCTCGACGCCAACGACAGCGCCACGATCAACGTGGAGTTTTCCAACGGCGCTTTGGGGGTCATTCACGCCAGCCGCTTCATGACCGGCTATACCAATGATTTGAAGCTGGCCGTTTTCGGAACCCGGGGCGCGCTGGAGGTCCATCACGGGATGCAGGCAACGACATTGCGCCTCTGCTCAGGCCCGGATGTGGATACGCAAACCTGGCGCAGCCTTGAGGCGCCCCCGGTGGAAACCAACCACCGCCGCTTCGTGACCGCCGTCCTTGCCCAAAAATCATGCGAGCCATCCTTCCGGCGCGGAGCAGACTTGCAAAGGGTCCTCGACCTTTGCCAAACCCCAGAAGCAAGTGGCGGAGCACGCGTCGGTTAGTCTATAGGACCCACGCAAATGATGAACTTCCACACGCCGCGCGCCGCGATCATGATGGTTTTTGCAGCCTTTGGAGCGGCCGTCGGCTGTTGGGCGGGGGCCATTCCCGATGTCATAGCCGCGGCAGGCATCGACAGCTTCGATCTTGGCCTCGGCTTCACCCTGAATTCCCTGGCGGGCGTTTCAGCCATGGCGCTCGGCGGCATGATCGGAAGGCGGTTCTCCAATCGCAGCGTCATGCTGGCGGTGCTCCCCGTTTTGGCGCTTGACATCATCCTGCTGCTGGTTGCCGCGGCGCCCTGGCTTTTCTTTGCCAGCCTCGCTGTCTACGGTGCCGTCCTTGGTTTTCTCGACTTGGCCATGAATGCCGAAGCCAGTGCCATCGAGCATGACATGCGCCGGCCGATTTTCACCACCTTTCACGGCAGCGTTTCCATTGCCGTGGCCCTGTTTGCCATCGCCTCAAGCTTTGTCTCCACCATGGCAGGCACTTTCGCCGCCAGCCTGCTCGGCGTGATCGTCGTAAGCCTCGCCTGGCTCATGGTCTATGTGTCCGTGCCGGCCCGCGTGATTACGCCGGGAAAGGCCGGCGGGCTGTCCAACCTGCCGTCAAAACTTCCGCTGATCATCATGGGGCTGGCGATCGGGCTTTCAGTGGCCGGCGAAACCTCAAGCCTGTACTGGTCGGCCAAATTGCTGAATGACCAGGCCCCGGAACTGGCGGCTATCGCCGGGCTGGGAGCTGCGTTCTTTGGCGCCTGCAATGCCCTCGTCCGCTTTCGCGGCGACCGCCTGCGTACAAGATATGGCGAGATCCCGCTCATGCTGGGCTCGCTGATGTTGTCCGCCGCTGGATTCATCGTCCTGGGCCTGTCGCACTCCTTTGCCGTAAACGTCATGGCCTTTGCGAGCGTTGGCTTCGGGCTGGCCATCCTCTGCCCCTGCCTGTTTAACCTCGCGGCAAGCCAGGTGCCGGCAAACCGCGCCGCCGGATTGAGTTTCGTGGCCCTTATCGCCGGCCCGCTCCGCATCATGGCGCCCTGGATTTTTGGCTGGGCGGCCACCACCCGGTCCACCAGCTTCGCCTTTGGCCTCTGCGCCGTGCTGATGGTGGTGGCCTTCGGCCTGATCCTCACCCTGCAAAGTGCCAGCCAAAGTGCCAGGACAGAGGCCGTCTGACCGCTATTGAAGCTGGGGCCCCCCCCTTGTAAACGGTTGGGATGCTGAAGAAGGGCAAGGAGCGCTTGGGATGAAAGCAAAAATCAAATGGCTGGATGACCGCGCCTTCGTGGGCGAGTCAGGCTCGGGCCATGCCGTGGTGATGGATGGTTCGCCGGAATCGGGCGGCCGCAATATCGGCATCAGGCCCATGGAAATGCTGCTCCTCGGGCTCGGCGGCTGCACGGGTTTTGACGTGGTGATGATTCTCGAGAAGGGCCGCGAGAAAGTAACGTCCTGCGAAATCGAGCTCGACGGTGAACGCGCCGCGGAAGAACCGAAAGTCTTCACCCATGTGAAGATGACCTACCGCCTGAAGGGCAAGAACCTGAAACCCGCCGCGGTTGAGCGCGCCATCAAGCTCTCCGAGGAAAAATACTGCTCCGCCACCGCCATGTTCAGCCACACTGCGAAGATCGAAAGCGTTTGGACGGTAGAGGAAGGCTAAGGCGCTGCCTCTATGGCGTCATCGGACGCCACTGGTGTGATCCAAAATTGCGCCGGCTCCGTTTTGGATCAAATTCCTTAGGGGAATTAATCGCATGGAAATCACCGCGCTTTATGCAGGCCTTCTTGCCCCGCTCTTTATTCTGCTGTCGGTCCGGGTAATTGGCGCCCGGCGCAGTGCGAAGGTGCCGGTCGGTGATGGCGGCAATACGGTCCTGCTGAGGCGCATGCGGGTCCATGCAAACTTCGCCGAATATGTACCCTTTGCCCTGCTGCTCATGGCCCTTGCTGAAAACCTCGGCGCATGGCCGTGGCTTGTTCATCTCCTGGGTGTGACACTGGTTGCCGGCAGAGTGTCCCACGCCTACGGCGTCTCGCAGCACCCGGAGGTTTTCAGATTCCGCGTCTCCGGCATGGCGGCGACCCTGACGGTCGTGGGCATTGCGTCCGCTATTTGCCTGTTCGGCGCGGTTCAGCGAATCTTTTCGTCTTGATATTATGGCAACCGGCAAACCCGCCAGTTCGAGCGAGTGGCCGCAAAACAAAAAACCGCCAAGCATTTCTGCTGGGCGGTTTTTGTAAGATTTCATGATTAAGGGTTTTTCTTCTGTCTTTCGCAGGCCTGGCAGCGACCTACTCTTCCGCGTCTTGAGACGAAGTACCATTGGCGCTGGAGCGATTTACGGCCGAGTTCGAGATGGGATCGGGTATAGACACTCCGCCATAGCCACCAGGCCGGCGAAAAACAGAAGGCGCACAATATATTTGATTTAAGTCTCTATCAAAGATCGCTGCCCCTATGGGCATCGACAAATGAGAAGATCAAGCCTGTCGAACGATTAGTACCAATAAGCTTCACACATTACTGTGCTTCCACACTTGGCCTATCAACGAGGTCGTCTTCCTCGGTTCTCAAGGGAGAAATTGTTTTGAGGTGGGTTTCCCGCTTAGATGCATTCAGCGGTTATCCCGTCCACACATAGCTACCCTGCTGTACCGCTGGCGCGATAACAGGTCCACCGGAGGTGTGTTCATCCCGGTCCTCTCGTACTAAGGACAAATCCTCTCAATTCTCCTACAATCACGGCAGATAGGGACCAAACTGTCTCACGACGTTTTGAACCCAGCTCACGTACCACTTTAATCGGCGAACAGCCGAACCCTTGGGACCTTCTCCAGCCCCAGGATGTGATGAGCCGACATCGAGGTGCCAAACGATTCCGTCGATATGGACTCTTGGGAATCATCAGCCTGTTATCCCCGGCGTACCTTTTATCCGTTGAGCGATGGCCCTCCTCACGTGGGACCACCGG
>JBBSBQ010000024.1:0-57401 GCA_038251095.1 Hyphomicrobiales bacterium
CCCTGACCCTGCAACACCTCAACCTGCCGAAGCTTCGAGACAATATCTTCAGGCTTTTCTCGCTTTCCTGCCATTCTCCAGTCCTCCTAAAATGGGACAATCCTATCCCAGTTGGTGGACCACTTCACGGGGGGCACTCCATCTATGGTTTCAAATAGAAGATAGCCTCCAGACTCTATCGATTCGAGAATGGTTCGGAAAACGTTTGCCCTGAAAAAATGAACTTTAATAATTAAAGAAAAATAGTTTTTGGCAAAAATGTCCCCTGGTTGAGGAGATCAAATTCTTTCGTGCGCACGTCATAGCCCTCAAAATTTTTGCGAACGAAATCCAATCGTACAGAGTCTATATCGTAACAGAAGATCGGCTGTGCTAATTGAAGGAACGGCATGATATTTCGCCCAAAACCGCAAGGTATTCGGCTATGGGGCCATTGAGATAAGGAATAATCTTGGGAGATTGCTTCTTAACAAAATTGCTTGGGACCAACGGATCTATTTTTGTCATAATGGACCACCCACAAAACAAGTCCGATCGATCACTTACAATATAATTTCTTAATTCAATGTTCTCGGCAAAATACAATACGAGATAGCCAAGCACTGCCGAAATACAATATTTGTTGGCACAATTTTAGAGTAACCTAGGTGAAGGGCTATAAGCAGCTCTTTGACAGAAATCTGCCAACTACCACCAAGCTGACCCTCAACAATCATTCAATCAAAAAATTGTTTGAATGACTGCATTGCGTAGTGGACCGAGCTGAACCTTTCCCACATTCATAATTTACAACAAGGACCAAAGTGTGGCTCAGATCCGCGATAGCTAGACCCCCCACAAGGGGGAGAGGAATAGGAGAATTTAGGAGTGGCGGTAAAACCTGACCGTCGTCTCCCCATAGCTGCGCTCGTCGATGAGTGTCAGCCCGGCGATCTCGGGTATTTCCGCTTTCTCATTTTCTTCCAGAACCACAATGCCGCCCACATTGATCCATTCACCCTGGACGAGCGCGTTCAACGCTCTTGCGCCAAGCCCCTTGCCATAGGGCGGGTCGGCGAAGATGAGATCAAACTTGGGTAGCGGCGCGCAGGGGCCCAAATCCGCTGCATCTCGCCGCCATATCTTGCACTGGCCAATCACGCCGAGTTTGTCCGCGTTGGTGCGTACCAGCCCGCGCGCCTCCGCACTTTCATCGACAAACTGACAATGGCGCGCGCCGCGTGACAGAGCTTCAAAGCCCAGGGCCCCCGTGCCGGCAAAAAGGTCCAGCACCCGCGCCCCATCCAGTTCAAGTCCGGCGATGCCATGGGCCAGGATGTTGAAAACCGCTTCGCGCACCCGGTCCGAGGTGGGCCGTGTGGATTGATCCGAAGGTGTTGCGAGATGAAGTCCCTTAAACTTTCCGCCGACGATCCGCATCACTCTTCCTGAATTTTCCGCCCAATTGCTCTTGCCAGAACTTTTGCGGAATTTCCTCTATTCCTCCGCGCTTCAACTCGCCAAGCTGGAAGGGACCAAAGCTTGTGCGGATCAGCCGGTTCACCTGCAGGCCGAGATATTCGCAGATTTTCTTCACTTCGCGGTTCTTGCCTTCGCGGATGGCGACCGTCATCCAGACATTGTCGCCCTGGGATGACTCGACCTTGGCCTCCACCGGGCCATAACGCACGCCCTCAATCTCAACGCCTTGGCCGAGCTTGGCCAGCCCCGCATCATCCATCTTGCCATAGGCGCGCACCTTGTAGCGCCTGATCCAGCCGGACGACGGCAATTCCAGGAGCCGTTCGATCTCGCCGTCATTGGTGAGCAGCAGCAGGCCTTCCGTGTTGATATCAAGCCTGCCGATGGACACCACGCGCGGCAATTGCTGCTCCAGCTTGTCAAACACCGAGGGGCGTCCCTGAGGGTCCTTATGGCTCACTACCAGGCCTTCGGGCTTGTGATAGCGCCAGAGCCTGGACTCTTCCTTTTGCGGCAGGGGCCTTCCATTGATGCGGATCTGGTCGGCATCGGTCACGTTGATGGCGGCAGTCTTGAGAACCTTGTGGTTGAGCGTCACATGGCCATCGAGAATCAATTGCTCAGCCTCGCGCCTTGAGCAGACGCCAGCCCGGGCAATGACCTTGGCAATGCGCTCGCCTTCAAATTCGCTCATCTTGACCTCGACCAATCTTTAGGGCTCATGTCGCACGATGACCAGTAAACTACCAGAGCCCATGTTGCGGGCCTTCGGCGAAGCCGAAAAGGCAGCCCAACGGGGCGAAGTGCCGGTGGGCGCCGTGATCACCGACAAATTGGGTAATATTTTGGCGGCTGCCGGAAACCGCACCCTCGTGGACCACGACCCCACCGCCCATGCCGAGATGCTCGCTATCCGGGAAGTGGCCAACAAACTTGGCTCCGAACGCCTCATTGATTGCGATCTCTACGTAACGCTCGAACCCTGCGCCATGTGCGCCGCCGCCATTTCCTTCGCCCGGATAAGGCGGCTCTATTTCGCCGCATCGGACGAAAAAATGGGCGCGGTGGAAAATGGCCCGGTGTTCTTCGCCCAACCGACGTGCCATCACAAGCCGGAAGTCTATGGCGGCATTGGCGGGCAACGGGGTGAAACGCTGCTAAGAGAATTCTTCAGAAATAGGCGTTAAGCGATTATATTCAGACGCAATTCCAGCGCACGCTTGAGCTTGTCCTTGCTGGCCATGGCCGCTTCGAAAATCTCGCGCGGCTTGAAAAACTCGCCGGAGCCGAAGCTGTCAACTTCCGGCCTGATATAGATATCAGGCGGTGACACGGCGCGGCGAAGTTCGGCCAGTTGGTTGAACATGATGAGCATGGATCCAACCGCAAGCTCCATGTTTGATGGGTGCGCCCGCGCCAGGGCTTTCGGCTTTCCCGTGACATCGATGGCCACGACGATATCCATGCCTTCGCGCACATGGTTGAAGGGAACCGGATTGGTAACCCCGCCATCCACATGGATATGGCCGTCAATGCGCGGGCCAACGATGAGGCCGGGAATGGCGATCGAGGCCGCTACCGCCTGGATGATGCTGCCCTGCGAAAGCACCCGCTCTTCCATGCGCTCGAAATCCGTAGCGATGATGCGCAGGGGAATTGCCGTGTCTTCGATGTTCTTCGGCAGAGTGTCAGGCAGCGCCAGTTCCACCAGCTTTTCACCCTGAAGATGCAAGGAGAGCAAGCCTTGCAGGGACACAATATCCCTAATTTTTGAACCCCGCGTTCCGAACACGTAACGTGCGGCACCCATGCGGTTGCTGAGGATTTTTTCCGAATGCGCCCGCATATCCTTGGCTGTCATGCCGCAGGCATAGGCCGCACCTATCAGGGCGCCCATGCTGCACCCCGCGATAATCGCTGGCTTCACACCCAACTCATCAAAGACTTCCAGCATCGGAATATGGGCCAGGCCCCGCGCCCCGCCGCCGCCCAACGCCAAACCGATTTCGGGATCACTCATGACTTATCGCTCGCCAGCCAATGTCTTTTCGACAAAATCCCCCCGGCCAGTCGATTTTTCCAATTGCTTCATAGGCTTTAACTTGGGCATCCCGAGCCGTATTGCCAAGGGCGGTAATGTTCAAAACGCGGCCTCCCACGGCCAAAAGCTTGCCATCTTTCAAGGCAGTGCCCGCATGAAAAATCTCCACCTCTTCGCCGAAATTTTGTGCGAGGCCTTTGATCTCTGTGCCTTTGACATAGTCGCCGGGATAGCCCTCGGCGGCCATGACAACTGTGAGCGCGAAGTCGCCGCGCCAACGGACCGAAACCTTGTCCAACGTTCCATCAACGGTTGCCAGCAGCAGCGTCAGCAGGTCATCGCGCAGGCGCATCACCAGCACCTGCGTTTCCGGATCGCCGAACCGCGCATTGTATTCGATGAGCTTGGGCCCATCCTTCGTGAGGATGAGGCCCGCATAGAGCACGCCTACATAAGGGTGGCCCATGTCCGCCAGCGCCTTCACCGTTGGCTTCACAATTCTCTCCAGCGCTTCGGTGCATAAGGCTTCGGTCATGCAGGGGGCTGGGGAGTACGCCCCCATACCGCCCGTGTTCGGGCCCACATCACCATCGCCCACTCGCTTGTGATCCTGCGCCGTGTCCAGCGGCAATGTGTGGACGCCATCGGACAAAACAAAAAAACTCGCCTCTTCGCCTTCCAGGAATTCTTCGATCACGCATTCCGCTTCACCGAAGCGACCGGAGAAAATATCCTGTAGCGCCGACTCGGCTTCCGGCAGGGTCATCGCCACGGTTACGCCCTTGCCCGCAGCTAGGCCATCCGCCTTGATCACGATGGGAGCGCCTTGCGAGGCGAGATAGGTTCTGGCTTTTTCCAGATCCGTGAACCGTCCGTAGGCGGCAGTCGGAATATTGTAATTGGCGCAGATGTCCTTGGTGAAACCCTTGGAGCCTTCGAGCTGGGCCGCAAATTTCGAAGGGCCAAAGGCCTTGAAGCCTGCCTCGTTGAGGTCATTGACCAGCCCCGCCACCAGCGGCGCTTCCGGCCCGACCACAACAAAATCAATATCCTTGGCTTTGCACAGGCTGATCAGCGCCCGATGGTCGGTAATATCGACGGCAGCCAACTCTGCGATTTGTGCGATGCCGGGATTACCCGGCGCGCAATAGAGTTTCGTAAGCAGCGGGCTGGCGGAAATCGCCCAAGCCAGCGCATGCTCGCGGCCACCGGAGCCGATCAAAAGTACATTCATCCCAACTCTTCCTTGCCTTTCCCCGCCTTCTCGCATTTGATAGGCTGGAATCAAAGCGAAACTGGCGAAATGTCCACTGATTGGCCCCATAACCCCGAAACCGGCGAAATTATAGACCAGCCCTTGCCCAATATTGGCGAGTATTCGGTCACCGAGATTTCCCATGCGCTGAAGAAAACCCTTGAGGAAACTTTCGGCCATGTGCGGGTGCGTGGCGAAATCTCAGGCTTCCGCGGCCCCCATTCCTCCGGTCACTGTTACTTCTCGATCAAGGACGAGGGCGCCAAGCTCGATGCTGTGATCTGGCGCGGCAATTTTTCCAGGCTGCGCGCCAAGATGCAGGAGGGGCTGGAAGTCGTTGCCACCGGCAAGATCACCTCCTATCCCGGAAAATCCAATTACCAGATCGTCATTGAGAATATAGAGCCCGCCGGCGTTGGCGCACTCATGGCACTGCTTGAGGAACGCAAACGCAAATTGGCCGCCGAGGGCCTGTTTGATGCGGATCGCAAGAAGCCGCTGCCCTACCTGCCAAAATTGATCGGCGTGGTGACTTCGCCGACTGGCGCCGTGATCCGCGATATCCTGCATCGCTTGAGTGACCGCTTTCCACGCCACGTTCTTGTCTGGCCCGTGCGGGTGCAGGGCGAAACCTCGGCCGCGGAAGTATCCGCTGCCATCACTGGTTTTAATACTATGGCCAATCCGCCTGACCTGATCATCGTCGCGCGCGGCGGCGGCTCGCTGGAAGACCTCTGGGGCTTCAACGAGGAGATCGTCGTGCGCGCAGTGGCGGGCAGCAAGATTCCCATCATCTCTGCCGTGGGCCATGAAACCGATACAACGCTGATTGATCTCGTTTCTGACCACCGAGCCCCCACGCCATCAGCCGCCGCCGAGCGTGCCGTGCCGGTGCGTGCCGATCTTCTTGCAGAGGTGGCTTCGCTCAATGCCCGCCAAGCCAGGAGTGTTGCCCGCTATTTCGATGAACGCCGCACCCGGCTGCGCTCCGCTGCCCGCGCCTTGCCGAAGCCCGACGAATTCTTGGCTCTCGTGCGCCAGCGCTTTGATACGGTGGCGGCGCGGTTGCCCCAGGCGCTGCGCGCCAATGTGCAGCACCACCGGGTGGACCTCGCAAAAATTTCCGGCAGGCTTTCCGTGCGGCCCATTGTCCAGAATCAGCAAGAGATGAAGCGCCGTTTGAGGGATGCCAACTTTCGTGGGGGCCGCGCCATGTCCCGCGTGCTGCAATCCTTCAAGGACCGGCTTTCCGCTGAAGCAAAACTCTTCGCGGCTTTGAACTACACCTCGATTCTGGCCCGCGGCTTTGCGTTGGTGCTCGACACCAAAGGCCAGCCTGTCAAACAGGCCGCAGCGGTCAGCCCCGGTCAAACCTTGAAAATTCAGTTCAGTGATGACACATTGACCGTTCAGTCCACCAGGAAGACCGCCCAGGGCGAACTTTTTTGATTTAGGAAAAATGATGAATTATCTCGATCCCAATTTGTCCAAACAGCGCGAGGCAAAACTGAAGTACCTCAACGCTGATTTTCAGGTTCTGCGTGAGGGCGAATACGTCCGCTGCAGCGTGTCTGGCGACCCCATTAGGCTGGAAAATCTCCGCTATTGGGATGTCGAGCGGCAGATGGCCTTTGGCTCGGCGGAGATCTCGTTTAGCGAGTTTCTGGCAAGGTTCTAAGTCTGCTTCACCCCGAATTCCCTGCTTTATCAGTGAAATAGGAGAATTAACGGTCGGTTGCCCCGCCTGCGGTAAGACTGGAATATCGCAAAAACTGGGTGTATAAGCCCATTCCTTTGTATCTGGAGTTACGCGAATGTTGACCAATTGGACACCTGATAGCTGGCGGAAATTCCCCGTTGTGCAGGTGCCGGACTATGCCGATGCCAAGAAGCTGGAAACCGTTGAGAAGCGCTTGGCTGGTTTTCCGCCGCTGGTTTTTGCCGGTGAGGCCCGCAAGCTGAAGCGCAAACTGGCGCGCGTTGCCGAGGGCAGGGCATTCCTGCTTCAAGGCGGCGACTGTGCCGAAAGCTTTGCCGAGCATTCCGCCGACAACATCCGCGATTTCTTCCGCGTCTTCCTCCAGATGTCCGTGGTCATGACTTTTGCCGGCGGCCAGCCCGTGGTGAAAGTGGGCCGCATCGCCGGGCAGTTCGCCAAGCCGCGCTCTTCGCCAACCGAGGTGATTGATGGCGTTGAATATCCAATCTATCGCGGTGACATTATCAATGCCCCGGAAGTTTCCCTTGAGGGCCGCCAACCCGACCCCGAGCGCCAGATCATGGCTTACCGCCAGTCGGCGGCAACCCTCAATCTGTTGCGCGCCTTTGCCCACGGCGGCTATGCCAACCTTGAGCATGTCCACAAGTGGACCCTTGGCACCCTGAAGGATTCACCCGCCTTCGAGCGCTACCAGGAATTGGCTGACCGCATTACTGAAGCCTTGGGCTTCATGCGCGCCTGCGGCATCAATGCCGATACCGCGCCGCAATTGCGCCAAACGGACTTCTTCACGAGTCACGAATCCCTGTTGCTCGGCTACGAGCAGGCGATGACCCGCGTCGATTCCACCAGCGGCGATTGGTATGCAACATCGGGCCACATGCTTTGGATCGGTGATCGCACCCGCCAGCCTGATCATGCCCATGTGGAGTTCTGCCGTGGCATCAAGAATCCCATTGGCTTGAAATGCGGTCCCTCGCTGAAAGCCGATGAACTCATCCGGCTCATCGATATTTTGAATCCTGAAAATGAGCCGGGCCGCCTCACCCTCATTGCGCGCTTCGGCGCCGACAAGGTTGAAAAGCATCTGCCGGAACTTATCCGCGCCGTGAAACGCGAGGGCAGGGTTGTTGTCTGGTCTTGCGATCCCATGCATGGCAATACCATCAAGGCAACCTCCGGTTACAAGACGAGGCCCTTCGAGGCCATCATGACCGAGGTGCGCCGCTTCATGGCAATCCACCAGGCCGAAGGCACCCATGCCGGCGGTGTCCATGTCGAAATGACCGGCAAGGATGTGACGGAATGCACCGGTGGCCTGCGGGCGCTGCGGGATGAAGATCTCAATGACCGCTACCACACCTTCTGCGACCCGCGCCTCAACGCGGCCCAGGCCTTGGAGCTTTCCTTCCTGGTGGCAGAAGAGCTGAAGAAGGAAATGGCGTCGCGCCCGAGGGTGGATGACGACGAGTCCATGGAAGCCGCCGAGTAGGCCCCGCACCGTTCTAAACGGCGCTACGGCACAACCTGAAAAGGCTGCACCATGTGCGGGCTGGTTTTGCGGAACTCGCCAAGGATATGGGCAAACAGCGCCACCAGCACCACAGCGCCGCCGATGAGCGTTGGCACGCTTGGCACTTCATTGATGAACACCAGCACCCAGAAGGGCGTGAGCGGAACTTCAAGCGCCGCGATCAGCGTGGCTTCCGCCGCCGGCACGCGCCGCGAGCCATAGGCATAGAGAATAAGGCCCAGGGCATTTTGCAGGATGCCGAACAAACCGATCAGCAAAAGTTCCTGGGCCGAGACGGCGAGCGTCGAGGCAAACCAGAAGCAGACGAAAGAACACAAATAGGCCGAAGCGCCCATGGCGGGCAGCATCGCCACTTCGCGGTGCCGGCGCATGATCACCGTGAAGCAGGCCATCGACAGCGACATGAGCACCGCCAGGAATTTGCCGAACATGCTGCCGCCCCAGGGCGAACCCAGGAGCATGATGGTAACACCGGTAAGTGCCACCGCACTGGCGATCAGCGTGGAGCGGCTGGGGCGCTCGCCGATAAACAGGTAGGCAAGGCCGGCGGTGACAAAAGGCACTGTCGCGTAAATCACCATGGCGTCCGCCACGCTGGTGAAACGTATGGCCCCAATGCCGGTAATCATGCCCAGCGCCGAAAAAGAAGCCACCGCCAGGGCGGGCCAGCGCAACCCGGCGAGGATGCTTAAGGCTTTCCTGCCTTCCGAGGCAAAGAAGAAAAGCATGACCGCGCTGCCCGAGAATATCCCGCGCCAGAACAGCAGGGTCATCAGGTCGCTGGGGATAATGCGGGTGAAAATGCCGCCGGATGACCACGCCAGCGCAGCAAAGGCCACCAGAATCAGGCCCAATCGATGCTGCTTTTGCTCAAGCGAAGTCATGCGCTCTCATAGAATTTCCCCCCGTGCTGCGGCAAGGCCCGTAAACCTCATGGCAACCCTGCTTGCCACGATGGGCTTGACGGAAAAGCCCAATTCAACCATGGTGCGCGCCATGAACACCGCCCCCCACCATGCCGTTAACGTTTGCGGCATAATTATTATTTGCTAGTTGAAAAACTGCTGGCAGGGCGCCGCTTACTTAAATTTGTCTTAAAGCGTTTCCCGGTCAGGCCAAAACCGTGGAAAAATGATGACTTTGCGCCTTTACAATACGCTCACCCGCCAGAAGGAGGACTTTAAGCCCCTCGATGCTTCGAACGTGCGCATGTATGTCTGCGGCCCCACGGTCTATGATTTCGCCCATATCGGCAACGCGCGGCCCGTCATCGTGTTCGACGTGCTATTCCGGCTGCTGCGCCATCTCTATGGGCCTGAGCACGTCACTTATGTGCGCAACATCACGGACGTGGATGACAAGATCAACGCAAGGGCGTTGCGGGATTTTCCCGAACTGCCGCTGAATAAAGCCATCCGCCGTGTCACCGAAAAAACCGCCAACCAGTTTCAGGCCGATGTCAAAGCCCTGGGCTGCCTCGAACCCTCAGCCCAGCCCCGCGCCACGGAATTCATCGATCAGATGATCGCTATGATCAGCACCCTGATCACCAAGGGCAACGCCTATCAGGCGGGCGGCGAAGTGCTGTTCGACGTGGCCTCCATGAAGGATTACGGCGCGCTGTCCAACCGCAGGCTGGAAGAGCAGCAGGCCGGCGCCCGCGTAGCCGTGGACGCCCACAAGAAAAGCCCCGGCGACTTCGTGCTGTGGAAACTCTCAAACGCCGAGGAACCGGGCTGGGAAAGCCCGTGGGGGCGGGGCCGTCCCGGCTGGCACATCGAATGCTCCGCCATGAGCAAAAGCTATCTCGGCGATGTCTTCGACATCCACGGCGGCGGCCTCGATCTCATCTTCCCGCATCACGAAAACGAATTGGCCCAATCCCGCTGCGCCCACGGCACGAAGAAAATGGCCAACGTCTGGATGCACAATGGCTTTCTCCAGGTCGAAGGACAGAAAATGTCCAAGAGCCTTGGGAATTTTGTGACGATCAATGAACTTCTGGACACAAAAAAATTTGGCGAACGCAAGTGGCCCGGTGAAGTCCTGAGGCTTGTCATGCTGAGAACTCACTATCGTCAACCGATTGACTGGACCATTGCGGCTTTGGAGGAAGCACATAAGACGGGTGATGCCTGGCGTAGGATGATTCAAGGAAAAGTCTGGGACAAGGGAATAAAGCCAGATGGCGAATTACTTGACGCGCTGGCTGACGACCTCAATACCCATGAAGCAATGGCACGCCTTCATCGACTAGCTGATGAAGCTAGATCAAACGAAAATAAATTGGATGTTTTTGTGTCTTCGGCCCAATTGATGGGCTTCCTGTTGTCCGAAACACATTTCGGCGGTGATGATGAAAAAATTGCGTTTGATAATGCAAAGATAGACAGTCTCATCTCCGCTCGTCTTGTTGCACGCGCCGCGAAAGATTGGAAAGAGTCTGATCGCATAAGAGATGAACTCGCTGCAATGAGAATAGCTATTCAAGACAATAAAGACGGTACGACGAGTTGGGAGGTCAAGCGATGACTCGCGAGCATATCTCCCTTTTCGACACCACGCTACGTGATGGCCAGCAGACACCGGGCGTTGATTTTTCGCTGGATGACAAGCTGGTGGTGATTGACCTGCTCGACAAGCTTGGCGTTGATTACATCGAGGGTGGCTATCCCGGCGCCAACCCCACCGACACGGCGTTGTACAGCGAAGATCGCAAAACCAAGGCCTCCTTCACCGCCTTCGGCATGGTGAAGCGGGCAGGGCGCTCCGTGTCCAATGATTCCGGCCTCCAGGACCTGATCCGCGCCCATTCCAAGGCCATCTGCTTTGTAGCGAAATCCTGGGACTATCATGTGCGTGTGGCATTGGGCTGCACCAACGAGGAGAATCTGGAGTCCATCCGTCAGTCCGTGGAGGCAGCCGTTTTCGCCGGCAAGGAAGTGCTGGTCGATTGCGAACATTTCTTCGATGGCTTCAAGGCCAACCCGGAATATGCGCTGGCCTGCGCCAGGGCAGCCCATGATTCCGGCGCGCGCTGGGTGGTGCTCTGCGACACCAATGGCGGCACCATGCCTGCCGAGATTTCCGAGATCGTCCGTACCGTGACGAAATCCGTTCCTGGAACCCACCTCGGCATCCACGCCCACAACGACACCGATCAGGCTGTAGCCAATTCACTGGCCGCCCTTGACGCGGGCTGCCGCCATGTGCAGGGCACCCTGAACGGCATCGGCGAACGCTGCGGCAACGCCAATCTGGTTTCGATCATCGCCACCCTTGGCCTGAAAAAATCCTACCGTGACCGCTTCACCATCAGTGTCGATGACGAGCGCCTGCAGAACCTTACCCACGTGGCCCGCGCCTTTGACGAATTGCTGAACCGCGCCCCCAATGCGCAGGCGCCCTATGTGGGCAAGAGCGCCTTTGCCACCAAGGCCGGCATTCACGCCTCGGCCATCGTGAAGGAACCGGAAACCTATGAGCATGTGAAGCCTGAAACCGTGGGCAACCGCCGTCGCATGCTGGTCTCCGACCAGGCCGGGAAATCCAATCTGGTCTCCGAGTTGCATCGCGTTGGCTTGAATGTGGCGAAGGATGACAAGCGCCTCGACGCAATGCTGCGTGAGGTGAAGGAACGCGAAGCCGTCGGCTATGCCTATGATGCCGCCCATGCCTCGTTCGAGATTCTGGCGCGGCGCACCCTCGGCAGCGTGCCTCATTATTTCGATGTGCTGTCCTTCCGGGTGATCGTCGAACAGCGCGGCAAAGAAATGATTTCCGAAGCCGTGGTCAAGGTGAAGGTGGAAGACGAAACCTTCATTAACGCGGGGGAGGGCAACGGCCCGGTGAATGCGCTCGATGTGGCGCTGCGCAAGGACCTGGGCAAGTTCCAGCCCTATATCAATGAGCTTGAGCTTGTTGACTACAAGGTGCGTATCCTCAATGGCGGAACGGGAGCCACAACCCGCGTGCTGATAGAAAGCCGCGACGCCAAGGGCGACCGCTGGTTCACCGTGGGCGTTTCGCCCAACATCGTGGAAGCCTCGTTCCAGGCGCTCTCAGATTCCATCATTTACAAGCTGCTGCGCGAAGGCGTGACCGGCGATAGCTGACATGCGGGATGATCATGTGACCCATGCCCGTTCTCTGATTGCCGCACCGGGGTGGCGCAGTTAAACCCCGGGGCATGACAGCCATCGAACAGACTCCTAAAACCGGATTTACCGCCGCCGAAAAAGGCGTTCTTTACGCTGTTTGTGCCCATCTCACTTGGGGGGCCATGGCCGTCTATTTCGGCTTCATGCGCCATATTTCGCCGATCGAAATTGCCGTGCACCGGGGCCTCTGGGCCATTCCCTGCGCCGCCCTGATCATCTGGTGGCTTGGCCAGTACAAGGATGTTTGGCAGGCCGTCGCCTCGAAGCGCAATCTCGCCATTCTGGCGCTGACCAGCGCCATCATCGTCTTCAACTGGGGCTTCTATGTCTGGTCCATCGAGGTAGGCCGCACCCTGGAATCGAGCCTCGGCTATTACATCAACCCGCTTCTGAACGTGGTGATGGGCTACCTGTTCCTGGGCGAAAGGTTTAACCGCCTGCAGATGGTGGCCCTTCTCCTTGCACTGATAGCGGTGCTAATCCAGACTTTTGCGGCAGGCGTGTTTCCCTGGCTTGGCCTGATGCTAGCCACGAGTTTCTGTCTTTACGGGTTTTTGCGCAAAACCATTGCCGTTGGCCCCACCCAGGGATTCTTCATCGAGGTTTGCATCATAGCCATTCCGCTCTTGCTCATGCAATTCTGGCTCGTGAAGCATGGCGAGGCCCATTTTGGCGGCGCTGCGGCCGATACCCTGTTGCTGATCGGCTGCGGCGTGATGACGACATCGGCGCTGGTGTTCTTTGCGCTATCGATAAAACTGCTGCGCTATTCAACTGCCGGGCTGCTGCAATACATCTCGCCAACCCTGGTGTTTCTCACCGCCGTGTTTGTTTTCGGCGAACCCATGGACAAGTGGAAGCTCTTGTCGTTCGTCGTCCTCTGGACAGGCCTTGCGATCTATTCTTACTCAGCAATCCGCGATGAAAGAAACCGCAGGCGCGTGACGGAAGCGCTCGTTTAAAGAACCTTGCGGATCGGCTTCAGCGGCACTTTCTGGTGGCTGTGGGCCAGCCGGTATTCAAATGCCGGCACCACGTCATCAGGAGTTTTCACCACGTCCATCCTGAACTCCATGCCCTCGCGGATGAAGTTTTCCGCCCGCATGTGTTTTAGCAGGGTGAGATAGGGCTCCCAGTAATTTTCGATGTTGCACAGGATGATAGGCTTGGCGTGCTGGTCCAATTGCGCCCAGGTGGAAATCTCGGTGAGTTCCTCCAGCGTGCCGATGCCGCCGGGAAGCGCCGCAAATCCAGTCGAATGCTCGAACATCGTCATCTTGCGGTCATGCATGCTTTTGGTGACGATCAGTTCGTTGACCCCCGTGAGCATGCGCTCCTTGGTGCCCAGGAATTCCGGTATGATGCCAGTCACATATCCGCCTGCTTCGAGCACGGTTTTGGCCACTTCACCCATGAGTCCCAGGCTGCCGCCGCCATAAACCAGGCCAATGCCAGCTTCCACCATGGCTTGCCCAAGGGTTCTGGCGGCCGCCATGTAAACGGGGTTTTTGCCGGGGCCTGAGCCGCAGTAAACGCATAAATTCTGGGTAGGTTTTATCAAAAGTTCTCGCCTCATTTTGGTGGCTGCAGCAATCCTTTGCAGATTCGCCACATTGGTCTTAATAATGTGGACGATTCCTATTATCTAATAGCCTATTCGCCGCAGCTGCGGCTATGTTCTTATATTCATGATTACGGACGGCCAAAGATGAAAATGAACCCTCTCGCAGTCTTCACCGGTCTCACACTGGTCACATTTGGTGCTCTGGTTTACGTGGAACGGAACACGGGCTCCGATGAGGCGCTGACAGCCACGGCCAAAGTTGAGCCGCTTGCGGTACCGGAACCGCCAAAGCCCGCAGAGCCCGTAATTGCTAAGCCTGCACCAGCACCTGCCCCTGTGGTCGAGCCAGCACCGGCTCCTCCCACGGAGGTGGCAAAGGTCGAAGACCCGCCACTGGCTGAGCCGCCAAAGCCTGCCGAACCCGTGATCACAGCGGAACCTCCTGCAGCAGCGGAGCCCCCGGCTGTTGCCGCCGAACCCGTCGAACCCGTGATCGCAGCGGAACCTCCTGCAGCAGCGGAGCCGCCGGCTGTTGCCGCCGAACCCGTCGAAAAGCCCACGACAGTCCCAACGTTTGACACGGTGCGGGTCGAGCCCACGGGCGAAGCCCTGATCGCCGGACGGGCCGCGCCCGGCTCGGAAGTTGTCGTCAAGTTCAACGGTGTGGCCGTGGGAACGGCGGTTGCCAATGAAGATGGAGCCTTTGTGGTCACGCCAGACAAGCCACTGCCCACAGGCCCCGGCGCCCTGTCGATCGAATCCAAGAGCAATGAGATGGTCATTGCCTCGGCTGACTCTGTGGCCGTCGATGTAAAGGCCGGAGCTGTCGATACCCCCATGGTGGCGGTGCTCAAGCCCGATGAACCAACCCAGATCATCCAGGCCCCGGCAACGCCCGCTCTGCCGCCCTCCAAGACCGTCAATCTCGATACGGTCGACTATGACCAGACCGGAAACATCGTGTTTGGCGGCCGTGGCCCGGCGGGCAGCAAGGTGCAACTCTATGTCGACAACAATGCCTATGGCCTGGCCGATATCAATGACAAGGGCACTTGGTCATTTGCCGGCTCCTCGCCGTTGACCGTAGGTCCTCACGCACTTCGTGCCGATGAAATCGGTGGTGACGGGGCCGTGAAGAGCCGCATCGAAATGCCCTTCTACCGTGAAGAACCAGCCAAGGTGGCAGCGGCACCTCTGACCCCCGCCACGCCAGAACCACCAAAACCTGCTGAAGTCGCAACCGCCCAGGAAATTCCAGCACCGGCGGCAACGTCCGAAGTTGCCGAAGTCCCTGCGCCCGAAGCAACCGGCGCTGTCCAAGCGCCAATCGCAACCGCACCGGCGGAAGCAGCCCCGGCCGTTGAACCTGCCACGGATGAGCCTGCCGTTGTGGCTGCCCAGGTTCCCGCTACGGCAGACCCCGCAGCCGAACCAGCCGCGGCACCCACCCAGGTTATCATCCAGCCTGGCAACAACCTTTGGAAACTGTCCCGCCAGATATATGGCAAGGGCATGATGTACACGGTGATTTATGAGGCCAATAAGGATCAGATTCGCAAGCCTGACCTGATTTACCCCGGCCAGGTTTTCCTCACACCGGAAGCTGCCACAGCACCCGCGGGGCAGTAAAAGGTCACAGACTTAATGAGCCGAAAATTGCCGACCAGCCCTGCGAACTTCGCCAGTGGCGACGGGAACCAATGGCAAACCCTGCAAAGCCTCTTGCCCTATTTGTGGCCCGAAGGCCGCATGGATTTGAAGATCCGTGTGGTCCTGGCAATGATCGCTTTGGTCGTGTCCAAGGTCATAACCGTTCTCACCCCTTATAGCTTCAAATATGCAACTGATGCCCTGACGGCGTCGGGAAATACGGCGGCCATCGCGTTTAGCGTTCCGTTCTTTCTGGTTCTCGCCTACGGATTGGGCCGCATTTCCATGGTGGTGCTGGCCCAGATCCGCGATGCCATATTCGCCAAGGTCGGCCAGCGCGCCGTGCGTGAACTTTCCATCCGCACCTTCCGCCATCTCCACGCGCTGTCCCTCAAGTTTCATCTTGAGCGCCGCACCGGCGGCCTTTCTCGGATCATTTCGCGTGGCACCGCCGGCGTTGACACGGTATTGCGCTTTTCGCTTTTCAACACCTTTCCGACGGCCCTTGAAATCACCCTTGTGGCCGGAGCCCTGACCTGGTCCTTCGGCTGGATTTACGCCGCTGTCATTTTAGCCACGGTGGTTATCTACCTCTTGTACACCTATGCTGCCACCGAATGGCGTATCAGCATCCGCCGCGACATGAACGAGGCCGATACTGATGCGAACACCAAGGCCATCGACAGCCTTCTGAATTTTGAAACCGTGAAATATTTCGGCAATGAGGAGCACGAAGCCGCCCGCTTTGATGTGTCCATGCTTCAATATGAAAAAGCGGCGGTGAAAACATGGGTGTCGCTTGCGGTGCTGAACGCCGGCCAGACGGTCATCTTTGCCAGCGGTCTGACGATTGTCATGGCCATGTCGGCCTACGCCATCACAGAGGGCCAGGCCACCATAGGCGACTTCGTCATGATCAATGCACTGATGGTGCAGCTCTACATGCCATTGAATTTCATCGGTTCCTCCTACCGTGAAATCAAGCAGGGCCTGATTGATGTGGAAGGCATGTTTTCGCTGCTTTCGGTCAATGCGGAAATCAAGGACAGGCAGGGAGCAGCCCCC
This sequence comes from Hyphomicrobiales bacterium, assembly GCA_038251095.1. Classification (GTDB taxonomy): domain Bacteria; phylum Pseudomonadota; class Alphaproteobacteria; order Rhizobiales; family Aestuariivirgaceae; genus Aestuariivirga. Next base: position 16,451 of record JBBSBQ010000024.1, read on the forward strand.
CTCAAGACATCCAAGGGCGAACTCGCTTTTGAGAACGTGAGCTTTGCCTATGACCAAGAAAGGCCGATCATCCGCGGCCTGACCTTCAAGGTGCCTGCCGGGCATACGGTGGCCATCGTTGGTCCCTCGGGTGCGGGTAAATCGACCATTTCCCGTTTGCTCTACCGCTTTTATGAACTTACCGCCGGTCGCATCACCATCGACGGTCAGGATATCGCCGAGGTGACGCAAAAATCCCTGCGCGCCGCCATCGGCATGGTGCCGCAGGATACCGTGCTGTTCAACGATACCATCCGCTACAACATCCGTTACGGCAGGCCCGATGCCAGCGATGCCGAAGTAGAGGCCGCTGCTAAAATGGCGCAAATTCATAAATTCATTTTGAGCCTGCCCAAGGGCTACGACTCCATGGTGGGCGAGCGGGGCCTGAAGCTGTCCGGTGGTGAAAAGCAGCGCGTCTCGATTGCCCGGACCATTTTGAAGGGCCCGCCCATTCTGGTGCTTGATGAGGCAACCTCGGCGCTCGACAGCTTCACCGAGCAGGAAATTCAGGCAGCGCTGCACAAGGTTTCGAAAGGCCGCACCACCCTTGTGATTGCCCACCGCCTGTCCACCGTTGTCGATGCCGACGAGATCATTGTGCTCGATGGCGGAAAAATTGCCGAGCGCGGGACCCATGACAAGCTGCTGCGCAAGAAGGGAATTTATGCCGCCATGTGGAACCGCCAGCGCGAGGCCGATCAGGCCCGCCGCATCCTTACCCAGGCCGAGACTGATAAACTTAACGATCTCAAGGAACAGCCATCCGGTCAACCCTTGCCGCTTGAAGAAACTTACACGCCGTGACAGTCCCGTGTTTGCTTTGCAAAACGCCAAATTCGCGCTACATGAGCCCCATGTCCATTGTCAACAGCATAACCTCTGCATTTGTCCCCATCCACCGCGAGGGCTACCGCTTTATCGCCATTTTTGTAGGCGTTACACTCGTTCTGTTCTGGATGGACGTGAAAGCCCTGGCCTGGCTGGGCGTTGTCGCCACCGCCTGGTGCGCCTATTTTTTCCGCGACCCGGAACGGGTGACGCCGCAGCGGGCAGGGCTGGTGATTTCGCCTGCCGATGGCCGCATCTCAGCCATTGAAAAAGTCATCCCGCCGCCAGAACTTGATCTCGAGCGCGAACTGACAACCCGCATATCGGTTTTCATGAATGTTTTCGATGTCCATGTGAACCGCTCGCCCATTGACGCGAAAATTGCCAGGATCATTTATATCCCGGGTGTATTCCTGAATGCCGAACTCGACAAAGCAAGTGAAGACAATGAGCGCCAGGCTTTCACGCTGGAACTCGCCGGTGGCGGCAAGCTCGGCGTTGTGCAGATTGCCGGATTGATTGCGCGCCGCATTGTAAAATTTGTGAGCGAGGGCGAGCGCCTGGCCGCCGGGCAGAGGCTTGGCCTTATTCGTTTCGGCAGCCGCGTTGATGTGTACTTGCCCAAAGGTGCGAGCCCGCTGGTTGCCGTTGGCCAGTGCGCCCTTGCCGGTGAAACCGTATTTGCCGACCTCACCTCGCCGGAAAGCGAACGCCTGGCGCGGAAAAGCTGACCATGGCCGAAGATCTCGAAATTGACGTTCCCAAAAAGCCAGGCAATGGCAGGCGCTTCAAGCAGGTGCCCGTGCGCTTCCTCTTGCCCAACCTCATCACTCTGCTGGCGCTATGCAGCGGCATAACCGCCATAAGGCTTGGCATCGAAGGCCGCTATGAACTGGCCGTGAGTGCGGTCATCGTTTCCATTGTGCTCGATGCCATTGACGGCCGGCTCGCGCGCTTTCTCAAGGGCACCTCGCGCTTCGGCGCGGAACTTGATTCACTGGCCGATTTTGTGAATTTTGGCGTGGCCCCCGCAATCCTCATCTATCTTTGGTCGCTCAATGACATGCGGACCATGGGCTGGGTCGTTGCTCTCATCTTGGCAGTCTGTTGTGCACTGCGCCTCGCCCGCTTCAATGTTGCTCTCGATGATACGGACAAACCCGAATGGTCGGCAGGCTTTTTCAGCGGCGCACCCGCACCAGCTGGCGCCGGGCTTGCCATGCTGCCCATGTATGTAGGCTTTCTTGGTTTCGTTGAAGATGGCCATACCTATTCAGCACTCATCGCGCCCTATGTGGTGGCTGTTGCGCTTCTGATGGTGAGCCAGGTGCCAACCTATTCCGGAAAAACCATGCGCCCGCGCGTGCCGCGCGATCTCGTGCTTCCCATTCTTGGCGGCGGCGCCTTGACCATCGTCTGCCTCATCGCCTTCCCCTGGGAGACGCTCACGCTAATGGCCTTTGCCTATCTCGTCCTCATTCCTTTCAGCATCCGGGCTTATCGCCGCCACAAGGCCGGTGATCGGCAGGTTAAAAACACTTGACCAGATCGGCCCAGAGGTCATCGCCATCTTCGACGCCAACCGACAGGCGGAATACGCCGTCGCCCATGTAATCGCGGAACCGCGACGCCGCTTCCGGGCCATGGCGGAAGGTGGACTGTTCGATGTCATCGGTTCCGATCCAGTAGATAAGACTGCGGAGGTGGCCTAGCGACACCGCATAGTGGATGATGTCGAGTTGCTTCACCATACGCTTGGCAACCGCCATGCCGTCCTCATGGGTTTGAAAGGTCATCATGCCGGAGAAATTTTTCATCTGAGCTTTGGCAAGCCCGTGCTGTGGATGGGAGGCAAGGCCAGGATAGAACACCCGTTTGATGGCCGGGTGGGCTTCAAGACGCTTTGCTAGCGTCATGGCCGCTTCCTGGTGCGCCTTCAGGCGAAGCGGCAGCGTGGCGGCGCCGCGCATGATGAGCCACGCATTGAAAGGCGAGAGCACACCGCCGAAATGCACAGTTGCCTCTAGATTGAGGGCATCAAGATCTGCTTTGCGGCCAAGGACAACGCCACCCATGGCGTCACCATGGCCGCCGATATATTTGGTGAGCGAATGAACCACGAAGTCCGCGCCAAGGCTCAAGGGCTTCGTGGCAATGGGGGTTGCATAGGTTGAGTCGACTACCACATCGCGAACCCCATTTTCATGGGCAAGCGGCGCCAATGTCTTGATGTCGGAGATCTGCATGGTGGGGTTGCTAGGCGTTTCCAGCCACAGCATGCGGGTGGTGGGCCTGATTGCAGCTGCAACGGCCTTTGCATTCGTAGTATCCACGAAGGATGCTTCAATGCTGAAGCGGGGCAGGGTGTCGCGCGTCAGTTCGGCAACTCCCACATAATTGGAATCGGGCATGACCAGATGATCGCCCTTGCTCAAGCGCCCGGCAATCAGTGCATGGCTCGCGGCAACCCCCGAGGCATAAGCGAGCGCTGCTTCAGCGCCTTCAAGGGCTGCGAGTTTCTGTTCAAGCTGGCGCACCGTTGGGCTGGCCACCCGGCCATAGACAAAGCCCTCATAATCCTTCTCGTCGCGGGCCGAAAAACCGGTGACGTCGGTGGGGGCAAAAGTGGCGGACATCACCAGATTGGGCGATGAGGCTCGCGTCGTGGGATCGACAAATTCGCCGCCGTGGACCGCGATCGTCGATTCATGCCAAGGGCCGCTGTTTTTAGCTATGTTGACCGTCATGATCTCCTCCTGCATTTCACCAAATTATGCTTTATGTTGGCCACCATTGGGCGAATCTGCAACTGACTAGAGGCGGCATCTACTATGCAGGATTGGGAGGAACAGCGAGAGTTGTTTCCAACGCGGCAGCGGTCGGCACGGCAGCCGCCGGCCCGACCGCGCCTGCGGCCCAATATCTTTGCAAGATTGGCAAGATTTTGTGTTGTCAGATCCATGGCAATTTTTCTGATCGCGGCATTTCTCATGACCGCAGCGGCCACCCTCTCGGCGTTTGGCACACGCTTTGATTTCGACCGCCCCATTGCAATCCCGATTGACCGTGCCGCCCAAGCGGCGCAGCTGCGCTATCAGGCCGAATTTCCGGCCGTTGCGTCGCTCATGGTCGTGCGGATTTCCGCCGAGAACTCTGTCTTGTCCCAGAATGCGGCGCAATTTATTGCTCGGACACTGCAAGCGGATAAGGTCAATATCGGCCAGGTTTTCATTCCGGGCCTTGGCGCCTTTTATGACCGTTTCGGTTTTCTGTATCTACCGCCGGAAGACATCAGCTCCCGGGTGGAGCGCGTCAAGCGCCTGAAGCCGCTGTTTCAGGCCATTGCCGCCTCACCAAATCTTGCGGGGCTTTCAACCCTGGTCAATGAGGTCGCCGAGGCCGTCCAGAAGGGCCGTTCGCCGCAGGGCCTGGAAACCCTGTTCGTGCAGATGTCGGACACCATCAAAAAACAGGCATCGAACAAGCCAGCGCCATTGGATTGGGCACGCGTCGCGGGACTTCGGATTGAATCGACAAACAAGGAATGGGTAACCGTCGTTCAGCCAAAGGCAGGCCGACTGCAAGAAGCCAGGATTGCCATTGAGGCGCTTACCGCTTCCGTGTTGAAATCCCGGCCCTTGCTAAAAATAACCAGCGATTTTCCCCCAGAGGCAAGAGCCAACACCACTGGCAGCAGTGGACGCCAGATTGTTGTGTGCCTGCTCCTGTCGCTTCTGCTTTTTCTTCCCGTGGTTATTGCCGCGCTGCGCAACGTCTATTCAGCCGTGCTTTTCCTGGTGTCACCTATTGCTGCAATCGCTGCAGGATTTGCAATGGCTTCCTTCGCGGCGCCGGTGTTGGATCAGACGCTCGCAACCCTGCCGTTTGCAGTGATCCTGCCAGTCATGGGGCTCTCCATCACCTTGGTGTCTGCCTTGCGAAAACCTGAAAAAACAGGTTCGGGCACATCACTTATCATGCTGGCAGCCCATGAGATGGGTCCACTTCTGTTGACGCTGGCAGGAATGGTTTGCGCGACATGGCTGCTGTGGTACGTCGTGGGTTTTTCCAGCATTGCCCGGCTTTCCATTATTGTCATCTTTGCCGCTTTCACCGCTTTGGCTGGCGGACTGACGCTCGTTCCAGCTCTCGCCTCGCTCATTTCAAAACCGGGAGGAGAGCCGCCGGCGGACCTTTACGATCAGGCAACTGCCCAAAACCTGCGCGCCATCTGGCACAAGTTGCGCGCCCCTCTGACGTTCCTGCTGATCGCGGCATCACTCTTCTGCATCGTGTTTTTTTCGTCCCTGAACTTTAGCGCGTCACGCTTCCCCGGAGTGGAAGCCTCCAAAGCATCGCGGGGGTTGCAGTTCACCGTTGAAGGAGAGGCAGCAGCGGCAAAACTGGTGGTTGGCCTCCAGCAAATCCCGGAGGTGGGTACAGTGCGCTGGATGGGAACATTCATGCCACAACAGGTCGAGGAGAAGCGCAAAATACTTCAGGAACTCGCCGGATCAATACCAGGTGTTAGTGAAGGCGGTGCCGTCGGTCCCCACGACCTGCTTGAGAATTTGCGTGGTATTGAAGTGGGTCTGCGAGTCATTTCCGATGGCGCGAGAACCGATGATGGCCTGCGCGCCAGCGCCCATGAGTTGCGTCGCTCGCTGGCCGTTCTGTCCAGTACCAGCCAGGCACCTGAATCGACCGCCGCGGAACTCGATCAGCTTCTGTTTTCAGGCTTTGGCGAACTGACGAAATCCGCCGACGGCCTTTCGCGCCTGACGGCTCCGCAGCTGCCGGATCTTGATCAAAATTTGCTTGCTCTTTACGTGGCGGGTGGCGACAAGTGGCGGGTCGAAGCCTTGCCCAAACGTTTGATATCGGCGGCGGCCTTCATCGCTGCAACGAAACACGTAGACGCCATTCCCCTTGGCCCCCTGATGACCGAGCAGGCGGAATTGCGTTCCCTTGCATCAACCTCCAAGTCGGCACTCACCTTTGGATTTATATTCACGCTGCTCATTACCCTCGCCTATCTCCGAAATATTGTGGATTGGCTGATTGTTGTGGCGTCTTCAGTGCTGCTCTTGCCGCTCTATGCGGCCTTGATCGTGACAACTGAAACGGCAGTCAGCCCGGCAACACTTCCCGCGCTGGTCATGACCTCATTGTATGGTGTCACAACGTCGCTGCTTTTGGTGACCCGAAAGCGCCAGCCGAAAATCGCCGAGCTCGCCATTCTGCTGCCAGTAGGGTTGATTATTGCAACTATCATGCCCATCAGGTTGCTCCACCTGCAGGAATTTGAGGCTTTCACCGGTACGCTGCTCATGCTCCTGGCGGTAGCGACTGCATTTAATCTGACGGTGGTGCCGCAGATTTGCGCCTGGACCGATGGTTGGCGTTCGTCAGACGGCCCGCGATTGGACGAGGCGGGTCTCGCTGCCAGACCCCGCGAAGATTTCGGCGATAATATCTTTTGAAGGTATGCTTGCATTATGGGAGGGCGGTCGAAATAGGCCCGCAAAATCGCAATTTCAATGCAGAGATATGGATTTAGGTAGTTGAAATCCAGTCCGCAACGCCCCTCAAAGCCAGTTGTTTGGAAAAATTACGACGAAAGTCAATGGCGACAGCGGCAAAAACTGGTGCTAGGATTTGAAGCATGAGCCGAAGGTTTTTGGCAACAGAGAACGAAAAAATAGAATCGTAAACGAGGGAGTAACCATTAATGAACATGAACTTCAAATCATGGCTTGTCGGCACCACGATGCTGGTCATGGGCACCACTGGTGCCTTTGCGGAAGTGGTATTCAACCGCGGGAATTCCGCCGATCCGGAATCGCTGGATCCGCACAAGACGTCAACGGTCTATGAAGCCCATATCCTGCGTGACCTGTTCATGGGGTTGACTATTCACAACGCCAAGGCAGAGGTTGAACCAGGCGCTGCGGAAAGCTGGACAATCTCGCCGGATGGCAAGGTTTACACATTCAAGTTGCGCGCTGGAGCAACATGGTCCGACGGTTCGCCCGTCACGGCAAATGATTTCGTTTTTTCATGGCAACGTGTCGTCGATCCGGCAACCGCCGCTGAATACGCCTACATGCTGGCCCCCGTCGTGAACGCCGAGGATGTTACCGCCGGCAAGAAGAAGCCCGATGAACTCGGCGTAAAGGCTCTCGATGACATGACGTTCGAGGTCACACTCAATGCACCTACGCCATACCTGCTTGAAATGTTGACCCACCAGGCTACCTATCCCGTGAGCAAGGCGAATGTCGAAAAATTCGGTGCAGACTTCATCAAGCCCGGCAACCTGGTTTCAAACGGCGCCTATGTGCTGGCCGAGTTTGTGCCCAATGACCACGTAAAGGCTGTGAAGAACGATAAGTTCTATGACGCCGCCAACGTTAAAATTGACACCGTGAACTTCATTCCAACTGAGGACCGTTCAACCGCGATGAAGCGCTTCGAGGCTGGCGAACTCGATTCAAACGACGACATTCCGACCGAACAGCTTACCGATCTCAAGGCCAAATTTGGTGATCAGGTTCATCTCGGCCCCTATCTCGGTACCTACTACTACGTGTTCAAGATTCACAAGGCTCCGTGGGACAACGTGAAGCTCCGCCATGCCATCTCCGAGGCCATCGACCGCGACTACCTCGCCGAGAAGGTCTGGCAGAACACCATGATCCCCGCCTACTCCTTTGTGCCCCCAGGCATCAGTGGTTATGAGACGAGAACCACCGAATATGCGGAGATGTCCCAGATTGATCGTGAGGATGCGGCCAAGAAGGCCTTGGCCGAACTGGGCTATAGCCCTGATAAGCCACTCAAAATGGAAATCCGCTACAACACCTCCGAGAATCACAAGAACACGGCGGTTGCCATTCAGGAACAATTGAAACCTCTTGGCATCGAAGTGACACTCCTAAATACGGACACCAAAACCCACTACGGCATGTTGGAGCAGCACGGTGACTTTGATATCGCGCGCGCCGGATGGATTGCCGATTACAAGGACCCGTCAAACTTCCTCGATCTCTGCAAGACCGGCGCAGGCAACAACTACGCCGAGTATAGCGACAAGGAGTATGATGAACTTTTGGCGGCAGGCGCTGCGGCGCCTGCGCCGGAAGAGCGCATGAAGAAGCTCTCTGATGCGGAAGCCATCGGTGTGGCGCGTGATCTCTGCGTCGTGCCTCTTCTCTATTATGGATTCCACACGGTGGTATCCAACAAGTTGAAGGGTTGGGAGGACAACGTCATGGACGTTCATCCCACCCGCTTCCTCAGCAAGGAATAGTCTCATCGGAGACGTACCGCCCTGCCTGTAAGGGCAGGGCGGGCGTTCCCTCCCGTTTGGGGATTTCCATGCTGCGCTACGTCTTTCGGCGGTTCTTGACTGCCATTCCAACTCTCTTCGTAATCGTGTCGATTGCGTTTTTCCTGATGCGTGTGGCTCCAGGCGGCCCGTTCAATCAGGAGAAGGGGCTCAACCCCGTCATCAAGGCCAATCTTGAGCGGGTTTTCCACCTCGATGAGCCCCTTTGGAAACAGTTTCTCTTTTATCTGCGAAACCTGCTCAGCGGCGATTTTGGGCCAAGCTACAATTTGCCGGATTTTACCGTCGCTGATCTGTTCAAGGCGGGCCTTCCCGTTTCCCTCCAGCTTGGCGCCATGGCACTTATCCTTGCATTAGTCATTGGCAGCGCCCTGGGTATTTGGGCAGCCCTGCGCCAGAACCAGCTAACCGACTATGCCGTGGTGGGCGTGGCGACAGCTGGCAGCACCATCCCGACTTTTGTGATTGCGCCCCTGTTCCAGCTTTTCTTTGCCCTAACCCTCCACTGGTTTCCAGTTGGCGGCTGGGGGGGCGGTGCCCTCATTAACAAAGTGGGGCCTGTGCTCACCCTTATGCTGCCGCAGCTTGCAATTGTTGCCCGCCTGATGCGGGGCTCGATGATCGAGTCGCTTCACGCGCACCATATTCGCACTGCGCGAGCCATGGGCCTCTCGGACTATTCGGTTGTTATAAGGCACGCCCTGCGTGGGGCCCTTCTCCCTATAGTGTCCTATTCCGGACCTGCCGCCGCAGCACTTCTGACGGGCTCCGTGATTGTTGAAACCATTTTTTCAATTCCCGGTGTCGGACGTTATTTTGTCGAGGCTGCCCTGAACCGCGACTACACGCTGGTGATGGGAACCGTGGTACTCATCGCCATCTTCACTGTTCTGTTCAATCTCATTGTGGACATTCTCTACGCTGTCATTGATCCGCGGGTGCGTTATGACTGACGTCTCGATAAGCCATGTTCCTGCCGAGAAGGGCCGTTCGCTTTGGGCCGATGCCTGGGCCCGGATGAAGGAAAACCGTGCCGCTCTGTGGAGCGCCTACTACCTCATGTTCATGGCCTTGCTCTGCGTCTTTGGCCCCTGGTTCACCTCTCACCAATTCACCACCATCTATCAGGACTATAACCGGGTTCCCCCAAGCTTCTCTGCCTATCCAAAGCCCGAAATGATTGACCTTGCCGTTAAGGATGCCGTGCAGAGATCGCGGGTAAAGCTTGCAGGCTGGGAAGAGAAAGACGGAAAAATTCTGATTACCATCACCTCCGCAAAACCCATCGACGAGCGCATGACCCGCTATATAGATCGCTCGAGCGTATTCGAGGGCACACAGGTCGTCCAAAAATCCGCTGACAGCCTGAAGCTTGTGATGAGCACATCGGTGGAAAAACAATACTTCTTCTTCGGCACCGACAATTCCGGTCGTGACATGCTCACCCGCACCTTAATGGCGGGGCGGGTGTCCCTGGCGATTGGCCTTCTCGCAGGCCTTGTGGCCGTGGTGATCGGCGTTCTCTACGGCGCCACGGCCGGCTTTATCGGCGGCAAAACAGATGAAGTGATGATGCGCATTGTCGATGTTCTCTATGCGCTCCCCTTCATCTTCTTCGTCATCATGCTGGTGGTTTTCTTCGGCCGCAATTTCGTCCTGATGTTTCTGGCCGTGGGCGCCGTGCTCTGGCTCGACATGGCCCGCATCGTGCGCGGCCAGGCGCTCTCCATCAAGCGCCAGGAATATGTCCAGGCCGCCGAGGCGCTCGGCGTGAACCGCTGGGGAATCCTCATCCGCCATATCGTGCCGAACCTGCTGGGCCCCGTGGTGATCTACATGACGCTGCTGGTGCCCCAGGTCATCATCCTCGAAAGCTTCCTGTCCTATCTCGGCCTCGGCGTGCAGGAGCCCATGTCAAGCTGGGGCGTGATGATTTCGCAAGGCGCCAAGAACATGCCGTCGGCCAACTGGCTGATTGCCATACCCTCCTTCTTCCTCACCACCACGCTTTTTGCCCTGAACTTCATCGGCGATGGCCTGCGTGATGCCCTTGATCCGAAGGACCGTTGAGATGAAGGAAAGCATCCTCACCCTCAAGGACATCAGGGTAAATTTCAGAACCCTTGATGGGATCGTCGAGGCGGTCAAGGGCGTGAACCTTGATGTGAAAGCCGGCGAAACTGTCGCCATCGTGGGCGAATCCGGCTCCGGAAAAAGCCAGTTGATGATGGGCACCATGGGGCTGCTGGCGTCAAACGGCACGATCTCCGGCGAGGCAAGCTACCGCGGCACAAATCTCATCGACTCGCCCAAGCACGAGCTTAACGCCATTCGCGGGCGCAAGATCGCGATGATTTTCCAGGAACCCATGACCTCCCTCGATCCGCTCTATAACATCGGCAATCAGCTCATCGAGCCCATCATGCATCACCAGAAAATCGGCTGGGATGCAGCCAATGCCCACGCCATCGAAATGCTGAACCTGGTCAAGATTCCGGAGCCAAAACGGCGTATGGAATCCTACCCACATGAAATGTCCGGCGGCCAGCGCCAGCGCGTGATGATCGCCATGGCCCTAGCCAATGGCCCCGATCTTCTCATTGCCGATGAGCCCACCACGGCGCTTGACGTCACCATCCAGCTCGAAATCCTTGAGCTGATGGTTGGGCTGCAATTGCGCCTTGGCATGAGCATGATCTTCATTACCCATAACCTCAATATTCTGCGCCTGATCGCCGACCGCATCATGGTGATGCGTTATGGCGAAGTGGTGGAAGAGGGGGAACTGAAGAAAGTTTTGAAGCACCCCCGTCATCCCTATACCAGGGCGCTGATTGATGCAGAGCCCTCGGGCCGCAAGGCCCCGCCCGCCGCCAAAGCCCCGAAAATCCTTGACGGCACGAATGTCTCGGTAACGTTCGAGATAGGCGGCGGATTTCTGGCGGGTCCGCCTCTGCTGCTCAAGGCCGTTGATCACGTTTCAGTAGTCCTGAAACAGGGGCAGACCATCGGCATAGTGGGTGAATCCGGCTCCGGAAAATCCACCCTGGCCCGCGCCCTGCTGCGGCTCTTGCCAAGCGAAGGGGCGATCACCTTTGAAGGCCGCGATATTGCCAGGCTGAGCAAGGAAGAGATGCGCCCGCTCCGCAAGCAAATCCAGATCGTGCTGCAGGATCCCTTTGGTTCCCTGTCGCCCCGCATGACCGCAGGCCAGATCGTCACCGAAGGCCTGCTGGTGCATGAGCCCTCCATTACCGCAAGGGAGCGCGACGCTAGGGCGGTGCAGGCCCTGGAGGAAGTGCAATTGGATCCGAAACTGCGCAACCGCTATCCCCATGAATTTTCTGGTGGCCAGCGCCAGCGCATCGCCATCGCCCGCGCCATTATTTTGAAGCCAAGACTCATCGTCCTGGACGAGCCAACTTCGGCTCTTGACCGCCAGGTGCAAGGCCAGATCATCGAGCTCCTGCGCGATCTGCAGATCAGGAACAACCTGTCTTATCTCTTCATAAGCCATGATCTCGCTGTCGTGCGCGCCATGGCCGACCACATCATGGTCATGAAGGATGGCCGCCTGGTGGAGCAGGGCACGCCCGACGAGATTCTGGAAAACCCGCGCGAGGACTACACCAAGCGCCTGATGGCCGCGGCCTTTGCGTGAACCGCCACCTCGTCATTCCGGCGCACGCCGGAGGATGGAATCCCATTGACCTTAGCCGGAATGACGGAACTAGGGCATTAAATATCAAACGCCTCAATATTTTGAAACGCCGCCCGCAAGGCTTTTGACCATTCTTCCGACAACATCTTGAAATAGGGATCATCCTGGCCGATGCGCTTGGTGTGCTCCAGCATCAGGGTGTCCGTCTCATAGGTAAGCATGTCGATGGGCAGTCCCACGCTCAGGTTTGAACGGAGCGTTGAATCAAATGACAGGAGCACGAGCTTTGCCGCGTCGCCAAGCTTCATCGAACCCTGGGCCACGCGGTCAAGGATGGGCTTGCCATACTTGTGCTCGCCGATCTGGAAGAACGGCGTATCAATGGTTGCTTCAATGAAATTGCCCTCCGCATAGAGCTGGAAAAGCCTCGGGCGCTCCTTTCCGATCTGCCCGGCAAAGATATAGCTCGAAGCAAACGCATCACTAGTCGGCGAAAGCGCCTCGCCTTCAATTTTTTTGACCTCGCGAATGGCGCGGCCCACAATCCGCACCGCCTGAAACATGGTCTTGGCAGCAAATAGATTTTCTTCGGCGGACTTGCTCTTTTTTGATTTTGTCCCTTCGCCAAGAAGGCTGACCACCGCCTGCGTGACGGCGAGATTACCGGCGGTCAGAAGCACGAACAGGCTTTCGCCGGGAATCTGCCAGGTGTGGAGCTTCTTGAACTTGCCCACATTGTCCACGCCCGCGTTGGTGCGGGTATCGGCGGCCATCACTAAGCCTTCATCAAGCAGCATTCCCACACAATAGGTCATCGATAATCCCAGCCGATTCTCTTTTTCCTATTGTTGCGCAATTTCGACATTGACTTCCACCTTCATTTCTTCGGCACTGCCGCCCTTGCGGCTGCCCCTGATCGGGGTAATGCCGTGGGCGTCAATGCCGCCGGCTACGCGCACATAGTGGTTCGTGGGGCACTTGCCATTGGCCGGGTCAAATCCAACCCAGCCCAAATCCGGCAAAAGGGCCTCAGCCCAGGCATGGCTGGCCGTGGCAGATTCCCCGCCCTCGAGGGCCAGATAGCCCGTCACATAGCGCGAAGGAATGCCCAGATGCCGCACCGCGCCACTGAAAATATGGGCATGGTCCTGGCACACGCCTTGCCCTGCGGCGAAGGCTTCCGCCGCCGTTGTATCGGCGTCGGTAACACCAATCCTGTAGGTGACAGTATTTCTGATTTCCGTCATGAGGCCATGCAGCAGGTCCAGCTTGTCCCGGCCTTTCACATTGATCTTTTCCAGCATCGCCAGAATGGCAGGGCTGGGTCGTGTTGCCGCAGTTTGGCGCAGGAATACGGCATCAGGCGCTGGGCAGCGCAGGCCTTTCACCACTCCGGCGGCATCCTCCACGTCCACCAGACCTTCCGCCACGATGCCCATTGGGCCGTCAATGTTCTGGATCGTGACGAGGTGAATGCGGTTTCCAAAGCCATCAAGATAGGTGAGCGCCCCCTCAATTCCGGGTGCTGTTATCTTCCAATCGACAATAGTTTGTGCCGCAAGACTTTGCGGCGTCAGATAGAGCCGCTGCACCGAGTAGCTGAGCGGCGTTTCATAGGCGTAGAATGTTTCATGGCGTATGTGAATGCGCATCAGGTCACGGAAAATTATAGGTTGTTGCTATGCTTTGCGACAGGTTGTTGTTGGCTGCCATGAACTCCTGCAGGAATTCATGCAAGCCCTCTTGGAAGATTTGCTCCATGTCGCCATTTTTCAGCCGGCGCTGGGTCTCCCTGGCAATCTCGTGGCAGGCATAGCGGCTGCCATAGAGTTCGCCCAAGCCATCCAGCGCCAGGTTTATCCAATTGTAGGTGAAGAGCAGGGAGCGCGGCATTTGCTCCTTGAGGATGAGGAATTCCGAAACCAGCCACGGCCTGTAGCGGCTGTCCTTGTAAAACCAGCGATAGGCCCGGTGGGCAGATACTGAGCGGAGGACTTGCGCCCACTGCTGGTTGTCGAGGTCGCTGCCCACGTCGCTCGGCCGGGGCAGGAGAATGAAGTACTTCACGTCAAGAATGCGTGCCGTGTTGTCGGCCCGCTCAATGAAATTTCCGAGCTGGCTGAAATAGTAATTATCGGTGCGCAGCATGGTGCCGAGGAGTGCGCCGCGAAAGCCCATGGCGTGCTGCTTGATCCATTCGAGGAATTCCGGGAGCCGGTCGGAGGTGATGTTCTCGGGCTGAATATGCGCCAACTCGTTCCACGTGGAGTTGAGGTTTTCCCACACGTCGCGGGTGAGCGCCGTCCGCACTCCCCGGCCATTGTTGCGCGCTGTCTTCAGGCAGGATTTCACGCTTGAGGAATTGCTCTCATCAAACAGCAGGAAGTGAATGACCTTTGCCCCATCGATGTCACCGTGCTTTTCCGTGTAGCTGTGTTCACTGGCCGCACTGGTGAGCGTCGAACGCCACTCGTCCCGGTGGCCTTCAATGGCGCCTGGCATCAATGAAATGCGGTATCCCACCTCAAGAAGGCGCGCCATGTTTTCGGCCCGCTCCACATAGCGTGACATCCAGTAGAGCGATGAGGCAGTGCGTCCCAGCATGCCCTAATCCTCCAGAACCCAGGTGTCTTTGGTACCGCCGCCCTGGCTGGAGTTGACAACCAGCGAGCCTTCCTTGAGCGCCACCCGCGTGAGCCCGCCGGGCGTAATGCGTATTTGATCTCCCGACAAGACAAAAGGCCGCAAATCAACATGGCGGGCGGCGATGCCCGATTGGGTGAACGTGGGAACCGCCGAAAGGGCAAGGGTAGGCTGGGCGATGTAGTTTGTGGGCCGCGCCTTGATCTTGGCCCTGAACAATTCAATCTCGGCTTTTGACGATGTTGGCCCCACGAGCATGCCATAGCCGCCGGACCCGTGAACCTCTTTGACCACCAGTTCCGCGAGATGCTCAAGGACATATTTGTGATCACTGTCATTGGAACAGCGCCACGTCGGCACATTGTTGAGCAGCGGCTTTTCACCAGTGTAGAAACGGATGATGTCGGGCATGAAGGTGTAAATAGATTTGTCGTCGGCAACGCCAGTGCCGGGTGCATTTACCAAAGTCACATGGCCCGCCCGGTAAACGTCAAAAATTCCGGGAACCCCGAGGTTGGAGTCGGGGCGGAAGGCCAGGGGATCGAGAAAGGCGTCATCTATGCGCCGGTATACTACATCAACCCGGCGCGGCTTCTGTGTCGTGCGCATGTAGAGCCAGCCATCGGAAACAAAGAGGTCATCGCCCTCGCAAAGCTCAACCCCCATCTCATCGGCGAGGAAGGCGTGCTCAAAAAACGCCGAGTTGTGAATGCCGGGGGTCAGCAACACAACGGTAGGTTCGTTCTTCGTAGTGGATGGCGCCACACTGTCCAGTGTCTTGCGCAGCATGGCCGGATAATTTTCAACGGGGGCCACGCGCTGCCGGGCGAAAAGCTCTGGAAAAAGAAACATCATCGCTTCCCGGTCTTCCAGCATGTAGGAAACACCTGAAGGGGTCCGGCAATTGTCTTCCAGCACATAAAATTCATTCTCGTTCACGCGCACGATATCAATGCCCATGACATGAGCGTAAATGCCCTTCACCGGATTGACGCCCACCATTTCCGGAACAAAGGCCTCGTTCTGGATAATCACGTCATAGGGAATGCGACCGGCCCGGAGGATTTCCTGGCGGTGATAGAGGTCATGCAGGAACGCATTCATGGCCCGCACCCGCTGCTCAATACCCGCTGAAAGCCTGCGCCATTCCGTCGCCGAGAATATGCGCGGCACGATGTCAAAGGGGATCAGCCGTTCCGAGGCCTTGTCATCGCCATAGACCGCAAAGGTAATGCCCTGCCTGCGGAATCTCGCCTCGGATTCCCGCAAGGCTCGCTCAATGACTTCGTTACCCAGATTTTCGAGCCATTTTTCCACACGGGCGTAAGGAGCACGCACGCTGCCATTTGGCGCAAACATCTCGTTGAAGCTCATCGTCCTGCCAGTTCCCCCCTGCTGTTGCGCTGCAATAAGAACGCAATAATTGAACTTCTGCAAGCAAATCATCGGGACCCACCATGAGGTTGCAAAAAAGCACCGTTAACTGTAGGGTTCGGCCATGTGCTGCCATATGACATCTTCCGGCCAAGTCCTGCCAATCTGGACCCGGAACCGGCACGATGAAGTCATGGTCAATTGCGCCCGCATCGGGTTCAAACCCTAGCGCACCTCCAATTTTTGAATCCCAGCCCCGGCCTATTCAATTTTGGAGAATTCCCATGCCCGCACTCAAGAAGAACATCAATATCGCCGAAATCGTCCAGCACGATATCGATCATCATTTTCACCCCTTTACCGACCATAAGGCGTTCCATGCGGCGGGCGGCCCCCGGGTCATCACCCAGGCCGATGGCGTTTATATCTGGGATGGCAAGGGAAACAAGATTCTCGACGGCATGTCCGGCCTGTGGTGCGTGAATGTGGGCTATGGCCGCAAGGAGCTGGCCGAGGCCGCCTACCAGCAGATGCTGGATTTGCCCTACTACAACACGTTCTTCAAAACCACGACGGTGCCCACCACCGAACTGGCCACCAAGATTTCATCGCTCCTGCCGAAGCGCTTCCAGAAGATATTCTTTACCGGCTCGGGTTCGGAATCCAATGACACCATGGTGCGTTTCGTGCGCCAATATTGGAAGCTGAAGGGAAAACCCTATCGCCAGCATTTCATTGGCCGGGTCAGGGGCTACCATGGGTCAACCATGGTCGCCGCCAATCTCGGCGGCATGTCCGGCATGCATGAGCAGGGCGGAACGCCGCTGCCGGGCTTCCACCATATTCAACAGCCCTATTGGTATGATTTCGGCGGCGACAAGTCGCCCGAAGATTTCGGCATGGATGCCGCCGCCGCCCTTGAGAAGAAAATTCTTGAAGTCGGGCCTGAGAATGTGGCGGCTTTTGTTGGCGAACCCATTCAGGGCGCCGCCGGCGTTCTCATCCCGCCGTCCACCTATTGGCTGGAAATCCAGCGCATTTGCCGGAAATATGGTGTCCTTATTGTCTCCGACGAAGTGATCTGCGGTTTCGGCCGCACTGGCAAAATGTGGGGCTTCCAGTCCTTTGGCTTCGAACCGGACATCGTGTGCATGGCAAAGGGCCTGTCCTCCGGCTACCTGCCAATCGGCGCAGTGGCCATATCCAACACCCTGACCGATGATTTCTTCGCGCTTGGCGAGGATTTTAACCATGGCATGACCTATGCGGGCCATCCCGTGGCGGCCGCCGTTGCCCTGAAAAACATCGAGATCATTGAAAATGAGAAGTTGGTGGAGCGGGTGGCCCAACTCGCCCCCTATTTTGCCAAGGCCCTTGCCAGCCTGGGGGACCATCCTATCGTGGGCGAAACCCGCTCCATGGGCCTGATTGGCGCCCTTGAACTGACCAGCGACAAGGCAAAGCGGGCGCGTTTCAAAAAGTCTGGCCGGGTGGGAACCATCTGCCGTGACCACTGTTTCAAGAACAATCTGGTCATGCGGGCCTGCTGGGACACCATGGTTCTGGCCCCGCCGTTCACCGTCACCAAGAAGGAGATCGATGAGATCGTTAAATTGGCCCGTTTGGCACTGGATGCAACCTACGCGGACGTTAAGGCTGAGATGTGAATTGCTCAGAATTTAGTTGAATTTGTGAAGAAAAGTGACAAGCTTGTTACAAGCCTGTCATTTTCTTGAAAGGAACTGTCATGACAACTTTCCGCCCGAAATTTTCGCCCAGCCGCCGCACCCTTTTGAAGGGCAGCGGCGCCATGTTCGCCGGCCTGACCCTTCTGCCGCGTTTCTCGCTTTCTGCGGAGGAGAAGAAACTTAACCTCTATAACTGGGACACCTACATCGGTGAAACCACCCTCGCGGATTTCACGGCTGCCACCGGCGTCGAGGCCAAGATGGACCTGTTCGCCGACAATGACGAGCTCTTTGCCAAGCTCAAGGGCGGCAACCCCGGCTACGATGTAATCGTTCCCACCAATGATATGCTTGAGCGCATGATCAAGGCCAACATGGTCATTGAGCTTGACCATTCGAAAATTCCGAACATGGCCAACATTGACAAGCCGTTCCAGGACGCAGCTTTCGATCCAGGCCGCAAGCACTCGATTCCCTACATGTGGGGTACCCTAGGTGTGGGCTACCGCAAGTCGAAAGTTGAGGGCGGGGTGGTCGACAGCTGGAAGATATTGCTCGACAGCGACAAGTATGCGGGCCGCATTTCGCTGCTCGGCGATGCCCAGAACGTAATCGGCGTGGCGCTGAAGTACCTGGGCCATTCCTTCAATTCTGTTGAAGCTGCCGAACTCAAGAAAGCCGAGGATTTGCTCATCGCCCAGAAGAAAAATGTAAAAGTCTTTGCGCCTGATAACGGACAGGACTTGCTGGCTTCGGGCGAGGTTGATGCCTGCCAGGAATGGAATGGCGACATTATCCAGGTCATGGCAGAAGATGAGGATCTTGCTTATTCCGTGCCAACTGAAGGATCTCTGGTTTGGCAGGACACAATGGCCATTCCAACCGGCGCACCCCATCCGGAGAACGCCCACGCCTTCCTGAACTTCGTGCTGGACGCGGAAGCAGGCAAGAATATCGCCGACACAATCAAATACGCCACGGCAAATGCCGCAGCCAAGGCGCTTATGGACAAAGTCTATACGGAAAATCCGGCGATCTTCCCGTCGGCGGAAATTGTCGCGAAATGCGAACCCAGCCTCTATCTCGGTGAAGAGGCCACAAAAATTCGCGACGAAACATGGACCCGCATCAAGGCGGCATAGTGTGCCCTAAAATAATTGCAGGGGACGGCAGCTTGCCGTCCCCGTTCTTATTGGCTAGCATCCAGAAATTGCAGGGGTAAGCGGGGGCAGGCGTACTTTGGACAACTGGAAAGACAACAGAAGCGTCTTCTGGACACTCGCCGGTCCTGGAACATTTTGGCTTCTCGTCTTCTTCATCCTGCCTTTGGGTTTCCTGTTTGTCATGTCCTTTGGCGGCAAGGCGGTGATCAACGGCGAGGTCTCCATTACTGAATATGATTACACACCGAGCCTCCTGAACTATATCCGCAGTCTAAATCCCCTCTACCTCACCATCATCTGGAAATCGATTTGGGTCAGCGCTCTGGCGACCGTTTTGTGCCTGGTGACAGCCTACCCAATTGCCTTCGGTATCTGTTTTGCGTCCGAGCGCTGGAAGCCGTTGCTCTTGCTGCTCGTGGTCCTGCCTTTCTGGATCAATCTGCTTATCCGCACATACGCGTTGATCGCCGTGTTTCGCTCGCAAGGCTATGTAAATTTGGCACTGGGGACTGTGGGGCTCGGGCCCTACGACATGCTCTACAACAACTTCGCCGTCATTTTCGGCCTGGTCTATGTCTACATGCCCTTCATGGTGTTGCCGCTCTACGCCACCATCGAGCGTCTCGACAAATCATTTCTCGAAGCAAGCCTCGATCTCGGCGCATCACAATTCACCACATTTCTGAAAGTCACCGTGCCGCTCACAATGCCCGGAATCATAACCGGTGTGATCCTTGTTTTCATTCCCTGCCTCGGTTCGTTCCTGACGCCGGATCTCCTGGGCGGCGCAAACGCGATCATGATTGGAAACGTCATCGAGCGCCAATTCAAGGCGGCAAATGACTGGCCCTTTGGCTCGGCACTATCATTCATGTTGATGTACGCCACCTTTGCGGCGCTGATGTTGCGGGCCTTTTTTGCCAAGCGCAGCGCGGGTGTGGACGTGTAATGGCTGACCAGTTGAAACCCGGCTCCGGCCCCCTCGACTACGGCAACAGGCTGTGGCTGAAAGTTCTCTTCGCTGTGATTTTTTTCATGCTTTATGTGCCTATCATCACGCTGGTCGCCTTTTCCTTCAACACCGACAAGCGCGGCATTGTCTGGCGCGGCTTCACCTTCGACAACTATGTCAAGGCCTGGAACAACAGCGCCCTCATTGAGGCCATGACTAATTCTTTGATGATTGCATTTATCGCCACGATCATCTCCACGGTGATTGGCGCCATGGTGGCGCTCATGCTGTGGCGCTTCCGCTTTCCCTTCAAGGGGGCCTATGAAGCCTTCATGGGCCTGCCCATCGTCATCCCCGAGATCTGCATGGGTGTGGCCATGCTCCTGTTCTTCAACCAGACGGGCATGATGGGTGCAATCGTTGCACTGCCGTGGCCGCTGAACCTCTCCAATATCATCATCGCGCACGTGGCTTTCTGCTTTCCCTTTGTGGCCATCGTCGTGCGGTCGCGCCTTGTAGGCTTTAACCGGCAACTGGAAGAAGCCTCGAAGGACTTGGGCGCCAGCGAGTGGCAGACTTTCTGGAAAGTCATTGTGCCCTTCATGATGCCCGGATTGGTGGCGGGCGCGCTGCTGGCCTTCACGCTTTCCCTCGATGACTTCGTGATCACTTTCTTCACGTCTGGCCCGGAAACCGTGACCTTCCCGGTCAAGGTCTATTCTCTCGTCCGCCGCGGCGTATCTCCCGAAATCAACGCGGCATCCACCGTCCTAATCGTGATTACCGTGGTGGCAACCGTTCTCGCAATGAAACTCCAGGCTCCGCAAAAATCCGGTAAAGGTTGAATATGACAGACCCAATTGTATCCATTCGCGGCGTCAGCAAGAAATTTCCGGGTGGCGTCATAGCCGTCGATGATGTCAACATTGACATCGCGCCGAATGAATTCTTCGCGCTGCTCGGCCCTTCCGGCTGCGGCAAAACCACATTGCTGCGCATGATTTCCGGTCTGGAAACGCCGACCGAGGGCCAGATCATCATTGGCGGCCAGGACATGGCGCTGACCCCGCCCAACAAACGCCCGACGAACATGGTGTTCCAGTCCTACGCCGTATTCCCCCACATGACGGTGGAAGACAATGTGGCCTATGGCCTGCGGGTAACAGGTGTGCCGGAAGACGAAACCAAGCGCCGTACGGCGGAAGCCCTTGAGATGGTGAAACTCTCCCACCTTGCAAAACGCAAGCCCGACCAGATGTCCGGCGGTCAGCGCCAGCGCGTGGCATTGGCGCGCGCCCTCGTAAAGCGGCCAAAAGTTCTGCTATTGGATGAGCCGCTCTCCGCACTGGACGCAAAGCTGCGCGATGACATGCGCATGGAATTAACGCGGCTCCAGGAAACCGTTGGCATCACGTTTATCATCGTCACCCATGACCAGGACGAGGCCCTGTCCATGGCCAGCCGCATCGCAGTCATCGACAAGGGCGCCGTCCAGCAAATTGCTACGCCCTCGGAACTCTACGAGCAACCTGCCACTCGTTTCGTGGCTGATTTCATCGGCAAGGTGAACCTGATCGATGCCAAGGTTTTGAGCCGCTCGGGCAAGTCCATATCCTGCGAAGCCAACGGGCTTGGCAAATTGAAGTTTGATACGGACAAGACCTGTGGCGATAACGTAGCTGTCGCCGTGCGGCCGGAGAAACTGAAGATTTCAAAAACCGAACCAAAGACCGCAGGCCTTATCAAAATCCAGGGCAAGGTGCGTGATGTGGCTTACTATGGAGATACCAGCCATGTCGTTGTTTCGATCAAGGGCGGGCCGGACCTCCAGGTGAATGTGCAGAACGACTCGCGCACCGGCGGTTCCGGCGTTGAGCGCGGTCAGGCCATCTGGGTTTCCTGGATGCCCGACGATTCCCTGGTACTGACGGAGTAGATCATGGCCCTCGAACTCGACAAGATGACCCGGCTTCCGGGTGACGAAGCTTTTCGCCGCGAAAGCATCAAGGGCACCCAGTGGGAGGCAACCTATGCTGGTGCCCTCTCCTTCATGCGCCGGAAATACACCCGTGATCTCACCGGCGTGGATATCGCGGTCACCGGCATTCCTTTCGATCAGTCCGTATCCCACCGGCCCGGCACCCGCTTCGGGCCTGAGGGCATGCGCAAGGCCTCCGCCGAAAATGCCTGGGGCCCGTTCTGGCCCTGGATGTTCGATCCGTTCAATACCCTGGCTGTTATCGACTATGGCGATTGCTTCTTCGATTGGGGCCGCAAGGAAAACTTCCCCGATGCGCTGGAGCGCCATGCCACTGAAATCATCAGTTCAGGCGCTGAAATGGTCTCTCTTGGTGGCGATCACTACATAACTTATCCGCTGCTGAAGGCCCATTTCAAGAAGCACGGCCCTTTGGCGCTGGTGCATTTCGATGCCCACCGCGACGTTGAAGTCGACGATGGCGGCCGCATAGATCACGGCACCATGTTTGGTTACGCGGTGCGCGAAGGCCTCATCGACCCGCGTAAATCCGTGCAGATGGGCATCCGCACCACTTTCACTGGCGAAACCACCATGGGCTTTCGCATTGTCTATGCCGATGAGGTTCATGACTCGAGTAGCGATCAGTTGGCGGCCATCATCAAGAAGCAGGTCGGCAAGTCAAAGGCCTATCTCACCTTTGACATCGATTGCCTCGATCCATCCGTGGCGCCGGGAACCGGAACGCCGATTGCTGGCGGGTTGAACTACCACCAGGCCGCCAGCATCATCCGCAAGCTCGCCGATGTGAACTTCGTTGCCATGGATGTCGTCGAAGTGTCACCGCCCTATGACCACGCCGACATCACTTCAATTGCCGGTGCGTCGCTCATAATGGAGTACCTCTGCCTCAAGGGCTGGCAGCGCGGGGCCCGCGCAACGCCCATGCCGGAATGATGGTGCGTGATTGAGACTTTATGAGTGAGGAATGAAAACCGTGGCCAAGCACGCGCTTGATCCTCTGGGCGAGCACGAGATCGCGGGCGCTGCGCTTATCGTGCGTCAGCGCGGGGGCTTGAGCAGTCGCGCATGGTTTGAGACAATTGCGCTTCACGAACCCGAAAAAACTGAGTTGGCGCAAGGAAATCCGCCGCGCCTTGCTTTTGTCTGCTGCTACGACCCCGACTCTGGCCAGACATGGGATGGCATCGCCGATCTTGAAAAGGGCTTGCTCCGGAATTGGCGTCATGTTGCCGGTGCCCAGGCCCGCATCGTGGCCGATGAGTTCACCATGGGCGGAGAAATCGCCAAGGCTGACCCGCGTGTTGTTGCCGCACTTGCGCTTCGCGGCATCACCGACCTGAAGGATGTCCTGATTGAAGCCTGGTCGGCGGGCAATTTTGGCATTGCGTCGGAGAAGGGTGAACGTATCGCCTATTGCCACTGCTTCCTTCGCAACACGGCAGGCGATAACCCATATGCACGGCCCATCGCCAATCTTCACCCGGTTGTCGATCTCCGCCGCCGCACGGTCATCCGTGTCGATGATTTTGGTGTGGTTCCTCTCCCCGCGGAGGGTACATCCATCAATGCCGGCACCATGCGCTCCGATTTGAAGCCGCTTGTCATCACCCAGCCCGAAGGGCCAAGTTTCACCGTCGAGGGAAACCTGGTGCGCTGGCAAAAATGGCAGTTCCGCGTTGGCTTCCATGTTCGTGACGGCCTGATCCTGCACATGATCGGCTACGAAGACGAAGGACGCCTGCGCCCCATCATGCACCGTGCCTCGATGGCCGAAATGGTGGTGCCCTATGGCGATCCGCGGGGCGGGGCTCCGCGGCGCAACGCCTTCGACACTGGAGAATATGGTGTCGGACAATTCCTCGATTCGCTGACGCTTGGTTGTGACTGCCTCGGCTACATTCACTATTTTGACTGCTGGCATCATGACTGGCTGGGCAATCCAAAGAAGATCGAAAACGCCATCTGCATGCATGAGGAGGACTTCGGCATCCTGTGGAAGTTTACCGATACCGTGCGCGGCGACGTCACGGTAAAGCGTTCGCGCCGCCTTGTGGTGTCCAGCCTCTCGACGATCGGGAATTATGTTTATGGCTTCTTCTGGTATTTTTATCAGGACGGCACCATAGGCGTGGAAGTGAAGGCAACGGGAATTCCACTGGGCACGGGTGCCAAAAATGATGAACCGGCCCGCTACGGCACGCGTGTCGCTCACGGAATTGATGCCCATGTTCACCAGCATGTGTTTTCGTTCCGCTTCGACATGTGCGTCGATGGCCCGCGCAATGCGGTAACGGAAGTGAATTTTGCGGCCATGCCGGTTGGCCCCGATAATCCTTATGGCAATGCCATCAGGACCGATGAGCGCAAACTTGTTCGTGAAAAGGAGGCTCAGCGTGTCATGGATTTGAGTGCGGCGCGCTATTGGCGTGTTATCAATCCGAGTAGGCTCAATGCCTATGGCGAGCCGGTGGGCTACAAGCTGGTGCCCGGCAGCAATGCCTTGCCTTTTTCCGACCCGGGTTCACCCGTCGGCCGGCGCGCCGGCTTCATGTACAAGCATTTCTGGGCAACGCAGTACGCGGGCGATGAACTATACCCCGCTGGGTGGTATCCCAACCTGCATGAGGGCGGCGATGGCCTGCCGCGCTGGACTGAGAAAAACCGTTCGCTGGACAACGAAAATGTCGTCGTCTGGTACACGCTCAATTATCACCATCTGCCGCGCCCGGAGGACTGGCCCGTGCAGCCATGTGTCTACGCATCGTTTCACTGGATGCCATCGGGATTCTTTGCCAGCAATCCGGCCCTTGATGTGCCAGCGCCACCGGCGGCGGCCTGTTGCTGATCAGCGTTAACTCAGCGCGTCCCTGATCCGGTAGTACATCATCGCCGCCACCAGCATCGGTGTGCGCATGGGGCCGCCAGGGAAGGGGAGGTGCTTGATCCGCGCTAAAAGGTCAAATCTTTCTGCCGTACCGCGAATGGCTTCCGCCATCAGCTTCCCATAAAGGCCCGTAAGCGCAACACCTTGGCCGGAATAGCCATGGGCATAATAGACCGTGGGTGAAAGCCGCCCGCAATCGGGAATGCGGTTTGAGGTGATGGCGATATAGCCGCCCCAGGCATGATCGATCTTCACGTCCTTCAACTGCGGGAAAACATGGGTCATGCGTGGCCGCATATATTCGCCAAGATTATTGGGCTCGAAAGTCGAATAGCTCGCCCGTCCGCCAAACAACATGCGGTGGTCGTTGGAGCGCCGGAAATAATCCACGATGAAATTGGTATTGGCCACCGCCTCATTGTTGGCGATGAGAGACTTGGCGCGGTTCTCGCCAAGGGGCTCCGTCGCGATGATGTAGCTCGCAACCGGCATGACCCGGCCATAAAGGCCTTTCACCGTGCGCCCAAGGTAAGCATTGCCCGCAATGATCATGAACTTGGCTTTGACCATTCCGTGTTCCGTTTTCGCCCATGGGTTGGATCCCGTGTCGACCTCGGTCACCCGCGAGTTTTCGTAAATCACGGCGCCGCTCTTGATCGCGGCGCGGGCCAGGCCAAGGCAATAGTTCAGGGGATGCAGATGCCCCGCATGGCTTTCGTGCAGCGCCCCGTGATAGATCGTCGTTCCCAGCCTCTGTTCCAACTCAGGCTTGGTGAACAGACTCAGGCCCTTCACGCCAAGTTCTTCATATTCGTCGCGCCAGGCCTTGAGCTCCTCCATCTGGTGGGCTTTTGGAATGGCGTGCATGTAACCCCAGGTGAGATCGCAATCGATCTTGTGCTGCTTGATGCGGCTTTCCAGCAGGGCCTTGGATTCTTCGGCGAGCGCAAAGGATTTCAGCGCGTCGGCCTTTCCGAGCTGGGTTTCGATTTTCGCCTGCCCGGAAGAGTATCCGGTGCAAATCTGCCCGCCATTGCGCCCCGAGGCCCCGTATCCGATCCGTTCCGCTTCCAGCACCACGACCTTGTAGCCTGCGTCCGCCAACTCCAGGGCGGCTGAAAGCCCCGTATAGCCTGCGCCAATCACGCAAACATCGGCGGAAACCTCCCCCTTGAGGCTTTCGCATTCCAGCTTGAGGTTGGCAGTTGCTTGATAATAGGACCGGGCATCGATTGATTTAACCATGCCAAAAGCTTTAGCTGACCCCCTTTTGCTTGGTCAAGAAGGCGCGCTACAATGGCCTGAATCAACAATTCATGGATTGTCATGGCCCGCTCGACATTTGAGGAATTCATCACTGAGAATAAGATCAGTGAGGTGGAGTGCCTGGTCGCCGACATGTCGGGAACGGCGCGGGGCAAGATCCTGCCGCCCAAGAAATTCATGCAAGGGCAGAGGTCGCGCGGGCTGCGGGTGCCCGAGGAAGTCTTTACGCTGACCATCAATGGCCGCTTCGTGTCGGAAACCACCGCGGTGAGTGACAGCGCGATCGATATTTACATGGAGCCTGACCCGGAAACCACCCGCATGGTTCCTTGGTATACCGAGCCCACCGCCCAGGTGATCTGCGACGCCTTTCATCTGAACGACGAACCCGTGGAGATTTCGCCGCGCCATGTGCTGAAGCGGGTCTTGGGACTTTACAAGGCCAAGGGCTGGCGTCCTGTCGTGGCTCCCGAACTGGAATTTTATCTCTGCAAGAAGAACCTCGATCCCGATTATCCCATCGAAGCCGCCATTGGCCGCTCCGGCCGCAAGGAATCCGGCGGCCAGGCCTATGGCATCGATGCCGCCAATGACTTCGATCCCGTCGTCGAGGATATTTTCGATTACTGCGAAGCCCAGGAACTGGATGTCGATACGCTGTCCCATGAAAGCGGGCCCGCCCAGCTCGAAATCAATTTCAATCATGGTGATCCCCTGGAACTCGCCGATCAGGTGTTCCTGTTCAAGCGCACCGTCAGGCAGGCGGCGCTGAAGCATGACATGTATGCAACCTTCATGGCCAAGCCCCATGAAAATGAACCGGGTTCGTCCATGCATATTCACCAGTCGGTGCTGGACAACAAAACCGGAAAAAACATTTTCGCGGGGCGGGACGGCAAGCCGTCCAAGCTTTTCCTCAATCACATCGGCGGCCTGCAGCGCTATCTTGCTTCGGCTCTTCCTTTCTGTGCGCCCAATGTGAATTCCTACCGCCGGCTCGTTCCGGAGTCGGATGCGCCGACCAACGTCCATTGGGCAATGGACAACCGTACTGTCAGCCTGCGTGTCCCCAGTTCAAGCCCGGCAAACCTGCGCGTGGAAAACCGCGTTCCGGGTGCCGACGCCAACCCCTATCTGGCTTTTGCGGCGTCCCTTGCCTGCGGTTACCTCGGTATGGTTGAGCGCATCAAGCCATCTGAGGCGGTGACCGGTTCGGCTTATCGCTATGCCCACACTTTGCCCATCAATCTCGATGAGGCGCTCGACAAGTTGAACTACACCAAGTCCCTGAAGCAGGTGATGGGCGAGAAATTCGTCACCGCCTATCAGGATGTGAAGTTTGAGGAAATGCAAAACTTCCGCAAGGTCATCAGCTCATGGGAGCGGGAGTTCCTGCTGCTCAATGTTTAACCGCAAGGCAGTGGAGATTTCATGCGCCTGATTTTGCGATCATTCACAGTTCTGTTCTTCCTGCTGGCTGGCTCGCATGCTTTTGCCGGCAAGAGCGACCGGGTGCCGAGCTATGAGGGCGTTTCGGCGGCACTGGCCGAAATCCTGAACTCTCCCGAGCGCCAGCCCTTGCCGATTGAGCGCATCAGGGAGGCGCTCAAGGCGCATTACCTGGGCAATGGCGGCTCCATCTATTGGACGGGCACGGGCCGCATGACGCCGTTCATACAGCGCCTGGAAGATGCCCAGTTTGACGGCCTTAATCCCGACGATTACCCCGTCGACACCCTCATCGATGTGCGCGACAGCGTCGATCCCAATGATCCCCGTTCCGCCGCCCAGGCAGAGCTTTATTTCTCAGCTTTCTTTGTGGCCTATGCCGCCGATCTCAAAATCGGCCGCGTGGCGCCGCAAAAGGTTGATCCCCGCCTGTTTCGCAGCCGCAAGTCCATCGACGTGCTGCGCGTCCTGACCGAGCTTAACAAACAGCGAGATCCCGGAACTTCTCTATCGAGCTTTGAGCCGCACAAC
Source organism: Hyphomicrobiales bacterium (assembly GCA_038251095.1). Classification (GTDB taxonomy): domain Bacteria; phylum Pseudomonadota; class Alphaproteobacteria; order Rhizobiales; family Aestuariivirgaceae; genus Aestuariivirga. The sequence goes on from JBBSBQ010000024.1 coordinate 44,285, forward strand.
GAGCACTACCAGGCGCTGAAACGGATGATGCGGATCTACTCGACGCAGGCCGACGAAGGCGGCTGGCCGCTCATCGCACAGGGGGCGGCGCTGAAGCCGGGCATGAGCGATCCGCGCGTTCCCAAGATCCGGTCATTGCTGGCCCTGACCGGCGACTACGAATGGCAGGTTACCAACTCCCCGGTCTATGACGAGCAGCTTGCAATCGCCGTGCAAAGGTTTCAGCAGCGCCACGGCCTCGAGGCCAAAGGGCTGATCGGCAAGCAATCCATCATTGCCATGGATGTGACGCCGGAAGACCGCATCAAGCAGATTATGCTGAACATGGAGCGTTGGCGCTGGATGCCGGACACTCTCGGGCAGGATCATTTTCTGGTGAACCTCGCGGCGTTCGAATTGCAGCGCGTGCAGTCGTCGGTCATCGTCGAGCGCATGAATGTGGTCGTGGGCGCCGTTGCCTCCCAGACGCCGGAATTTTCCGACGAGATGGAATATATCGAACTCAACCCGACCTGGACCGTGCCTTACTCCATAGCCACCCAGGAAATGCTTCCGAAATTGCGCTCAAATCGCTTTGCCTATGCCGAAGACTTTGATGTCTTCGTAAACGGCGCGCTGTCCTCCTGGGGCTCCATCAATTGGGATGCTTATGGCCCCGGAAAATTTCCCTTCACCTTCCGGCAAAGACCCGGCCCCAAGAACGCGCTGGGTAAGGTGAAGTTCATGCTGCCCAACAAGCACAACATCTATCTGCACGACACGCCGTCCAAGGACAAGTTCGCCTCAACCTCGCGGGCCTTCAGCCACGGCTGCATCCGCCTTTCCCGGCCCATCGAACTGGCCCACACGCTGATCAGGGAAGTTCCGGGCTGGAGCGATGCGCTGGTGGATGGCGTTTTGGCCAGCGGCAAGCTCACCCGCGTCAGCCTGCCCAAACACATACCGGTGCATCTCGTCTATTCCACTGCCTTCAAGGGGGAAAATGGCATCGAGTTCCGCCCCGATGTCTATGGTCGCGACCGAAAACTTTACAACGCCCTCTTTGGACGCTCGTCGTCCTAGGCGCATATATTTTTCAATTTTCAATGAGCGTCGTGCACAGCTTCGCCGGGGGTGAAAACGGTTATGCCGTTTCCGGGGCAGGCAAGAAGCGAAGGGTTGCGTGAACGCAGCCTACGCGAAAATGCCGGTCGTGACGTCCGGCGGTTGACGCAAACTGCGCCCACGCTTTTGCGGCGGTTTCGGCTTCCGGTTCGTATTTCGGCCCTGTCTTTTTCAGACTGCCTAACTGCCTTGCGGCGCGTAGGTCATAATGCCCGCGGAACTTGCCGGAAACTCCCGGGAATCCAGTGTTCGTCTCACCAAACCCGCAGGCGCCACATCCACCCCATCAAAGCCACCGTCATGACCAGGACCCCTTTCGGGATGGACAGGAATACAACTACCATCATAGGAATATAATGTCAAATGGAAATTTGGGTAGAATCTCAATTTGGCTGGAATTGGTTCTGGGAGCATTTTAGCGGGATCGTTACCGCTTTTAGGGCCTTTGGGCTTTAGTTAACTCCTCAACGGGCCAGCACTTGTACGCAATTATCCAGATAACCAAAATGTTTCCCAACGGAATGATCGCCAACAACGCCCACGCGCGCGAAAGTCCTAAGCGTCCAAAAATTCTTAGCGCCGGGATTCCGGTTATTATCACGACAACAATGTACGGAATTAATATGGCTACAAAATCTGCCAAATCCACCGTATCCGCTGAATCCATCGCAGGTACCTCCCCAACAGTTCACTATTCATCGAGGAACGGCTGGGGAGATGCGATAGCGTCCCAATTCAAACTGAGACATTACCGACAAATTTCCATATAGAACCGATAACCTTTTCCCGGGATGATAAACCCAAAAATCAGTTCAGCGCGCTCAATGTCGTAAATGCCGACAGGGCTTCCTTGCTGGATTTGACGTGCAGCACGGCGGCGCCGTCATGGGCAAGGAATTCCTTGACCTTCGCGTCAATGTCATCGCCAAGGGTAATAGTGGCGGTGAACACGCCGAATGATTTGGCCCACATTGTGAAATCCGGATTGACCAGATCGGTGCCTGACACCCGGTGCGGGAAGTGCCGTTCCTGATGGGTGCGGATGGTGCCGTAAATCCCGTTGTCGGAAATGACGATCTTTGGCTTCGCGCCATATTGAACCGCCGTTGCCAGTTCCTGGCCCGTCATCAGCACGCCACCGTCACCCACAAAGGTAATCGCCATCCGCGTGGGGTCCACAATCGCGGCGGCAACCGCTGTGGGAACGCCAAAACCCATGGCCCCGGCAATGGCCCCAAGCAGGGTGTTCCTGGGCGTCATCACCCAGTGCCGGTGCACCCAGGTGGACATGTTGCCCGCATCTGTCGTGATCACCGCGTTGTCCGGCGCCTGCGCCGCGGTGGACACCACCACCTTGCCGAAATCCACCGCGTCATTGGGCTCCGGTGAGGTAAAGCGCTGGAACTCGCGCACGAATTCATTGATCGATGAACGCCAGGATTCGCGCGCCGAGGAAACCACCCGGGGATGCGCCGCAAGATCGGTAAGCACCGCGGCAGGATCGGCGATCAGGCCGAAATCGGTTCTGAATATTTTTCCGATGGGTTCCCCATCGGGATAGATATGGATGAGCTTTTGCTTGGGCTGCGGCGCCGCGGGAAAGGTATAGTTCAGGCTGGCGACATCGCCGAGCCGCGTTCCCACCGCGATGATGAGATCGGAATTGGCCAGCACCTGCCGGTGCTTCGGCGGATTTCCAAAACCCAGGTGACCTGCATAGAGCGGCGAGCCGTTGTCAAAAATGTCCTGGTTTTTCCAGGTGACGGCAACCGGGATCCGCAAGGCTTCGGCGAACCGCTGCAGCGCTGCAGCGCCTTTCGCACCGCGCAGCATGGCGCCGGCCACGATGAGGGGATGGGCGGCGTCCTCAATCATCGCCTGGATGGCGGAGATGTCCTGCGGGCTGTGATGGGCGGCAGCGAGCGGGAAGGGGGAGGGGACAGTGTCGCCCGCCTCATCGCTAAGCATGTCCTCGGGTAGTGAGATTATAACCGGGCCGGGCTTGCCTTCGGCGGCGAGGCGCAACGAGCGCGTGACGATTTCGCCGATCTTGCTGCCTTCATGGACTTCATAGACTCCCTTGGCCATGCCGCCAAAGAACTGACGGTAATCCACTTCCTGGAAGGCGCCGCGGGTGAGTTCGGTGCGCGAGACCTGGCCTATGAAGAGCAGCACCGGCGTTGCATCCTGTTCGGCAACATGGACGGCAATGGAGCCATTGGTGGCGCCGGGACCACGGCTGACCAGGAACACCGCAGGCTTTCCGGTGAGGCGCGCCTCGGCAATGGCCATGAAGCCGGCGCCTGACTCATGCCGGCAGATGATGATTTCGATGGAGCTGCCGTAAAGGGCGTCAAGCAGGGTGAGATAGCTTTCGCCCGGCACGCAATAGACCCGTTCAATGCCGTGGGCTTCCAAGCATTTGACGATCAGGTCTGCGGCACGCATGGCTCAACTCCGGGTGGGTTCAGAACATCACGATAGATGCCTTGAACGGGCCGGGAAGTCGAGCCTGTTTCAGCAGGTTATGGCTGGGCTGCGGCAGACAGGGTGGTGAGCGCTGCTTCAGCCTCGGTAACGCCCGCCTGTTTGGCCTTTTCATACCATTCCGCGGCCTTTGCCGCGTCCGGCGTGATGCCCTGCACCTTCATGTCCGCGAAGACCGTGGGGTCATAGGTCCGGGCTACACCCATGGCGCCTTCGGCCGCTCCCATCTGGAAGGCGCGGTTGTAAAACTGCCGGGCGATAATCAGGTCGCCGGTTTTCATCAGCATGTCGCCCTTGCCAAGAAGCCCCGTCACCTCCGCCGAAAGCCCCGGCTTGATGGGCGTGATTGACGCTGTTGGAGCAGGGGCGGACTCAATGGTTTCCTGCTGGGTCGCCTTGGCCGGAATGACGGCGTTTGGCAGAGCGCTTGCAGGGGTTATCTGCAATACTGTTCCATCCGCCGCCTTCACATCGTCGATGGCAACGGTCATTTCCTTGACCGGAGCGGCCAGTTCACCCGTGTTGGTTTCGATGGCTGCCACGGAAATATCGAACTTTGGCGTATTGGACTGCGGTACGAAAAGATTGATGCCGTTTTCCTCGCCGTCCTTCAGTATCCAGGTATTGTCGGAAATCTTCTTGCCCGCCGTCAGGTAAGCCGAGGCGGGAAGCCCGGTGATCTTGATGGCCAGTTCCTGGTTTTCGAAAGCCGGTTCGGCGCTGAGCGCCAGCGGGATCATGCTGTTCAGGGTGCCGGTCACATCGGAAACCGCGAGGGAAGCGATGGCGATGGGCTTTTTCGATATCGTGGTCTGCCCGGCCGCATTGAACATGGTCTCCGAATCGCTCGGCAGAAAGCCTGCCGCGAAGGCGTAGAGGTCATTGGCCGAATTTGAAATCTGGTCGTATTTCGTGACCGCGAATCCGACAGCGCCCCCGGCGACGGCGGCAAACACGCCGGCAAACAGCAAGCTCTTCTTGAGCCGCGGCCGGCTATGGGATGGTGTCTGGTAAACCGGCTGCTCAACCCGCTCTCGGTCATAGTGGCGGTGCTGAACTTCAAGCTCGTTCACCGGAATTGTGGGCCGCGACGGAACCCGCGGCATCGGCGCACGCTCCCTTTGCACGTCGAGCTGCTCGCGCTGCCGTTCCATGATCCGGCGCCGGTAATACTCGTAAGTTCTGTTTTCCGCTGGCGGAGAGGCTGCTTCAGGCTCCTCTTCCTGCTTGCGGCGGAACTGATTGGCCAGGAACTCTGCGTCATCGTCCCGGTAATTCTGGGTCAGCCACGATGGAACCGGTGTTCCTTCCTGGTTGTCGGAATCATTGCTGGCGGCGCTGAGCTCATTCCTTGAAAGGGGATGGTTCATGGTCGAATCCTCCTATTGAAGCGTCGTAATGGTAAGTGATTGTTGGGGCGCTTTGATGTTGCCCATGAGGTCTTTTGCAGTCAGGTATTGCTTCCACCCCGGAACTGCGGCGGAAAAGTTGGTCGCCTGCTCGGCGGTGCGGGTGGCGAGATAGGTGGAGAGCAGGGCCTTGTTGAATTTTTTCAGCTTGTAGAAGCGTTCGCTGCGCTCGGGCCAGTCGAATACGGCGAGAATCAGTGCAGCGGCCACCGTTTCCACGGCGGTGCCTTCGGCGATGAGGTTCGGAAAATCCGCGCTTTCGAGAATCGCCGGCGAATAGGTTTCCGCCAGGCCCTCGGGCAGCGGGACGGGCAGGATATGCAGGCCGCTCTTGGCCTTGATCGAATTCAGCAGGCGGTAGGAGGGCGTGCCGACAAAAACCGCCGCATCGATGCGGCCATCAAGCAGGGCAGCCAGCGAATTCTTGCCCGTGGTGGGCACCCGCTCGAAATTCGTTCCGAGCGCGTCAAAAATGAGTTCCGCCGCCACGAACTCGTCGCTGTTGGCAGGGCCTGTCGCTATGCGCATGCCCGCAAGGTTTTCGACGCCGGCAATTTCCTTGCGCGCCAGGACCACGACGTTGAGCGTTGAAAGCTTTGCGAGATAGGCAAGCTTGCCGGTTTCCTCCTTGTAGAGATCATGTTTTTTGACAAAGGTGAGGCTGTCGGATGAGAGAAGCGCCACGTCGACGCCACGCAGGAAGAGCAGGTCATTGATTGATTGCAAACTGCCGCGGCCAAGAATGGGTAGAACCCGCAAGCCATCCGTGTGGTCCATGGCATTGGCGATTTCGAGCACATTTTCGGAAAGGCTGGGCTGGCTCGCAAGCAAACCCACAGTGCTCTGGTTGAGCTTAACGCTGCGCTGGTCCTCTGACCGCACCGCTGTACTCAAAACCACGGCCAACAACGCAGCCACAAACATTACAAAGGCATTTTTCAATACCCAGATCCCCTCAATCGGTCGCCGACCCGCCAAAAACACATGTATTTCCGCCCACGTATTAACTAACTTGAGGCGCGGATTGCCGCTAGATTGTGGCAAAGTACCGACAAGAATGTGATATTTGGCTTCGGTTCGTGGGTTTTATGGGGAATCAGGCGTGCAGGCAATCGATTATGCAAAGGCTCTAATTAAGGGTAAATTTTTACGAATTGCCATGCCCGAAGCGGGCGATGAGCGCATTCGTGCCGCTGCCGCAATTCTCCAAACCCAGGAGCTGGCCGTTCCAGTTATGTTCGGCCCTGATGTGCCCGAGCCCACCCCGGCGCAGCTGGGCATCGTTCAGGCCAGGCGGCCAAAAATGACCGAGGCCATGGCCGCCCGCCTTCTCCGGAAACCGCTTTATCTCGCGGCAGCCATGGTAGCGGCGGGCGACGCGGCCGCCATGGTGGCCGGCGCCATAAACCCCACCGCCCGGGTGATCGAGGCGGGGGAAATGATGATCGGCCTGGCCCCGGGGTTTGTCACACCTTCCAGCTATTTCCTCTTGCAGTGGCCCGAACGCCGCCTGATCTTCGCCGATTGTGCCGTGAACGTGCAGCCCACGCCTGCGCAACTGGCCGACATCGCCATCGCCTCGGCCGCAAGTGCCGCCCGCATACTGGGCGAGGAGCCTCGCCTGGCCATGCTGTCATTCTCGACCAAGGGCAGCGGCACGCACCCCGATGCCGACAAGGTGGTGGCCGCCCTCCGGATCGTGCGCCAGCGCCATCCCGGAATTCTGATCGACGGCGAGTTGCAGGGCGACGCGGCGCTTTCGTCCAGTGTTGCCGCACGCAAAATGGCGGAGGTCGGAGACGTCGCGGGCCGCGCCAACGTGCTCATATTTCCAGATCTCGACGCCGGCAACATCGCCTACAAGCTCACCCAGCAGCTCTCCGGCTGCCGCGCCATCGGCCCAATCCTGCAGGGCTTCGCCAAGCCGATCTCCGACCAGTCGCGTGGCGCTACTGTGGAAGATATCGTGGATACGGCGTCACTGCTTCTGGCGATGTCATTGCCCCAACAGGGCTGAAACATGCCGGGCAATGGTGAGCTCCTCATTGGCCTTCACCACATGCACGTTCTTCGCCGAGACTCCCATGAAGGAAAGCTGCGCCAGTATCTTCTCGCGCACCGGTTCGGCGTTCTCGCCAATGCCGCCCGTGAAGACCATGGCATCAATTCCGCCGATGGCCACGGCCAGCGAGCCGGCATAGCGCGCCGCTTGGTAGCAATAGGCGTTGACGGCCTCTGCCGCCTCCACCGCGGGGCTTGCCAGCAATTCGCGCATGTCCGATGAGAGCCCTGAGATTCCCAAAAGCCCGCTGCGCCGGTAGAGCAGGTCTTCAAGCCCTTCCGCCTCCAGCCCCTCATCGCGCATCAGGGCTACCAACACGCCGGGGTCAATGGCGCCGGTGCGCGTGCCCATCAGCAGTCCGTCCGCCGTGGAAAAGCCCATTGTGGTCTCGACGCTGCGGCCGTCAAGGATGGCGCACATGCTGGAGCCATTGCCGAGATGGGCCACAAGCAGCCGCCGCGGCAGCGGCTTTGCGGTTTGCACCGGCAGTTCCCGCACCACATGCTCGTAATTCAGGCCGTGAAAACCGTAACGCCGGTAACCCCGCTCGTGATAGGCGCGCGGCAGTGGCAAGCGCGTGTAGAGATCGTCGCGGCCTGCATGGAAGGCCGTATCGAAACAGGCGACATGCGGCACGTCGGGCGCCAGCTTTCGCAATGCCGCCAGCGCCCCAAGCCCATAGGGCAGGTGAAGCGGCGCCAGTTTGCGCAAGGCTTCAAGATCGTCCTGAATGGTCTGGTCAACACGGACTGGCGCCGTATAACGAGTGCCGCCATGCACGATGCGGTGGCCAATGCCGCCGCAGTTCCGCAGCACTATGCCCTTGCCTTCGATTGCAGGCAGCGCCGCCTGCAATGCGTCGGGTCCATAGCCCGCCACGCTGCTCACCAGTAACGGAGCCAGACCGCCATCAAAAACCGCAAACTTCAGCGAGGAAGAACCGGCATTGAAGGTGATGATGGGTTTCATCGCCGGTCCCCCGCGTGTCAGACAGCGCCCTTTTGCGGGTGCATGTCGGCCTTGCTGATGTGGGCGACGGGCACCGGCTTCTTCATCGCATCCCGGCGGAAGGGCTCGCCCAGCTCCTGGTTCAGAATGACTTCGATGAAGGTGGTGACACCCTTCGCCTGATCCTCCGCCGCCTTCTTCAGGGCTGCGGTTGTTTCGCTTTGCGTGCGGACGGTGACACCCTTGAAGCCGCAGGCTTCCGCGATCTTTGCGTAGCTGAGTTTGGGATCAAGCTCGGTGCCCACGAAATTATTGTCATACCAGAGGATGGAGTTGCGCTTCTCGGCACCCCATTGATAGTTGCGGAAAATCACCATTGTGATGGCGGGCCAGTCGTCGCGGCAGATGGAGGTCATTTCATTCATCGAAATGCCAAAGGCGCCATCGCCGGCAAAGCCGAACACCGGCACTTCGGGTTTGCCGATCTTTGCGCCAATAATGGACGGGAAGCCATAGCCGCAGGGGCCGAACAGGCCAGGCGCCAGGTATTTGCGGCCCTCTTCAAAGGTCGGATAAGCATTGCCGATGGCGCAATTGTTGCCGATGTCCGAAGAAATCGTGGCATTTGCCGGCAAGCCCGCCTGGATGGCGCGCCAGGCCTGGCGCGGCGACATGCGCTCCTTGTCGCGCATCCGCGCATCGGCATTCCATGTAGTGCCCGGATCATCATCCTCATGGTCCATGGAGGTGAGTTTTTGCAGCCACGCCGACTTGGTCTGGTGGATAGTGGCCTTGCGGTCAGCGCGTCCGGCATCTCCGGCTCTCGGCGACAGCCCCGCCAAAATCTGCTGGGCCACCTGTTTGGCATCCCCGCATATGCCGACCGTGACTTTCTTGGTGAGGCCAATCCGGTCCGCATTGATATCCACCTGGATGATCTTGGCGGTCTTCGGCCAGTAATCGATGCCGTAGCCCGGCAGCGTCGAAAACGGATTGAGCCGCGTGCCAAGCGCGAGGACAACGTCAGCCTTGGAAATCAATTCCATGGCCGCCTTCGAGCCATTGTAGCCAAGCGGTCCCGCTGACAGGTAATGGCTTCCGGGAAACGCATCATTGTGCTGGTAGCCGCAGCACACCGCCGCATCCAGCCGTTCAGCCAGCTTGATTGAATCCTTGATGGCGCCGCCGGTCACCACGCCCGCGCCGTTCACAATGACGGGGAACTTGGCGTCCGAGAGCAAGGCTGCCGCTTGGGCAATCGCCTCCTTGCCGCCCGACGCGCGCTCGAACTTCACGATCTGCGGCAATTCGATATCGATGACTTGGGTCCAGTAGTCGCGCGGCACATTGATCTGGGCGGGGCCGCAGCCGCGCCATGCCTTTTCGATCACCCGGTTCAGCACTTCGGCAACGCGCGAGGGATCGCGCACTTCTTCCTGATAGCAAACCATGTCCTGGAACAGCGCCATCTGCGGCACTTCCTGGAAGCCGCCCTGGCCCATCGTCTTATTGGCCGCCTGCGGCGTCACCAGCAGCATGGGCGTGTGGTTCCAATAGGCCGTCTTCACGGCGGTCACAAAGCCGGTGACCCCCGGGCCGTTCTGCGCAATGGCCATGCCCATCTTGCCGGTGACGCGCGAATAGCCATCGCAGATCAGTCCCGCATTGGTTTCGTGGGCGCAATCCCAGAAGGTGATGCCCGCCTTTGGAAAGAGGTCGGATACCGGCATCATCGCCGATCCGATAATGCCAAAGGCATGTTCAATCCCGTGCATCTGCAGGACTTTTACAAATGCTTCCTCGGTGGTCATTTTCATGGGCAAATTCCTTTCAGGGCAGGGCGCTCTTCTAGCAGGAATCTGGCACCATGACAGGTCCAGAAAACGGCGGTTTCAGGTCCAGAGCGAGCGCAGGCCGAAAAAGGCCGTGTCCTTCACCCGCCGCGCCATGCCCTGAAAGGCTGAGTTCCGCGGGTCCGCGCAATAGGTCATGCTCCACACAGCGCGGCGCTCGCCTTCGTTGATGGGGGTGACCTTGTGACGGACCTTTGCACCCTCAAAGAGAATAAGTCTGTTGGGCGGGGTGGCCACTTCCACATCGCGCCCGCCCTGCCTGGCCAGCAGGCGGGCTGCCGAAAGCCCGCCATCACGGCCCCGGTTCACCACCGGAATGAGCACGGTGAAGTGGTGGCCGCGATAAAAATTATGGTCATAGTGCCAATTGATGTGGTCGCCCGGCTTTTCATAAAAGAGCACTGAACATGAACTCTCGTCGTGCAGCGGTGTGGGTTGTACCTCCGCGCCAACGATGCGCGACACGAGGCGGCGCATATCAGCGGAACGGTAGTGACTCACCAGGGTGGGCGCTTTCTCGCGAAGAACCGAATAGGCTACCGTGCCTCCCTTCTTGTGGGTGGGCAAATAGCTGCGCTCGGTTTCAATGAGCGCATTCACTTCCCCGGCCACCCGGGCGAAGAGATCAGCCGTCAACGCCCGATCGAGCGTGGCAAGTTTTCCGGCGAAGGACGGCGTTTCAAATTCAGCATATGTCGTGACAGGCATGTATCAGCGGATAGGCGAGGATTTTGAACATCCGATGACAGTTTTGTGCGCCGTATTCGGTGCGTACCCATAATTCGAGCGTGCTTGAATGTTGCTGCCCTAGCCTGAGGATTGTTCCCCGTTGAGCATCGAGAGGACCTTGCGGGTAAGATCAGCAGGAGAGTCCACGAGCTGGTCGGCGCCGGCAGTTTCAAGTTCATCCCGGGTACCATAACCCCAGAGTACGCCAAGACCGCGCATCCCGACCGCATGGGCACCGGAAATATCATACCGGCGATCCCCGACCATCAGACTTTGTGAAGGCGAAAGACTGTGCTTGGACAGAACATGGGCGAGCAGTTCGGGCTTGTGATCCAGCTCACCGCCCGGCACCGAGCCATGGATGCCATAGAAGTATGTGGCAAACTTCAGGTGGTCCAGAATGCGGCTTGCGAAAATCGCCCTTTTTGATGTCGCGAGATAGATTCGAAGTCCGGCCCGCTTCATCTCTTCAAGGGAATTGCCAATTCCCGGATAGGGCATGCTGCCGAAGAGACCGCTTTCACCGTAATGCTGGCGATAGGCAGCGACAGCTTCACCGACCCTGTCGTCTCCGTACTGCTGCAGCAAGATTCGCATGATATCTTCGAGCGGTGGTCCGATGGCATGTCTAATATCGAGGGATTCATCGGGTTCATGTCCAAGAACGCGCAGCGCCGCTTTGCAGCTTGCCAGAATGCCGGGATACGAATCGATCAAGGTGCCGTCGAGGTCTAGAAGAAAGGAGTTCGTCATGATCGCAAAATAGCGGCGAAAAGCAAACCAGTACAAGTTCGTTGAGTTTCGTTTCTGAGCCCCGCGATCCTGCGCGCCAATGAGTCCACGCCCTAGCACTACTTTGGCAGTTTAGGTTTGCCGTGGTTGATGAGGAGTTTCTTACAGTGTGGGCATCGCGTGGGTGGAGGCCGGGCGAAGAGGTCCAGGATGGCTTGCCTAATCGCCGGCATGCTCGGCTGTGGCGGTGGTCCCCCGATTCTTTTTTTTCCGTCCCGCTGCTTTGAGGCGGCGGGACTGGAGGAATGCGTAGGCGATCATGGTCATCAAGGCGTGTCGATGTAACCCACTCCAGGATCGACCTTCGAAGTGGTCAAGGCCAAGTTCCTCCTTGAGCTGTTGATGCGCCTGTTCACAGACCCATCTGGCTTTGATCGTGGCGGCGAGCATCTTGAGGCTCGTATCGGCTGGTAGGTTCGACACATAGTATTTTTGCTCGCCGCTCGATCGGCGTTCGCCGACGAGCCAGACCTCGTCGCCCGGCATGCACTGCATACGATTATCGAGCATGCGGTGCTTATGGCCATCTGCAACGCGAACGCGGCGGGCCGCAAAGAGACATGTCAGCCGACCTTTGGTGCCCCGCCGCCAGCTGACCCTTTGCCACTTCCCTCCAACCAACAACGCTTCAGCAGAGACTGGAGACTGATCAGGAATGTGGTACTTGCGGGGCTTTCCGGTCTTCGCGATGGGGAAGATCAGAGCAACGTCAGCGGGATAGACATTCTGGCGTCGCGACAACCCTACCGCCCACAACAGGCCGCGCTCGCTCAGTGCCTGACGAAAAGGCCCGCTGGAGCCGTACCCAGAATCGGCAAGGACACAGCCGAAACGCGCGCCCGAGGCGATGACGCGGTCGATCTCCTCGATTGCGATCTGCGGCTTTGTCAGAGCTGTCCGCCTATTCTGCGGCACACGAGCCCGCGCCATGCGCTCGGGATCATCTGTCCAGCTTTCGGGCAGGAAGAGCCGCAGTCCAACCATCACCGGAACTTCGCGTGACGCCAACGTTAGCGAGACCATCGACTGACAGTTGGCGGTCTTTCCGAGCGACGAGGCGTATTGCGGCGCGACGCCGACCGAATGCTCACCCTTCTTGGGTAATGCCGTATCATCAACGATCAGCCAAGCGTCAGCGCCGCCAACCATCCTGTCGGCTTCGGCGAGCAGGACATTCTCAAGTGGCGCGGCATCCCACACGCCGCTGGCGATGAAGTGATGAAGCTGGTCGTAGCCCACCTCGCCATCGCGCGCCGCCATGGGCTGGACGCTCTTGCGATCACCAGCGCCGATCAGTCCCGCAACATAAACCGGGCACATCCGTGCCCGCGCCTTGTGTCGGAAGGCATTGAGGAAAGGCGAAAGCCAACGGTCAAGATCGAACTTCCAGGTGTCGTCCATGGTCGGCCCTCCGAGATGCCGACCACCCATGAATCACTCAACAGCCGATTCGGGAATCCCGAAACGCCAGACCCCCAGGGTAATCGGGTGAAGATGTTCGTGACAAAGGACTGAAGTGCTGAATCTGTTGTCATCCACTGAGTCGCAGGCGAGGGACGATGATGGATTCCACCGGGACGCAATTTGCAGCCATTATGGAAACGACGAGTTTCCTTCACTATTTCAGTGATTTACCGGATCATCGTCAAGCGGGCAAAGTGGATTATCCGCTGCCGGAGGTGCTTCTCTTGGTGCTTCTGGCGGTTCTTGCGGGGGCGGAGGCGTTCACTGAC
>JBBSBQ010000025.1:0-56784 GCA_038251095.1 Hyphomicrobiales bacterium
CAGAAATACTTGTTGTTGCCGGGCTCATTGCCTTCGAGGAAAAGTTCGGAATCCGGGAATGTGGCGGACAGGGCAGCAAACAACGCCGGATCAAGCGCATTTTCAATCACAACGTGCGGGAATGGATGGGCTCGAACCATTGCGGGGCTTGCCTTGGCCAAGACCGATACCGGCCACGCCGCCGGCGAACCAGAGACGACATCGTTACTAGCCTGCATACTATCAGATCCCACCCTGGCGACGGCTGCCATAGGCGCATGACTATATCGCCACTGTTAGCCAGTCAAGTTGGGGAAAGAAGCACCGACCTCGAATCGAGGCTTTGAAAACGTTGATCTGTCATCATTGTCAAATAACCATCATCGATCTAATAGTACTCAATGGTCGATGTTGGTCTCTTAACAAATGGAAGTGAGCAAGAAGGGGATATCACCTTCGAAAACAAACTGTTCCCAGTCTGGCTGATTTCCGATCCTGTGCAGATTTTGAAGGTTTTGAAATCAGATGTAGTTACCTGCCCGGATTTGGCATTGCTGCTCACTCAGATTGAAGTTAAATGGAACATTTACCTTCCGTCTCTTAAATTTGCGGCTTCGTGCGTGCCCATTTTTCTCGAAGGCGGAAGTCACGCCCAGTGCCGCCGGAGCCTAGGCACTTATTTCTCTGAAAGGAATGCGATACTGCGCCCCGTCTTGGAGGATAAATTGCCGGTCCTGTTGAGGCCGCTTGAACGAAAGGGACCCGTCGACCTTGTCAATGCAGTCATCAGGCCAATAGTCGATTTGGTTTTGAAAACAGTCCTTGAAGTCCCATTGCCCGATTACATTTGGAACCTTGATCTCACAGACATTTTCAACCTTGAAAACACTACTGTTTCCAGGCTAAGGAAGCTGGATTCGGAATTCGAGGCAGCAATCACGTTCATCAGATCAGGGAGCCGCAGCGAAGAAGAGATTTTTAATCGGTTTGCGTTTCTCTTGTTTGCCCGGCAGTCGATCTTCGGCACACTTATTGAGGGTTTTGTAAGGTCATTGGCGGAATCCAATGCAACTCGCCCCATGAAGTTGGAGCTTCCTGATTTCCCTCAGGGAACCAGCACGCCAGTGACGTACAGAATTGCATTGAAAGAGCTTACACTGAACAAAATTTCGATTCCTTCTGGAGCAACGCTCAGGCTTCAGCTAGATAGTTTCTTGCTAAGTCAAAAACCCGGTTTCTCTCACTTCATATTCGGCGCCGGGCGACATTCGTGTCTGGGCAAAAATTTGACCATGACGGTCTGGTCCAGCCTGCAGGAATACGTCAAACGAATCAAAGTGACCGCTTGCTTAAGCAGCTATAAAGTCGGCACGAATTCTTTTATCGTAAAGCATGACGAAGTATTGGTTTGTATCATCTGATGAAGCAAGAGCAAATATTGGACGCGGTTCTGGCCGCGCTGTTGAAATTGAACGTCGTCTCTGAAGATCAGTGTGCCAAGGTCAGGCAAAGCGAAGATATTGAACTCAATACCCTCAATCTGGACAGTATGGGTGTATTCAATCTTTGCCTGGACTTGGAGGAGATTATCGGGCGAGAAATCCAGATCCCCGAACTCGTTCAAAATCCTTCGGTTAGGTTGCTTGCCAAACATCTGGCAAACACTCTTCCGACCGGACAAGCCTGAGAATGTTCCGAGTCTCGAAATGGTGAAGGTGGCCGGCTTGGACAGCCGGAAGCAAAATTTAGGGATCGATTGAGGGCACATTGAAAATCGCCGTCATTACCGCATGCAATACCCACCATTTGGAGCTTGCACTGGGCGTAATAAACTCGGTCAGGCGCAAACACTTCGCGGCGACGATTTTCTGTCTCGATGTAGGCTTGGATGAAACTTCCAGAAGAACCATTGAAAGTATCGGTGTTACCGTTGTTCCGGTGGGCTGGGACATCAAAGTTAGAGCCCCTGGCGATTGGTTCCGTGTTTTGACAGCGAGACCCTTCATCATCGATTATATCCCGGGATTTGATGTCTACATCTGGCTAGACGCCGACTGCTGGGTTCAGGACGGGAGCGCGCTCCATACACTTGAAGACGCGGCACTGGACTCGGACTTTGCAGCGGTATCCCAGGTTCACAGGGGCTATCGCATGTTTATGTCAGTTTCCCCGCGCGCCCCCGGTATACCTAACTATAGCTATTATCGCTATCTCTGCAGCAGTCTTTTGGACCGGCTATCAAGTTCCGCTCTTGCTAGTTACCCGTTCTTGAACGCCGGTGTCTGGGCTGCCACTGCGACCTCCAGCTTCTGGAAAGAATGGCAAGCTGCGGCCCGCGAAACCTACAGCCGTGTGGATGAGGCACCCCCGCCGCCATGGGTGCCAGATGTTGCCATCCTTGCGGACGATCTTTGGCTCGGCGGTGGTAATCTGCTCCTATTCCATGCCGACGAGGTCGCGTTTAACAAGGCAGCTTATCTCGGCAATACGCGGCCCAACATATTGGAGGCGAAGATAAATTGGCTCTGTTCGATGGCGTTGCCGATGATAGAGAAAAATGGTATTCTTGTAGATAACGTTTGGCCACACGATAAAATCGGCATTATCCATCAGACCAGTCGGACGAAACAGGGCCTTTGGCGATTGAAAGTGAGGGGTGGAGGGACGCGGACGATAAGCCTGCGGGCTCCTTCATGATGAGTTCGCCGAATGCACTTCGGCTGTCAGGATCCAATGGCGAGCGCTAGGCCAAAAAATTTTGGTTTTGTCATTGGGGCTGCGAAATCCGGCACAACTGCGCTGTTCGATGCACTTCGCAAGCATCCCGAAATTTGCGGTTCGAAAATGAAGGAACCGCATTTCTTCTCCTTCGACGAAACTTATGCTCTCGGTATCGATTATTATCTCAGTCTGTTTTCAAATTGGGATGCATCCCGGCATAAGGTCGCCCTAGATGCTTCAGCGACCTACTCGCATAGCCCGAAGTTGGGGGACTCGGCGCGCCGCATCCATGAGTTTGATCCGGGCGCTAGATTTATCTACATCATGAGAAATCCTTTCGAAAGAATCAGGAGTCACAATCAGATGTTTATGACGTTTGGAAGGGAGGCATTGTCGGCCAGCCAGGGGGTTGAGCAGGATTACTTGAACATCAGCAAATACCACTATCAAATAAGTCGCTACCGACAATACTTCCCGAGGGAGGCCCTTTTGCTATTGACCCTTGATCAAATGGTAGTCGATCCCGAGAAAATGCTTTTGAGGATATTCGAACATCTGGGTGTGAAGGCCAATGCAGGCGTCACATATAAAAAACTGCATTCAAGCGATATCCTGTACTCCATGTATTTCATAAAGCGCGCGTTAATAGAGAGAGGCGACATTGAAGGGGGTGCCACAACACGCGACGCGTTGAACTATTTTAACGGTATTGCGGAAAATGAAAGGGAGGAAATCCGGAAAATTGCAGCACGTCAGTTTGATGTCAATGAAGTAGATATGGAAAGATTCAGGCGCGCTTTAAGTGATGATATGAAAGCGCTGGCGGATGAATATGGGATCAATGTTGCTGCCTGGGGTTTCTGATGTCTTGCGTTGACATTTCAAGCAATTTGCTTAGGCAAGAAACGGAGGAGGACCACGGAAGTTGGACGAGGAACTTGAAAAAGGCCGGAAACTGCTCATCTCATTCCTCACGGAGAATAGGGAAATGGAGCGCTATGAACTCTTCAGGCGTGCATGGCATCTCGTTTTGGAAAACCAAAGCCATTTCCGCAACATCAGCGAAACTAAAAATCGCTACTGGCAATTTCGCTTCAACGTCAGCTGGCAATCGAGGATATACAAGGAATTACTAATATTTTTTCAGGAAGTAGTGACGCCGAGCTTTGTTCCGCTTGTGCGCGGAGTCGGGCCAGATTTTATTACAGACGGTGATAGAGGTGGGCTTTACATGACTGTTCACTCCAATCTTGAACAGGGTGCCGTCAAATTCTTGCAGGAACAGGGGCACTCCGTGTCCGCAGTTGCGGCACGCCATGCACCTAATCCGTTAAAGACCAACAGGAGATTGTTCCGCCTGTCGGAACCGATGGAGATTATCTGGCTCCGGAATGATACGCTTTTACTAATGAGGCAAGCCCTGAAGGCTTCCCGTTCCGTCTTGGTAGATGTGGACTACGCGTTGTTTGACAGGGATCGACAACTCTATGTAAAGCGCGCGAACAGAACATTGTTGGAAGTAGCGGTGAAACTTGGAGTTCACCTCTACTGGATTTTGCCTTTCATCGGCCCCGATGGTGAAGTCGTCAGTTGCTCGAAGCGCATTGCATCTGAAACCACGCCCGAGGAAAAACTACAATCGTTGATTTCGCTAGCAAAGCAATATGGCTATACACTCGGCGAATTGACAATGGGTGATTGGTCCAAGGAAAAAGGGAAAGACTACGCAACTCCTTCCAGCAGCGGATAAAATCTGGCAATAGACGTTCGCTAGGAAAGTTGAATGTGAGCAGTCAATTGAAAATCGCGTTGCCTCACGCTGATCAGTTTGACAACTTGGGGACACGATCCGTCGTCAGGACCAGCACAATACTCGGTGAAACCAAATGTTAGTGGCGCCCGAGAAATTGATGAATGGGCTAAGTTTTAATGCTTATATTTGATACCATTGGTTCAAATAGATACCGTATGGAATGACAGAGACGGAGAGCGTCCGGCCATCGGCGCAGGGGCAAATCTCGAGCAATTTCGGATCGACTTACGCTTCAAGGGATAAAAATTCCCAGTGGCAGTTCCCATCAACCTTCATGATCGAAAACATAGCGCACCGGCGATTGATTTGAAATGCTTCGCCGCGCTGTGCTAACCTCACTCAATGACAGAACCCATTCATATTATCGGCGCCGGGATGGCGGGATCCGAGGCGACCTGGCAGGTGGCGCAGGCCGGGATGCCGGTGGTGCTGCACGAAATGCGGCCCAAGGTGGAGACCGACGCCCACAAGACCGGCGGCTTTGCCGAACTCGTGTGCTCCAATTCCTTCCGATCCGATGATGCGGACCAGAATGCGGTTGGGCTTTTGCATTGGGAGATGCGCGCGGCGGGTTCGCTGATCATGGCGACAGCTGACCGGCATCAGGTTCCCGCAGGCGGGGCGCTGGCGGTGGACCGCGAGGCTTTCTCGGCGGAAGTCACGGAAACGCTCAAAGCGCATCCCCTCGTCACTGTTGAATATGATGAGATTGCCGGATTGCCGCCGGAGGAGTGGGACAGCGTCATCGTTGCTACAGGGCCCTTGACGTCACCTGCCCTGAGCAAAGCCATCGGGCAAATCACGGGAGAGGCGGACCTCGCTTTCTTTGATGCCATTGCACCCATTATTCACCGCGATACGATCGACATGGACAAGGCGTGGTTTCAATCGCGCTATGACAAGGTGGGGCCGGGCGGCACGGGCAAGGATTACATCAACTGCCCGCTGGACCGGGCGCAGTATGAAACCTTCGTGCAGTCCCTGTTGGATGGCGAGAAAACCGATTTCAAGGAATGGGAAAAATCCACGCCCTATTTCAGCGGCTGCCTGCCTATCGAAGTGATGGCGGAAAGCGGCTCCGAGACATTGCGCCATGGCCCGATGAAGCCGCGAGGACTTACCAATGCGCACCAGCCCGAGGTGAAGGCCTATGCGGTGGTGCAGCTCCGGCAGGACAATAAGCTGGGCACGCTCTACAACATGGTGGGATTCCAGACAAAATTGAAATACGCAGATCAAGTGCGGGTGTTCCAAACCATTCCGGGTTTGGAGCATGCGGAATTCGCGCGGCTTGGCGGGCTGCATCGCAATACCTTCCTCAACAGTCCCAAGGTTCTGGATGACAGGCTTCGACTCAAGGCCTGTCCGCGCCTGCGGTTTGCCGGGCAGATCACGGGAGTGGAAGGATATGTGGAAAGTGCGGCCATGGGGCTTATGGCGGGGCGCATGGCTGCGGCGAAGCGACGGGGTGAAGAGTTTGCCGTGCCGCCTGCCACCACGGCTCATGGCGCGCTGATCAATCACATTACCGGCGGGCATATCGAGACGACCGATAAGGGTACCGGCTCGTTCCAGCCGATGAATGTGAACTTCGGCCTGTTCCCGCCGGTTGACGCGCCCAAGCGCGTTGAGGGCAAGCGGCTGGACCACACGGAAAAAGCCGCCGCCCGCAAGCGCGCCTACACGTCGCGCGCCAAGGTTGATTTTGCAGCCTGGCTCGGCGGCGCTGCGGCTATTGCCGCAGAATGAGCCAGAAGCGGGTTGAGCCCAACGTGGCGGATGTTGCATAAATTGAATCGATTGCGATGGAAACACCGGGGGCAATTTCGAAAGTAATTACGGGTTGCTTGCCGGCGTCAACCGAGAGCCGCGCCCTGGTTTTCTCAAGCAGGTCCTTTACCGGAATTTTGTAGGTCTCGGTTTCAAGCCTGATGGTAAGGGTTGTCGCGTCATAAAGGGCCGTCATTGCCTGCTGTTCAGTGGCTGGCGTGTAATTTTGCATGGCTAGCAGCGGCCCCACGAGACGCTTGGCTCCGGTCAGGTCCACAGACAGCGGGACATTTGATGTGAAGTTCAGATAGTTCTCGGGCTGTTGTGGATTTTCGCTTCCCAGAAACACGGCGATTTTGCCCACCAGATCCCATTTGTCGGTCGTCGTCTTGAAGGGATCCTGTTCCACGCCTTCAAACCAGGGGCGCAAGCGATCCAGACCATTCACATCGCGGAGCGCATAGAGAATGGAATTGCCCTGGTTGATGGCCTCGCCGGAGAGCTTATCCGCGGCGACAATAGCCTTGCCATTCTTGAACATACCGTTGGTTTCGAAAATTTCCGCGAGCTGCTTGACCTGGCTTGAGATGGTGAGACCGTTGGCACCCATGGGCCCTGCCGATCCTATAAGCAGGAGAACTGCGATGCCCAGCAGAATGGCGCGCATGTCGGCGCGATTGCGGCGGAAAGCGAGATAGGCGGTGAGGGCTGCGACCCAGATGGCCACCAGCAGAATACCGTAACGGTCCGGTGTTACACCGTAATCGGAAATGCGCCGCCAGATGGCGATGACGAGCAGGTTGGCCGGAACGATGGTGAGCCAGAACCAGCCCCGGATAAACCAGCGCAGCAGGCGCGTGCCCTGCTCCCGCCAGGGCCAAGCGATGAGCCAGGCGCCCGTTCCGCCGAGTGCAAAGATGGTGACGATGGTGGCAATCTGTCCATGCGGGAGGTTCTGCTCGATGAGGATTTTTACCGCATAGGCATGGAGGATTGCGGCGTAGATGAGAATGACCGGCACCAGCACATAATTCACCAGCACCGAAACACCGCGCTCCAGCATAGTGCCCTTCTGACTTGCTATATCAACTTCGTCGTCCAGATTCTTGGGCATCAACGACAGGCCATAGATGGGCGCCACCAGTGATGCAGCGGTACTCCAAATATGTTCATGGAGATTGCTGGGCAGTTGGGCATTGAAGAGAAAATTCAGGGATTCAACAATGGCCGAGAGCCCTGCGGCAAAAAGAACGGCAACGACGCCTGAGAGAAGGATTGCCAAACCGAAATGCAGGTTGAACAGCCAGAGCGCGCCCTGCTTGGCGTTGTCTTTCAGGTAGGGTGCTATCATCAAAACGGGAATGAGGCCGGCGAAGAGAAAGAGCAGATTGCTTTCAAAAACTTCGGTAAAATAGCCAAGGGCACCAGCCAGAACCGCAGCGGCAAAGGCGATCAGGATGCCGGTGAGGCGCGACGACTTGCGGCCTTCTGAAAAGAGATGAGCGGCGCTCGCGGCAATGAATGCTGCGGCGGCTCCGGCGATCACATCGGCGTCGTTGTTCCAGCCACTGCCAACCGAAACGAAGTTAACATAGGCACATAGCGAAACAGAAAGCGCTGCCGGAATGGGAAAGCGCAGGAAAACCGCAGTTATGTCGGGCACGAATTTTTCAAGCCGCGTTGCCAGTCCCATGGATATTCCTTTCAGAAGCGATTGTTCCGTGCCGCCCACCAGAGCGCGATTTGGCGGCGGAATTGCGAGACCTCAAGCGTGCCGCCGCCTTCGATTCGCGACAAATAGAGTTTGGTGAGGCTGACCGGCAGGAAGGCCGGCATGGTGGAGTCTGGAATGGTTCCTATCAAGGTTTGCGCTTCCTTCAAGCGCATACTGGCATGGGTGCATAATTGCGTGATGGTTTGCGTCTCGCCAAGACTTTGAACCATGTCGCGCGGAAGATAGCGGGTTTTCTGCAAGCGCAGGACGCCCGCAAGGCCAAAAGCCACGCCGGCCAACCCGGCTGCTTCGGCTACACCCGTTCCAAGGATCAATGCGGCCATTTGAATGAGCGAGGATGAGGTTTCACCGAGATAGCCCTCGAGATCGGCAAGGCTTGGCATGGGATCGTCAAAGAGATCAAACTCGCGGGCTATGATGAGATTTTGCAATGCGTGCTTAGGCAGGTCGCCTTTGGCGATGGCCGCGGCGAGGGCCTGTGCCACGGGATGCCCAGAGGTGCGGCCGGCGTAAATTCCCTCAATCGTGTCGCGCCACCATTGCTGGCGCATCAGCCCAACCTGGGGCTCGCTCACGGCTTCACCGATGCGGGCGATTTCGACATTGAAGGCATAGAGCGCGAATAGATGGGGCCGTGCGTCCTGTGGCGCAAAGAGGCAGCTCAGGAAGCGGTCCTTGTCGGCCTTGGCCACCAGGTCCTGACAATGATCGCTCACAAGGCGTCCTGAATCGCGATGAAAGCCGCGGCCACCTTGCGCTTTTCGGCAAGCAATACGCCGTAGGTGCGCACGGCTGAGCCGGTGCTCATGAAATCGAGCGGCAGGCTCCGTTTGGCGAAGAGTTCGATGATTGGTTTTGCCGGTTTGCTCATTGCAACGCCAGTCCCCAGGAGCAGAAAATCGATTTCCTTGCCTTCTGCAAACACCAAATCAAAATCACCTGGCCTCAACGCTGCGAGATCATTCACATCCCAGCGGTACATGCCGCTCGGCAGCACCAGCAGCGAGCCCTGATGCGACATGCCGGCAAAGCGGAAGCCGCCGTTGCCATAGGCCTCGACGGGGGCTCGCCCCGGATAGTGCGGGATCAAGGACTGACCGGTTTTGCCTTCACCAGTTCTTTTGCGCCTTCACGATTTGTGCCCAAGAGAATGAGAACCGGCGAGGCAATGAAGATCGAGGAATAGGTGCCGATGATCACGCCCCAGATCATCGTGAAAGTGAAACCCCGCAACACCTCACCGCCAAATATGTAGAGCGCGACGAGGGCGAGCATGGTGGTGACCGAGGTGAGGATGGTTCGGGGCAGTACCGAATTCAGCGAGAAGTCAATGAGGTCAGCAAGCGGCATGGATTTGTACTTGCGCAAGTATTCGCGGATGCGGTCGAAAACCACGACGGTATCGTTGAGAGAATAGCCGACGATGGTAAGAATGGCGGCGATAATCTGCAGGTTGAACTCAATGCCCAAGAGGCAAAACAGCCCGATAGTCAAAAGCACGTCATGCAGGAGCGACATCACGGCACCCACTGCGAACTGCCATTCGAAACGGAACCAGACATACATCAAAATGCCAAGAATGGCGGAGACCACGGCGATGATGCCCTGCTCCGCCAGTTCGCTCGATACCTTAGGACCGACAACGTCGACGCTGCGGTATTCAATGCCGGGGCCAAGCGTTGCTTTGATTTTATCGACAACTGCCTGCTGTGCCGCGTCGCCGCCATCTTGGGCGCCGACGCGGATCATCAGATCATTGGGCGTGCCAAATTCCTGAAGCTCGATTGATCCAAATCCGAGCCCATCAAGGGTGCGTCGGAGCTGGTCGATATTGGCCGCCTGCTCAGTGCGCACGGTGATGACCGTGCCACCCTTGAAATCAACACCTACATTGAGGCCCACGAAGAGAAACAGCAGCACCGAGGCAAGCGACACCAGCCCCGAGAAGAAAAAGCCAAAGCGGCTTAAAAGCAAAAAGGGAATTTTGGTGTCATCGGGAATGAAACGGATCGGTTTATATGCCATATAAATTACTCCGCTCTCAGAGCGGAACCTCCTTGGGTTTTGCCCAACGCACCCAGAATGCGACGATGAAGCGGGTTACCGTATAGGCGGTGTACATGGTGGTCAGAATGCCAATGGCGTGAGTGATGGCAAAGCCGCGCACGGGGCCGGAGCCCACGCCAAACAGCACGACGGCAGCAATGAGTGCCGTGAGATTTGAGTCAATGATCGTGGCAAAGGCCGCCCTGAAGCCCGTTTCAATGGAATTGAGCGCGGTGCGGCCATTGCGCCATTCCTCGCGCATGCGCTCGAAGATGATGACGTTGGAGTCCACCGCCATGCCCATGGTGAGTACGATGCCGGCGATGCCGGGCAATGTGAGGGTAAAACCAACAAACGACATGACGGCAATGAGCAGCATGAGATTGATCAAAAGTGCAATATTGGCAAAAAGGCCAAACAGGCCATAGGCCACGACCATAAATACCATGACCAGCGCAAGGCCAATCAGCGAGGCATTGAAGCCGGCACGAATGGAATCGGAACCAAGGCTCGGGCCCACGGTGCGCTCTTCAACGATGGTCAATTTCGCTGGCAGCGCGCCGGACCGCAAAACAACAGCGAGTCCGCTGGCTTCCTCTGTGGTAAAATTGCCCGAAATCTGGCCCGAGCCGCCCAAGATGGGCTCATTGATGTTGGGATAGCTCACGATCACATTATCAAGAATGATGGCAAAGGGCTTGCCGACATTCTCCGCAGTGAGCTTGCCGAAACGGAGCGAGCCCTTTTGATTGAAGCGGAAGCTGACCACGGATCTATTGCTCTGGTCGAAACTTGGCTGGGCGTCGGTCAAGTCCGCACCGTCAACAGTGGCGCGGCTTGAGGTTTGAACCCAAAGCATCTGCTCGGGCTGGTCCTTAACCGGCAGGGCCCGGCATTCTTGCGGCGGATTCTGGTTTGCCCCGGTGGGCTGTTCCTGGCAGAGGAGCTGGAAGGTCAGCTTCGCGGTGCGGCCAATGACGTTCTTCACCTGATCGGGATTTTGTATGCCTGGCAATTGGATCGTGATGCGGTCCTTGCCCTGCTGCTGAATGGAAGGTTCCGAGGTTCCGAGGGCATTGATGCGGTTCTCGACGATCTTCAGGGATTGCCTGATGGCGATTGCGATTTTGGCGTCCAGGCCCTGTTCTGAAAAAGTAAAATTAAACGCCTCGCCCTCGGCCACAAGATCGAAGAGATTGACGGCAAGCCCTGAGGACATCAATCCGCCGCTCAAGGGCTGCCGCAGTTTCTGCAGGTTTTCTTTGGCTCGTACGGCGTCGGCGCTATCCGACAGGCGAACCGAAACGCCATTTTCGGTGCGGGTGATGCCCTTGTAGCCAATTTTGGCTTCACGAAGGCTGGCGCGAATATCGCTTGATAGCTGGAGCATGAGCTGGTCACGGAGGTCCTGCTTGTCAACCTCCATCACCACGTTGGATCCGCCCTGAAGATCAAGGCCCAGTGTCATGGACTTTGCGCCAATTGTCTTGAACATCGTCTCCTGCCAAGAGACAGGCAACACGTTTGGCAAGGCGAATATCAAGCCGATCAGGACCGATGCCATAATGGCAATCGTCTGAATTCTGGAAAAGTGGAGCATCTAGCCTGTTACCGCCGCATCACTTCGTTTCGGCCTTGGCGGGCTCGCCCTTGGCGCGGACATCGCTGATGCCCTGGCGCAGGATGCGAACCTTGATGTTCTCGCCCACTTCGACCAGCAGTTCCTTGTCGTCGACAACCTTGGTGACGCGGCCGATGAGTCCGCCATTTGTGACAATCGTGTCGCCGCGCGAAATCTTGCTGATCACGTCCTGATGCTCTTTCAATTTGCGCTGCTGCGGACGGATCAGCAGAAACCAAAACACCGCCATGATCATGACTAGCGGCAGGATCATGCCCATGAAATCTCCCATCCCGGGCGAGCCGGCTGACTGGGCAAAGGCGGGGGTTACGAACATGGGTTGCTCCTGAATGATTTGGCCGGCTGAAGGTTTGCGCGGAATATAGCGATGGATTGCGCCATTGCAACGCCGGATTTAGGACTCTTTACGGCGCGCTACTTGCCCGCTAAGAGCTTGGCATGGTTACAAAATCCCAGAACAGCCTGATCGCCCGGATCGCCGACGCGCTCGATCGCCTGGCGCCGCTTCCGCCAAAACCCGGCAATCTTGCACGTTCCAGCGCTTTTGTCTGGCACGCCACGCCGCCGACGCTTGAACCCGTCGCCAAAGTGAATCGCGTTGATTTGCAGCTGCTCAAGGGCATTGACCAGACGCGCGATACGCTGCTGGAAAACACACGGCGTTTCGCCAAGGGCCTGCCCGCCAACAACGCGCTGCTGTGGGGCGCGCGCGGCATGGGGAAATCCTCGCTGGTCAAGGCAGCGCATCACAAGGTCAACGAAGAGCATGGCGGAACGCTGAAGCTCATCGAGATTCACCGGGAAGACATTGAAAGCCTCCCTGCCCTCATGTCGATACTGCGGAGTTCTTCCAAACTGTGCTTCATCGTCTTCTGCGATGACCTCTCCTTCGACGGGCAGGACACGTCCTACAAGTCGTTGAAGGCCGCGCTTGACGGGGGCATCGAGGGGCGGCCGGAAAATGTCATTCTCTACGCAACGTCGAACCGGCGCCATCTCCTGCCGCGCGACATGATCGAGAATGAACGATCAACGGCGATCAATCCATCGGAGGCGGTGCAGGAAAAGGTATCACTCTCGGACAGGTTTGGCCTGTGGCTGGGTTTCCACAACTGTTCGCAGGATGAATTCCTTGAGATGGTCGACGGCTATGCGGTGCATTACAAGCTTCCGCTGAAAGGGGCGGCACTTCATGCGGGCGCCATCGAATGGTCGGTCACCCGCGGCAGCCGTTCGGGCCGGGTGGCGTGGCAATACATTCAGGATGTGGCCGGCAAGACCGGAACCATACTCGCGGCCAAATAGCGAAGGCCCGGCATTGCTGCCGGGCCCGGCTTGCAGAGGATCTTACGTTCTCTAGTTCGATGCGGTTGTGGAAGCCAGGAACTTCAAGGGGTCCATGGCGGTTGCGCCTTTGCGAACTTCAAAGTGCAATTGCGGGCTGGAAACGGAACCGGTCTGTCCGGCCTTGGCAATGACATCGCCACGCTTGACGATGTCGCCACGTTTCACAAATAATTCCTTGGCATGGGCATAGGCCGTGACCCAGCCGCCTTCGTGGCGGATGAGAACGAGGTTGCCGTAACCCTTCAATTCGTTGCCGGCATAGGCCACAACGCCACTTTCGGCGGCGCGGACACCGGTGCCTTCCGGCACTGCAATGTTGATGCCTTCATTTTTCAGTCCGTTTGGCTTGGCGCCGTATTCCGAGATGATCTTGCCCTTCACCGGCCACCGCATGCTGCCCATGGTGGGTGCCGCGTCAACTACTGCGGTTTGCTGCTGAACCGGTCTTGCAACCGGCACTTCTTCATTAAGCGCCGGCTTTTTCAGCGTGAGGCTCTGTTCTGCGTTGTCGGTTTCGACCGGATCGTCATTGGACGCAATCTGCTCGGATTCCACTGCCGGAACTTTCGAGACAAAGGACTTGCCCTTTCCGCCCGGCACGCGAAGGCTTTGGCCAACGATCAGGGCGTGGTCATGGGACAGGCCATTCAGGTCGGCGATAGCATAGGGTGAAACGCCGTATTTGCGGCCGAGTGAAAACAGGGTTTCTCCGCCTGCCACGATGTGCCTGCCGCTGGAAGCCTTCTTGACCGGCTCATCAGAAGCATATTCCTCTTGCGGAATTAGGGATGGCTTGGGCGCCATCGCCTGGGCAACGCCGGGTATGCGCAAAACGCGGCCGGTGCTGACAGTGTAGGGCGGTGCAATTCCATTGGCTGCCGCCAACTGGGCAACTGTCAGGCCATTGGCCCTGGAAATTGAATAGAGGGTCATACCCTGCTGAACCCTCACGGTTCCGCCTTTGGGAATCGAAGTGGAATTTCTTGTGGATTCGACTACTATGGGCTCGGAATAGGTGGGTTGCTTGTAGGCCGGCTTTTTGTACGTGTAATTGTTGTTCGCATAGCTGGGCGCGCCGAGGGGAGCGCTGGACAGCGGGCGGGAGACGATCTTGTCATCGCCGGAGGATTCATAGGATGGCGCGTAGGTAGTGCGCTTCTTGGGAACTGAAGCCGTATAAACCGGATCGGCGTCCGAAGGATTTTCAGATGAGGCGCTATCAGCGAAGCGGTCTACGGAATTTGAGCATGCGGCCAGCATGACCGCCAAGGCCGCTGACGCCAAGATATTGAACTTTGAGAGCCCTTTTGGGGCACTTGAATCGATACGCATACGCGAACTCCACCTACGAACTTACTGGCCGATAATGGCTCGTTCAGGTTAATGGAGGGTTTATGGTTGAGGGCTATCCCAATAATAATTCTGGATTATTCGACGATAACGGTGGCGCCCACCTCGACGCGGTTGAAGAGATCGATCACTTCGTCATTCATCATGCGGATGCATCCGGAGGAAACGGCGTTGCCGATGCTCCAGGGCTGGGTTGTGCCGTGAATGCGGTATTCGGTGTCACCGATATAGAGCGCCCGGGCACCCAAGGGGTTTTCAGGACCGCCGGGCATGAAGGCTGGAATGACGTGGCCTTTTTTTGCTTCGCGCTCGATCATCACTTTCGGCGGGCGCCAATCGGGCCAACTTGCCTTGCGGGTGATAACGTCCTCACCTGACCAGGTGAAGCCTTCGCGGCCCACTCCTACCGGATACAAGATGGCCTTGTTGTTGGACAGCACATAGTAGAGACGCCGCTCCGCTGTCCGGATCAGGATGGAGCCAGCCGCCATAGGTTCATAGAAAGCCACGGTGCGGTGTGATGTTCCCGGCGCCTGCTGCGGCGTGTAAAGGCTTGCAGTCTGGCTATTGTCCATGCCGCCGTAAATCTTGAACATGCCGGGGTCGAATTTTATCTGCCCTGCGTTGACCGACGGCCCCATCAAAACGCAGCAGGCGGCCACAGCCGCCAAAACATTTTTACGCATACTCACTCACCTGCCTCGGCAAAACCCATGCCGCATTTCAATTGTGACTGACGAGCGTTAAGACCTGCTTAAATCTCCTGGCCCTGGGAATAGCCTTTTAGTTTTCGCAGCATAACCCGGGCGCTGAGATGGCTTGTGGGATGGCGCCATTTTTCCGTTAGTTCGGAAATGGGTTTCAATACGAAGATGCGTTCCGCAATGCCGGGATGGGGCAAAACCAGGTTTTCCGTTGTCATCACGAGTCCATGATAATCGATGATATCCAGATCGAGGGTTCGCGGACCCCAGCGCGTCTTTCGCCGGCGTCCCGCTTCTTTTTCGATGGCGTGGAGTTTCTGCAGCAAGGCCAAGGGTGCGAGATGCGTTTCGATATTGGCGACGGCGTTCACAAAGGGCGGCTGGTTGGGTTTGCCGAAGGGTGCGGTGAGCAGCAGGCGTGACGCTTCTACAAGCTTGAGCCCATCGCGATTCAGTGCCTGCAGGGCGTACTCCACGCTCTGCTGCGGAGTGCCCCAGGGGCCCGATATGTTACTGCCTAATGCGACGAGAATCATGATTGCGAAAATTGCGGTGTGTTAACCCTTGTCACGCATCAGCCGGGATTTTTCACGATTCCAGTCACGGTCCTTGATGGCGTCACGCTTGTCGTGAAGTTTCTTGCCCTTGGCGAGCGCGATATCGATTTTAGCGCGGCCGCGCGGATTGAAAAAAATCTTCAAAGGAATGATCGTCAGGCCCTCGCGGGTGACGCCCACCGAAAGCTTCTGAATCTCCTTCGAATGGAGCAAAAGCTTGCGCGGGCGTTTGGGATCATGATTGAAGCGGTTAGCCTCGCGGTATTCCGGAATGTTGGAATTCAGGAGAAAGAGTTCGCCCTTTTTCATCGTTGCGTAAGCTTCGGCCAAATTGGTGCGGCCTTCGCGCAGGGACTTTACCTCGGACCCCTGCAAGGCCAGTCCGGCCTCAAAAGTTTGAAGAATTTCATACTCATACCGGGCGCGGCGGTTGTCGGCCACCACCTTGATCCCAACCTGCTTGCGTGCCGCTTTTGCGCCACCGCTTTTTGAAGACATCTCAGTTCAGAAGTCCTGCGTGAACCATGGCGACGCGCACCGTCTTCCTGGTTGATTCCGTTACGGGTACCAATGGCAACCGCGCGTCCGGCAAGCAGTGGCCAAGCAAGCTCACGCCATATTTCACCGGACCCGGGCTTGATTCAACAAACATGGCATGGTGCAAAGGCATGAGCCGGTCCTGCAGCTTCAAGGCTGCCGCATAGTCACCTTTCAGGGTTGCGTCTTGAAGTTGCGCACACAGGCGCGGGGCCACGTTTGCTGTCACCGAAATACAACCGACGCCGCCGTGGGCGTTAAAGCCCAAAGCCGTTCCATCTTCACCTGAGAGCTGGATGAACTGCTCGCCTGACTCTAAACGCTGGCGTGAAGGCCGCGTCAAATCGGCAGAGGCGTCCTTGGTGCCAATGATGTTGGGCACATCCTTAGCCAACCTTGCAAGTGTCTCGACCGAAATGCTTGCAACGGTGCGGCCCGGTACATTGTAAACAAAAATTGGAATCTTCACGCTTTCGGCCACGGCGCGGAAATGGGCATAAATGCCGTCCTGTGTCGGCTTGTTATAGTAAGGAACCACCACAAGGGCGGCATTGGCGCCGGCCTTCTCGGCATGGACGGTATATTCAATCGCTTCGGCCGTATTGTTCGAGCCCGTGCCGGCAATAACCGGCACCTTGCCGCCCGCCTCTTCGATGCAGATTTCGACGACGCGCTTGTGTTCGGCGGGCGAAAGGGTTGGCGATTCGCCTGTGGTTCCGACCGGAACCAGGCCATTTGTGCCTTCTTTGATCTGCCAGGCCACAAATTTCCGAAAGGCGGATTCATCCACCTTTCCGTCCTTCATGGGGGTGATCAACGCCGGAAATGAACCTTTGAACTGCACGGCGAACCTCGTTGTTAAGATATTGGAAACCTTCAGCGGCATAGGATTATGCTGTAGCCCAACCGGAATATCGCGCACCTTAGACGTTCATATTCGGACCGGCAAGCGAATGCGTTTTGTGCCTTTTTGAGTCGTAAGGCTCTCGCAATTGGGCTATAGAGCGGGTAAAAAAGGGCCAAAGGCAGGATTATTAATGCAGAATCGGGTACTTGGCAGACTGATTATCGGCGCACTTCTGATGGGTACCGCGCTTGCGGGCACCGCTGCGGTTTTCACGCCGAACAGTGCCGTTGCAGCCAAGCAAGCCACTAGCCCCGCCGTCCACGCCATAGAACTCGCGCTCAAGGGCGAATTTTCCGATGCGGGCCCATTGGCTCAACGCTCGGGCGATGAAGCAGCGGTGAAGCTGGTCGAACTCCTGTACCTCCGCGACCATTGGGATGACGCGGGCTATGGCCGGATCATGAAATTCCTCGATGCGGCCCCCAAATGGCCGCTTGCCGATATGCTCATGAAGCGGGCCGAACAATCGCTCTATAAAAACCGCGAGCCGGCTGACCGCGTTCTTTCACATTTTGCTAAGCGCCAACCGATTTCGACGGAAGGAAGACTGGCGCTGGCACGGGCCAACATTGCCAGCGGCAACATGCAAGCCGCGCGCGAACTCATCCAAAAAGTCTGGAATGATCCTACGGTTGATGCGGTTTATGAAAAGGCGGTTGCGTCCGAATTTGGCGCGCTGCTCAGCGCCGACGATCACAAGCGCCGGATGTGGCGCATGGTTTATGCGCAGGAGTCCAATGCCGCCATACGCAATTCAAAGCGCCTGGGCGGCGACTATCAGAATGCCGCCAAGGTGGCGCAGGAACTGCTGCGCAATGTTGCCGGCGCCGACAAGAAATATGACAAGCTGCCAGCCGCCATGCGCGAGCAGCTCGGCATGAAATATGCGATGGTTCGCTACCTGCGGAAGCTGGAACGCTATTCCAAGGCGCGGGCCATTCTCGCCACCATTCCCAATGAGGCTGCCTCCCTTGGTGATGCGGACGCCTGGTGGGTGGAGCGGCGCATTGTAGCGCGTCATTCGGTTGGCATCCGCCACAGGGATTCAGCGAAGGCCGCCTATCAAATTGCCAAGAACCATGGACTGGATAAAGGCGCAAGCGCAGTTGAAGGTGAATTTCTGGCAGGCTGGATTGCGCTTCGCTCACTGGATGATCCGGAATCGGCGCTTCGCCATTTTTCCAAACTTGACGACATTGCCCCGTCGCGCACCGAGAAGGCACGGGCTCAGTACTGGATGGGCCGGGCCTATTCAGCCCTTGGAAACAAGGCTAAATCACGCGCGGCCTATGAGGCCGCAGCGGAACATTCAACGATTTATTATGGCCAACTGGCGCGCGAGCAGGTTGGGCTCGGCAAGGTTCCAAAGGATATCAAGGGCGGGCAGCCTTCTGCCGCAGCTACAGCCGCGGTTGAGCGCGATGAAGTTGTCCGGGCGTTTAACCTGATGGTGAAGGCCAACACAAAGCCTTCGCTCAACATGTTTGTCTGGTCGCTGGCCAGCCGATTCAACAGTATCGACGAAATGAATGCTGTTGCAACTCTCGCCAATCGTCAGGGCGGAACCACGATGGCGCTGCGGCTGGCAAAAGCGGCAGCACAGCGCAACATTGATATTGACGATTGGGCCTATCCCACAAAGGCTCTGCCCAGCTGGAAGGAAATGGGCAATTCGGTTGAGGCATCTCTGGTCTACGGCCTGTCGCGGCAGGAAAGTGAATTTGATCCGCGGGCAGGAAGCAAGGCGGGCGCGCAAGGGTTGATGCAAATCATGCCGGGCACCGCAAAGTTGATTTCAAAGCAATACCGGATGCCCTTCGAGCCCGACAAATTGATGGGCGATCCAGCCTATAATGTGAAGCTTGGAGCTGCACATCTCGGCGATTTGATTGCGGATTATAGTGGTTCCTATGTACTCACTCTTGTTGCCTATAATGCCGGGCCACGACGGGTGAAGGAATGGGTTGACGAATACGGCGATCCGCGCGGCGGCAAGGTTGACCCCATTGATTGGGTGGAATCGATCCCCTTCCAGGAGACCCGGCAGTATGTGCAGAAGGTCCTGCAGAACACGCAAGTCTACCGCGCGCGCCTCGCGCCGGGAACCATGCGCGCCCTGACGGCTGACCTCCGGCGGGGCGGGCCAGCGGGAATCAGCGTGGCCGCCAACGACAGCAAGGTTGCAGAGAAATGCGCCGGCGGCTCCATCGGCG
Organism: Hyphomicrobiales bacterium; assembly: GCA_038251095.1. Taxonomy (GTDB): domain Bacteria; phylum Pseudomonadota; class Alphaproteobacteria; order Rhizobiales; family Aestuariivirgaceae; genus Aestuariivirga. The sequence continues at coordinate 19,322 of JBBSBQ010000025.1, forward strand.
CGCTCATTGCGAGTTGTGACTAACGCGTCCGGTTACGAGCCTGTCCATTATCTAACGGGCGACGGCCTGAGGCTGTTTGCGCGGGATTACTCTCCGCCGCTTTCAGCTCTCACACCCCTGCTCTGCCTTCCGGGCCTCACGCGCAACAGCAAGGACTTTGAAACGATCTCGCCCTGGCTGGCGCAAACACGGCGCGTTATCGCTCCGGACTTTCGGGGCCGTGGCCTGTCGCAGTATGCCGGCGATCCGGCGTCCTATCGGCCAGACGTTGAACTTCTTGATATGATTGCTCTATTGGATTTTTTGAAGATTGATCGCGTGGCGGTTGTCGGCACGTCGCGCGGTGGCATCGTCGGCATGCTGATGGCGGCATTTTTGCATGATAGGCTGGCTGGTTTGTTTCTCAATGATGTCGGGCCGGAACTGGAGAAAGGTGGATTGCTCCGTATACGGAGTTACCTCGGCGTTCAAAGTGAATTCGCCTCTTGGGAAATGGCCATTGAAAATCTGAAATCAAACAACAGCGGATTTGAAACGCTCGGCGCCGACGAATGGCGGGCCTTTGCGCAACGCGTATTCAAGCTGGTGGCTGGAGTGCCCCGGACCGACTATGATCTGGCTTTGTTCCACACCTTTCCGAGCGTTGAAGATATCACGGTGGGACGCGTTGCAAACCTCTGGGAGCTTTTTGGGAAGATCGGGGGCCTGCCGGTGTCCCTCACGCGCGGAGAACATTCTGACCTCTTAAGCATTGCCACGGTCGTTGCGATGAAACAACAGAATCCCGGGCTTGATGCAACCGCCATACCGATGCGCGGGCACGCGCCATTTCTTGATGAAACACCGGCGAAGGAGTCATTGGTGCGCTGGCTTGCGCGAGTCGACGCAATAGAAAAAGGCGGGTAACCCCGGTCCTGTCCCTGCCTGAAATCCTGCTATCTTTTCGTTCGCGTGCCGGACTGAGTTTTGCCCGCCTTGCTCTTCATGCCGCCGGTTCCGAAGAGTTTGCTGAACTCCTCTTCCTTGCCTGCCGCCAAGAGCTTGCATTGCCTGGTCCACTCCTCGCGCTTGATTCGGCCATTGAATTTCAGATGGTCATCCACCCATTCGATCTCTTCGGGCGTCCATTGTGCAATCTGGTCGAAATGGAAAAAGCCCAGATTATGCAGCACTTTTTCATTCTTCGGGCCCACACCGCTGATTCTCTGAAGCTTGTCTGCCTTGCCGCCGCGAGCCGATGAAATGCCTTTCGGCCTTTCCTTTTTACCCGCCGGCGCAGCGCTCTCGACGGTTCTCGGGGCTATGGGCGCTGCAACATGGGCTACTTTTGCCGGCGCAACTGCAACTGGTTCCACGACTTCGGCTTGGGCGTCGCTAAACATCAGTCGCGCGAGGTAGCCAAAGATGCAGCCGATGAAAAATGCAAGAAGCATCCAAAGGACAAGTTCCAAAAGATAGTGAGACATCATTTTTTTCCTTTGCTAGCCCTGGGCCGAACTTCTTTCGCGGCTGCAGGTCACCCAGCCAACCCAGACACCGAGGGCCAGGCTCAAAAGCACAAGCCACCAGTTTTGTTCAACAACAATCCAGGTGTCGTTAAAATTGAAAAGCTCGTTCATGTCCTTTTCCTTATTTCACCAGGGTGATTTCAACGCGGCGATTCTTCTGCCGCGCCGCAGCGCTTTTTTCCGTATCGGCGGGCATCAACTCACTGAAGCCTTGCGTACTCAACCTTGGCGCATCAACGCCTGCGGCAACCAAGGCGCTGACCACGGTCTGGGCGCGTACCTCGCTCAACGCCTGATTAGACAGTCTGGGGCCGAAAAAATCCGCATGGCCTGCAACCTCGGCTTTCATCGTAGCACAACGCGGGTCTTTGAGAAGAGCGGCATACTGGGTCATGCCCACATCGAGCGGCGGCCTCAATTGCGTGTCGTTAAATGCAAACCTTATCGGGAAGGCCGCGCTGATTTCGGCCAATGCGCCGGCGCAGTCGTAGGCTGGCGGCGCTGGTTGGGCGGCGGCGGGTTGATCGGTTGCCGCAGGCGCGGGGGTTTGCGCTACCGTAGGTTCCGGTTGCTGGACCGGCGCCAGTTGTTGAGACTCCTGAACTGCGGGCGCCTTGATATTCAGTTCGAACCGGGTTTGATCAAATGATTTGCGCCCAACCTTGTCGGCGGTTTCGACAACCACATCATAACTGCCGGGTTCAAGCGTTTTCGATACTGGGAAGCTCCAGTTTCCCTGGCCATCGGAAACCAGATTGCTGCCGCCATCGCCAAGTGTTTCTTGCAAACCGGCGGCGGGAACTGACACTTTCAAGCTGGTGGCGTCACCTTCTGCCCAGGTTCCCTTGATTACCGATGGCGTTGCCTCCCCGGCATAGAGAGAAACTGTCGGAGATGGGGATGCGGCCGCATCCACAACAATCGTCGCGGACATGGTCTGGCGCTTGCCGTCGGCGTTCACGGTTTCCAACCCGACATCGTAGGCAACATCTTTCAAAACCGATTCGGATTTGAGTTTCCAATTTCCGGCACCATCAGAAGACAGGGCGGCATCGGTGCCCAAAACATATATCTTGCCCGCCAGTGAAACGGAAAGTCCATTGGCTGCCCCTTCCGGCCATGTCCCCGCAATGGATGGCCGGGCCTCCATAATGGTTGAGGAGGTCAGCGTCGGTGCCGCCATGATCGCTTCAATTGGGGCTGGAACCGGTGTTGCCGGAGCCGCCGGCTGTTCCTGAATGACGATTGCCCCGGCGAGCACGGATTTCGAGATGTTTCCAGCCTGGTCGCTGGCTTCCACGGCAACATCGTAGGTGCCCGGCCGGAGATCAATGACGGGGGCGAAGCTCCAGTTGCCTTTGCCATCGGATTTCAGGTCTTCATCCTTGCCAAGGGTCCAGGTTTGATTCGCCAGTTTTGCCGTGAGCGTTGTGACGCCGTCCTCTGCCCAGGTTCCATTGAGTGTAAATGGCCACTCGATACCGCTCGCCAGCGGCGTAATGGTGGGTGCCGGGGGTGCTACCGTATCAATAACGAGCTTTACTGGCGTCGTGGTGCTTATGGCCGGGTTCACACCATCGGAGTTCTCGGCAGTCACATCATAGGTGCCGTCGGCCAGAGCGGCAGAGGGTTTGAACGTCCAGATCCCGTCATTTGACGTCAATTCGGGGTCGGTGCCGAGCTTGAAACCCTTGCCAGCCAGGGTAACGGACAGGGTTTTAGCTGCGCCCTCCTGCCAGGTGCCGGTCATTTCCGGCGTGGCGCTGTTAGATGTGAGCGGCTTTATTTGGGGTGCGACGAGAGTAGCGGGCAGCGGCGCCACCACGCGCGCCTTATCGATGACGGTTCGAATACCGTAGACGCCGGCAAGGGCATTCACAGCAGAATCAACTGCCTGCTGGCTTGGGGCATCGCCGCCGAGTCTGGCATCGCGGCCATCAAATGTGGCGACAGCCCAGTTGGCCCCTATGGCCAAAAGCCGTTCGGTCGACCGGGCGGAAATGTCCTGCATAAGTGAGCTGGTGTTAAGCCAACCCGCCGCCAGGGTTGGCAAGGCCACCAAGGGAAGCGACCAAAACAGCCATTTACCAGGACGCGGTTTCCACATTTGTTCCCCCTGTAAGCAACCCTAAACTGGCCCCTATCGAAGGAGCCTGTGCTAGCCTGATTTAAGTTTGCTAGCATCGAAACTGAGTCGCAACCAGAAGGTTGGCAGGCCCAAACCGCAATCCTGGGCAATTCTTTAAGCTGTTGAAATTGCCTCACATAAACCAGTTGTTAATAGCTCCGGCGAAACTGTTGCCTTTGCGCCACAGATGGCGAAATTCTGGAAAAGTGGTGGCGTTATGCGTTGACCTTAACTGGCAATCGAGTTGATAACATCTGTGTGTGCGAACGAGTCGTGCATTGCCTTCCCTACTCATTGCAGGGGATCGGGGGGCTACTCAACTCCAAGGATTGTGGGAGAATAACAATGAAGACAATGAAAGTAGCACTCCTCGCTACAGCTGCTCTAGCCGCTGTTTCGGTTAGCGCTCGCGCTGACGACACTGCTGCCATCAAGGCACAGCTTGAAGCACTTAATGCACGGATCGCCCAGCTCGAAGCAGCGCCTGCTGTTCCGACCGGCTTTTCGCTGCTGACGGTTTCCGAAGGAACGCAGACTGTTGTTCCTGGTCTGGAAGTCTTGAACAAGGATCGCGCTGGTGCGGGCGACAAGGCAACAATCATTGGCGTTCTGCCAACGGCTGATGCTCCGGCTTCCACCACGATCGAATGGTCGGGATATGTTCGCGCTGCGATCGTTTATGTCGATTACGGCAATAATGAAGATTACTCTGGTAGCGACCTCGACGTCTATGCCCGCGGCCAGTTGAAGGTTGTCGGCAAGACCGATACGGCGGTCGGCGAAGTTGGCGTTCAAATGCGTATGCGCGCTGATTTTGATGGTCAGGGAAAATACTACGATGGTACCCAGTGGGTATACATGAAGGAAGCTTGGGGCTGGTGGGCTATGACACCGGAACTGACGCTTGGCGGCGGTTATACCGGTTCGCTCGGCAACATCGGTTACGGCTATGATGGCGCCTGCAACTGCTACTACACAGACAATGCTGACGTTGCCTTCGATCCAGGCGATACTTCGCAGATGCGGTTGAGCTATGCTAGTGGACCGATCTCGGCAGCAGTTGCTTTGGAAGATGCTTCTGGCGGCGGCAACTACTGGGGCACTTTTGATTCCCTCGGCGTTGCTGCTGAAATTAAGTACAGTGGCGACTCCTTCAATGGTGAGATCTCCGGTATTTGGAGAGATGGCTATGATGGTTCCTCTGATGACAGCTACCGCATCGGTGCTGGTGTTGGCTTCTCCTTGGGCGACATGGCCTCGATCTCGGTCGGCGCACAGATGGGCAGTGACGTAAATAACGTTGACTTCTGGGGTGCTTCCATCCTCGCCAGCATGAACCTGAGTGACACGAGCCATATCGAATTGGCTTATGGTCATAAGGAATATGATCCTGGTGACAGTGTGGATGCGTTCTTGGCTGGTCTCTACTATGATCCAGTTGATCAGCTCACCATTGGTCTTGAAGCCGAGTATATTGATGACCAAAACAATCCCATTCTCACTGATCAAATCATGCAGATTGGCGTCGTTACGGTGTTCCGCTTCTAATTTGAGCTGATACCTTATCATCTGGGAAACGGCCCGCATCAGCGGGCCGTTTTCGTTTCCGCCTTGTTTGCGCCGCCATTTTCACGTATCCAAAAATTCATCTTATCGGATAAATCAAACTTGAAATATCATCGCGCCCTGCTTTTTTCCCTCATTGCATTTGGCCTTTCGGCTTGCGCGGCATCGGAAAGCGTCAATCTCGAAAGTCGTGATATTGCGGTTGACCAGAGTGCGGAGCCCGCGAATGCGGGGACGTCTTCCGCCATCACCCACCTTCTGCCAGCCACCGGCCCCACTTATGTGACTCTTACCGTTTCGGAAGTGGAGCGCGATGCCATTGCCACGAATGCAGGTACGCGCAAGTCGGCCGTTACATCGGGCAGTGGATTCGTTGTTGAAGGCAGCGGCTATGTGATGACCGCAGCCCATGTGGCGGTGCAGAAAGGTAATTTGATTTCGGCTCGGGCCGCCAATGGCCGCGTCTATTCCGGCAAGGTAATCGGCATCCTGCCCGGCAACGATATGGCGCTTATCAAGCTTCGCGGCTATACGGGCAAGGCCGTGGCGCCATCCGCGCCGGGATGCCGCATTAAGGGCGACCTCATCTATACGCTCGGCCGGCCCCACGCCCAGGGTGATACGGCCCGTGTCGGAGCACTTGAGTCACTTCATTTCGGCCGTGCGGTTGCCTACGGCAAGTTCGGCTATCCCGATGCCCTGGTTCTGCAAATGGGGACCCAGAAGGGTGAATCCGGGGGGCCGGTATTTGATTCAAGCGGCCGTCTCATCGGCATGGTGGTGAGCACGCTTTCCGACGCCAACGGCCGTTCCATCAATCTCGCCCACGCAATCCCAGCAACTACTCTGGCAGGGTTTCTTTGTTCACAGACGGCTTGCAGCAGCGCGTGGTCGACGCTGGCGGCGCAATCGACCGATAGCTGCACAAGCGGATAGCCAAGTTGAAGAGGCTGGCGCTCATCGACGTTGTTGGTCCATGCCACGACTGGGCATATGCAGGGTATCAATAGCCAAAAGCCTCGATCCAAGGCTGCAGTACGGGCAGGACAGGCTCCATCTGCTTGCGGTAATGCGTCCACCGTCCGCTGGCCTGCTTGTACAGGGGTTGAACGACCTGGCTGTAGCTGGGCGTATTTATGTGACCCCTCTCCGAGGCTGTTTTCTGGTAATTGCGCAGGTTGTCATCCCACTCCAATCCCAAAAACCTGATCAGCGGCTTGCATGTGCCCTCAAGGTCCTGAACCAATTCTTCATATTTTACGACATGCACATCCAAATCGAGTTTCCGCCTGTAGGCAGACCAAAGCTCCATCACTGCCGCATAAAGTTTGGCTGACTGTTCGAGGCTCAGAAAATTCATCATTGCTCCGTTGAGCTTGAAGGTCTGCATGAAACAGCTCAGTACGCAATCGCAGGGGTGGCGTAGGGCAAGAACGAATTTTGCATCAGGAAAGACCCGGTGAATGCTGCCGACATCAGAGATGTTCAAAGGAAACTTGTCCACGACAAGTTTTCCACCATCGCGTTGATCGAGATGAACCTTCAGCTCCTCAAAATAGGCGGCCTGAAATCCAAGGATGTCAGATTCGGAAAACGCGTTAAGAACCGCAATTGACTGCCTCCGGTTGAATCCCTTGATCATTGCTCCAACCATGGGTTTCTCTTCAACCACGCTGATCCCCGGATGGCTTCGCAGAATGGTATCCAGCAACGTCGTTCCCGATCGGGGAAAGCCGATCAGGAATGTGGGCGAGGACGGCCCCGGCCCTGCCACAGGGCCGAGCCAATGCGGCTCCGCATCAGTGGTCCATGAGTCTTTTCGCTTTTGAATCGAATTCAGATATCTATCCGGGCTGAATTTTTTGGCTTCGGCTGAAGCCAGGGTTAGCTCGTTTTGGTTTACAAAAGCGGAAAAGGCTTCTTCTGACCGGCCAAGCTTGTCACAGGATTTGCCGAGAAGGCTGAAGTAAACTGCTCTCAACGATGGCTGTATCTTTTCCACCCGGATCCGATTGAGATAGCCGACCGCGGCTTCATGTTGGTTTTTGCGGCTTGCGAGTTGGGCTAGGCGGAAGAGAATTTCCATATGGTCTTCGCCGCAAAGGCGGGTTGCTTCTGCCACCGCCATTTCAAACTCTTCAATCCTGTTCTGCTTCTCATATAATCCACACAAATTGCAGTGTGCCTCCGGATAATTGGGTTTGATCTTGAGGGCTTTGCCAAAGCTTGCCTGGGCCTCCTCCAGGCGATCATAATTTTGCAGCGAGACGCCCAGACTGTTGTGCGCTTCGGCGTAATCAGGCTTGATCAGCAGGGCTCTGGAAAAACTCGCAATGGCTTCGTCCAGACGGCCCTGTTCCTTCAGGGCTGCCCCAAGATTGTTGTATGCCTCGACAAAACGGGGATCGATTTTCAGGGCTTTGCCAAAACTTGCTATGGCCTCGTCGAGGCGGCCCTGCTCTTTCAGTACCGCGCCATGATTGTTATGGGCTTCGACCAGGTCTGGCTTGATCTGCAAGGATTTTTCATAGCTGGCAATCGCCTCGGGAAAGCGGCCCCGGCTCTGCAAGGCAATGCCCAGACTATTATGGGCTTCGGCATAATCAGGTTTGATTTGCAGGGCTTTTTTGAAATTCTCAATGGCTTCCTCGAAATTGCGCAGCCCCATGTTAGCGGCCCCGAGGATATTATAGAGGATGGGACTGTTCGGAAATTCCGTGGCCATCGATGCGGACAGCTGGGCAACCTCGGCCAACCGCCCCTGACCGTATAGCCCAATAAGACGGTCGAGTTGTTCTTTCGGCGGTTCGGCATGAGATACCATCGGTGGAGTCTGGGACGCCTTGGCTTGTTTCCCAACTTTGCGTGGAACACGCTGAAAATGATTGGTCATGGCTTGGTAACCTGCATCCCCTTATGTTTCCCGGACACTATACGGACTATCAGCCAAAATTTTCAGCAGCGGCTGAAGCTGTTCCTCGTAATTGCGCCATCTTCCAATTGAATTCCGGTTTACCGGACTGCGCACCTGCTGCTTGCTGAAAGTCTTCACCGCGGCGGCCGTTTCGTGGAAGCGCAGACAGCGGGAATCCCAGGGCAAACGCAAAAACTCCAACAGCTCGCGGGTTTTCACTTCCTGATCGGAAACCAGATCCTCGTAGCGCAGGTTGAATATCCGGCCTGGCAACACGCGATTCCAGTGAGCCATAAGCCGGCTGTATTCCGTGTAGTAATTCGCGAAATCTTCCGGGGAATAAGAATAGCTGTGGTTGGACATCAACATGTTCTGGAATTCCGAAATAAAGGTGTCGGCGGGATCACGCTGGCAATGAACTATCCTGGCATTGGGAAAAAGCAGCGCAATGAAGCCGAGCCGCATGAAGTTTTGCGGCATTTTGTCGACAACACGTTTTGCCGTCGGCGCCAGAAATTTCAAGAGCCCCAAATAGCTTTCAGTCATCAAGCGGACGCGGTTGGGACCGCCCGCCCGCACAACCTCCAGCATCTGGGCGGTACTTTCCCCGGGGCTCAAACCCTTGCTCATCCTGCCAATGCGCTCTAGTTCGCCCGCGCCGGCAGCCCTAGGATGCGCTGCAATAATCTGTTCGGTCAGCGTGGTGCCAGATCGCGGCAGGCCTACAACAAAGACGGGAAGCCGCGAAGGATCGCCAAATCCCTCGAATTCCTTCAGAGTATCCAGGTTAAAGTCACTAATCACGCTGTCAACGGTTCGCCTCAGGGCACCAAAATCAAATTGCCTTTTTTGAAATTCCTTTGATTTTCTGAAGTGCTCGAAGGCCTCGCTGAATTCGCCGGAATTCTCACGGATGCGGCCAATCACATTGTGCAGTCTCGCGGTTGACTTCGGAGATGGCGATCCGTCTTCCAATTCCTTTCGCGACAGTTCAAAGAGATTGGAATCAACCGTATACTTGCGCAGCCCTGTGAGCTGGACAAGGACCTCAACGCGAAATGTGTCAATTGCCATAAGCGGTTCGAGAAGGCGCTCAGCCTCTTCTATCTGGCCAAGCGAAGCAAGCACTTCAACAAGCTGAAACTCAATCTGCCGCCGCTGGTCGGAAGGGCAGATTGCCAGCGCCTGTCTGAAATAGCTAGCGGCACGATGTCCATTTCCAATTTGATAAAAAAACTCACCCATTGCGCGGGGTGCTTCGTACAGGGAAGGGTCGTATCGCAAAGCCTTTTCGATCAGAGGCAGGGCATCCTCAACGACTTCATATTTGAGATAGAGCCTGCCAAGATTAACCAGATAAGCGGCGTTCCGCGGCTCGGCCGCTATCGCCGCCTTGGCGAATTCAATCGCTTCGCCGTCCTTGCGTTGCTTGATCAACACAAGCGCCAAAACATGATTGACCTCGCCTTGCGCTGGGTATCGCTGCTGGAGTTTGCGCGCCGCGGTTTCAGCCTCCCCTCTGTGGCCCTCGCGCAGAAGACGGCGAATTCCCGTAATCTCGTCAGTCACGTTGTCTGGCATCAGGTTGAACATTCACTTTGCCCTCGAACCTGGCTTCATGGAATGAGCACAGTCGTTCCGGTCGTCCTGCGGCCTGAGAGGTCGCGGTGGGCCTGGACCACGTCGGCCAGGGCGTAGCGCTGATTCACCGGAATTTTCACTTTGCCGGATTGCACCACATCGATGAGATCACCGGCTGTTTCCTGCAACTCGGCTTCGGTGCCGACATAGTTGCCAAGGGTCGGCCTAGTCACATAGAGCGAGCCTTTGCTTGCAAGAATGCCAAGTTCTACACCCACCACCGGGCCGGAGGCATTGCCGAAACTCACGAGAAGCCCGCGCAGGCTGAGACAATCCAGGGAAGTCATGAACGTCGCCTGACCCACGCCGTCATAAACCACGGGGACGCCCTCGCCACCGGTGATTTCCTTCACCCGGTTCACGACATTTTCGGTGGACGAGTTGATGACATAGGTGCAGCCGTGAGCCCTGGCGATTTCCATTTTGGCTTCGGAACCAACGGTTCCGATGACAATGGCGCCCAAGGCCTTGGCCCATTGCGAGGCGATGAGGCCAACACCGCCGGCTGCGGCGTGGAGCAGAATTGTTTCGCCTGCCTTCACCTTGTAGGTGGCACGTAGGAGATAACGCACGGTCATGCCTTTCAGCATCATGCCGGCGGCGGTATCGTCGCTTATGGTTGGCGGAATCTTGACGACGCGCGCGGCTGGAATGTTGCGTGCCTGGGAATAAGCGCCAATGGGGCCGTTGCCATAGGCCACGCGGTCCCCCACCTTAAGCGCCGTCACACCCTGCCCCACTTCTTCAACAACACCCACCGCCTCCTGGCCGAGTCCGGACGGCAGCTTCATGGGATAGAGGCCGGAACGGTGGTAGGTATCAATGTAATTCAGGCCGATGGCCGCCTGCTTTATGCGGACTTCGCCGGGTTCCGGCTTAGCCAGGTCCACGGCCACCAACTGCATTACCTCCGGCCCGCCTGTCTTCTCAATCCGAACAGCTTTTGTCATGCGCTTCCCGCTTTCCTTGAAGTCAAATTCGCTGGTCTTCTAATGCCTCAAATTGCTTGAAAATCCAAGCCGATATCGGCAAACACTTAAACCTTCAATTTGCAAGGAATTCGCTTCCATGTCCCTTTCGGTATCCTCGGCGATCTCTCGGATTGAAACGCCGCCCATTTCCGAGGCGATGACGTGGGTGCGGCCAGGCGAGCGCAACCGCGCGCTTCTCAATCTTTGCCAGGCAGTTCCGAGCTATGCCCCGGCGGAGGTGCTGCAGGCGGAAATCGCCGGCCTCGCCCGGCATCCCGACATCCATCTTTATACGGACATCCACGGCATCCCAGAGCTTAGCAGCGCCCTGGCGCGGCATATGGCGGGGGATTATCGCGGCCACATTGACGCGGAGAATGTCAGCATCACTTCGGGCTGCAACCAGGCATTTTGCGCCGCCATCATGGCACTGGCGCAGCGCGGCGACAATGTGGTGCTGCCGGTGCCCTTTTACTTCAATCATCAGATGTGGCTGGACATGCTCGGGGTGGAGAAACGCCTGGTCCCAGCTTTTGCCGAGGCCCGCGCCTATCCCCTGCTAGAGGAAATAGCGGCTGGCATCGATGATCGCACGCGGGCCATTGTGCTGTGCTCGCCCAACAACCCCACCGGGGCCATCTATCCTCCGGAGGTTATTGAAGATTATTATGAGCTTGCCGATGCCCGTGGGATTGCCTTGATTATTGACGAGACCTACAAGGATTTCCGCCCTTCGCCGGAACCCTTGCATGGCCTTTTTGCCAAGCCGGACTGGCAGGACACATTTGTCCAGCTCTACAGTTTCTCCAAGGTGTTCGCGATGACCGGCTACCGGGTCGGTTCCATCATCGCCGGAGCCAAGGTTCTGGCGGAAGCCGAAAAGATCCTGGACTGCATGGCCATCTGCGCACCGCAGATTTCACAGCGGGCTGCACTGTTCGGATTGGCCCAGCTCGATGACTGGAAACGTGAAAAGCAGCGCCTGATGGAAACACGCCGGCAGGCCCTGCTGGCCGCCTTCACCAATCCCAGGCTGTCCTACAGGCTCGTCAGCTCCGGCGCCTATTTCGCCTATGTGAAGCATCCCTTTGCCAAGACCCCGGCCAAGACCGTAGCCATGCGGCTGGCGGGTGAGCATGATGTGCTCTGCCTGCCTGGCTCCATGTTTGGCCCGGACCAAGACTCCTATCTCCGGTTCGCCTTTGCAAATTCGCCAGCCGAAGACATGCCGGTCTTGGTGGAACGATTGATTGAAAGCCAAAGCTGGACGCCACAATAAGAACCGATCATGCGCATTCTTGTGGCCGGGGGCGCCGGTTTTTTGTGCTCCCATCTTTGTGACATGCTGGCGGGCGATGGGCATGAGGTACCTGTCGTCGATAATCCGTAAACGGGTACAACGCATATGAATGGAGCCCCAGCTTTCGCTGGGGCGCAAATTAAGATGCGGGAAATTAATTCTTCTGAGATTTCACATATGTGATGTAGCCACGCACGTCGGCGGCGGGTTCGGCATAGGCTTTGCCCAGCGACTTCTCCATGGCTGCCATGAAGGTCCGGGCCCAGGACGGCAGCGGGTAATCGACCACCGCGAGGAATTCGAGGCTGGCGGCAAGGCGAATGTCAGCGATTGAAGGTTTCGCCCCGCCGATAAAGGGCTTTCCGTCCATGAAGAATTTGTGGAAGACGTCGAGCGGCTCGGCGATGGCGTCGCGCGCTGCCTTCTGGGCCGCAGACTTCTGTTCCGGAGTTGCATCGCTGCCGCCGACTTCGCCCGCGTATTGCGGGAAGCCTAGGGACGGATAGGTAGCGCGGGCAACCAGCGGGTAGAGCGTCCCGATAAGAAAGAACATGGCGCTGTCGATCATGGCGCGCTTGGCCGGCGCTTTGGGGTAGAACCTGGTCAATTCGTGCTTGTTGCAAAGGAACTGCATGATGGCGCAGCTTTCCCAGAGCACGCCCCTGGGCAGCCCCTTGGCTTCCATCATTGGCGTGAGGTGGGCCGGATTCATGGCAAGGAATTCCTTGGTGCGGGTCTTGCCGTAGACATCATCCTCGGTGAAACCGAGCTTGGCGGCACGCACGAAAACGCGGACAGCCATGTTGTTTACACTTGGTTACAGGACATGCAGTTTCATTTTCTTCCTCCCGTGGATTTCTCAGTACGGATTCTTCGGTGACCGGTCTTCCGACAGTGACGCGTTTTTTCGTGTTATCAGCGTTTCGATGGCATCGGCAAGATGAATCTCGGCGATGTTGTAATCTCCGCGCGAAACGCGGATTTTATGCGCCTCGAACAGCACATCCGCATGGGTGAAGCCATGGGGCGGCTCGAAACGATAGGATGCCAGCTCGATCAGCAGCCCGAGCGGGTCGGTAAAATAGATCGAATCCATGAAGCCACGATCCTTGACGCCGCTGTGCTTGATCTTGCGGTCGTCGAGGCGCTTTACCGCCTGCAGGAAGGTGACGCGGGACACCGAAAAGGCAATGTGATGGACGCAGCCTGGCTCGGTGGGGGTGCGGCGCGGATCGGGCTTACGGCCCTCGTCGGTGAAGACGGTTATCAGACGTCCGTCGCCGGGATCAAAATAGAGATGGCTTTCGGAGGCACGGTCTAGGTTTGGCTGCTCGAAAACGAAGGGCATGCCGAGCACGCCTTCCCAGAAATCAATGGAGGTCTGCCGGTTGGCACCCGTAAGGGTAATATGGTGGACGCCCTGGCTTTGGAGTTTTTGCATGGGTTTAGCCTCGTACGCTAATGCTGCACCAGTTTCGATTTATATTCACTACGCTGCAGACTGCCGAAAGGCACAAGTTTGATACCTGCGGTGAAGACCAGCACGCTGCGCAGCCGGCCACGGATGGTTTCGGCCAAGCCTGCATCTTCCGCCTTGCCCCTAGCAAGCTCAACCTCGATAGGAAGCGGCGGCTCCTGCTTCACGCCGGGTTGCCCCGGCCTCACCAGGATATAGCCGCTGACCTCCGGCACAAATTCACTGACCACCTCGCGGATGGCCGATGGAAAGACATTCACGCCGCGCACAATGAGCATGTCGTCCGTGCGGCCGGTGCAGCGGATGCGGGGCGCGGTGCGGCCGCATTTGCAGGTGCTGTTCCACACTTCCACATGGTCCCTGGTGCGGAAGCGAAGCAACGGCGCTGCCCGGTGCTGGAGATGGGTCAGCATGAGCTCGCCCTTGGCACCATCCCGCATCGCAATTGTGGCGCCACTGTCGGGGTCAATCAGTTCCGCGTGGATGAAGCCGCGGCCCCCGAGATGCATGCCCTGCTGATATTCGCATTCGCCCCAGAGGGAGACGCCAATATCGCCGATGCCCATGGCTTCGGTGACCCTTGCCCCCCAGCCCTCCTCCAGCTTCATGCGGAAAGTGAGCTCGCCGCCACCGGGCTCGCCCGCCACCAGCACGCGCCTGACGCTTGAGCCCTTGAGATCAAAATTCTTTTCCGTTGCCCATTCAATGAGGTAAGCCGCATAGGAGGGGGTGAGCACGGCAGCTTCAGGCTTCAGCAGTCGGATGGCCGTCATCAGGCGCTCGGTGTTGCCGGTACCCACGGGAATTTGGCACATGCCCAGTTTATCGAAAGCGGCCAATGCCGCGCCTGCCACGTAGGGTCCGGCATTGTAGGTGGAAACAATGCGCTGGCCCGCTTCCACGCCGGAAGCCGAATAGCTCCGGGCCGAAGTGGTCACCCAATTGTCGAGATCGCGCGCGGTCAATGGAATGTAGCTTGGCGTGCCTTTGGTGCCGCTGGTCGAATAGATCCGCACGATTTCCGAGCGATCGACACAGAGATGGGAGCCTATGGGGTTTTCCGCCGTGCAGCTTGCCCGGATTTCACTCTTCTCGGTAAAGGGGAGGTTCGCCATGTCAGTGAGGCCCCCAGCTCCGGCTGGGTCCATGCCGGCCGCTTTGAACTTTTCTTGATAGAAGGCCGAGTGTTCATGGAGATATTCGAGCTGGTTACGGTATTGGGCGTCATCAATCACGGATTGCTCCGCCCACGGACGGGTTTCGACTTCGGGCGCAAGCATCACGCCTTGTCTCCTGGCTGATCTCTGCGGTAGGTGATCGCCTCCTCCGCCGTGCCCGCCAGGAGAAAACCAATCGGATTTTCCTATTCTTCGGCGAGGTGGGCAAGAAGTCCCGCGGTGCGCGCCAGCAAGGGGATGGCTTTCACAACATTTACGGGAAAGCCCAGGTCAAGCAGCACTGCCGCCATAGGCATGGAGACATTCATAACGAGCGGTTTGCCCCAAACCCTGGCAATGGCAAGGCGGAACTGCCGCGCCAAGGCGACATGGGAACCGCTCACGCCGCGCTGATCGGCCAGTTCGAGAATGCGCTCGGTGCGCGGGTTAAGCGGACGGTGCACGGGATGGCCAAAGCCCGGGGCCTTGCCACCAGAGTTTTTGATGTCGTGGGCCATCTGCTCCGCTACTGTCTTCACGTCACCACCGGCAAGCACCGTGGCCTGCGCTTCAGCCAGCAGCTTGGCACAGAGTTCAGCGGTGCCCAGGATGACCGGGCCGCAGCCCAGCAATCCGGCGGCAAGGGCGCCCTGCAAAGAACCGGGATCAGCGGCGAGAGTGATCCGTGCCGCAACCGAGGTTGGCATCGTGCCGTGCTCGGCGATGGTAATAAGGAGGAGATCCAGAAAGTCCCGTTGCGCTTCAGTTGCCCTGCGCCCGGTCAGAAGCAAATGAAAATATTCGGTGAAGCTCATGCGGCCCATGAGATCGCGGCAAAGGTCCAGCCCGCGCACTTCGACGCGATCCGGATAGGCCTGGCAGATGTGACTTTCTGCAGCGCCAGCTTTGCCAATTTACATGTGTCACCTTGGTTTAAATAAGACGGATCGCATTATATATCGGCCCCAGCTTTCGGCAAGATCCACCGCTCATGGCACGGGATGGGCCGCCAGCCACGCGCGGGCAAGACTTTGGGCTTCACTCAGCTGCTCAGGGGCCAAGCGCGATTCAATCTGGTCGCGGGTGGCCTTTGCATCGTCCAGGTCTTTCGGCGCGAGCACCGTGCCGGCCTGAACCGCCAGATTTAGCCACTTGTGCGCGATAACGAAATCTGGAGGCACGCCGCGGCCGTTGGCATGCATGAGGCCCAGATTGTACTGCGCCTTGGTATAGCCCTGATCAGCCGCCAGCTGATACCATTTCACCGCTTCAACATAATCCTGGGGAACGCCGAGGCCATATTCATAGAGGGAGCCAAGACTGCTTTGGGCGGCGGCATCCCTCTGGGTGATGGCGGCCCGGTACCACTTTTCCGCCGCGGCATAGTCCTGGGCCACACCCTGGCCAAGATCATAGCATGCACCAAGACGAAACTGGGCTGCGGCGTAGCCCTGCTCAGCGGCAAGACGATACCATTTGGCGGCCCGGCCATAGTCCTGCGGAACTCCCTGGCCATTTTCGTAACTGACGCCCAAATCAAATTGGGCGGGGGCGTAACCCTGGACAGCGGCAAGGCGGTACCACTTTGCTGCAGCCTTATGACCTTGAGGGCCCCCACGCCCATTTGCAGCCATCATGCCGAGGCTGTGCTGGGCTGGCGGATAGGCGCGCCCTGCGGCAAGGCTGAGCCATTTTATGGACTCCCCCGCGTCCTTGGTTAGGCCATGGCCTACGTCATAGGCGGCGCCAAGATTGGCCTGGGCTGCGGCGAGCCCCTGATCGGCTGAAAGCCTGAACCATTTCACCGCCTCAGTGTAATCCTGGGCCACGCCCTTGCCCTTGTCGTACAGGACCCCAAGGTTATTTTGGGCGGCGGCATCGCCTTGGTCGGCGGCAAGCCGGTACCACTTCAAGGCCGTGGCAAAGTCCTGGGCCACGCCCCTGCCCTTGTCATACATCGCTCCAAGGCGGCCCTGGGCCACAGCATCACCCTGATCGGCGGCGCGTTGATACCATCTCGCGGCTTCAGCAAAGTCCAGCGGCACACCACGCCCCATCTCCTGCATGAGGCCGAGATTGGCCTGGGCTGCCGCCAGACCTTTGTCCGCCGCCTGACGGTACCATTTGGCAGCCTCAGCCAAATCGCGGCGCACGCCGTTGGCGTTGTCGTAGATGACCCCAAGGTTATACTGTGCCTGGGTGAACTCCTGATCGGCGGCAAGGCGGTACCACTTCAAGGCCTCGGTAATGTTTTGCGGCACGCCTTGGCCATTCTCATAGCGTATCGCGAGCGTGAATTGCGCGTCGGCGAGGCCCTGCCCGGCAGCGAGCTTATACCATTTCTCGGCCTCGGCATTGTCACGCGGCACACCCTGACCGTTTTCATACATGGCTCCGAGATTGTACTGGGCCGCAGCATGGCCCTGCTCGGCCAAGGGCAACCAAAGCTGGAGCGCTTCCGTGTAGCTTCGGCGCACGTAAGCGGCAGCCGCATCTTCATTAGGGCCCCCCAGCGCCGGCTGAGACAACAGACACACCAAGCCAAAGACCGTAATCCGCCATCCAGATTTCATGCGGCGAGCATAAACAACATTTTGCGAGCCATGTCACGTTAAGGACGGTCTTCAGGTGTGCAAAGATTTTGCCCTTCAAGCACCTGAATCCCTGCCCCTTCAAATCTAAGTCTCGACAAACCCTCCCAATTTGGATTTGATTGAGGCGAATCCCTGCGGCCTGCAGGGGAGTCTTGGGGGAAACCGAAGGTGACGACAGCAGCTGTGAAGACGGAAGACAATTTCGACGGTGTGAAATCCGTCCTGCGCAGCATTTGGGCAGCTTTTCTCACAGCGGCGCTCACCGTTTCCTTCGTTATTTCCTTCACGACGATCATTTACGGTGGCTCTCTGGCGCCGCTGCTGGAGACTGGCCTTGGCCTGTCGCTACTGGGTGCTTCGCTGATGTGCGGGGTTGGCGGCTTTTTCTATAGCTTCCGCGGCACGATTTGCCATCCGCAGGACGTGACCGCCATCGTCCTGGCCGTTTCGGCAAGCGCCATGGCGGAAGCCTGGCCCGCCGATCAGGGGGACCGCCTGATGGCCACCATCGCCATGCTGATCGCCGTCACCACTGCCTTTTCCGGACTGGTGGCCTGGAGCTTTGGCGCGTTGCGCCTCGGCTTCCTTGCGCGCTTTATCCCTTATCCGGTCATCGGCGGCTTCCTCGCCGCTACGGGCTACCTACTGCTGACCGGCGCCATCGGCCTGGGCGTGGGGACGCGGGTCAATATCTGGACGTTAGGGGCCCTGCTCGAACCGGCGGCGCTGCTGCTGTGGCTGCCCTGGGTGCTGATCGGCGGTGGCATCGCCGTGGCTTCGCGCTGGAACCGCAGCGACCTGCTTTTGCCGCTGGTCCTGGCTCTGGCCCTCGCCGGCTTCTATGCCACTCTCTTTGCCACCGGCATGGACCTGCAGCAAGCCGAAGACGCCAGCCTGCTGCTCGGCCCCTTCGACACCGGGGGATTTACCCATGTTCTTACGCCCTCACTCATCTTCGATGCCGATCCCCGGGCCATTCTGCGCGCCGCTCCTACCATCATGGTCGTGGCGCTGCTGACCATTCTCGGAACACTGCTCAACGCCACGGGTCTTGAACTCGCCCTGAACCGCGACTTCGACCTCGAGAAGGACCTGCGCGCCACGGGCATCGCCAATATCGCCGGGGCTCTCGGCGGCGGCATGACCGGATACCAGATGATCCCGGGCACCTTGCTGGGCCAACGCATGGGGCTCCGCAGCGTGTTGCCCGGCCTCAGTGCCTCGGCGGGCTGCCTCCTCATCTTCATCTACGGCGCCACCCTGCTCTCGGCCCTGCCGGCGGGCCTGTTTGTCGCGTTGATCGCGTATCTTGGCCTCGACCTGCTGATAACCTGGCTCTGGGTCCGGCGCCGGCAATTTTCGCTCACCGATTATCTGCTTGTGCTGCTGATCCTCGTGGTGGCCGCCACCGTCGGCTTCTTCGAGGCGCTGGGAATCGGCATCCTGGCGGCGGCGGCGATGTTCATCGTCTCCTTCGCGCGGGTTAACGTCGTACGCTTGCGCTCCACGCTGGCGAGCCGGCGTTCACTGGTTGAACGCAGCGACGCCGAGGTCCACTACCTTATGCATGCAGGCCACCAGGCTGCGGTGTTCGAGCTCAGCGGCTTCTTGTTCTTCGGCACCGCCAATGCCCTGGTGGAGAGCGTCCGCGCTGAACTCTCCCGCGAGGAAGCGCCGCGCTTCGTGGTGATCGATTTCGCGCGAGTCCACGGGCTCGATGCCTCTGCGGCCTATTCGTTGGGCAAGCTGTCGCGGCTCTGTGCCAGGGCCGGCGTCAGAGTGATCTTCAGCGGGCTGCCGCGGTTCCAGGAGGCACGCTATCGCGAGTTTGCCGGAAAAGCCGACCGGGCCCTGTTCGCCGACACGGTGGACGAGGCGCTGCAGTCGCTCGAAGCGGAAATCCTTTCGGGCCGGCCGGACACAACCCATGATGCTGGTTCCAAGCTCCTCAGCGATCTGCTGGGGCTCAGTGAGAGGCCCGAGTTCGCCAGCAAGTTCCAGCGCGTGGCACTGAACGCCGGTGAAGTGCTGGTGAACCAGGGGTCGGAATCGCGGGAAATGTTCGTGCTGCTCTCGGGCGCCATGCGGGCCGAGGTGACGCGGGCCAGCGGCGAGCCCTTCACGGTGGCACGTTTCATGCCCGGGGCACTTATCGGCGAGATCGCTTTCTACGGCAATGCACCGCGCATCGCCACGGTCGTCGCCGAGGAGCCGTCGGTGCTGGTGATGATCGACGCTGCGAATCTTGTCCGGGCGGGCGATGATCACGACCCCGCAACGGTCGTGCACCACTATGTGGCGGTGAATCTTGCTAGGCGGCTCATGAACGTGACAAGGTTAATGCGCGACGCCGATGTGTGATCGAGGCGTCGCGATTGCGCTTCCATGGCAGGGTTAACCGCAATTACCTCTTATCAAATTCCTGATTTCATTGCTACTCTTCACCGCGCCCTTCGCCCTAGAGGACTGTCTTTCAATGCCGTCTGCCACCCTCCCCACTGTTACGCCGGTCAGTACCCTGACCGAAGAACTCGGTACGCTCGTCCGTACATTGCAGGCGCACAGTCCCGAGGCGGCCGGTCAGTTACTCAGTGCCGTGACTTCTTCCGTTGCCTTCGAAGCGCTGGTGCGGCTCAATCAGAGTTTTGTACAGGACATTCTGGCCACGCTGAAGCCAGAGCGGCGCCAAGCGATATTCGATTCCGCAATGCCGGAACTGGCGCTGCAGTGGCAGCGCAATCTGGGGTTTGCTCCCGACACCATCGGCCGCATGATGGAGCCGGCCCAATCAGTGCTCGCCCCAGACATGAGCGTCGGCGAAGCCATCGAAGCCTTACGCAAGCTGCTTAAGAACGTGATGGTCACCTATGGCTACGTCGTGGACGGTGCTGGAAAATTGCTGGGCCTTGTGACGATGCGGGACCTGCTGTTCAACAGCCACGCCACGCCCCTCACCGACATCATGCTGCGTGATGTGTTCGCCCTTCGCGCCGGCATGGCGCAATCCGATGCTATGCAACTCACGCTGGCGCGGCACTATCCGGTGTACCCGGTGATTGCCGACGACGGCACACTACTCGGCCTGGTGCGGGGCCAAACGCTGTTCGAGGCCAAGGCATTCGCAATCACGGCGCAGGCAGGCAGCATGGTGGGTGTGGAAAAGGAAGAACGCATTTCCACCCCCCTGTGGCGCGCTTTCCGTTTTCGCCACCCCTGGCTTCAGCTCAATCTGCTCACCGCATTTCTGGCCGGCGCCGTGGTGGCGCTGTTTCAGGGCACAATTGATCAACTGGTTATTTTGGCTGCATTCCTTCCGGTGCTCGCCGGGCAATCCGGCAACACTGGCTGCCAGGCGCTTGCAGTCACCCTCCGGGGCCTTACGCTGGGCGAGATCAAGGACGGTGACGGGATGAAGCTGGTGACCAAGGAGGGTGTGCTGGGCGCGTTGAATGGCGGGCCGGTCGGGCTTGTTGCGGGCTTGGCCATGTATGTCACAGCCACCGGGCAGCAGTCACCTGATGCGGTAATGCTTGCGCTGGTGGTATTTCTCGCGATGATTGGTTCGTGCACGGTGAGCGGCATCTGCGGCGCCCTGGTGCCGCTGACGCTCAAGCGCTATGGAGCCGATCCCGCTACAGCGTCGAGCATATTCCTCACGACCGCCACCGACATCTTCAGCATGGGCCTGCTCCTCGGACTTGCCACATTGCTGGTCTGGTCATTCTGAACGCGGCTCGCCGACGCTTTCCACACGCAGGCTCATTGGAGCGATTACATATCAACGAATTACGTCTCAGCCTCGGCTACCGGGAGCAAGCCAATGAGGGCGGCAAACAAAATCGGAGGATCAATGGGCTTGTCAAAAAGGGCCGCGGCTCCGGCGCGCTCGGCCCGCGCTCTTATCGCAGGATCGCCCAGTCCCGTGATCAGAACGGCAGGTTCGGCGTGGCCACGCTCCCGCAATATTTCAAGCAGCATAATTCCGTCGACGCCCGGCATGTTGACATCCAGCACCAATATATGTGGCGCATCGTCATCGTGGTCGAGCAATTGCTGAGCCGAACCAAAAACCGTGACATGCATGCCCTTAAGCGTCAGGTAGAGGTCGAGCGAATCCCTGACGGCATCATCGTCGTCGACGACAAAGACGGATGGTTTTCGAAGATGTGATGCCACGTCGCGGTCCTAGATAAAATTTTTCCTGACGGCGACCCGCAGAACTCGCCGAATGACCGGCCATACTGGATAAGTGCGGTGGCAGCGCCTAGTCCGGAATAACACCTAGGCTCATTTTCCGCCTATTTGGCCGTCGTTTTGGCGGATATCCCTGCAGCCAAGGCCATCCGCACCAGTTCCGCGACGCTGTCGGCCTGCATTTTAACCATGAGCCGGGCCCTGTGGTTTTCGACGGTGCGCGGGCTGATGCTAAGTTGGTGGGCAATAATTTTGTTGGGGTTGCCTTCAACCAGATGGCTCAGAACATCGCGCTCGCGCGGCGTGAGGGCAGCCACCCTTTCATGGGCAAGACTGGCTGCCTGCCGCTGCGTCCTGATCGCGCGCCGCGCTACAACCGCCCTTCCGACGGCGGCAATAAACGATTTTCCGTCAATCGGCTTTTCAATGAAATCGGCTGCCCCTGACTTCAGTGCCCGCACTGCGCTCGGTACGTCACCGTGGCCAGTAATCACAATGAACGGTAAATCGATGGAGTTCTTCAACAAATGGGTCTGGAGATCGAGTCCGCCCATACCTGGCATTCGCAGGTCAGCGACAATGCAAAGCGTCGCATCGGCGGAAAAGCAATTCAGGAACGCTTCACATGACGCATGGGGCTGGGCCGCATAGCCCTTTGCGTCCAAGAGGGCGCAAAGCCCTTCCCGCACGCCCTCGTCGTCATCAATGACATGGACAACTTCAAATTCCTGCATGCGGGTTCACATCACTTCGGGTGTTGGCCGGCAATGTAAACTTGAATGCCGCTCCGCCCAAGGGGCTTTTTTCATGCCAGAGCCTGCCACCATGAGCCTCCACGATGGACCGGCAGATAGCCAGGCCCAGCCCGGTACCATCCCTTTTTGTGGTCATGAAGGGGGTGAAAAGGCGCTTTACAACGGCTTCTGAAATACCCGGCCCAGAATCCAGTACGCTGATTTCGATCTCGCCTGCCTCATTGATCCGCGATTGCAGGATGAGTTCCCGCTTGTCATGAGCAGTCATCGCGTCCATGGCGTTGCGGACGAGGTTCATGACCACCTGTTGTATCTGGATGCGGTCCACTTTTGTTTTCGGATGCAGGGAAGAGAGATCAAATATCGTTCGAATATGTTTCGCCTTGGTGCCCACAGCAGCAATCGCGTTGGCTTCCTCAATAATGCGGTTGATGTCTTCAAACGCCAAATCAGGTGTTTTTTTCCGGGCAAATTCGCGGATGCGCCGGACCGTGTCGCCCACCCGCCGAATCTGCGCGGCCGCCTGCTCCATCGCCTTTAGTGTGCCTGCCTGTCTGTCTTCACGGTCTGATGTGAGCAGTTCGCGCGCAACTTCAAGGTAGGTGCCCGATGCGGACAAGGGCTGGTTCACCTCGTGGGCCACCATGGAGGTTATCTCACCCAGGCTCGCAAGCCGTGACGCATGGATTAATTCTTCCTGGAGCTCATGGACCCGCCGTTCCATCTGCTGGCGTTCCGAAAGATCGCGAATAAAGCCGGCAAAGAGCCTCTCAGTACCAATTCTTGCTTCACCAATTGAAAGTTCGACAGGGAAGGTCGAGCCATCCTTCTTCTGACCGGTGACGACCCGCCCTATTCCGATAATGCGTCTTTCATCAGTCCGCAAATATCGCTCAATATAGCCATTGTGCTGCTCGGAAAAATACGGCGGCATGAGCATCTTGATGTTCTGGCCAAGAACTTCCTGGGTAGAATACTGAAACAGTTTTTCGGCGATTTTGCTAAAGGAACGCATCACCCCCTTCTGATCAATGACAATTATCGCATCGAGCGACGCGTCATAAACAGCTTGGAGAATTTGCCCTTCAATCGGCATGTTTAACCCGTATGTAGGTGTTCCGGGGCGGAAACCTCGCAACAACTTGATAGGGCCCAATCGCAGGATAGGCAAATAATGTTCGTTGGGCGAATCGAGACCGTTAATACATTCAGGATTGTGTCATTTATTTCCGTCTGCGGGACGCTTCGGCCGGTCCTCGTCGACCAGAATGCGGTTCGCCGCGCCATCAAGATCATCGAATTGCCCGCTGCGTAGGCTCCACAGAAATGCAGCAAGGCCAAGTGCGCCCAAGGCAAGGGCGACCGGTATCAGGAAAAGAAGTATGGTCATGCGGCTCTCCGTTCCAGATACGGCAGGTCTGGCGCGCCCTGCTGCGGCCTTGCTTCTGCAGGCACCGGTTGCTTCCGGAAGAAAAGGCCAAGCCGCAATGAATTTCCGATGACAATGATGGACGACGTCGACATCGCCACTGCGGCAATCAGGGGTGAGGCAAATCCCAGCATGGCAATGGGCACGGCGACGAGATTATAGCCGACGGCAAGAACAAAATTCTGAAGCGACAGGCTCTGGGTGGCGATTGCCACGTCCCGTGCCACAAGAACCGGCTGGAGGCTTTCTCCCATGAAAATCGAATCAGCGGCTGTCCGGCCAATATCAGTGGCCGATGCCGGCGCCATGGACGTGAGGCCCGCCGCCAGGGCCGGCGCGTCGTTAAGCCCATCGCCGACCATGAGAACCTTGCGGCCCATGGCCTTTAACTGTTCAACATAGGCGAGCTTTTGGTGCAGGGTGGCACCGGCCTGCCATTTGTCAATGCCGAGTGCGGACGCGGCCCGGCGCACGGCAACTTCACGATCGCCTGACAGAATCTCAACCTGCAATCCTTCAGATTGCAGTTTTGCAATGACTGCGGCGGCATCCCCGCGCAATTCATCTTCAAAGGCAAATATACCAGTAGCCTTTGAGCCCCGCATAAGCACAAACTCGGGCAATCCTTGCCCATCGTTTTCCGCAATTCCGCACCATCGCCTGGAGCCCAGGCGCACCGGCTCCCCTTGAAAAATCGCCGAGAGGCCGCATCCCGGTATTTCCTGCACGCCTTCCACGGCCAAAGGCACAATCCCCCGGAACTTCGCCGCCTCGCAAACCGCGCGCGATAGCGGATGGCGGCTTGCCCGCGCCAGACCAGCCGCAAGGGCCATATCCATTGACGACAGCGCGGCGCTATTGGTCAGGCGCGGCCGTCCGAGGGTCAGCGTTCCCGTCTTGTCGAAAATCACTGTGTCAATGCCGCTCAGCTTCTCAAGCGCAGCACCATCCTTGATCATGACGCCGTTGCGGAAAAGAACTCCGCTTGCAACGGTTTGCACGGCGGGCACGGCAAGGCCGAGAGCACAGGGACAGGTGATAATCAGGACGGCGATGGCTGTCATCAGTGAGATGTGCCAGTCGCCGCCGGTCCAGAGGAGCCAGCCTGCCAATGTAGTCGCTGCAAGAATGTGGACGGCGGGCGCATAAATGCGCGCAAGCCGGTCAGCAATTTGGACGAAGCGCGAGCGGCTTTGCTCGGCCGAGGCCATGAGACGGATGATTTCGGCAAGAAACGTATCCTGCCCCGCGGCGGTCACATCAATTGCAATGGGGCCGGTGAGATTGAGCATGCCGGCATGAACTATGGCGCCCTTGGCAACCACCTCCGGAATAGTCTCGCCAGTCAGCAGCGAGCGGTCAATTTCGCTGGTTCCCGCGATAACAACGCCATCGGCGGCAAGGCGCTCGCCCGCCGCAACCAGCATTTTCATATGAGGCTGGAGCGCCGTTGCCGCCAGAACGCGCGTGGTGCCATCCGCCTCTTCAACCATGGCGCTTGAGGCTGAAAGTGACAGGAGTTGCGACACGGCTGAACGGGCGCGAGCCCGCATGAGATGATCAAGGTAACGGCCGGTAAGCAGGAAGAAAAGCAGCGTCACCGAAGCATCGAAATAGGCAACCTCGCCGTGGTTGAAGGTCTCGAAGAGGCTCATCAGCGCCGCGAGGCAGACGGCGAGCGATATCGGAACATCCATATTGAACTGGCCTGACGACAGGGCGCGAACCGCGCTCCGGAAGAATGGCCGGCCCGCATAGGCAACCGCAGGCAACGCAATGCCAGCGGAAATCCAATGGAACAGATCGCGGGTACTGCCCTCCGCCCCGGACCACACGGAAACCGAGAGCAGCATAATATTGGCGGCAGCAAAGCCGGATACGGCAACGGCGCGCAGCAGCAGTCGGCTTTGGGCGTCATCGGCTTTGAGCCCCGAATGGCTGGGATCAAAAGGCCGCGAAATGAAGCCAAGCTCGTTCAATTTCCCGCTGATGGCGGCGGCACTGAATGAGACATCATTCCATGTGGCAACAACTCGTTTACAGGTAAAGTTCACCCGCGCAGAGGCCAGGCCTGAAAGTTGTTCAAGGGCCTCTTCGATAACTGATATGCTCTCGGGTGAGCAAAGCCCGGGGATTATGAGATCAAGCTCCCGGGTTCCATCGGGACGTGTTGTCACCCAAGGCTCCAGATCACCCGCAAACAGGGTGGCGGCGTCAATCGCCGGGCCAACGGGACAACAGGTCATCATGACAAGCCCTTACTTCACAAAAATGCGCTGCACGAAACGCACCGGTGTGCGGGCCGGGCCTTCCGCGGTGATATCGGCGACCCAGACACCGGTCCCAATTGCGGTGTCCGTCAAATAGCTGCCAACCCCGGCTTCGTGCAGCTTGAGGACCTGGTCCCCGGCCTCATCCGTTGGCCGCTGCAGGACCGCACGCACATTTAGGCCCGCCATAGGCAGGCCATCACGATCAAGAATGGTGATTTTTGCGATGCTGCGGTCCACGGCAAGATTGAATTGCCAGCCCAGCGCCTGCTGCTGTCTGGCAATCTCGGCATCCCGGTTGAAGTTTTGGCTCGCAACATAGCTGTTGGCCACCACAAGCCCAGTCCAACTCGTGCTGGCCAGGACGGCCAAAGTCAGATTAACAGCAATGATGACCGCGAAGAATGAAATGGTAATGGCTGCCATATGCCAGCCCGTGAAGGTGCGTGTCATGGAGTTGTCTCCTTTGGCGGGGCGTGGAAGAAGGCGGGAATGCTTCGCGTTTCAGGTGTCGACTCTGTTGCCTTCTCCACAACTTTGAATTCAAATGGGGTTTGTTCCCCGCCTCCAAGCAGGAGCGGAGAAACGGCGACATAGACTTTGATGGCACGAAGCTTGTCGGCTTCGATCTCAACCGTGAATTCATGCAATGCTTCGCCAACGCCGCCCGTCATCGTCATGGTGCTGCCCGCCAACCCCTCAGCGCTGAGAACAAAGCTGCGCGGCCGCTGCTCCATGTTGAGGATCTTGACCGTGAAGCCATTGCGGATGCTGCCGTCCGAAAGCCTCACATAAAGCGGGTTCCGGTCGTTCAGAACGCTCACATCAAGGCGTTCACGGTGCAGGAGCGAAAATAGCATGACCAGACCCACCGCCATCCAGATGGCAGTGTAGACAAAGGTCCTGGGCCGGAGGAAGGAGCGCCAGCCGATGACGGCCAGGCCGCCCGCCTTGTGGGCATCATAGGTTCTAAGCGTTGAATAAGAGATGAGCCCCTTGGGCGATCCCACCTTTTCCATCACGCTGTCACAGGCGTCGATGCAAAGTGCACAGGTGATGCATTCCAGCTGCTGGCCATCGCGGATATCAATGCCGGCTGGACACACAGCCACGCAGGCATTGCAGTCAACACAATCCCCCACCGTTTCGCCTGCAGCCTGGGCTTTTTTATGGTGGCGCGAGCGCGGCTCGCCGCGCCAGTCATTGTAGGTGACAACCAGCGAATCCTCGTCCAGCATGGCGGCCTGAATGCGCGGCCAAGGGCACATGAACGTGCAAACCTGTTCGCGCAAGTAGCCCGCGAGGACAAAGGTGGTGGCAGTCAAAAGAGCGACGGTGGCATAGGCGACGGCGAGGGCCTGGAATGTAAAAAACTGGCGGGCCAGGGTGGGCGCATCGGCAAAATAGAAGATCCAGGCGCCGCCCGTTGCAACTGCGATGAGGAGCCAGAGAATATTCTTCGACACCCGTTTCCATGCTTTATTGAAGCTCCATGGGGCGGCATCAAGCTTGATGCGGGCGTTGCGATCGCCTTCAATCCAGCGCTCGACGACCAGGAAGAGATCGGTCCATACTGTTTGCGGACAGGTATAGCCGCACCAGGCGCGGCCTATCGTCGACGTCACGAGAAACAGCCCGATACCGGCCATGATAAGCAGGCCCGCCACGTAGTAGAATTCCTGCGGCCAGATTTCGATGAAGAAAAAATAGAAACGCCGGTGCGCCAGGTCAACCAGCACGGCCTGGTCGGGCACATAGGCGCCGCGGTCCCAGCGCAGCCACGGGGTCAGGTAGTAGACGCCAAGAGTTACCAGCATCACCAGCCATTTGAGATTGCGGAAATAGCCGGAACCCCGTTTGGGATGGATTTTTACCCGCGCCGCATAGAGAGAACGCAGCGCCGCGCTGTTGTGCGGTACGGCGTCGATTGTTTCAACAGTATTGACTATTTCAACCATTTCAGGGCACAGGCATCTCTCCGCCGCCAAGCGAATGCACGTAAATCGCCAACTGCTTGATCGTCATTTCATCCAGGCGCGCGTTCCATGCAGGCATCACACCCTGCCGTGGTTTGTTGATCTGGGCAACAACGCTGGCTTTGTCCGATACATAAAGCGCTATTGCGTCAGTGAGGCGCGGTGCGCCGAACTCCTGCTTGCCTTCACCGGCGTCGCCATGGCAGGCCGCGCAATTGTCCGCAAACACCGGGGCACCCCGGGCCGCGGCTTCGGTGTCAGATGTCTGGCCAGAGAGACTGAGAACATATTCAGCAACATCATTAATTTGCTCAGGAGTCAAAATACCGTCCGCCCCAAAGGCCGGCATTGGCGATTGCCGGGTATCCGGATCGGCCGTGTAGCGAATGCCATGCTGCAACGTCGTGTGAATTTGATCCAGGGTGCCGCCCCAGATCCAGTCATCGTCGTTAAGATTTGGATAGCCCTTGCCCCCCGCCGCCCCAGAGCCGTGGCATTGGATGCAATTCACCCGGAAGGCCGCCCGCCCACCTGCCACCGCGAATTGCAGAAGATCGGCGTCCTTGCGAATTTCCTCAAGCGGAAGTGATTTGACCTTTTCAAGCTGGGCGGACTGGGCCGTTCGCGCAACATCAATGTCCTTCACCAACTCAGCGCGGCTCGAATAGCCGAGCAGCCCGGGGGTTGCGCCTTTGACCAGCGGCCAAGCCGGATAGGCTATCATATATCCCAATGCAAAGGCGATGCAGCCATAGAAGGTCCACAGCCACCACCTCGGCAGCGGCGTGTTCAGCTCCTTGATGCCGTCCCATTCATGGCCGGTGGTTTCAGTTCCCGAGATTTCGTCTTTTTCGCGCGATGCCATATTGGGTTAAACCTCGCTATCATCGTCAAGCGGAATGCGGGCAGCGCGGTCATACTGGGCACGCGAACCTTTCCGGAAAACAAATACAACCACAAACAAAATGATGAACGTGAGCGCTAGAAGGCCCCAGCTATCGGCGAAATGGCGCATAACATCATAAGTGCTCATGGAGTCACCGTGATTCCGTTTCAGCTTTGAATGTCGAGAAATCGACAAGCGTGCCCAGCATCTGGAGGTAAGCCACGAGCGCATCCATTTCGGTGAGCTTGCCGGGCTGGCCGTCAAAATCCCGCACTTGCGATTTAGGATAACGCTTGACCAAATCTTCGGCACCTTCCCCTGAGTCACTGGCTTGCGCCACCATGTCGGCCTGGGCCGACTGAACCATTTCATCGGTATATGGAACGCCGATTATTTGATTGGCCCGCAAGTGATCTGCAATATATTTCGTGTCTATCTCCGTCTGCAGAAGGAAAGAATAACCCGGCATGACGGACTCGGGCACCACCGAGCGGGGATTCGCCAGATGCTCGCGGTGCCAATCATCGGAATATTTGTTGCCGACGCGAGCAAGGTCGGGGCCGGTGCGCTTTGATCCCCACTGGAAAGGGTGATCGAACATCGATTCGGCTGCAAGGCTGTAGTGCCCGTAGCGCTCGGTTTCGTCGCGGAATGGGCGGATCATCTGGCTATGGCAAACATAGCAGCCCTCGCGAACATAAATATTGCGGCCGGCGAGTTCCAGCGGCGTGTAAGGCCGCATGCCTTCAACCTGTTCAATGGTATTCTGCAGGTAAAACAGGGGCGCTATCTCGACTATGCCGCCGATAGCGACCGCGATGAAGCTGAGGACCAGAAGGATGGTCGCGTTGCGTTCCACAGTTGCGTGATTGAACATCTGAAATTTTCCCATGATCACGTCGCAAGGACCGGAGTGCCGACTGCAATTTCGGTGCGCGGACTTCCACGCACCGTGCGGATGAGGTTGTAAACCATGATAAGTGCACCAAGCAGGAAGAAGAGGCCGCCCAGCATGCGGATCACATAATAAGGA
The DNA here is from genome assembly GCA_038251095.1 of Hyphomicrobiales bacterium. GTDB lineage: Bacteria > Pseudomonadota > Alphaproteobacteria > Rhizobiales > Aestuariivirgaceae > Aestuariivirga. Next base: position 49,121 of record JBBSBQ010000025.1, read on the forward strand.
TACATGGCGGCAACCGACTCGGCGAAGGAGTAGACGAGGAAGCCCTGGTCATCGTATTCGCGCCACATCAGGCCCTGCATAATGCCGGACACCCACATCGCTGACGCGTAGAGAACGATGCCGAGCGTCGCGAGCCAGAAGTGCCAGCTTACCAGGCGGTCGCTGTAGAGGCCCGCCTTTTTCCAAAGCTTGGGCACCAGGTCATACACCGCGGCCATGCTGATCATGCCCACCCAGCCAAGCGCGCCGGAATGAACATGGCCGATGGTCCAGTCGGTGTAGTGGCTGAGGGAATTGACCGACTTGATTGACATCATCGGCCCTTCAAAGGTGGACATGCCATAGAGGGCGACGGCCATGACCATCATGCGCAGCACGGGATCGGTACGCAGCTTGTCCCAGGCGCCGGACAGCGTCATGAGACCATTGATCATCCCGCCCCAGGACGGCATCCACAGCATGACGGAAAACACCATGCCAAGGGTCTGGGCCCAATCCGGAAGTGCCGTGTAGTGCAGGTGATGCGGGCCCGCCCAGATATAGAGGAAGATGAGCGACCAGAAATGGATGATGGACAGGCGGTATGAATAGACCGGACGCCCTGCCCGCTTCGGGATGAAATAATACATCATGCCGAGGAAACCCGCCGTGAGAAAGAAACCCACCGCGTTATGGCCGTACCACCACTGAACCAGTGCATCCTGCACGCCGGAGAAGAGCGAATAGCTCTTGGAGCCGAGGAACGACACCGGCACCGACAGGTTGTTGACAATGTGCAGCATTGCAATCGTAACGATGAAGGACAGATAGAACCAGTTCGCCACGTAGATGTGGGGCTCCCGGCGCTTGAGCAATGTCCCGAAGAACACGAGGAAATAGGCAACCCAGACAAGGGTGAGCCAGATGTCGACATACCACTCCGGTTCCGCGTATTCGCGGGATTCTGTTACGCCAAGTAAATAGCCGGTGGCGGCAAGCACGATGAAAAGCTGATACCCCCAGAACACGAACCACGCGAGATTCCCGAAGGCCAACCGCGCGCGGCATGTGCGCTGGACAACATAAAAACTGGTGGCGATCAGCGCGTTGCCGCCAAAGGCGAAAACTACTGCGGACGTATGGAGCGGACGCAAGCGGCCGAATGTCGTCCATTGCAGGTCAAGATTGAGGACGGGCCATGCAAGTTGCGAGGCGATAACCACGCCCAGGAGGAACCCTGCCACGCCCCAGAAGACCGTGGCAATCACGCCCGCCTTTACGACGCCGTCAAAATAGGTGCTCTCCACTGCGGGAGATGGGGCAGCAGGCGCAAAGGAAAAACTCCGCGAATAGTAAAGGATGAGGCCAAAGGCCACAGCGGAGATGAGATAGGCGTGAAAAACAAAGGCTGCATCGTGCCCATTGGCCGCAACCAGGACCGCAACAAGGGCGACAACGCCCAGCGAAATCAGTTTCGCCAGCACTCCATAACCGTTCATAAGTTCCCCGCTCTCATGTTTTGCCAAACCATTATTGGAGGATCAAGCTTCTTCCCTCATTGATCTAGATCAATCGGACGGGGTTTCGAGCGCTTATTGTGAATTCGCAACACTAACTTGAGAGGATGGGTTTATGCGGAAGTCACCCTACCAATTGATTGGCGGGGAAGCAGGCGTGGAGCAACTGGTGAAGACGTTCTATGACATTGTGGAAAGCGACCCGGCAAGCTCCTCTCTCATGGCAATGCATAATAAAGGCCATGGCCTGGCGCACGCCCGCGGGGCGCAATTCGAATTTCTGTCAGGCTTCCTCGGCGGCCCGCAGCTCTATCTGGAGCGTTACCACCACTCAAATGTCCGTCGGATGCATGCCCACCTTGCTATCGGAACGGCAGAACGGGATTCATGGCTGATCTGCATGGATCGAGCATTGTTGGCGGTCGTCGCCGATTCTCACGTCTGGGGCCTGCTTATGGGCCACTTCCGCCGTGTTGCCGAGGCGTTGCGCACACATGGCTGAAGCGATGGAGGACTGAATGTCACGGATTGCAATCATTGTGGGGCATGCAAGAAAAGACACGTTCTGCGAGGTACTTGGCGAAGCCTATCGGCGCGGCGCCGACGCGGGCGGGCATCAGGCTCGGCTGTTTGTCACATCGAAAATGACATTTGATCCCATCCTGCACGAAGGTTTCACAAAAATTCAGCCGCTTGAGCCAGACCTTGAGGCGGCTCACGATGCGATGATGGCGGCCGACCACATCGTCCTCATCTTTCCGCTCTGGCTCGGAACCCTTCCTGCAATTTTCAAGGGATTTCTGGAACGTGTGCTGCAACCTGACCTGGTAGGACCTTCCAAAGAGGGAAAGTTCATAAAATTCTTCAAAGGCAAATCGGCCCGCGTCATAATGACCATGGGATGCCTGGACTCATTTACCGCTGGTACTTCGGCGCCTTCGCCCTGCGGATGCTGAAGCGCAACATCCTCGGATTCGTCGGCGTCTCTCCCGTCCGTCCGACGATTCACGGAATGATTGCAGCCGCAACTCCCAAGACGCGGCAGTCGTGGCTCGCTGATGCCGAAGCCATGGGGCGAAAAGCAGGTTAATTCAGCATGGGTCAACGCCCGCCGACACTCGTGGAGAAATTGAGTAGAAATACCTAAGTACAATTCCCGTCTAGGTTAAAAACACCATCCATCATCATATCCCTTTAACGATCAACACCTTCCGACTTTCGGTTGGGCAAAAGGGAAACCAGGCAATGATCCAGCTTGCAGACTTCAATACCGGGCTCCCAAACCTGGAAAAATCCGGCTCCCCCATTCTCAGATATTTGATTGGTGACCCGGCAGTCGCCCGCCTTGAAGGTGAAGAGAAAGAACGCGTTGAAGGTGCCCGCTGGCTGGTGCGGACCATTGGCAAGAACTGCTCGCTGATCGATCAGGGAGAGGACCGCGAACTGGTGGGTGTTTTGCTCTCCGGATGGGCCTTCCGATATCAAACGCTTCCAGATGGCAAGCGGCAGATTCTTGACTTCATTTTTGCGGGTTCACTTGTGGGGTTTGGCTCCGGAGCAACCTATTCCTACGGAGTGGAAATGGTGACCACCTGCACGGTTGCCACCTTGGCCCATGGCCAGTTCCGCCGGCTTTTGGCGACCTGTCCAACCCTGGCGATGCAGGTTGTCGACCGTGTCTCAATCAGCGAAATGCGGGCTCACGCGCACATGACCAGCCTTGGACGCCGCGGCGCCCGCGAGCGCATTGCCGCGTTGATTGTGGAGCTTACATGCCGGGCCCAGTGCACGGACCTTGGCAAGCATGAATGCAGCATTGACCTTCCCGTCACACAAATCATGATTGGCGATGCACTTGGACTGTCCAACGAGCATGTCTGCCGGGTGCTGGGCAAATTGGCGAATGCCGGTGTAATTGCGATAAACCATCACACATTGAAAGTGCTTGACCAGTCGGCACTTGCCAGGGAAGCGGGAGTTGACACGCGAGAGGCCATCAGCCGCGAAAGCCTTCTGCCAATCGCTGCTTAGGTCATGGATCAGAGGCTTCTGCCCTTCGCCCTGCAGGACGTGCCGCGCTATACGAGCTATCCGACCGCTGTGCAGTTCCAGGATGGCTTTCCGGGGGCCTTGGCTGACCGGTGGCTGGCAGAGCTGCTGCCCTCCTCTTCGCTCTCCGTCTATGTGCATGTGCCGTTTTGCAGGCAGTTGTGCTGGTATTGCGGCTGCCACACGTCGGTGCCGAACTCCTACGACCGGGCCAGCTCCTATGTGGACAGCCTCATCATGGACATCAGCCGCAGCGGTGCATTGAGCGGAGTCGAGAAAGGCAATGTCAAACATCTGCATTTTGGCGGCGGCACGCCAACCTACCTGAGCAACGGGGATCTGGGGCGCATTCTTGCCAGCATCAACGGGAGTTTCGGCCTGGCGCCGGGTGCGGAGATCGCGCTTGAGTCGGACCCCCGCGGCATCACCGCAGACCGGGCTGTTGGACTCGCGTCGATAGGATTCAGGCGCATCAGTTTTGGCGTTCAGGACTTTGCGCTCCCCGTGCAGATGAAGATCAATCGCCTGCAAACTTATGGCCTTGTGGACCACGCCACGGCACTGCTGCGGGACGCCGGCTTCACTTCCATCAATTTTGACTTGATGTACGGGCTTCCCGCACAAACCGTGGGCAGTGTGCGCCAAACGGCAAAGCAGGCAGCTGCCCTCCGGCCCAACCGCATCTCGGTATTCGGTTATGCCCATGTGCCCTGGTTCAAGAAGCACCAGCGCATGATTTCCGAAGCGGAGCTGCCGGGCGTTTCAGAGCGCTACGAACAGGTCTCAACCATCGCCGAAGAGTTGGCCCACGCCGGCTACGTCGCCATTGGCCTTGACCACTTCGCCCTGCCTGATGATGCTCTGGCCGCTGCCGCTGCCAGCGGAACGCTGCGCCGCAATTTTCAGGGCTACACAACGGACACGGCCGATGCGCTGGTGTCCTTTGGGGCGAGCGCCATATCCGAATTTCCGCAGGGCTTTGCCCAGGCCGCCCGCGACACCCTGGCTTGGAGCGAAGCCATTGCAGAAGCAAAATCGCCCGTCACACGCGGGCTTGCCACTACGGCAGAAGACCGAATGCGTGCAGCCATCATTGAGCAGATCATGTGCAATTTTTCTGCGGATTTTGGGCAGATCGCGGACCAGCATGGATTCAACAATACGGTGCTGGTTGACAGCCTGGTCCGTCTCCAGCCTTTGGCCGAAGCTGGTATCGCCAACATAATTGGAGCAACCGTGCGCGTGCCGCCGGAGCATCGCATGTTTCTGCGCAGCGTGGCATGCGCCTTCGATGGCCATTATACTGGCGCAAAAAACCGTCACGGCAAGGCAGTTTAGGGGTCGGAAACGAGCCGGAACCCAATGTGCGTCGGCGGCAATCCTGTGGCGCAGCCGCCCGACGCCGGGTCCCGCACAAACACGGAAACGACGGCCTCGTGTTCACCGGCGGCGACATAGGCCGGGCAGCGATTTTCATTGGCGTTTTCAAATCCGGGTTTGAAGCAGCTTGAGGTCCATTCCCAAACATTGCCGTCAAGATCGGAGATGCCGGATGATGTGGTCGAGAAGGAGCCGCTGCGGCGGGGAGGTCCGGATGGGGATTTTTCCTGACCATAGTTTGCAGCCCACGCCAATCTTGGGTCAGTAAAGCGGAGGACGCGCTTCTTGTTTGCAGGAGTTTGACTTATGGCGTTCCATTCCGCAATGGTCGGAAGGCGCAGCATTCGGTTCGAACGCCGGTTCGCCCAATCAAGATATCTGCCAACGTCGATATAGCTGACACCAGTGACGGGGACATTGCCTGAACCCGCAGGTGATGCCGGCATGTGGTGGCATTCGCCGTCCTCGTAGCATTGCTGCCATGATGCAACAGTGACTTCATACCGCGACACCAAAAGAGTGCGCCCACCAACCTCGGTCAATTTGATGGGCACCATCTGTGCGCCAAAGCTGTCGTCATGTCCGCGACCCGTCCAGCCCAGCGCTAACGCCATAACAAGAAACGCTGCACCGGACCTGATCATTTTGGGCGCCTATCAGGTAATAGGTTCGGGTTTTGCGACCTGCATCATCAGGTCGTCGTTCCATTCGCCGTCCACCACGACATGCGCAGTCGCGCCAAGCATCACCGCCTCAATGAGGTTGTGGTTGACATAGGCATAGATGCCGGGCTGGCGGAACTTGTACAACATGGCGCCCGCAGAGCCGCCGCGAATGAACCATGTCTCGAGCCCTGTCGCAGGCACATCGGCAAAGGAGCCGGCTTCCCAGACATAGTCGCCATGGCCGCCGATAAGATGGGGCCGCGAATCGCGGTTGGCCTGCGCATGGATGAAGAGCACACTGTCTCCGACTTTGGCTTTCAGGGCCGAATCGCCTGTCAAGGCTCCCGCGGCACCATTGAAGACTACGTGGGTGGGCGTCAGCGTGCGCATGACATCAAGGCTGTCTGAAAGATCTTCACCCGCCGTCTCATATTTCTTGAAAGCACCCTGTTCATCGCGAGGAATGTAGAAATCCTGCTCGCCAATGTAATATGCGAGATCATATTTGAGCGGTTTGCCCTTGCCGTCTTTCAGGCCATCGCGGGGTAACACCATAACAGCGCCATTCATGCCATGAACCACATGATAGGGAATCATGATGTCACCTGGCGCGCAGTGATAGACGAAAACCCCGGACTTGACCGCTTTCCAGCGCAGCACCGCCTGCTCGCCCGGCAGCACCTTGGTTAGCGCACCACCGCCAAGGGCGCCTGTCGAAGCATGAAAATCGATATTATGTTCCATCAAATTTGTCGGGAGATTCTTGAGCGTGAGCTCCACATAATCGCCCTCATGCACGACAATCAACGGGCCAGGAACCGAGCCGTTGTACGTCAGGGCCCAGATTTCCGTTCCCTCCTTGTCGATTGCCACTTTCTTTTCTTCAATTGCGAACGTGACTTCAATGATCTTCGGCCCGCCCGTGGCGACCTGCTCATGCTCAGGCAGAAATGGCGGAGCCACCATGGCCTGCTTGACGCGCGGCAATGCCGAAATGTCCACTTTTTCGGGCGGCGCTTCCTGGGCGACGGCCGTGGCAGCACCCATCGCCGCAACGGTCGTTGCAGCCAATAGACCGCGGCGTGAAAGTTTTGGAGGGTTCAGTGATTGAAGACCAGCCATGATGTGTTCCTTGAGTTATGAATTACTGTTGGTGTTGGAATTTTCCGCTTGGCATCAACGGCGAGAGGCCGGCTACTCAACCTCCACCACCGTCCACATGCCAGCCATGAAATGCCCGCCATAATTGCAGTACAGGATGTATTTTCCGGGCTTCAAATCCAGCGTGAATGAGGCGGTCTTGCTTGGCGCGATTTCGGCGACCTGGCCGAGGGTCTGAATTATCTCTTCGTCCACAATGTTTTTGGCTTCGTCATAGGCCAGCTTTTGATTTTCATCATTCACCTCCGCCAGAATGACTTCGTGAACCAGCTCACTCGCCAAATTGGTGACGTTGAACTTGACTGTCCCGCGGGGCGCCACCCTAGGGTTGGCGTTGACTGCCATCTTGGCGTTCTTCATGTCGCCCTTCATGCCCATGCCTAGGTTCATCGATTTGCTGAGGCCAGCCGTACCGGCCTTATCAATGAGCGTGACCTGCACCACCGCTTCCGCATAGGCTGCCGTTGCAGTCAGGGCGACAGCGATCAACACTCCGCCTGCAAGTTTGAGTGATTTCAACATTTCAGTTCTCCTCTTATGCATTGGAGAAGATTTTATCATTTGCTAAGGGATTGATTGTTGATTCACATCAATGACTGACACGCCAAGTCGGGAATTTTTGTAAGTCCTGCAATGCCGGTGGACGAACCTGTGCCCCCGGCACAATTACGCCGTCTTAATTTCTTCGCTGGCCTTTTATGGTGGCGTCCAAACCCCAGATTTGGAGTGTTGCAAAAACTGTCCGGTCCAAGCTCACATCTTGGTTTTCAGAAAGGCGATGAGGTTGGCGCGCTCATCTTCCTTTTTTAGCCCGGCGAATGCCATTTTCGTTTTGGCGACTACCGCCTTTGGGCTTTCAAGATATGACATCAGGGCGGCCTCGTCCCACACGGCACCGGTGGCGCCGTGGGCC
>JBBSBQ010000026.1:0-56120 GCA_038251095.1 Hyphomicrobiales bacterium
AAAGACAGGCACCAGCTAAATTGCCAATGGCATTTCTGGAATTTTAGCTGAAGGTTTCTTGACCAAAGAGGCAGTGGAGCGAGTCCTAGCCTAAATTTTTGATTGTTTTGCATGTCGGCAGCGTAGCGGCCGCTAGATAACATCTAGCTGACAGTCTCTTGCATTAACGAAATTTAATATGCCAACTTCAATCACATAACCGCTGTGCCGATAATAAGTTTGCTGCCGAATGCCGACACAACAGTACCCAGATCGAACATGTTGAATCAGTATCACCTGTGGCCTCAAAAAGGGAAATTCTCTATCAGCCCTATTGAGTTGTTTGCCACATTAACTTGAACGTTTCGAATTACAGCCAGCTGACAAGGACTTTCAGCGGTTTGTCACGTGCGCTCGCTTAATGTCGGAATACTCGAAACATCAACTTGGATCCGAACGGATCGAAAAAGGAGAACTCATGCACAAACCGACAATTTTTCTCACTCTGTTATTCGCCCTAGGCATGTACAGCGTGGCGCCAATTGTAACCACATTGGGGCCGTTGGCTGCAACGGCTGCGCATGCTGAAAACGATAATGAAGCCGATGGAGCAGTTTATGGCGATGACATGGGTGACGACGACAATAGCAGAACTGCATCGGTCGATAATTCCCACGAGGAAAACGAGGATTCCGATGATGCCGGAGTAGTTGGAAGCAGTTCTGGCCCAATTTTTGATGAAGGCGCGGCCCCCAGCCTCGCTTGCAAGGAACCAGCTTGCCAAGTGAAGTGATTTCGCAAGTCTGAACCATTCAATCCTCGAGGTCAGACAGCTCCTGGAGAGCAAACGCAGGCGCATGTTTTTCCTGGAACGCTGACGTTCCGGAATATGAGGAATCGAAGAAAGGAGTTGGCCGCCACCCGGCGGCCAACTCGGTCCCCGATCCATGGATTAAGTCATGAATGACTGAGAACTGCCATACAGTGGAACGGTGCTTCATTTAGTGTCTTGCAGGCGGCTGTGCGCTTTGTCTTAACCGCCAGCTTCCGTTTAATTAATTCCATGTAATTCAGCAAGATGTCAGCACTTTGTCATTGTGATGCGTCCAAAGTCCTGCCACGAAATACTTTAATCTCCCCGATTAACGTCAACTACATTGACAGGTGAATTATGATACGTTCCACTCGTTCTTTTACTCTAGCGCTATCAACTGCCGCATTTTTCACTGTGGCCGCAATCGGTTCGGCCGGGGCCTCGCAGTGGCTGTTGCCGGAGGCCCCAGCTGTCACTGTCATGCCGACGGTTGACACATTGTCGCAAGTCCAACTTGCAACGACTGCGGGCAGATATCGTGATGGGAGTTTTACCGGAGTCGCCTTTGACGCCTACTTTGGCTTGGTTCAGGTTCAGGCAAACGTCCAAAAAGGTGTGCTGGTTTCGGTTGATGTGCTGGATTATCCAAATCATCAACGCACAAGCCGGTCGATAAATCGGCAGGCACTGCCATTGCTGCAATCGGAAGTGATTAGCGCACAAGGCACACGCGTAAACATCATCTCAGGTGCCACTTTGACCAGCAGGGCCTATCTGCGTTCGCTGAAAAGTGCGCTTTCCAGGGCGGGTGCGTAAGGGCGATGCGCGACACTCGCTTGATCATGGGAATGCCGATTGCGGTTGAAATCATTGACGATGCTCCATTCCGGCTTATGGACGATGTCTATGATTTCTTTGCAAACATTGACAACCGGTTCAGTCCGTACAAGCCAGCCAGTGAACTCAGCGAATACAATCGCGGGAATATTGCAACATCCGGCCTCAGTCCTGAAATGCGAGAAGTGTTAGCGCTCGCTGATCGCACAAAAGTTGAAACCAATGGCTATTTTGACCTCAAGCGGCCGGATGGGCTGCTTGATCCTTCCGGAATTGTAAAGGGCTGGGCAGTACGCAAAGCGGCCCGAATAATTCAGGCCTTTGGCGTTCAGAATTTCTATGTCGATGCTGGCGGCGACATTCAAACCGGCGGAAAGAATAGGAATGGTGAAGATTGGATTGTCGGCATTCGAAATCCTTTTAGTGAGCACGAAATTATCAAGGCTGTAAAAGTCACGGAATGCGGCATTGCGACTTCCGGAACATATGTGCGGGGGCTGCACATATACAATCCGCATTTTCCAAAGAAGCAGATCGACGACATCGTCAGCCTGACCGTCATCGGCCCGGACGTATTGGAAGCTGATCGCTTCGCGACCGCTGCGTTTGCGATGGGAGATCAGGGAATTTATTTTATCGAAGAACTGCCTGGCATCGAAGGCTACATCATTAATTCTTCAGGCGTTGCCACGCAAACAAGCGGCTTTGGGGAATTTGTGGTATCGTGAAAAATCTCGTTGATAATGCACTTAATCAGATCACCATGTACCGGCTCGCGCTGTATTATGTTTCGGCGCTGCTGGTAACGGCTTTTGTGTTCGGTTTTTTTGCTCTCGTGCCCTTCGACCCCACGGCGCTTGCCTTCTCTTTCGTGTTCATCACCGCTGTATGCTGGGTCACTAACCGCCTCTTCGCCGCGCTCATACATATCCCGGCGAATACAGAGTCGATCTATATAACGGCTTTTATTCTGGCGCTGATTATGCCTCCGGTCGCTGCAGCTGACACTCTGGGCGTCGAAGGGTTGGCATTGGCTTCCGCAGCCGCCATTGCGTCAAAATTCCTGCTCGCGATCAATCGCAGACATATTTTCAACCCCGTGGCCATAGGTGTGTTTGCTTCGGCTATGGTGCTGGATCAGCCCGCCACCTGGTGGGTGGGTGGCAATCTTTTTCTCTTGCCGATCGTGCTTGTGGCCGGCCTACTGGTAGTGCGAAAAGTCCAGCGCTTTGCACTTTTAGGCGCCTATTTCCTGGCAAGTATCGTTGCAACGCTTATTACCACGACGCCTGACATGTATGGTGAAGCGCTGATTCAGGGTGTGCTGTATTCACCCCTGCTATTTGCCGGTTTTGCCATGCTCACGGAGCCCCTCACAGCGCCCACCGCCAAACTGCAAAGTATCGCGTATGGCGCTATTGTTGGGCTGCTCTCAGGCCCTAGCATCCACATAGGTGAATTCTATTTTACCCCTGAAATCGCATTCCTGGTCGGCAATATCTTTGCCTATGCTGTGAGTCCCAAAGGCCGGTTCAAATTCACGTTGGTGCGTATCGAGAAAATGGCCTCAGGCTGTTACGACTTTGTCTTCAACTCAGATCGCAAGCTGGTGTTTGAGGCAGGCCAGTATCTTGACTGGAGCCTTGAGGTTCGCAACCCCGATGATCGCGGAAATCGCAGGCCCTTTACTATTGCCTCCGCCCCAACTGACACTGAGGTGCACCTTGGCGTGAAATTCTATAAGGGCCCAAGCGCCTTCAAGCGTTCGTTGTTCAACTTGAAGCCAGGGGATGCAATCTATGGTTCGCAAATTGCGGGCAATTTCGTTCTGCCCAGGGATAAGACCCAAAAGCTTGCCTTCATTGCGGGCGGCATTGGTGTAACTCCCTTCAGGAGCATGATTCAGGACATGCTCGACCGCCGGGACGAACGTTCGGTCGTCATGCTCTATGGCAATAACTGCGTCAAAGATATCGCTTATTCCGAGGTGTTTGACAGGGCCGAGCGGGAACTGGGCATAAAAACCGTTTATGCCGTGGCTGAGGATGCAGCGCTTGATACCAACATGCATCACGGCTTTATTAATGCCGAACTGATCCAGCGCGAGGTTCCTGACTACCAGGAACGGACCTTCTACATCTCCGGCCCGCGCGCCATGGTCCTTCGCTTTCAAGGCGTCTTGAAAGAACTCGGCATTACACGAAAACGCATCAAGGTGGATTTCTTTCCCGGTTTTGCCTAGAATTGTGTAATACTGGCACTCATGCGCGCGACAGCACTTATCTTCGCCCTGGTGGCAACCTTAGCCGTACCCACTGCATTCGCAGAGGAGGGTAAAGAGGGATATGGCGATAACCATGAAAAATTAGACGACGCACGTAGGCGCGGCAAAATCATGCCGATCGAGCTGCTTTTGAAGTCACTCAACGAAAGGCTGAATGGAGAGATCGTCGAAATCGAATTGGATGATAATGGAGGCGGGCTTTATTATGAAGTCTATTATTTGGATTCCGGGGGCCGGCGTAACGAAATCTATGTGGATGCGGCGACCGGTGAGATTTTAAAGAAAAAGTTGGAAGACTGATTCATGCGCGTACTATTGGTTGAGGATGATGCACGCATTCGCGCCGATGTGGGTGCTGCTCTCGAAGCTGCGGGCTATATTGTCGATAGCGAGAGTGATGGCGAAGAGGGTTGGTTCCTGGGTGACACGGAGTTGTATGGCGCAGCAATTCTTGATCTTGGTTTGCCAAGCATGGACGGTCTCGCCATGTTGAAGCGCTGGCGTGCGGCAGGACGCACCTTTCCAGTTCTGGTGCTGACGGCACGCGGTACGTGGAGCGAGCGTGTCGAGGGGATTGACTCGGGTGCAGACGACTACCTGCCAAAGCCTTTCCGCATGGAGGAGTTGCTTGCCAGGCTTCGGGCAATAATTCGGCGGTCCAGAGGACATTCAGGCCCTGCCATCAGTGTTGGTGAGGCGGTGCTTGACAGCCGCCAGATGCTCCTGACCGTGAGGGGCGTGCCAGTTAGCTTGTCGCCCCAGGAATATCGTCTCGTGTCCTACCTGATTCTCAACAAGGGACGTGTCATCTCGCAGCAGGAACTCTCCGAGCACCTGCAATCAGCCCATTTTGAACGGGAGTCAAATGCGGTTGAAGTGCTTATTGGCCGCGTAAGGCGCAAGCTTCCGACTGCACTGATCGAGACCCGGCGCGGTTTTGGATATCTTGTGCCCGACGACCAAACCGAGTCATGAGGAAAACGCAGTCCCTCAGGTTACGGCTGTTCGCGCTTGCTGTCGCGGTGGTGGCCGTTGCGATGGTGGCAGCCGGATTTGGATTGACTGCGTTGTTTACGCGGCATTTGGAACGGCGCGTTGGCCAGGAACTCGACACACATCTGCAGCTTCTTGCCGGCGGCCTCAGGATTGATGGAACTGGCACGCTTTCGCTGGTGCGCGAACCTGCGGATCCGCGGTTCTCACGCGTTCTAGGCGGACTCTATTGGCAAATCGACGATGCCAATACTGGCAGAAAGCTGGTGTCGCGCTCCCTTTGGGATGGAGTTCTTGAACTCCCACACGACGAATTGGCCAGCGGTTCAGTCCACACCCATGAAACAACCGGTCCGGATGGCGCTCAGCTGCTGGTTCATGAACGGGAAATTCTCATCAAGGTGAACTCCGTTGACCACAGTATACGCGTCTCGGTCGCGATCGACCGCGCTGAAATATCGCAATTGGGAATTGGATTTGCCCGGGATCTGGTGCCGGCACTCGGTATTCTTGGTGTTGTCCTGCTGTTCGGCTTTGGATTTCAGGTGAGAGCGGGCCTGCGCCCACTCAGCACCGTCCAGGATGCGCTTGGTGCCATCAGAACGGGCAAAGCCAGGCGGCTGGAGATTAGCGTGCCGAGCGAAGTCGAGCCGTTGGTGAGTGAAGTGAACTCGCTTCTTGAGGCGCAGGAACAGGAGATGTTACGGGCGCGCGATAGGGCAGCCGATCTCGCACATGGACTAAAGACGCCACTGACGGCACTCGGTGCCAGCATTCAACGCCTGCGCGACAAAGGTGACCTTGAAGCCGCCAATGAGATTGATGAGCAGACCGAAAAAATGCGCCGCCACATCGAGCGCGAACTGGTTCGCGCAAGGGTGCGCCATGGTGGAGTGTTAACTCATGCCAAAATTGCGACTTGCGCTGGCGCTATAATTCGCACGTTGAAGCATACGCCAGCTGGAGAGCGGATCGAGTTTGAACAAAATGTTCCGGCAGATATGATGCTGGCTGTCGATCCTGATGACCTCAACGAAATCCTGGGCAACCTGTTGGAGAACGCCACCCGTCATGCCGCCACCCTGATCCGGATTGGAGCAACGTCCGGTGCAGGATGGGTTTCTGTTTCCGTTGATGACGACGGAGAAGGGCTGCCCGAAGAAAGCCTGGCGAAGGCAGTGCAGCGCGGAGTTCGTCTCGACACAACAGGATCTGGTGCAGGGCTGGGCTTGGCAATCGCCCAAGACATAGTAGTTGCTTATGGTGGCCAACTCGATCTTTCTGCTTCGCCGATTGGCGGGCTCCGGGCGTCGGTAGAACTGCCAGTCAAGTCTGACTGATGGATAATCGGAGGCAATTGACTCCGACACCATTCTGTTCGGTTGGCAACGAGCACAAATTCTAGATTGCCGTGCCAACGAGCGCCCCGATGCCGGCGGTGAGGGCCATCGCCATCGCACCCCAGAATGTGACGCGCAGCGTTGCCTTGATGACGCCCGCGCCCCCAGCCCGCGCTCCAACCGCGCCAAGCAGCGCAAGAAAGGCGAGTGAGGCAAGTGAAACGACGGGAACGATGGCGGATGGCGGGGCGACTATGACCATCAATAAAGGCATCGCCGCGCCCACGGCGAATGTTGCCGCGGAGGTCAGCGCCGCCTGCACGGGACGCGCCGCCGTTATTTCCGAGATTCCAAGTTCGTCGCGCGCGTGGGCGCCGAGCGCATCCTTCGCCATCAACTGGTCGGCAACTTTCCGTGCGAGCTTTGGGTCGAGGCCGCGCTTCACGTAAATCTGGGCCAGTTCCTCGCGTTCAAAGCCCGGCTGGCTTGCAAGTTCAGCCCGCTCGCGCGACAGGTCGGCCTGTTCGGTGTCGGATTGCGAACTGACCGAGACGTATTCGCCTGCCGCCATCGACATTGCCCCGGCGACGAGTCCTGCTACTCCGGCGATCAGGATGTCCGAAGACGCCGCCGATGCCGCCGCCACACCGACAATCAGGCTCGCCGTCGAAACAATGCCATCATTCGCCCCGAGCACTGCGGCGCGCAACCAGCCGATGCGCGAGACGAGATGGCTTTCCGGATGCAGGTGAAGCCGGGTCATAGTTTCCTCCTGATGGTGCCTTCAAGCTTTGCCGCAGCTGCAACAGTGTTTGAGATGGTGCCGTACTTCCTGACGTTGGCGTGAAGCAAGGCGAGGCGCCGGTCATCTTCTTCGGTATCGATAATCAGTTCATAATTGATGGAAGTCATTTTGGGCGGGCTGTCCTGCCGCACGCCGTGAAGCTTCACTTCGACGCCGCGCAGCTGGAATTTCAGCAGCGTTATCATCCGCTCAATGCCTTTGATCATGCAGGCGGCGATGCTTGCGAGAAACAGCTCCGCCGGATTGAAGGCGTCGGGCCTGCCATTCACATCTGTATCCAGGGTGAGCACAGCATCCTTTGTCCGGGCTTCGCTGCCATGGGCATCGATCCGTTGGGCCGTCACTGTATATTCGAGCATGAGCCTGTTTCGTTCTTGAAAGTGGCTCGGGCCATCGGCTTAGGAACCACTTTGCTGTCCATAATCCTGAATTCTGACAAAAATGTTGTGCTTAATAGTGGCCTCGACTGCTGTTCTGTGCGGTAGACGACAATGGAGACCGGGATCATGGCTGCATACGCCCGAGCAAGTTATCTCTATCGACGAACTGGTGCTTGAGCGCGGCAAGCACATGTAGTGAAACCAGGGCGATCATAAAATTGCTACCCAAGCTGTGGATGACATCAAACGGAACGCCGACCGCATATGAAATCTGGACAACGGGTAAAAGCCCAAAAAAGCTCGTTCCCGCAAAACCGGGATGTTTCGCCACCGTATCACTGAAGGCAAGCCAGCCGGAGATCGGCAATCCAATCATCATAACATAGAAGATTATGTGAGTGATTTTTGAAAGGGCAATCTCCCAAGATCTCATTGTGCCTGGCAGGGGAGGAGAAGGTTTTCTCGTGCGCCAAAGGAGACGGATAACTGATAACAATAAGATTGCCGCACCTATACTGGCATGGATCGAGGCATTGAACGTGTCCGGAGTTCGGCGGTTGATCAAATCTTCACCAAAAACTAACATGAAGATTATAAGGAGCGCGATGAGCCAATGAAGCGCCATGGCAACCACGTCGTATTTGGTTCTTGCATTGGCAACCAAAGTGAGCCTCCATTTCAATTATAGACGGGTAACGCTGTTCTTACTCTTAAGCGCTCCATGATAGCACCTCTAAATGGACTTTTAGCAAGAATTATACTCCCGCCATCACAATGCTCGGACTTGATTGAGGCGCCATGGTTCATCGGACCGATACATCTGCCTCAAGGCTGCGCTATGATTGAAAAAGCCCCGGCTTGCACCGGGGCTTTTGACAAAAGTCGCTGGCGACTAGAGTGCTGCCACCTTGGCGACATTTACACCAAGTTCATAGACGAGTTCGCCACCGTAATAGGCGGTCACTGCAACGAGGACAGAACCAGCAACGGCGGAAGCAGGAAATACAAAAGACGCGAAATTCGCAATGCGGATATCACGCAGCCAGAGGCCGGCGCGCAACACTGCGTAAATGGAAGTAGCGATGGCTACCATCTCGCCAAGTCCTTCATGGATTTCAGCAACGTCACTGTGGAAGCCTGTTGATTCCGCAAAATCAAGCGCCAGGCCGCCGAAGAAGAAGGTAGCTACAGCGAAAACGGCCGCAAAAACGGCGAGACTGGTTGAAATATTCCCTGCGGTTGTACGGCCCGTCACGCTGTGGCCGCGCGTGGTGGCTATGAGGTCAAATGCGGCAAGTGCGAATATGATGACAAT
This sequence comes from Hyphomicrobiales bacterium, assembly GCA_038251095.1. Lineage (GTDB taxonomy): Bacteria > Pseudomonadota > Alphaproteobacteria > Rhizobiales > Aestuariivirgaceae > Aestuariivirga. Next base: position 8,748 of record JBBSBQ010000026.1, read on the forward strand.
GGGAAAATGCACCAGCATCGGATGAATGTGCTGTACAGGAATCATAGAAAGTCTCCTCGGGATCAAACCAGAATTGGCAGTCTGGCTGGCCTAATATGATTTGGATGACAGAACAATGACGAAAGGTGCGTTGCAACAAGACATCTTTGTAATGTCATTTGTTCCTTGGCATTTGGACGCGCTTGGTATCGCTATATACACGTGCCCCGTGGAGCAGTGAGGTTCATATTCCAAAATTAAGGTGCAAGTTGGAAATTTCCAGCGTTCCGAGAAATTGCGAGGGTTGTCCAGTTGCTACTTGGTAACGGCTTCCCAAAAAATTGTTCAAATGCATCCTACAAAAATGTCCGCAAAAAGCACGAAATAACTGAAGACGAAACGTCACATTTGTCTGGAGGCAGAAGATGTCAGCGATGCCACTCAAAACCCCACCCATTGTCCATCCATCCTGTTCTGTCTAGCCGTAGGAGTTGCTGAACTCGATCAAGTGCATGACGTCGGAGTGAACAATCGATGTCCGCATTGGAAATATCAGCAGATACTGCTCAAGGTTTGTCTGATTTCGGCTTTTGACCAGAAGCAGACATAGCCCTGGCACCGTGTGATGTGCGCTGATTATCCGTAGCGAAAACGCAAATTCAACGTGGTGCCCGGCATCTGATCGTAGTTGGATCGATCGTTAGCAACCAGGTGAATTATTGGATTTAAGATCTGTATGCCTTTGCAGTTGGCATTGGGTCATCGTCCGATTTCCGGTTCTCTTTGGCGACCAATTAGTCTGGATCGCTGCCCTCAACGGCGGTGTCATCTGCAATTTTTGGCCGGAAGTAATGTCCGGCGATAAGCGGTGCAATAAAGCCTAAGAGGGCAAAAAGCCAAAGCCCGATCGACAAAGGAGAGACGAATAGCGCGGTCCAGTCACCGTCAGAAATTGTCATCGCGCGGCGTAGGTTCGCCTCCATCTGGTTTCCCAGAAGAACGCCCAGAATGACAGGGACGAGAGGTACATCAAATTTCCGCAGGAGCCACCCCATGATGCCAAAAATAATCATGACAAAAAGATCAAAAGTGGATCCGGAGATGCCATAGATTCCAACGAAAGAAATCATGGCGACGGTCGGCATAAGGTATCGTGACGGCACCAGCAGAACCCGGACAAATAGCTTCACCATCGGGATGTTCATGGCAAGAAGCATGAAGTTGGCAATAAAGAGTGCCGCAATCAGTCCCCACACCACATCCGGGTTTTTCTGAAAGAGAAGCGGCCCCGGGGTAACATTTAGGGCGAGCAGCATGGCCAACAGCACAGCGGTTGTACCCGATCCCGGAACTCCAAGCGCTAGCATCGGTACGAGAGCACCGCCGGCGGCCGCATTGTTCCCCGCTTCAGGCGCCGCAACACCGCGTGGATCGCCTTTGCCAAATGTCCCGTTGCGATCAGAAAGGCGTTTCTCAAGGGTGTAGGACACGAAGGAACCGAGCGACGCCCCGGCGCCAGGAAGCACGCCCGCCAGAAAGCCGACAACTGTCGAGCGCGCCATCGCCGGTGCAGTTTCCCGCAGCATTGCCATCGGCACAGTGGCACGCCCAACTAACATCTTTTTCTCTTTTGCTTCCTGCAAGTCCGAACGATGTTCAATAAACGTGAAGACTTCCGAGAGCGCAAACAGGCCGACAATCGCGACCAAGAAACCGATGCCGTCGTAGAGATGCACCACGCCGAACGAAAACCGCGGCACGCCAGTCTGGCCATCGACCCCGATCATCGAAATTGCGAGACCAAGGCCCGCGGCAAATGCGGCTTTTGCCTGGTTCCGGCTGGCGACGCCGCCAAGCGTGGCAAATGCCAGGGCGTATAACGCGAAGTACTCCGCTGGCCCGAAGAGCAGTGCAACCTTGACCAATTGCGGTGCCAGGAACACAAGTCCCCATGTTGCGAAAAAGGAGCCGACGAAAGAAGCAACACCCGACAACGCGAGTGCCTCGCCTCCACGTCCCTGTTGTGCCATGGGGTAACCGTCAAGCGTCGTCATCAGGGCCGGTTCGTCGCCAGGGATGTTCAAAAGAATGGAGGAGATCCGACCACCGTACATTGCCCCGTAGTAGACGCTTGTCAGCAGGATGAGGGCAGGCGTTGCCGCGAGGCCAAGCGTGAAAGCAAGCGGGATGAGAATGGCGACACCGTTAGATGGTCCCAGTCCCGGCAGTGCGCCGATGATCGTGCCCAGAAAGCAGCCCAGAAGGGCAAGCGCAAGGTTTTGCCATGTGAGTGCGATCCAGAACCCGTCGGCCAGCGAGGAAAAAGTATCCATCATAAACCTCTCCTAAGCGGAAGCCGTGTTTAACTAAAAGCCCCACGGGCCACGCGCTAGCGTCAAACCGAGTATCAGGTGGAACACGACGAAGATTCCAACGGAGATTGCAATGCCGGCAAGCAGCGCAGCCAACAACATTGCCCCAAGCCGCCAGGACAAGTAGAACGATGCCATCGCGGTAGCGGCAACAAAGCCTATCTCGGGCAGCAGCATCGCATAGGCGGCCAGGACAATCCCCGCGACAGCAATCTCTAACAGGCGAGGCAGTGCCGGCCAATCGGGGTTCTTGTCAGGCTTCAGAAAAATCGCCAGGCTTGCCAAGCCCAGTAATCCGCCAACCAGGTACGGGAAGGCTTTTGGCCCGAACGGATCGGAAATGAAGCTTAGCTGAATTCGACTTGCCTGCCAGACGTAGAGGCAGGCGAGAAGCACGCCCAGCCCTCCAAAGACACGGTCATTGGTCATCGGATTTCCCCCGTGGTTCGTCCCCTGGCCGGGCAAATGCCCGGCCAACTGGTTTTCGATTATTTGAGAATGCCGATTTGTTTTGACAGGTCGGCAATGGAATCAACCGACTCCTTGACGAAGGACTGGAATTCGGCTCCGCGCAAATCGAGAGGCGCTAGGCCGTTGCTTTCCATGACCTGCTTCCATTCGGGCGAGTCGTATACAGAGCCAATAGTCTTGACCCAATAATCATAGGCATCATCGGAGATATTGCCTGGCGCAAAAAAGCCACGCCAGTTTGCTCCCACCACGTCGATGCCCTGCTCTTTGGCAGTCGGATAGGCAGCAAAGTCGCCGGTCAAACGCTCGGGAGCAAGGACGGCGATGACCTTAATGTCGCCCGACTGGACGAATCCCTTGGACTCAGACGCATCCCCGGTGAAAGCCTGGACGCTGCCTCCCAGAAGTTGCGTGATAGCCTCGCCGCCGCCGTCAAATGCGACATACTTGATGCTGCGCACATCTTTTATCCCGGCCTTGGAGGCGGCCAGCAAAACTTTGAGATGGTCCCAGCCGCCCACCGCTGACCCTCCGGCTATTGACACCGAAGTGGGATCTTTTTTTATCATTTCCATTAGTTCCGGAAGCGTATTGATTGGCGAAGACTTGGAAACCGCAATTACACCGTAGTCGGCGCCGACCGATGCAAGCCAGCGGACCTGATCCATCGTATTGCCGGGATAGGCACCCTGCGCAAGACGAGTTGAAGTTGACGATGATGCGGCAACGATCAAGTTATTGTCACTGTTGCGTTTGCTGACCACCTCCGCAAAGGCTACACCGCCGCCGCCGCCGGCCATATTCGTCACTTGCATGGTTCCAGGAATTATTTTCAGATCCTGCATCGTCTTGCCAACTTGTCGGCAGGTGAAATCCCAGCCGCCGCCCGCATTGGCAGGCGCTATGCATTCAGTGTTTTGTGGTTCAAAGGCAAGCGCTGGCATTGGCAGTGCCAGGGCAAGGGCGGCAGCAAAAATCCAAATTTTTTTCATTGTTTCTCCCATTCAAGAACTATTGCGATCTAGTCGTCGCAGTTAGGCAAATTTCACGCCTCAGTCGGTGTGTAAGCCAGTACGGAGGCTAACAGAATAGAGGTTTTCTCGCAATCACATCTTTCCAGTATGATCGACGAGCAACTTTTCCTGGAATGAAAAGTCTATGGTGGCCGTGATCGAGCCAAATCGGGCAGACTGGTTTTTGATCGAGCTAACAATTGGTCGTCTCATATACCTCAAGGTGTTTGGCATTGCCGTTCTCTGTCGCTAGGAGCTCATTTTGCTCAGATGCATGCGCGCGTGAAGTAATTTACCCACATCAAAAATAGACGCCACCACTGGGGTATAGGCCACGTGGAATTCCGGAAAGCTGGCTCGAGTCATTTTGCGACTTGTTGGTGTCCGCTTGTGGCCCATAGCGGTACCGCAAGTTGAGCAACGAGACGTCAGCTTTCTGCTGCAAAGCAGACACGGAGGTGGCGTTGTCCAATTCGCGCTTACCATCCTGAGTGGGGTTGGTGGCTTTGACGCTCGGCTTGAATCTGCGCACCAAAACCAACCCTTCTCGATGAGGCGTCACTTATGGAGTAATCCTTCACCTCGGCTGGTATAAAATATTGTGCGGGCCACTTTCTGTTGCCCGGTGTCAGGTCTTGCTTGCAGTCAATCGGCAATTTCGTCGGTCAATTCGCCCCATGCAACCTGCCATAAGCAGGGTGGGGAGCTGAGATGCCGGCGAGCTTCAGCATGTGCCAGGACAGCGCTAGATTGCTTGAAAGTACAGGAATGCCAAGCTCTGCTTCTGCTTTCGCCGCAATATTAGCCACGCGCAAATTGGTACAAGCAACAACGACGCCATCACATGAGGCCATGCCCGCCACGTGTTCGATTCCGCCCAATATTGACTCTTCGGTAATCCTGGCTACCACGCGATCATCAGATTCTTCGAAGGACGCGAAGGCTGAAAGCGATAGGCCGTTATCCTCAAGGCGTACCCGCATGCGAGCTGAAACATCCGGAACATAGGGGGTGAGAAAGGCAACGCGCTTCAGGCCCAAGGCCTCGCATCCGGCAATCAGCGCGCTGAGCGGCTCAGTCACAAGAGCATCGGGATGCACCGACTGAATGGCATCACGCACACCCTCGGGACCTATGACGGTCGCGGCGGAAGTACAGCCGTAACCGATTACGTCGAACCGCGCTGCTGCGGAAAACATGGCTGCGGCAAGCGGAAGATCGGCTTTCATGCCGCGAAGGGTCTCTGCATTGTTTTCACGACTCATGCGAATGCGACTGTGATAAAGAGCCATGCTTGGCAGGTCCATGAGGCGGGCAAATTCTGGCTCAAGCGTCTCATCGGCTTGCAACACGATGATACCGAAGGTCGCGCGCGTTCCAATGCCGTTATCGGTCTTGGCGTGAAGCTTCATCCCGCACTCCTTCAGATCACTGGCAACTCGGGCCTCGCGCGTTCTGTCAAGAGTTGGGGCGATCCACTCCGGATGACGATGTTCTCCTCGTGCACCATGATCCGCCCTGCGCCATAGCTGAGTGATAGTTCCAACGTCAGCACCATGCCCGTTTCAAGAATTGTAGAGTCAAATGTGGCATGTGAAGGCCATTCCGTGAGTTGCATGCCGAGACCATGCCCCAACCTGCCAACATCGCCTCCCGATGAATCCAACTCCGCAATCACGGCCCTCATCGCATTGAACAGGTCTTTGCTTGTGGCTCCGGGGCGCGCCGCTTCGAGTCCTGCTTCAGTTGCCCGCCACAAGACATCGTAGGCCCGCTTCGACTGTTCGTCAGCAGCACCAATTGCGAAGTTGCGGTCAAAGTCGCAGAAATACCCATCATGCACCGCGCCCGTATCGAGCATCAAAATATCGCCACGCGCCAAAGGTTTCTGGGTGGGCGGTGAGATCACATCGTCATAGCCACCTTTTTCGGCACCGCCAACCACATAGGGCACATCGTCGGCACCCTGGGCTAAGCATTCGCGGCGAAAGGCGCGAAACACTTCGGCGAGCGGCCGGCCTTCAGACGCGAAGCTTGGAACTTCGGCAAATGTACGTGAGCCCATGGCGCAGATGCGCGCAAGCTTGGCAATCTCAGCTTCTGACTTCACCATGCGCAATTGCCGGATCAGCGGTGTGGCATCGACAATCGACAATCCCGGCAGCGCCGCAATCAGGCGTTCATAGTCGGCAAGCGGAATCCGAAGTCCAGTCTCGTGCCCTTTCATGACGCCAAGCCGGGCCCCTTTCAGTGCGAGAGGCTCGAAAAGGTCCATCAACAGCGAAATGCCGTCATCGTCAGGGCAGGGCGCACTCCACGTTCGGATGTCATCAAGCCATGTCCTGCGCATCAAGGCCGCTCCAATCTCGGGGATAACGGCGATAGGTTTCCCCTGAGCCGGAATGACAAGAAACCAGGGCCGCGTCGGACTTTGCCAGAACAGCGTCTGAAAGCCGGTAAAATATCGCATCTCAGCTTCGCTCATTAGAAACAGTGCGTCCAGTTCCTGCTTGGCCATCAGCGTCTGGGCGCGCGCAAGGCGAGCTTCAAACTCGGTCTTCAAAAAACCACGATCAGCCGCCGCTTCAAGCATTGTTCTCTCTTCCAAGGATTTTGGCATAGATGTCTGGGTCGGTAGTGCCTTCCGAACCAAATACCAATATTCTGGATTGACCGTCGAGCCCAAGAGTTTTGCGCAGAGCAGGTTGTCGTGCGGCGGCTATCGCAGCTGCAAGCCCGGCCACGCCGCTTTCTCCGGCCTCGATCAGCGGATCACCAGACTGCGGACGCGCCAACAATCGCATTGAAAAGCCGATGACGCTGTCCGGGATTGTCAGAAAATCACGCGCCTCCTCAGCAAGGATTTCCCATGCCAGTACTGAAGGCTCACCACAGGAAAGCCCGGCCATAACTGTTTCGGTCTCAATTGCAATTGTCGTGGCTTTGCCAGTCCCGGCGCTGACAAAAAGACAGGCCGCCAGCTCAGGTTCCACAATGATAATGCGAGGGATTTTGCCAGACCAATGCTGACGCAGAGCAGCTGCAACAGCAGCGGCCAAGCCTCCCACACCACCTTGCAGAAAAACGTGGCTGGGTGGCTCCTTCATGGCAGAGATTGTTTCACGAACCATCACACCATAACCCGCCATGACATCGCGTGGTGTCTCGGCATACCCGGGCCATGATGTATCTGACACGACGAACCAGCCATTTTGAGCAGCTTCGTCCCGCGCCAAGGCGACAGAAGCGTCATAGTCGCCTTCGATCCGGATGATATCTGCGCCGAACTCACGCATTGCATCGGCTCGAGATTCACTAACGCCCACGTGAATGTAGATACGGCAAGCTGCCCCAAACCTCTCGCAGCCCCAGGCCAGTGAACGCCCGTGATTGCCATCCGTTGCGGAAACCAACGTGATGCTCGCGGCGTGTTGCCTCATGCGCCCGCTGCGGATGTCGTCGAGGTCAACGAAGCGACCAAGCTTGGCTGAGATCTGTTTTTGCAGAACCAGCAAAGCTGCATAGGCACCGCCCAATGCCTTAAAACTTCCAAGCCCGAATCTTTGCCCCTCGTCCTTGTAGAGAATCGCGCCAAGTGCGAGTTCTCGCGCCAGAGCGGGTAGCGCGTAGAGAGGCGTGGGTTTATAGCCTTCCCACTGGGTAATCTCGTGATAGGCGCGATCAAAGTCTTCCGCTGTTATGACGCGGTTGACAGCTGTGCCACCCGCAGCGGTACAGGACCTGTGGGCAAGTTTCGCACTATCAAATATTTCAAAGTTCATTCTATTTCCAAAATTGGCAAGCGAACACGCACCAGTTCCACCCAGAAATTTGCGCTAATCGGCAGCAAGGCGTTCATTAAAGTCATAACCTAGTGCATGCAATGGATGGTTGATATGACCCGTTTCGCCGTTCCTGGAGTGTCTGGGTTAATTCGTCCACCAACTGGGTTAGCAGTATCCCACTTTAGGAGGGGCAGTGAGTGATGGGAAACGAGTCAAGCCGAACTTAACGGATCTTACCAGCCGGGGCGGGGTGAAGGGGTTTCATATTGAAGGAAACCATTCTCTCTGGAATAGTTTTTAAGATTCAAAGTGCGGCAGCACATACATTGCGCTGATTGCCAACTTGTCGTCCCCTAATTGGGTCCCCCAGTTGATGTTTGATCGAAAAATGTGTTTACATTCCAATATATTATACGAATTTGGCCGCTGATACCTAGTCATAGGGTCGTAGGTTCAAGTCCTACTGCGCCCACCAATTCCAAAGAAATCAGGAAGCGTTCAAGGCCTGGCGCATATTGGCGAGTATGAGGTCACCGCCCTTTACGCCCAGTTCCACGTTCGCGTCCTTGGCGTCGCTCGTGTACCAGGATTTCTGTGAAGCACGCTCCATGTCAACTGCTTCCGGGCAGAGCGCAAGCATCAGAGAGGTTTCGCCGATGCCGGCGTGATCGAAAGGATACTCCTTGATCGTATCGGCGGTCATCAGGGGATGGCCCTTGATCCAGTTGAACGGATCGTCGCCGCCCTTTTGCTTGGTGTAGTAATCAGCCATCTTGTCGCTGCCCCACCAGCCCTCGCCGCGGGTTTTTTCCAGGAAGGCGAAAATCGCCTGGCGCGCGGCAAATTTGAATGCCAGGTCGGTGGGCATGCCGGCGGCAAAATTCTCGGACTGGTGATGAATGAAAAAATGGATATTGCGAAAGCCGATGCGGAGCAACCCGGTAAACATTTCCTGGGCGAAGGGAAACAGCGCCTGGGCGCCCACCTGCAATGAACCGTTTCCCTCGGGCGGCTCAACCGCATAGCTGCTGGCGCCGTAGTAAAAGGGCGGCAACATCAAGAGGTTCATTTCGGCTTCGAGAATTTCGAGGGTCTTGACCACCGCCAGCGTATCCATGCCGACGGCCATGTGTTCGCCGTGAAATTCGAGAACGCCCAGCGGCAGGACGACGGGCCAGTTTTCGGCGATAGCCGTCCGGATCTGGTGCGGCAACATCATTTCATAGCGCATGATTGTTCACTGAACCATGCCGCGCGCATCGACCTTCACCGCGCCCAGAACCTCTTTGCCGCGCACCACCACGACCTTGTCGAAAAGATTGATGACCGGGCAGACATGGTTTGGCGTCACGCGCACGAGGTCGCCAACCTTCGCCTTGTCGTTGCAGTCGGCGATGTCGAGATAGCCGTGCTCTTCGTTCACATTATAGACCTTGGCAAAACCGAGATCGCGAACCACGCCGTAGCCCTTGAGGCCCAGCAGATCGCTGGTCAGGGCCTTGGAGCCCGCGTCAATCAGGGCGCGCTGGTCATTGGGGCGGCTGACAACGGTGGCCAGCACGCTTACCGCGCAATCGTCATAGGTGCAGACGCCGCGCTCGGCCAGCGAGCGGTCAAAATAGATATAGGTGCCGACGCGGTATTGGGTGACATGGGCAAGGCCCTCGTCCTTCCACATGTCGGGTGAGCCGCCGGAACTCACCACTTCGGTTTTGAGGCCCGCAAGTGCTGAAAGTTCCAGCGCCCTGGCGAGAAATTTGTCGGCGTCGGCGCGCGTCCCGGGATAGGTCATAAGGCCGCCGTACTTCAGCCCCTTGCTGGCGTGGATAAATTTTGCAAGTTCTACTGCGGCCTCAGGTGATTGCACGCCGTTGCGGCCAGCACCGGTGTCGCATTCGACGAGCACGGGAATATCACGGCCCGCCATTTGTCCCGCGCGCGCCAAGCCTTCGACAACCTCCTTGCTGTCGGCGACGACGGAAATATTGACGCGCCTGGCCAGTGCGGCGAGGCGTTCAAGTTTATGCTCCCCCACAACATTGAAGGTCAGCAGCATGTCGATGATGCCGGCATCGGCCATCACTTCGGCCTCACCCAATTTCTGCACGGTGATGCCGCTCGCGCCCAGTTCAATCTGGGCCTTGGCAAGGGCTACCAGCTTGTGGGTCTTGATATGCGGCCAGTTGGCAATGCCTAGCTTGTCGCTGCGTGTCTGCCATTTCCTGAGGTTGTGCTCGACGATGCCGATGTCTACCAGCGGCACTGGCGTTTCAAGGTCTTCAATGCGGCCTCCCACATCTTCGAAGGTGAAGTGGTCGAGAATGTTCATGGGTTACTCCGGATTGAGCCTGAAGTCCTTGCCTTCCGGCAGGGTCTGCCCGCCATCGACAATGATCGTCGTGCCGGTAATATAGGATGCATCGTCGGATGCAAGGAAGAGTGCGGCATTGGCAATGTCGCGCGGCGTGCCGAGGCGGCCCAAGGGAACCGCGTCTTCCATGGTTTTAATGAAGGCGGGCGAGCGGTGCATTTTCATGCCCTCAGTCAGGATATTGCCGGGCTCGATGCCGTTCACGGTGATGCCGTAGCCGGAAAACTCAAGGGCTGCCGCCTTGATGAAGCCGTTGATGCCGGCCTTGGATGCCGAATAGTGTCCATGGCCAGGACTGCTGACGCGCGGTCCGGTAATGGACGAGGTGAAAATCATCCGGCCCTGTTTCTGTGCCTTCATGACGGGCAATGCCGCGCGGGCCGCCAGATAGGTGCCCCGGAGGTTGACGGCCATCACCTGGTCCCATTCCTCAGGCTCGATGTTTTCAATCAGCGTCCAGGGATAGATGCCGGCGTTTTGCACAATGATGTCGAGCGTGCCATGGGCGGCGACGGCTTCGTTCACCGCCCGCTCCGCATCGGCCTTCCGGGAAATGTCGGCGGCTACGAAGCGCCCCTTGAGGTGTTCTGCGGTGGCGCGGCCTGCTTCCACTTCGGTGTCGGCGATAACCACGCGCGCGCCTTCCTCAGCAAAGCGTTCGGCAATTGCAGCACCTATGCCGCGTGCCGCACCAATGACCAGGGCGCTTCGATTGCTCAGGCGACCGCTCATGCGAGCTGCTGCCGGATTGATAGTTTCACCGTGTCGAGGAGGACGGCGGCAAGCACCAATCCACCCAGGATCATCTGGGTATAGTGGGCAGGGAGACCCATGAGATTGATTGCCGTGTGAATGGAGGAGAGTAGCAAGACCCCGGCATACACGCCGGGCAACTGGCCAACGCCGCCCTTGAGGCTGACACCACCGATCACCACGGCGGCAAATGCGTTGAACAGCATGCCGGTGCCCAGGTTGGCGGTGGCGCCCGAGGTGCGGATGGCCAGCAGCCAGCCGGCAACGCCGGCAATGGCGCCAGCAAGGATGAAGGAAAATACCACAAGCTTGTCCACCTTGATTCCGGCACGGAAGGTGGCAACGGCGTTGCCACCAATCATGGTGACGTGGCGGCCAAAGGGAGTTTTGGCCATAACGAAGGTGAAGAGCGCGAAACAGGCCACCGCGATCCAGGCGATAAGCGGGATGTAGGCCACCGTATCAATGCCGATAAAGCGGAGCGACGGTGGCAGCCCCTGGGCGGAACGGCCGCCGGAAATGGCAACGACAAGGCCGCGCACCCAGATATACGAGGCCAGCGTTACGATGAAGGCGTTCATTTGCAGCCGCACGACAAGCCAGCCGTTTAGGGCGCCGATAACACCGCCAACACAGATGGCAAGAAGCAGTGATACGGGCACGATGAGCCATTCGGGCGACAGGGTGTAGCCGAGGCCGATGCCGTGGGAGCAAAACAGAATGCCGGTCACCATGGCGGTGAGGGCGGCGACGGACTCGACCGACAAATCCATGTGGCCGGCGATGATAACGATTGCCAAACCGATGGCCATGACGCCGACAAAGGTCGACTGCTCAATGATGTTGGCAAAGATGCCGATCTGGAAAAAATTCGGGATCGCCACCGAGAAGACGGCAAGCACGAACACAAGCAGAAACCAGACAAGATTATCGAGAACGAACTCGATAAGGGCTCTTTGGCGGGAACTCATCATGAGGGGGATTCCAATTGGGTTTCCCGGGCCGCGCGCGGCCCGGGAGAGCTGTTGGTTGCTATTCGACCGGCATCACCTTGTCGGCCGGCGCCTTCAGGTTGCCCCAGAAGCGCGGCTCATCAATATTGTCCTTGGTAATTGCGGCGCCCGGGATCTTGATGTTTGGTCCCCAGGCCTCAATTGTAAGCGTCGAATCCAGGCCAAGTACCTTGTAGCTCCCAGGCTTGATTTCTTGCTTGTTCACGACCTTGTCGGCAAACATGGCGATTGCGGCAGCCTGGGCATAGAGCGGCTGCTCGACCTCAACCTGTTCCCAACCCTTGCGGATGAGATCAAGGCCGACCGGCGCACCGTTCGACGAGACGAGCAGCACATCGCCGGGCTTCTTGCCCTTTGCTTCAAGGGAAGCAACGGCAGCTACGGCCAGATGGGCCGCATGCACGAAGATCAGGTCAATGTCAGGGTTGGCCACGAGTTGGTCGGAAACAATGGTTCCGGCATTCGAGGCCTCCCAGGCCATGGCGGGAAGGGAAATGATCTGCACGTCGGCAAATTCCTTCATCTTCTCTTCAAAGCCCTTCTGGATGTCCAGCGTATAGGGGTCAGCCGGGTCGCCAAGAACCTGGAGAACCTTGCCTTTCACGTCGCCATTTTTTTCCTTGAGCAGGCGCTGGATTTCGCCGGCAGCCACATAGCCGATCTCGACGGTGCCTGCGACGGAGGTGAAGTCGGACATGGTTGCGGTGATCTGCCGGTCAAATTCCATGACCGGTATGCCAGCCGCACGGGCTTTTTCGATGGAAGGCTGAAGCGCATTGAAGTCGACGGCAGCCAGAATGATGGCTGAGGGCTTCAGGGTGATCGTATCATTCATCTGGCTCTGCTGCACATCGGTCTTGTTGTCGGCGTTGAGAGTGACAACTTCATAGCCAACATCGGCCAGGAATTTCGTGAGGGCGCTGACGGATTCCGTCTGGAACTCGTCAAGCAGCGTTGGTACCATGTAGTAGATTTTGCCTTTGGACTGGGCGTAGGCCGGAGACACCAGCGCAAGCGCGGTAAGCGCCAGCACGCCAGCTATGGCCGTGAGTATTCGTTTCATGGGACGGCTCCTTTTAGGTTGATCGGGTTCATGGGCCATTCGGCCTCGCTTCTTGGGCTTTGCCCTGGAAGGCTTCGCCGGTAATCATGCGAACGATTTCGTCGGGGCTTGTCTTGTCCCGGGCGACATCGCCTGCAACCTTGCCCTGGCGGATGACCACGATGCGGTCGGCCACCTGGAAGGCCTGGGCCATAATATGGGTAATGATGACCACGCCGATGCCCTGGGCGGCGATGCGCTTGATCATCTCAAGGCCGCGGCGCGTCTGCTCCACGCCGAGCGCGGCAAAAGGTTCATCGAGCAGCACGAGCTTGCCGCCCCAATGCACGAAACGGTTGAGTTCGATGGCTTGCCGCTGACCACCCGAGAGATGTTCGACATTCACCCGCAGCGACGGAATTTTGGTTCCGGCATTGCTGATGGCCTTCTCGGTGGCCGCGTACATTTCCGCTTCCTGCAGGATGGGGATACCGAAATAGCATTTTACGATTTCACGGCCCATAAAGAAGTTCGCCACCACGTCAACATTGGTGCAGAGCGAAAGGTCCTGGTAGACCGTTTCAATTCCTGCGGTTTTCGCTTCGGCAGGCGATTTGAAATTGCATTCCTTGCCCTCGAACATCACCTTACCGGAGGTTGCTTCGAGGCCGCCTGCGATGATCTTTACGAGCGTGGACTTGCCAGCGCCATTGTCGCCGAGGAGGGCCACCACTTCGCCGCGGTTCATTTCAAAACTGACGCCGCGCAGGGCTTCGATAGCGCCAAAATTGCGCGTGATGTTTTGCAGGCTGAGGAGTGGTGCTGTTTCGGTCATGCGGCCTCCACACGTTTCAGCATGGGGTCGCGCTGCGAGCTGGCGCTGTCCTGGGTGAACTGGATTCCAAAGCGCGGTGACAGGACGCCCGCAACGGCGAGGGCTGCGGCGCCCCGCAAAACGGCGTCGTTGCCTACCGTGGAATGCATCAGGCGCGGGGCCTTGCGGTTTTCGCGCTTTGAAATCGAATTGTTCAGGGGCTGGGCGGCGGCCACCAGGCGCGCCAGCAGGGACTCATTGGTCAGCCCGCCAATGATAATCGTTTCGGGATCGAAGAGATTTTCGATCGCCACGATGGCGGAACGAAATAGCGGCACGGTTTCGGCGGTCCAGCCCTCAGCACCAATCTCTTTCATTCGCCGTTCATAGGCTTCGAGCGACAGATAGCGTTCGAGGCAGCCGCGATTTCCGCAGGGGCAGGGCTCACCATCGGGAACCAGCGGCAGATGGCCAATTTCGCCGGCATTGCGGAAGCTCCCGCGCAGGGGCTGACCGTCCTGGACCATGCAGCCGCCGAGCCCAACGCCGAAATACAGGTAGTAGAAGTCACGAAAATCCCGGCCGACGCCATAGAGCTGTTCACCAAGAGCTGCCGCAGCATGATCCACCTCGATGAATGCCGGGAGCTTTGTGCCTTCGGCCAGGCGCTGTTGCACGTTCACGCCCTTCCAGCCTTCCAGCGTGGTTGGGCCGACAAAGCTCATGGACTCCACATCAAAAGGGCCGGGCATGGCAAGGCCGATGCCGAGCATGCGCTGACCATGTTTGACGCTCTTGAATTCCTCTACCAACGCGAAGATTTCGCGGAACGCCGCTTCGGGGGCGGGGTGGGAAAGCTTGCACTGCTCGCGCGCCACAACTTCGCCCGCAAGATTAATGAGCGCCGCCTCAAGCCCCAGCGGCGTGATATTTATGCCGATGGCGTAGCCGCCTTCCGGATTGATGCTGAGGCTGGTGGCGGGATAGCCGCGGCTCTTGGGAGCATCGCGCACGCCTGCTATATAATTCTGCTCTTCCAGTTCGCGGATAATATTGGAGACGGTCTGCACCGTGAGCCCAACGCGCCCGGCAATATCGGCCCGGGCGATGGGCCCGTATTGGCGTATGGCCTCAAGCACAATCCGCCGATTGTACGGCCTGCCAAACTCCTGGTTCGTTCCCCGTAGCGCCATTTTTTGGTTCTTTGTTTGCTATTTTCAGGAAAGCACGGGATAAATATAAAATCAAATGGAATTCAAAAATACCGACTAAGCTTTAGCAACGATCGAAATCATGCGGCAGAACCTTGGTGTAAACATGAGCCTCATTGATTCAATAGGCACAATATGACTGACTCCAAACCATGGTCCTTCGCGGAAAATGCTCCGCCAGCCGCTCTGTCGCCGCCGCAGCAGGCGCTGTGGTGGCTGAAGAAGGGTCGATTGGCTATGGGGCCGGAGTGGCAGAAAGCCCATGACATTTGCCAGACGCAGAAAGGCAAACACGCCTTTGACCTTGTGCATGCGCTGGTGCATTGGATCGAAGGAGACCAATCCAACGCAAACTACTGGTACCGGCGGGTGGACGCCAAGCGCGCCGCAGATATCGCAAGCGAATGGCAGCGGATCACTGCCGAACTTTCGCACTAATTCAATCAACAGGACAGGTGACGCAGACCATGAAGACCACTTTTGCCAATTATCCAAGCCTTGCCGGAAAAACCGTATTCATTACGGGCGGTGCATCGGGCATCGGGGCCGAGATCGCACGGGGCTTTTCAGAGCAGGGTGCACTTGTCGGCTTTGTCGATATGGACCGTCCGGCCAGTGCAGAACTTGCCAAGGAACTGGGTGGTGAGACCGCGTTTGAGATTTGTGACCTGCGTGACATCACCGCGCTGAAAGCCGCGTTTGCGTCCTTGCAGTCCAAGCTTGGCGCGGCTGCCGTGCTCGTCAACAATGCGGCGCGAGATGACCGCCACAAGTGGCAGGACGTGACGCCGGAATACTGGGATGACCGCCTGAACACAAATCTGAGCCATTTCTTTTTTGCAATGCAAGCCGTGGCCCCCGGCATGATAGCGGCCGGCGGCGGCTCGATCGTCAACCTGGGATCCAATAGCTGGTGGGAAGCGGTGGGCGGATTTCCCGCTTATGCAACGGCAAAATCAGCCGTACACGGATTAACCCGCACCATGGCGCGCGATCTGGGTGCCTACCGGATCCGGGTGAACACGGTTGTTCCCGGCTGGATCATGACTGAGCGTCAGAAAACCCTGTGGGCCACGCCCGAGGCGCTCGAGGCGCACCGGAAAGCGCAATGTCTGCCCGATTTGATCGAGCCCGTCTACGTGGCGCGCATGGTTCTGTTTCTTGCATCGGATGATGCGAAGATGTGCACGGCCAACAATTACATGGTGGAAGCGGGATCGATCTAGCGCAGGAACTGGTCGACGAAGCCTTCGCCGAGGCCGATTTCCGCATAATGCTTGCGGCACAGGTTGATCTTGGTGAAGACATCCTCGTAGCCCTGAACCGCGCCATCGGGATCGACATAGATCATGGCGCCATTCACCTGGAAAAGGGTGATCATCTCGGGCACATCGGGTTCGACAACAAGGGTGTGGGTTTCGCCGGGGGCTTCGTAGACATAGGCGCCTTCGGTGGCCGTCCAGTCATGCTCCAGATAATGCCAGCTTCCTTTCAGCACGAAGCCATGCACGGGCTGGGGATGCCGGTGGCGCGAAAGAACCCCGGACTTGCGCACCCGCAACAGGTTCACCCAATAGCCCCGGCTGGTTGACAGGCAGAGCGGCCGGAACCAGACGTTTTCCTGCTGCGGCACCCAGAGGCGTTCATCCTGCGGAATGGCATCAGGCACCACGAGTTCCGGGAAAGCTTCCTTGGGCTGGGGATGCCGATAGGGAATGCGCGATTGATCAGCCACAGTCTTGTCCATCTCTATTCTCCATCACATTGCAGCGTAGCCGCCATCAATGGGCAGCACAATTCCGGTTACAAAACGGGCGGCGTCAGAGCAGAGGTAAACGATGCTGCCACCGATGTCGGCAGGTTCGCCCCAGCGCTTCATGGGGGTGCGGGCCAGGATCGCCGCAGAGCGCGCTTCGTCGCTGGTGAGGCCGCGGGTCAGTTCGGTGCTGATCCAGCCCGGTGCGATGGCGTTGACACGAATGCCTTCAGCGGCCCAGGCAATGGCCAGCGATTTGGTGAGTTGCGATATGCCGCCCTTGGAGGCCGCATAGGCGGGAGCCAAGGGTCCGCCGAAAAAGGAGAGCATGGAGGCCGTGTTGACGATGGCCGCGTTTCCTGATTTGGCAAGTAGCGGTTTGGCTGCCACGCACATGCGCATGGTGCCGGTGAGGTTCACGTCGACAACTTTCTTGAAGGTCTCGATATCGTATTCCGCCCCGCGCATGATGATGCCGGCGCAATTCACCAGCACATCCAGGCTTTCGAAGCCCACCAGCAAGTCCGCCACCTGCGCGTCACTGGTGACATCGAGTTGCACCGCCTTGAGATGTTCGCGTGCCGGGACGGACTTGATTTCATCGGGCGTCAGGCCGGTCACGGTCACGGTGTAGCCTGCCTCAAGCATGGCGCTTGCGATGCCCCAGCCGATGCCGCGGGCCCCACCCGTAATAAGTGCCTGTCGCAAAAAGAACTCCCCGGCCGCCAGTTTTCAAAACCAGTGTAATCGGTTTAAATGCCATAACCAACATAAACCGGGAGCTTCTGCCGTGGCCAACGCAATCAAGAAAATCCTGCTTGTCGGCGAAACCTGGATGAGTTCCGCTTCGCACTACAAGGGCTTTGACCAGTTCGGCAGCGTCACCTTCCATTCCGGCGCGGACCCGCTGGTCAAGGCGCTTTCCGGAACTGCGTTTGAACTGACGCACATGCCCGCCCATGAAGCCATCGAGAAGCTTCCTTTCGATCTCGCGGGCCTGCAGGCCTATGACGCGATCCTGCTGTCGGACATTGGCGCAAATTCGCTGCTGCTCCACCCGGATGTCTGGCTGCGCGGCAGGCCGGTTCCGAACCGCCTGAAGCTCTTGCGTGAGTGGACCGCTGCCGGCGGTGGGCTGGCCATGATCGGCGGCTATTTCAGTTTTCAGGGCATTGATGGCCGGGCCCGCTGGCACCGCACGCCGGTTGAGGATGTGTTGCCGGTGGACTGCCTGCCCCATGACGACCGGCTTGAAATTCCCGAAGGGTTTAGCGCCGATGTGCAAGGGTCCAAGTCCCACGCAATCCTCAAGGGTATCACGGGGGAATGGCCGCTGTTGCTGGGAGCCAACGAAGTCAGGCCCAAGAAGATCGAAGGCGTCGAGGTGCTGGCGAGCCTTCCGGCGGAGCAGGGCGGTCACCCGCTTCTGGTCACGGGGAAATATGGCAAGGGGCGCACGCTGGCCTGGACTTCCGATATCAGCCCGCACTGGCTGCCGGCTTCATTTTATGAATGGCCAGGCTACACCGCGCTCTGGCGCAATATCGTTGGATGGCTGGCAAACAGTTGAATGAGATGAACCGGGAAACTCCCCCAATCACTGTTGGCAATTGCCTTGAGCCCAGTTTGATCTGGCTCAATGCAATGGGGGAGCGGGTGTCCTCACTTGTTCCTACGAGGCAGCGACAAATCGGCCATAGATGCACTGGCATGCTGCCGGTGCGGTCTGCTGGAAAGAAGCTTAATATGAATTGGGATCAAGTCGAAGGAAAATGGAAAGAAGTTCAGGGCAAGGCCCAAACACAGTGGGGCAAGCTGACCAATGATGATCTTGACGTCATTAAAGGGCGCCGCGCTGAGCTCGAGGGTCGCCTCCAGCAGCACTATGGCTATGCCAAGGACAAGGTGAAAGCCGAAGTGGATGCTTGGCTCAACAAGCTCTAACAAATACTGAAACGTCTCGTTGGGAAGCCACCTTCGCCGGTGGCTTCCATCGGCGCTGTCGTCCATATCCCGACAAGACTGGTTGGTTTTGCAATTGTTTCAGGCACACGGAGAATTCACTAAGACTAAAAGACCCACCACTGGAATTAGAATCATCGGAGAAGTTGAATATGAAAGGTTTTGTTGAGAGTATTGAGGCCTTGAGTGTCGCGAATTCAAATTTCAGGCGGGTGCTCTATACAGCCAAAAACTGCCAGCTTGTGGTCATGTCGCTAAATCCAAAAGAAGACATTGGCATGGAATTGCATGAACTCGACCAGTTCTTCCGCGTTGAGGAGGGCTCCGGCGAGGCAATTCTTGACGGGGTTCATAAACCAATTGGTGCCGGCTTTGCCGTCATTGTTCCGGCAGGGACAAAACATAATATTGTGAATACTGGCTCTGTCCCCATGAAACTCTACACGCTCTATGCACCACCTAACCACCGCGATGGTGTGGTTCATAAAACCAAGTCTGATGCAGAAGCGGACAAAGAGCATTTCGACGGAAAGACCACCGAGTAACAGTTCCCAGGTTGCACACAGCGCGATACGGTCCCATAACTGCCAAGGGATAGGAACTTACGCGTCAGACATTATTGTTGTCATTGGCGCCTTATTGTTGTCATTGGCGCCTTGGTCAGGCCACGATTGACGAAGCGATCAGACTCGAACTAACTTGTGCTTGGGCCAAAAAGTGGCAGCGGTTACGCGAAGGAGCAATAGGTATGTCGCTCGGAACCATCCTCATTATCATCCTTATCATTTACTTGCTTGGCGGCTTTAGTGGCCGCTTCGGCGGCTATGGCTATGGCTTTGGCCATGCCGGGATCGGCGTCGGAGGAATTCTCCTGATCATTGTCGTCGTGTTACTCCTCACCGGACGGATTTGATCTGGAAGGTCGAACACCGGCTGTAGCAGACTGAAGAAGCGCCTGCTGGCTGCAAGGCTGCCTAACAGAGGCTTTGTACCGAACATCTAAGATCGGAAGCTTGAACAAGTCGTCCTGGACTTGATACGCCCTCTTGGAGCCTTGCCAGCGCCCAACCGCAGAATTCATTTGATCTAGATCAAGGTGCTTGGCGAGTTGGGTGTTATTCTGAAGCGACTAGGGCTTCTAAGGTACGAGAGTAGATTGGGTTTTTTGGGGCGCGATGACGAGCACTACAGATTTCCGGGACTCATCGGAGGCCAGAAGCAAGTTTGCATCGATAAGATTAATCAGGAGATTTCAATGAGGAAGACACTTATAGGTTTAGTTGCAGCTGCCACGCTGTTTGGTGGCTTGGCGACGGCTGCGGAAGCAAGAGTAAGTATCTTTTTTGGAATACCGTACTACAGCTATCAGCCTGGCCCTGACTATCTCTATCACCCGAATCGCGGCTGGTATCGAAATCAGCTGTCCTGCAATCAGGCAAGGCGCATTGTCCGCAATCGCGGCTATCACAACGTCTCGGTAGTTGAATGCCGTGGGCGGACTTATACGTTCAGGGGCGTTAGGCCGAATGGCAAGCGCGCTATTGTGTATGTAAACTCTCGCACCGGCGGCGTTTGGCGCGGTTAGTCAACAAGCAGATAGTTTAGCATTGCAGCCGGGTTGAAAAAACTTGGCTGCATTACTGAACTAAGCTGTGGAGGCATCTTTGGCACTTTTGAGCACCATGGCGTTACGTCAATACTGGCAGCTTGGAAATTTCCCCATTCCCCACCAAGCTGTCCTGCATCGCCCCAACCGCTTGTCCCCTCGCGCGCTAGGGCGTTCTTTTGCTCTTGGACAATTGGAGAAAACTGTCAGTCGTCGTTGTCGTCGATGATGTCCCTGGGCCTGACAAATCGCAGAAGCGTTCCTGAGCCAGCGGCCAAAGATTCCCAAGTGGCAAGGTCAAAGTTGATAACGGCAAGGGCTGCCGTCGGGAATTTTTCTTCCAGCCGTTCGCGAAGTTTGCCGCTGCCCGTCCCGATAAGGATTTGCGCCAATCCAGCAATCGACGGGTTGTGGCCAACAAGCAGAACCGATTGCGCGGCCCCGGCCTTATGGCGCAGGCATTCCATGAGCGCCTTGCCGTCGCCGAAATCGTAGATTTCAGCCGCGGCGAGAACTTCAGGGGATGTCGGCAGTTCTCCCCCAACAAAGCCCCAGGTTTCGCTCGCCCGCCTGGCAGGCGAACAGAGCACGAGCTGTGGCACGAGGCCATTGGATGTAATGTAGCGGCCCATCGCCGCGGCGGAGCGTTTGCCGCGCTCATTGAGCGGTCGGTCAAGGTCAACCTGTCCGGTGTCGGCCAGGCTCGACTTGGCGTGGCGCAGAAGTATCAGGGTAAGCATCGCACTCAAGCTCCCGGCAACCGGCCATGGTTCAGGCGCTGGGCGAGCAGTACCAGCGCAAAGCTCACCAGCATCACAATGCTCGCCATGGCGTTGATCTCCGGAGTTACGCCAAAGCGGATCATGGAATAGATTTGCATGGGAAGCGTGGTTGAGGCTTGGCCGGCGCCCGCGGTGAAATAGGCGATGATGAATTCGTCGATGGACAGCGTGAAGGCGAGCAGCGCCGCAGCGACGACCGAAGGCAGAATCAGGGGCAGCGTGATTTTCCGAAAGGTGACGAGATGTCCGGCGCCGAGATCGCGCGACACTTCGGCGAGCGACCAGTCAAAGCCTTTTAACCTGGCGCGCACCACGGCGCAGACAAAGGCGATATTGAACACCACATGGGCGAGGATAATGGAATGCAGGCCGAGCGTGAACTTAATCAGCGTGAAGAAGGAGAGAAGCGCAATCGCCAGCACGATATCGGGCACGATCATGGGGGCGAACAGGAGTGCATCGCGCGCCGGTGATGGCTTCGCGCGTTCCACGCCGAGGGCCAGCAGGGTTCCGAGCACGGTTGCGATGAGGGTTGAGATCGTGGCTACGATCACCGAATTCCAGGCGGCATTGAGGATTTTGGGATTGCTTGCGAGCTTGCCATACCATTCAATCGAAAATCCGGACCAGGCGGTGGGCAGGCCCGCCTTGTTGAAGGACAGCACGATCAGCACCGCAATTGGAGTGTAAAGAAAGGCGAAAGTCGCCCCGAGATGGATATTGAGCACTCTAGGCATGTTCGCCCCGGGCCTGGCCAGATGCCACGGCCTGCAGGAAGAGGGCGATCATCATCAGGGCGATCAGCAGGCCGGAAAGCGTTGCGCCAAAAGGCCAGTCGCGCGCCGTCAGGAACTGGTCATAGATCAGGTTGCCGATCATTTGCAGCTTGCCGCCGCCCAGGAGATCAGGCGTCACAAAATTTCCGATTGAAAGCACGAAGACAAAGACCGCGCCCGCCACCACGCCGGCAGTGGTGAGCGGCAAGGTGATCCTGATAAATGTTGATACGGCGGTGGCGCCCAAATCACGCGAGGCCTCGGCATAGGAGGGATCAAGCCGCTGCAGGGCCGAGTAGATGGCGAGGATGACGAAGGGCGTGTAGTTGTAGACAAGGCCGAGGATGATGGCGAATTCATTGTAGAGCAGGGGCAGGGGCTGTGAGATCACGCCCACATAAGTAAGCACGTTGTTGATCACTCCCACCGGGTTGAGCAGCACGATCCAGGCATAGGTGCGGATCAGGTAGTTGGTCCAGAAAGGCAGGATGGCGAGGAAGAGGAGTGAGGTCTGCCAGCGCTCGGGGGCTTTCATGATGGCGTAGGCGGCAGGGTATCCGATGAGAAGCGCAATGACCGTTGCAATCAGGGCGATGCGGGCGCTGTCGAGGAAGATCGAAAAATAAAGCTGGTCGAAGGCGCGGGTCAAATTTTCGAGTGTGGCGGCAGACCAGTCGATGCCGCCATAGGTGCCGCGCTCGAAAAAGATGAGAACGAAAATAAGCAGGCACGGCACGATCATCAGCGCCGTCAGCCAGAGAAGGCCCGGCGCCATGAGCAGCCATGAGATGAATCGTGGAGACATCAACAATCCCTCACCCTGAGGTGCCCCGCAAAGCGCAGCCTCGAAGGGCCAGCCCCATGCAAGTGCTTCGAGGCTCGCTCCGCTCGCACCTCAGCATGAGGGTCTTGCTTACTTCGCCGCCATAATTTCCGAGACAGTTTTGGAGAAAGCCTTCATGCCGTCGCCCAGGTCTCGGAGTTGCTCGTATTTAAGAAGTTCTGCAGGCGTGATCGCCATGTTGGGATAGGTGGTCAGCATGGTGGGGTCGAGGGCTTCCATGCCGGCCTTGTTGGGCGACTTGTACATGATATTTTCGACAACCCATTTGCCGTTATCGGCCTTCAGCACGAAGTCGATGAACTTCGCCGCCGCGTCGGGATTTTTCGACGCCTTGGTGATCACCATGGTGTCGACCCAGAGGTCGGAGCCTTCCTTGGGCACCACGTATTTGATCTTGGGATTTTCAGCGATGCCGTAGTTGCACCAGCCGTCCCAGGCGTGCACCAGCGTTGCTTCGCCAGAGACGAGCTTGGAATAGAAGGTCGTATCGTCATAGGCCAGCAGGTCCTTCTTGGTGGCCACGAGTTGGTCGCGCACCTTGTCGAGGCTTGCCTGATCGTCGGTGTTCACCGACAGGCCGTCAGCCAGGAAGGCGGCAGCCATCAGCCAGCGGTCGGTAGCCAGCATGGTGATCTTGCCTTTGAGGTCAGCGCTGGGCGAAAGCAGGTCGTTCCAGCTTGTCGGCTCCGCCTTCACGAGATCCGAACGGTAGCAGAGGCCCGTCGTGCCCCAGGTGTAAGGCACGGAGAAGGTGTTGCCGGGATCATGCTTGAGCTGGCTGGCCTCGGCATAGAGATTGGCGAGATTGGGGATTTTGGCGTGGTCGATGGGGGCCAGAAGCTGGAGCTTGTTCAGCGCTTCGGCAAAGGGGGATGACACGAACAGCACATCGAAGCCCTCGCCGCCCGACGCCGTCACCTTGCCCATGATTTCCTCGTTGGTGGCGTGCACGGCCACTTCAAGGTCAATGCCGGTCTCGGCCTTGAACTTCTCGGCGATGTCCTTAGGCATGTAACCGTCCCAGTTCGAAATGACGAGTTTCTCGGCCTGGGCCAGGGAAATGCTGGCCATGACGGCAAAAGCGCCGCCCATTAAGAAAGCCGGAATGTGCTTTAATTTCATGCGGTTTTCTCCCCTGCGTGGTGTTTCTGGTTCACGCTTGGGAGCATTTTGGCGCGAATTCAAGGGCGATGCAATGCCGCTAAAATTTTAGCAAATTTGATAAGTATAGTTTTAAGCATCGGCGGTAGGGTTGGCTTTATCGAGACGTCCAGAATTGACGTGGCCCATGAAGAGCAATGTGAAAACCAGGGAAAAGCGCCGGTCGCCGCGGCGCGAAGCGCTTATGCCGGGGGTGATTTTCTATCCCAACCAGAACCAGCATGTGGCGTGCATGGTGCGCGACCTGTCGCAGGATGGGGCGCTTCTCGATGTGCCGCTGGCCAAGGAAATGCCCTTCGTTTTCTGGCTGCGCCTTGATGGCGAGACCAAGCTGCGCTTCTGCACCGTGGTGTGGGGTTCGGCGAACCATTTGGGTGTCGAGTTCAGCGAACAGATCATCGAACGCCGCCGCAACGAACGCTGGGGCGAACCAGCCGTAGTGTTGTCGAAGCCGCATACTCTGTAGCCAGGCTGCGCCTTGCACGGCAATAAATATTCATAATCGATTCCTTAAGGTCCAGGGCGCACGCATGCGGCTGACTTAATCCTGTAGCAAAAATGGCACACGAGGGTGAATCCTTTGCAGCTGGGCTGAAAAGGATTTACCTGCCGGGCGTGCGAGTGATATTCTGATTCTGAGGGTGATTAGCCCGCGTATGGGCAGTTTGGAGAAAAATTATGAAGAGGCTAATGGCTGTTGTGGCCGTAACTGCAAGTGCAGGATTTTTCAGCGCACCGGCATTCGCGGCGGACCCTGTTGCGGATTCCTGCGGTCTTAGCGGCGTGGTCAGCTCCTATAGCCTTCTTGGCTGGACAGATGGCGAAGCGCAGGGCGATGGTTACGGCGCGGGCATTGCGGGAAAGGTGAATACCTGCGAGGTGTTCGGCACGAGCCTGAATTTGCAGTCGGATGTCTATGCCGAGTATTCGGAAGCTACGGGGGGCGATGACTTTGAAGGTTATAATGCCACATCCATCGGTTCGGTCAGCCACCTCTATTGGCGTGATCCCGATAGTTATGCCTTCGGCGTGCTGTTCGGTTTGAATCATTTTGCCGAATCCTATTCGGACGAGCCCGATGGCATTGATGCGGTTATCGGTGCAGATGCCCATCTGTATTTCGGTAACCTCACGCTTGCGGCACAGGCGGCCTATTGGAACAATTTTAGCACTGAGGGTTCTGATGCTTACGCCGACATTGATGAAGCTTGGGAAGTATCATTGGAAGGCCGCTACTTCGTTACAGACAATTTGAAGCTGACGGCCCGCGCCTCCTATGACTGGAACAAGTGCAATTATGACAGCTGCGGTTACAAGCCTTGGGATGCCTACCGTTTTGGTGGTGGAGCTGAATACCAATTCGACGGTAGCCCGCTGAGTCTTTTCGCAAACTATACGCGCGTGGAAGGCAGCATAGATGATGGCAACAATCTGGATTCCGACATAGTCAAATTAGGAGTTTCGCTGCATCTGAATCAGGATACGCTGATGGCGGAAGACCGCAATGGCGCTTCGTTCTCGACACCTTATGTTGACTCATGGACGAATGTCTCAAACTCTTGGTGGCGTTAAGAATTTCGGTCACTTTATCAAATAGCCCTGGCTCTATGCCGGGGCTATTTTTTTACCGGCTGGCAGGACTCGCCAATTTTTGCCGCCTGATCCCAAAATTCCATTGAATCCGCTCAATGCCTTCCTACCTGATAACCGTTAGGCATAGAGGAGGACGTTCATGTCACAGGCCGCATCGGGTACTTTTGAAAACAATTCAGGTGCAGAAGAACGCCAACGCTGGGGTTGTCGCAAGGGCAGAAAGCATTGGTCTGCTTATGAAATCTTTGCCATGGTCGCCGGTTTCATCATTTTCTGGCCGCTCGGCCTGTTGGCCCTGTTCCTGAAATTGTGGAATGGTGAAATGTGGAAGGGTGCCGCAGAGGGCGCTATGCCTTGGGCAAGCTGGAAAATGCCGCCGTCCGATAAATGGCGCTCGACAAGTTACGGTTTTGCCTCGTCAGGTAACGCTGCCTTTGATGACTACAAGCGCACGCAGCTGGCCCGCCTTGAAGAAGAGCGGCGCAAGCTGGACGACGAGCAGAAAGCGTTCAGCGAGCATCTGGCGCGCCTGCGCAAGGCCAAGGACCAGGACGAGTTCGACCGCTTCATGGCGGAGCGTAATGCGCCGCCGCAGAGCGAACCGCCAACCACGTAATTCTAACGAGCCCGGAAAAACTTTCCGGGCTTTATTTTTTCTTCATGGGAATGTTACAGCGCCTGATTACGAGTCCGGGTTACATTTCACCCAGGAGGCATAAATGCGAAACACAAATTCCCAACATCCCCCCATCCGCCAGATCATTGCCGAGCGCGTATCGCGCCGCGGCTTTCTGCTGGGCAGCGCCACGGGCCTTGGCGCGGTAGCCTCGCCAGGCTTTGTCGGCTCGCTGTTTTCCGGCGAGGCCCTGACCCAGGATGTGGCCTCAAGCCTTGGCTTTGCCGAATTGAAGCGGGTTTATGACGACACGCATCATGTGGCCGATGGCTACAAGGCGGAGGCGGTAGTCGCGTGGGGCGATCCGATGAAGGCCTCGCAGAAGGCTTTCGATGTGGCCAAGCTCGATGCGGCAACGCAAGCCGAGCGCTTCGGCTACAATTGCGATTACGTGGCCTTCATGCCGCTGCCAAAGGAATCAAAGAATTCCGATAATGGTCTTCTTTGCGTCAACAATGAATATGTCTCCGCCAATGTCATGTTCGATAATCTGAAAGAAGACGGCATGGGGGCGGCCATGACGAAGGAGCAAGTGGCACTCTGCAACATGGCCGTCGGCCATTCGATCATCGAGGTGAAGCGCGAGGGTGGCGTGTGGAAGACTGTGGCCGACAGCGCAATGAATCGGCGCATCACCCTGGAAACGGAATTTTCCGTCTCCGGCCCCTGTGCGGGCAGCGAGTTGCTGAAAACCTCCTATGACCCCTCGGGAGCCAAGCTGCGTGGCACCAACTACAATTGCGGCGGCGGTGTAACACCGTGGTCCACGGTTCTCTCCTGTGAGGAGGGGGCGTCTGACACCTTCGGCGGCGACATCGCGAAATCGCCCTACGCCGCCGTGCTTGAGCGCTATGGCTATGACGGCTCCGATTATTATGGCCGGGCCCGCTTCGATGACCGCTTCAATGTGGAAAAAGAGCCCAACGAGCCCAACCGCTTTGACTGGGTGATCGAGATCGATCCCTATGATGCATCGTCCACACCCGTGAAGCGCACCGCGCTTGGCCGCATGGCCCATGAAGCGGCCACCGTGGTCCTCAACAAGGACGGCAAGGTTGTGGTTTATATGGGCGATGACGACCATTTCGAATACACCTACCGCTTCGTCTCCAGCGCCGCCTTCGATCCGGCGAAGCCGGAGACGGGCAAGAACATTCTCGATGAGGGCGTGTTGTCGGTGGCGAAGTTCAATGCGGACGGCATCATGAACTGGCTGCCGCTGGTGCAGGGCCAAGGCCCGCTCACGGCGGACAAGGGTTTTGCGTCGCAGGCCGATGTGCTGTTCAAGACGCGGCTTGCGGCGGATGCGCTGGGCGCCACGCCCATGGACCGCCCCGAGGACATGGAAACCAATCCGGTCACCGGCCGTGTTTATGCCGTCATGACCAAAAACAAGAAGATTAGCGCCGACAAGCTCAATCCGGTCAACACGCGGCCCGAAAATACTGTAGGCCATATTGTCGAGCTCATTCCGCCGGGAGGTTCGGGCAATGCCGCCGACCACACCGCTGAGACTTACACCTGGGATCTCTTCGTGATGGCCGGCAATCCGAAGGAACCGAAACACGGCGCCACGTTCCATCCCGGCACCTCAGAGGACGGCTGGTTCGTGAACCCGGATAATCTGACCTTCGATCCGAAGGGTCGGATGTTCGTGGCCACTGACGGGGCCAATGATTTCGGCTTGCCCGACGGGGTCTACGGCATCGACACGGAAGGCCCGGCGCGCGGCCTGCCGAAACTGCTGTTTTCCTGCCCGCACGGTGCCGAAGCCACAGGCCCTTGCTTCACGCCCGATGGCACGACGCTCTTCATCTCGGTGCAGCACCCGGGCGAGGACGCCGAGACGCTGGCCAAGGTTGAAACCCGCTGGCCGGATTTCAAGGGCACCAACGTTCCGAGGCCGGCGGTTGTTGCCATCCAGCGGTGGACGGGAAGGAAGTAGGGGCTTAGGGCAGACTGCGGCCACGATTTTCGTTGGCCTTTCATCAGGCTGAGATTGCAGGAGAGTTTCTCACAAAAGGCCGGTCAAATGTAAGACGTGCGGCTACGCTTTAGTGGCGCCAGACGGCTCCGGTTCGCGCATTCACGAAGACTTTGACATCGTGGCCGTTGCGCGTGCCTTCGAAAGTGTAGGTGCTGCCGCCGCACTCGATGATGTCAACATTCCGGTAGCCACTGTAGCGGACCCGCGCTTTGGCTTCGCCACAGGACATGCGGCCACGGTAATAGCCCCAGGGGCGCGTGCAATCATAGCAGCCATAGGGATCGCCGATTTCGTGGCGGTCCATGTAATTTTTCACGTTGGAATCGGCCTGGGCTGCCATGGGAAATCCTACGGCCAAGGCGGCGGCGAAAGCTGAGGCGAAAACGATTTTCTTCATGGCAAACTCCTTCGCACTCATTACGTGCATGGCGGCAAAACGGATTACTTCCAAAAGAGTTCCAAAAGGTTAAGGAACCCTCGTGTTTTTTCAATGGCATATGGGCGGCGGGGCAGGGGGCACAGCCCGGCTGCTGGATGCACAACTGCGATACTTATTCCTTGGGGCCGTGATCGTTGCCGTGCCTGTCGCTATGCGCGTTGTGTTCCGCGGTCAGGTTCATGCGCTCGAAAGCGGTGAGCTTCTTCTTGCCCTTCTTGATGATGACGAGGCCGGAGCTGTCGGCTGATTTGCGAACGTACGTGCCGTCGCCGCTTTTGTTGTTGCCGTAGTCGGAGGCATAGGCGGCGCCTGAGAGGGCGGCGAGGGCAACGAGGGAGATCACCAGTTTTTTCTTTTCCATGTATCCTTGAACGAGGTTTGAAGTGAACCGTCTGTCGAGGAGACGCCGCGAAGGTGCGCCTGCCCGATCCATGGCGCGGGGGGTAGGTGCCGCATGATGCGAAGTCTTTGAGATTGGCTTGATTTTTTCTGGAGAAAAGCTTGATAGTGGTGGGAAAGCGCTGGCTCGAAATCTGCATGGCGCTTTGGCAATTACAAAAATTGCCATTGCCGCCAGCACACGTATTATACCAAAGGCTGAATTTCTTTCCATGGAGCGGGGAATGAGCGAGCGGGGCGTGACGTTTCTAAAGAGCTGGATTGTACGCAATATCACCGATTCGGACCGGCCCGGCAGCCGTGAACTGGCCACCATACTGGCAGCCCGCTGCCGGGGCGAAGCCGCTTCCAAAGGCATCAGCCTGGCCGAACTGGAGCCAGAATTCGTGACCGTGGAAATGGTCATCTACGAGGCGATGGCCGGTTCTCCGGACGAATAGTCGAAGCGCCGGCCCAACCCCGTCAGCCATGGCGCAGGGTCTTGAAGCGGTCGGCGATGTTCAGCAGGCCATCGGCGAAAACCTCGCGGATGACGGCCTGGTCGGTGCTTGAGGTTCTTTCGAGATTGCCGAGGCGCGCTTCTATAAGCTCGATGGCTTCGCTGGTGCTGGCCAGGCATCTGGCTTCCAGCACCTGGTTGGCTCGTTCCTGATTAATCGCCGCCTCGCGCAGGCCGGCTTCGAGCCTGTTGGCCAGGCCTTCCATTTTCCGGTCAACCTTCGCCGACATCTCGGCGATTTTCGCATCGATGGCCATGAACATCTCGTTCAGCATTTCCTGCTGCCCGGCGACGGACTTTTGCAGTTCCTCCTGCAAAAGTTCAGTCTGCTGGCGGGTTTGATCGCGGCCTTCCACCGAAGCGGTGATGAGATTATCGGTGATGTCGGAAAGCCTGTAATAGTTGCTCTCCAGCGACTGCAGGGCATTCTGCACCTCGCGGTCGGATTCCTCGAGAATGTCGATCACTTCCTCAAACATCGCATCGTGCAAGCTGCGCGTCGGCCCCACGAGGAGCGAGCGGATGTCGGCTAGCGTCTTCACCGGATCGGGATCGCCCGCCATGGACGCCAGAACCCGTTTGCTTATTTTCTGGGAATTGTATTCGATGACCGGCTTGACCGCGAAGTGAACCACCTTGGCACCAAACTGGCTGGCAGCAGCGAAAAAGTTCGATGACTGGTCATAGCTGCCCGAAAGGCTGAGTTCGCCCAATTGGTTATCGTCGGCATCGGCAGGAAACGCCTCATTAAAGGCGTCCCGCTCATTCTTTACCGGTAATTGATTCATTCCACTTTCCTCACAAACCTTTTTCGCGTCCCCGAGTTTTGCATTTTTGCAATAGTTACAGATATTTAGGTCCGTCCCAGTGAACAGGCCGAATCGTACACAGATATGTGGCGGATATGTGGCATGGTTAACATGGGTCAATGAACAAATGGCCCGGCACCTTTCGGCGGCAGGGCATTGATTTCCAGGTCAGCTTCTTAGGAGGCGCATTATCCGGGATTCTGGATACCGGTGCATTCATTTAATTCAAGCGCCAGCGTACTGCCCTCGCACAACGCGCCACTGCCGATAAGGCCGGCGTTGAAGATATCGAAGAAGTGCATATGCGGGTCATCCTCGCGGTGACGCCGGATCAGGCTCTTTTCCTCGCCGCCGAAATACAGGCTGAGCCCAGCCATGACCGAGGTATAGCCATCTTCGCCGAGCTGGCCATTAATTGTGAGAGACAACGGAAGCCCCGTGTCACCCATGAACCATTCAAGTCCGGCATTTGCCGACTCGAAACCGGCAACCGTACTGGCGCCAACCGACAGGCGCAGGTTCTCCGAAGCGTAGAAAGCAACAGTCCCGAGAGCATAGTAATCGGTGCCTGAAACGGCACTGATATCCATGACGCCGCCAACCGCTTCAATCGAGATATTGTCGAGATACAGTTCGGCTTCAGGGCCGACAAACCAGACATTGGATGAATCCGCATCAACATAGCCGCCATAGGCGCCGAAGAGATAGGAATTTGGATCGCGGGTAAAGAAATGGGCCGCTCCGCCAACCGCCGTGTCACCAAAGGCATCAAGCGCCGTCAAGTCAGCCTGGATCCCGAAAATGTCGCCAACCGGGATACTGAAAGCGACACCCCCACTGAAAACCTCATCGCTGCTGAAATCGTCGATGTCAGCGAATCCAGCGCCGATCTGAACCTTTCCATTCGGCCCGGATACCGCCGGCAAGGGGCCATCAGGAGCGACATCGGCTGCCAGCGCCATAGTCGTGTACAGGCTTGCGGCGACCGTGCCGGCTAGAAGAAGGGAAATTCTCTTCATCGAAATTCTCATGGCATCACCCTGCATTGCTGCTTTGCGGACCGGCTCAATTTGTCCCAATCCTATTCCAGTTGCAGGGATTCCCCAATCACAACTTTCCCGGCAGGCAATTTAGCCGGGAGCTGAGATGGAAAAGCCACACTTTGGTTCAGAACAAATGATTTTTTGTACGGTAATTGACTTTTGTGAGCCATAGCCCTGGCAGCCTGCAGTCACGGCGGGGACATCCACAATGCGCAACGCAGGGCAGGGCAAACGGCTGGTGCTGCTCAAACGATAAGATGCTGCGGCAGCTTGTAATCCTCCGGCTCCTCCCACCACTTGCCCTGGTTTTTGCGCGCGTCGCGGAAGGCGAAATAGATTTCGTCGATAAAATCCTGATAGCGGTTTCCGCGCTGGCCCAGCATATAGAAAACATTGGGCCACACGTCGTCACTCATGCTCAGGTGCGTTTTCCGGCTGATCCAGTTGAAGATGAGATCGGGGCTGATGTCCATCTCGCTGCCCAGCGGCACAATCCAATCCCGGCCATAGAGAAGGTCGCTCAGGCGCGCCAGAAATTCGATTGCCCTGTCGTTCTCGGTCATTGCGGCGTCACCTTCTTTGCGCGTTGCACGTTGGCGTTCTGGTGAAACAAAACCCTGATGCGCCGCGACCAGCAGTTCGGGCACTTCAGCCGCGACCACAGGTCTTCAAGCAGGAAGCCTTCGCCACGGGTCCAGACGAGGGTTTCCATAGCCAGCTCGGCCTGTTCCGGGCAGTCGCGCGTGTGCTTCATGCCGCGCATCTTGCCATGGGCGCAGCGGGCGCTGACGCGCCAGCCGGCCTTGACCTGACCTGCTTTTTCTGCACCAGTTCAGCCAGGAAATAGCGGCGGACCTGTTATTGATAGAAATGGCAACGTAGTTGCCGTAATAGTTTCGAAACTCAATGTTTTGGCGATGTCGAAAATCACAGGTGACATTTCGCAGAATGTGAACTTTGCAATAAAGGGAAACATTGCAACGAATTTCATGGAGGGAGTGGGCGTCAAATTTCAGACGGATACCGCTACGGTATCCCTTGATACGCCGGCCATCGGAGAAAAGGCTCAGGGATTTACTTACCTTGTGGAATGCCAGAACTGATCGTTATCCCCAAGTGTAGTCAACGATGTTTAATTTCTAGCGTATCACTATACCCCCCGGAAAGGAGGGGACAGTGTCGACAGTGTCTCGAAATTGCCGGAACCATGTGCAGCGCCTGCGGGACGGGGGAGGTAACGCGCCCCGGGCTTCCGGGAGCCGAAGGGAAGACCCGCGGATACTACGATCCGCGCGCCTTAAATGGCTAAACAACCTCAACGGCAAACATCGGACACCGTACGATCTGGGGCTCTGCAAGAACGACCCCGAGGCAAAAATCGCTGCGTTTCAAGGCCGGGCTTTGAGCCAGACCATTCCTCTTGATCCTAACCACCGCATATGCAGGCTTGAAGCCAGGGCGGGGACATCCCCTCCACCTTCCATCCTCAATCGCGAACGGGGGCCGCCATGAACTGACGGCCCCCGCGGTAATCATCCGTAGACGGAAGGATCAGGCGTCCCGCCTCAGTTCTCTTCGTGCTCGTAGCCGCGCTGCGACATCATCGGCGGCTCGACGGGCCTGAGCGCCGGGCGGCGCTCGCCGCTGAACACGGGCGCGCGGGGCGCTGCGCGGATCGGAATGGGCGGGCGGGGCGGTTCGCGCACATCCTCCAGCCCGGAATTGAGGCTGATGCCGCTCTCGATGACGAGGTCCTGGCCGCCGCCGATGAGCACGAGATGCTCGGTTTCGTCGCGGCGCACCAGAACGAGGCGGCGCGTCTTGTCGATCTCGTGGTATTCGCTGATGCCGAGCCTTTGGCCCTTGCGGCCCATCACCGGCCCGCTCAAAAGCCTGTAAACCAGTATGCCCACCAGCAAAACCGCGAGCGCAATGCCTGCGGTAATGATGTAATTCATATAGGGGGCGAGTAATTCCATGGGCCGTCTCCTACCAAAAACTCACGCTGTGGTGTCATCATACCATAAATTTTGGTTGAGTGGAGAGGAATCAGAATTTTCGGGAATCGTCTATACTCGAATGATTCGGGGATGGGAGCTACATGGCGGAGCGCGGTGAAAATGAGGTGGCCGGCATGGCTTCGGCTTCTGGCCGGATCTCCGTTGCGCTGTCCTTCTCGCTTGCCGCATTGCTTGCCGCCGCGGTGGGTGCAGCTGTCTGGCAGTTGCAGGATACGCTTACGCGCGGGCTGCTCTACACCGGAGCGGTGTTGGCGCTGGCCGGCCTGTTTTCCATCTTCGCCTTCATGGCGGGGCTGGTGCGCTTTGACCGGCAGAACCAGACCCGCGTATTTTTCGATGGCCTTACCGATGCCATAGGTGACGCCTGCGTGGTGACCGACAACAAGTCGCGCGCCATTTACGGCAACGCGTCGTTTTTGAACTTGACGGCGGCGGCGGGCGTGGGCCGGCTGGTGGGGTTTGATCTGCTCTATGCGGGGCAGCCCGCCTTTGTGGAGCCCATCTACCAGTTGTCGCAGGCGGCCCTTGAAGGCAAATCGGACTCCCGCGAAATCCGCCTGCCTGCCGGGTCCACCGCGGCAGGAGCCAGTCTGGATGTGCCGAAGTGGCTGAAAATCAGCGTGGCGCCTCTGGCGGGTCAGGCCAAGCGTGGTTTGGTTCTGTGGCGGCTGCAGGATGTGAGCGTGGACCGGGCCCGGCAGGAAAAGGCCTTTGGCCGTCTGCAGTTCATCATCACCTATCTCGACCATGCCCCGGCCGGGTTCTTTTCGTCCTTGCCCAGCCAGAAAATCGATTATCTCAACGCCACCCTGGCGGAATGGCTGGGCCTTGATATCGCTGAGAGCCAGAACGGCGAGCTTAAGCTGCGCGATGTTCTGGGGGAAACCGGCGCCAAGCTATTGACGGCCATCGAACCATTGGCCGGCAGCGGGCGCACCGAGTTGTTCAGCCTGGACCTAAAGACGCGTAAAGGTGTGGCCTTGCCGGTCGAGATCATTCACCGGGTGGATTTCGATGCGGGGGGCAAGGCGCTGCCGGCCCGCACCCTAATCGTGCCGCGGCGCGAGACGAAGGAGACTGAAGACAGGGAATCGCTGTCCCGGTTTGCCGGGGTTGCGCCCATCGGCATTGCGGAAATCGACAACCAGGGCATCATCCAGTCGGCCAACCCGGTTTTCCTCTCGTATTCGGCGCGGGCCAAGCGTGGCGCCAGCTTTGCCTCCATGGTGGTTGAGAGCGACCGCGACGAGCTTCGCTTCGGCTTGGACAAGTTTCAGAACAAAAACGAGCCGATGGTGGTGGTCGATGCCACCATCATGGACGAGAAGCCCCGCC
This sequence comes from Hyphomicrobiales bacterium, assembly GCA_038251095.1. Classification (GTDB taxonomy): domain Bacteria; phylum Pseudomonadota; class Alphaproteobacteria; order Rhizobiales; family Aestuariivirgaceae; genus Aestuariivirga. The sequence goes on from JBBSBQ010000026.1 coordinate 43,260, forward strand.
TGGTTCAGTTCTCCTTTGCCAGGCTGCAGGGCATGGGAAAGAACCTCACAGTCTTCGCCGTCGACAAAACCGAGAGCAAGACGCTCGAAGTGCAACTGGCGCAAAGCCAAAAAATGCAGGCTGTCGGCCAGTTGGCCAGCGGCATCGCCCATGACTTCAACAATGTGTTGACGCCCATCATCGGCTTTGCCGATCTGCTGCTGGCCAAGATGCGGCCCACTGACCCTGCCTTTGCCGATATCATGAGCATCAAGCAGAATGCCAACCGGGCGGCCAATCTGGTGCGGCAATTGCTTGCCTTTTCACGCAAGCAGACGCTGCAGCCCAAAGTGCATTCGCTCACCGACGCCATGTCGGACCTCGACAATCTTCTCGGCCGGGTTTTGGGCGAGAAGGTAGAACTCAGGATCAGCCACAGCCGTGATCTTGGCCTGGTGCTGGTTGACGTGCATCAGTTTGAACAGGTCATCATCAATCTGGCGGTCAACGCCCGGGATGCCATGCCGCGGGGCGGCACCCTGTCGGTGAAGACGAAGAATATCAGTACGGAAGAGTCGAAGGCCATCATCCGTGACCCCATGCCAGCTGGCGAATATGTGCTGTGCGAAGTGAGCGATACTGGCTCGGGCATCGCCCCCGAGATTGTCGAAAAGATCTGGGAGCCGTTCTTCTCGACCAAGGAAGTGGGCAAGGGCACGGGGCTGGGCCTCTCAACCGTATATGGCATTGTGAAACAGACCGGCGGCTTCATTTTCTGCCATAGCGTGGTGGGCAAGGGTACTACCTTCAGCATCTATTTGCCTCGTCATTACCCGACAGATTCCGAGATTGCGGCCGCCGCTGCCAAAGAGGAAGTTAAAGCGACGCGTTCCGATTTCACCGGCAAGGGGCGCATACTCCTTGTCGAAGATGAGGATGCAGTGCGGGCCTTCGCCATTCGGGCCCTCACATCGCGCGGCTATACAGTGGTGGAGGCGGATTCAGGCGAGAGCGCCCTGGAGGTCATGGAAGCGCAGACGGAGCCGTTCGACCTCATCCTCTCTGACGTTGTCATGCCGGAAATGGATGGCCCCACGATGCTGCGCGAATTACGCAAGCGTGGAGTTAAAACAAAAGTGATTTTTGTGTCGGGATATGCCGAGGATGCGTTTGAAAAAAATCTTGAAGGGCAAACGGATTTTGCTTTCCTGCCCAAGCCGTTTTCGCTGAAGCAACTGGTTGAGAAGGTCAAGGAAGTGATGGAAAGCTAATGACGCGAAAATGGACACTGGACGGGCTTGCCGGCGAATTGCGCGATAGCAAGACATCCTCGTGCATGCTCGTGGAGCAGGCGCTGGCGAAAATTTCCGATCCGGCGGGCGAGGGCTCTAGGGCCTTTATCACAGTCGATGCGGAAGGGGCGCTCGCGGCAGCAGACTATCAGGACCGGCTGCGGCGGCAGAACCGCCAGCCCTCGCCATTTGCGGGTGTCCCCATTTCGGTGAAAGACCTTTTTGATCTGGCCGGCGAGGTTACCACGGCAGGTTCCAAGGTGTTGAAAGATGCGGCCCCCGCGCGTGCGGATGCGCCAGCCATTGCCGCGTTGAAATCGGCAGGCATGGTTGTATTGGGCCGGACCAACATGACGGAATTTGCCTATTCGGGCGTGGGGCTGAACCCTCATTATGGAACCCCGCGCTCTGCATTTGATCGGAAGACCGGGCGTATTCCCGGAGGCTCATCATCGGGTGCAGCTGTTGCCATTGCGGACGGGTTTTGTGCCTTGAGCATTGGCACGGATACGGGCGGCTCCTGCCGCATCCCTGCAGCTTATAACGGCATTGTGGGCTACAAGCCCAGCGCAGGCAGGGTGAGCACGCGCGGTGCCTATCCGCTTTCATCGCGCTTTGATTCCGTCGGGCCGCTGGGAAATTCGGTGGCCTGCTGTGCTGCCGGTGTTGCATTGATGACGGGCGACTGGACGGGGAAGATTGCCGCGCGTGACGTTTCATCGCTGCGGATTGGCGTTTTGAAAACCGCCGTGCTTGAAGGTTTGGACGCGGATGTGGCGGCGGCTTACGAGCGCGCGTTGGTGCGGATTTCAACGGCCGGTGCCACGCTCGTTGATCTCGCATTTGAAGAGCTGCTGGAGATGCCGAGCCTGACGATCAAGGGCGGCATTGTGGCGGCGGAAGCCTATGCCCAGCACCGCGATCTCATCGCGCGGAAGGGGGCGGACTATGATCCCCGGGTGCGCATGCGTTTGGAAGCGGCGGGCGGGATCAGCGCTGCCGAATATCTTTCAGTTGTGAAACGGCGGGAGGAGATGGTCGGTCGCTTCGGCGCTGTTACGCAGGGGCTTTCCGCCGTTGTTCTTCCCACGATCATGATTGTTCCGCCGCCGATAGCGGCACTTGAAAGCGATCAGGACTATCTTCGCTATAATTCCATGAGCTTGCGCAACACCTATGTGGGAAATTTCCTGGATTGCTGCGCCATCTCGATTCCGGTGAATGAGCCGGGTGCGGCTCCCGTTGGCCTTATGCTGATGAGCGCGTGGGGGCAGGATCAAAACCTGTTTTCCGTGGGTCAGGCGGTCGAAAGCCTGCTTCAATAAATTTTGGTAGGCTTAGCAAATATCGCTTGCTTTTGGAACAAACTTAGAACATAACGTCAACATCGCTGGTACAAAGGAAGTGATTGCGCCGAGCGAGGTATCTGACTTAAGGAGTAAGGGCGATGGGGCAGACGAATCTTCGGGTAGTTGAGAATACTTCAATGGACAAGAACAAGGCGCTGGATGCTGCGCTCAGCCAGATTGAACGGGCTTTCGGCAAGGGTTCAATCATGAAGCTGGGGTCCAACCCGGTTGTTGAAATTGAAGCAATTTCAACGGGCTCCCTTGGTCTCGACATTGCCTTGGGGATTGGTGGCCTGCCGCGCGGGCGGGTGATTGAAATTTATGGCCCTGAATCCTCCGGCAAGACCACGCTGGCGCTGCAGACCATTGCGGAATCGCAAAAGCGCGGCGGCGTCTGCGCCTTTATTGACGCGGAACACGCCATGGATCCTGGCTATGCCAAGAAGCTCGGGGTCGATGTTCAGGAGCTTCTTATTTCTCAGCCCGACACGGGCGAGCAGGCGCTTGAAATCGCCGATACGCTGGTGCGCTCCGGCGCCATTGAAATCCTGGTGATCGATTCGGTGGCCGCGTTGACGCCCAAGGCCGAGCTTGAAGGCGAAATGGGCGATTCACTGCCCGGCCTGCAGGCCCGCCTGATGAGCCAGGCGCTGCGCAAGCTGACAGCGTCGATTTCCAAATCAAACTGCATGGTCATTTTCATCAACCAGATCCGCATGAAGATCGGCGTGATGTTTGGCAGCCCGGAAACCACGACCGGCGGCAATGCCCTTAAATTCTACGCCTCGGTGCGCCTCGATATCCGCCGGATTGGCGCCATCAAGGACCGCGAAGAGGTGGTTGGCAATCAGACCCGGGTGAAGGTGGTCAAGAACAAGGTGGCGCCGCCCTTCAAGCTGGTTGAATTCGACATCATGTATGGCGAAGGCATTTCCAAGGTGGGCGAGCTCGTCGATCTCGGTGTCACCGCCGGGGTGGTTGAGAAGTCTGGCTCCTGGTACTCCTATAATGGCGAGCGTATCGGGCAGGGCAGGGACAAGGCCAAGGAATTCCTCAAGCTCAATGGCGACATGGCCAATGCCATTGAGGCGGCGATCCGCGCCAATGCGGGGTTGATTGCCGCCAAGATTACGGTGGCGCCGACGGCCGACGAGTCCGACGACTAAACATCAGAATTCATGAATTCCTGCCGCTTGAGTTGAGGGCGGCAGGTTATGTTGGTGTGTCCCCCACACCGCAGGCGAAGCGCCCTCCGTGCCCCCGGAGGGCGCTGTTCTGCTTTGCAAGGGAGCTAACCATGCGCTTTCGGAAATTCTGGACAGGACGGGCCATCGCACCTTAAAGAGCATCCAACTGTTATTTTCGCCAAACTCCCGGATATTCAATGACCAGCCTTGCCCAGATCCGCTCGACATTTCTTGATTTCTTCAATGCCCGCGGCCATGAAATCGTGGCGTCGTCGTCGCTTGTGCCGCGCAATGATCCCACCTTGATGTTTGCCAATTCGGGCATGGTGCAGTTCAAGAACGTGTTCACCGGGGCCGAGCGCCGCCCCTACAGCCGGGCCACCACGGCGCAGAAATGCGTGCGTGCCGGCGGCAAGCACAATGATCTCGATAATGTGGGGTATACGGCGCGCCACCACACGTTCTTTGAAATGCTCGGGAATTTTTCTTTCGGCGACTATTTCAAGCCCGACGCCATTGAATGGGCCTGGACCTTGGTCACCAAGGAATACGGTCTGCCCGCCGACAAGCTGACGGTTACGGTTTTCTCGGAGGATGACGAGGCCTTTGGCCTGTGGAAGAAAATCGCCGGCCTGCCCGACAGCCGCATTATCCGCATTCCGACCTCGGACAATTTCTGGTCCATGGGCGACACCGGCCCTTGCGGCCCGTGCTCGGAAATTTTCTATGACCATGGCGACAAGATTCCGGGCGGCCCTCCGGGCAGCGCTGACGCTGATGGCGACCGCTTCATTGAAATCTGGAACCTGGTGTTCATGCAGTATGAGCAGGTGAGCAAGCAGGAGCGCGTCAGCCTGCCCAAGCCCTCCATTGATACGGGCATGGGGCTGGAAAGAATTGCCGCGGTTCTGCAGGGCACCCACGACAATTATGAGACGGACCTGTTCCGCACCCTTATTGCAGCCATCGTCGAGAGGACCGGGGTTCCGGCAGAGGGAAAAAACAAGGCTTCGAACCGGGTGATCGCCGACCATCTGCGCGCTTCGTCTTTCCTGATTGCCGATGGCGTTCTGCCCTCCAACGAAGGACGCGGCTATGTGCTGCGGCGAATCATGCGGCGCGCCATGCGCCATGCGGAACTTCTGGGTCAGCGCGAACCCTTGATGTGGAAACTGGTTCCCACCCTGGTCCATGAAATGGGCACGGCTTATCCGGAGCTGCAGCGCACGCAAGACCTGATCACCGAAACGCTGCGTCTCGAAGAAACGCGCTTCCGCAAAACCCTGGAGCGGGGCCTCCGCATTCTTGATGAAGAGTCCGCGGGGCTGAAGACCGGTGACGTGTTCGCCGGCGACACGGCCTTCAAGCTCTACGACACTTATGGCTTTCCGCTTGATCTCACCCAGGATGCGCTGCGTTCGCGTGGCGTGGTGGTGGACACGGAGGCTTTTTCAAAGTCGATGGAGGCCCAGAAGACCGAGGCGCGCCGCGCCTGGAAGGGGACGGGGGATGCCAAGGCCGACGCGGTCTGGTTTGAAATCCGCGATGCCGTGGGGGCAACCGAATTCCTCGGCTATGAGACGGAAAAGGCTGAGGGTGTGATCACCGCCATGGTTACGGGTGGCAAGCAGGTGAAGTCACTGAAGGCCGGCGATGCAGCCGCAATCGTCACCAGCCAGACAACGTTCTATGCGGAGTCCGGCGGCCAAACCGACGATCATGGGTTCATCAAGTCGGCCAGCGGCGGAGTTTTCCGCGTGACCAGCACGGAAAAGCGCCTGGGCGACCTGTTCATTCATATGGGCCAAGTCGACTCGGGCACATTGGTGCTTGGTGAAGCGGTGGAACTCAATGTCGATCATGGGCGCCGTTCTGGCAACCGCCAACATCATTCGGCCACGCATCTGTTGCACGAGGCGCTGCGCAAGACCTTGGGCACACACGTGGCGCAGAGAGGTTCGCTGGTTGAGCCCAACCGCCTGCGTTTTGATTTTTCCCACAATAAGGGCATGAGCCATGACGAGCTTCGCCAGGTTGAGGTCATGGCAAATGACATTGTCCTGCAGAACGATCCGATCAACACACGGCTGATGTCGGTTGATGCGGCAGTTGCCGAAGGGGCGATGGCGCTATTTGGCGAAAAATATGGCGACGAAGTGCGTGTCGTTTCGATGGGGCGCAATCCGGACGGCTCCAGCCGGCCAATCTATTCGCTGGAATTGTGCGGCGGCACACATGTGTCGCGCACCGGGGATATTGGCCTTATCAAAATCCTCGCTGAAAGTGGTTCGGCGGCAGGCGTCAGGCGGCTTGAAGCGCTGGCGGGTCCGGCGGCGCGTGACTACCTCGAGCAGCAGGACAAGCGCGTTGCAGCCGCCGCGGCCCTTCTCAAAACCACGCCTGCGGAATTGGTGAGCCGCGTCGAGAGCCTGGTAGACGAGCGCCGGAAGCTGGAACGCGAACTTGCCGAGGCCAAGAGGGCCCTTGCCCTTGGCGGGGGAGCTTCGGCTGGCGACAGTGACATTGAGACCATCAATGGCATCAAGTTCATGAAACGCATTTTGGGCGACATGGACTCAAAGGATATGAAGGGCCTGGTTGATGACAGCAAGGCGAAGCTTGGTTCGGGCGTGGTGGCACTGCTCAGCACAAATGCCGAGGGTCGGGCCAGCCTTTACGTGGGGGTCACTGTTGACCTGACCGCAAAGCTTAGCGCTGTTGATCTGGTGCGGGCCGGAGCCGCCGTGCTCGGCGGCAAGGGGGGCGGCGGACGGCCGGATATGGCCCAAGCCGGCGGGCCTGATGGCGGGAAAGCGGATGAAGCGTTCGCGGCAATCAGGACCGTGATTTCGGGCTAATCATGGTCGGGATGCTGAAAGCTTTTCAGCCGTTGCAAGTCTTCGGCTGAAATGTCGTCCTCGGTGCGCGAACCCGGCAATTCATGCAAAGCAGGGAAGGCAGGAGTTATGCCTTCAATTCCGTATTGATTTTCCTTTTTGGCAAGTGCTGGATTATCCAACGAACCAATCGAAATATTCATGTGGAGCGTGTGGTCATAGGCGAAGGTGAGCGGCGTGCCGCAGTGCGGGCAGAAGCCGCGCTGGACGATGGATGAGGAACGGAAATAGGCGGGCTCACCCCGTGTCCAGCGGAGATCAGCCTTGTTCACGCCGGCGAGGGCCGCAAAGAGATTTCCAGAGGCTTTCTGGCACATGCGGCAATGGCAGATATGGGCGTTAAAGAGGGGGCCATTGATTGCATAGCGCACGCGGCCGCACTGTCACCCACTGGTAATCGCGGGGCTCATGGCCAGTGGTCCGTATCGTGATCGGGATGCTGCAGGCTTTTCAGCTTGGCAAGGTCTTGCGGGGTGCGTGTTTCGGGCGTGGTTTGCTCCGGCAGCAGATGCATCCCCTTGATCCATGAAACCCGGCTTTCAACGCCCACCTGCTCGGTGAGGGGACCAATGCGGGAAGGCTCGTCGAAGGCGCCGATGGCAAGTTCGTAATTATTGTCGCCATCCTCACGCATGTGGAGGGGACTTCCGCATTTGGCGCAGAACCCCCGCGCCACAATGGCTGATGACCGGAACGTGCTGGGTTGTCCCCGTGTCCAAGTCAGGTTTTTGGTGGGGATGGCAACCAGTGCCGCTCCCCAGGAACCGAAGGCCTTTTGACACATGCGGCAATGGCAAATTCCAGCGCTTCCGAGGGGACCTGTGACCTGAAAACGGACCGCCCCGCATTGGCAGCCGCCTGAGAAATGATCCATGATTTTAGGCTCTTTCGCGCCGGATTTGGGAATTTCAACCATTTGTTTACCATAATTGGAGCACCGTAGCTTTTCAATGCTTTGGGAAGCAGGCGGGAGCTACGGAGTTGGGGACGGCAACACACCAAAACGGCCAAAATTCATGGCCCCGCATGCAATTTGTCTACTTCTTGATTGCCGCCTTCAATCTTGTTGCTATTTTCTGCGGCCTGTACCTGAGCCATCTGGTGATTGGCGTTTACCAGACCAATGTCAATCAGTCCGCTTTTTTTGACCGCCAACTGTCATCTTCTTGGATAATTTCGGGTGCGGCAGCCGATGCGCAGGCGGAGTACGTCAGAGTGCTCGACACAAAAGCATTTGAACAGGCACAACAGATATTCAAGTCCAAAGCCTATGAATTCCGCCAGGAGATAAATCGGGTCAGCGAGCAACTTCCACCCCAACTTGGCGAGAAATCTACCAAGAAGGCATTGGCACTGATGCGCCAGATGAATTCCGTCATGTCGGATATCGAAGGGCTAGCCACCAAAATCCCTGCACTTTTCAAGAACAATGATACCACTGAGGTTCAATCAGTGGTCGCCCGCATCGCCGAACGTTTTGCTTCTCTGAGGTACAATATAAAGGACCTTAATCAACTTATTGGACGAACGAAATTGAAGGCAGTCGAAGACGCGAATGCGACTGTCACAAAGCTGCGAAACTACGAATTCTACATCGGCATTCTCATGGCATTTGTCATCTGTGCCGTCGCTTTTTACGGGCAATTCATGGGGCGCCTGCTCAAGCGGAAGTTTATTGAACTTGAGAAAACCCACAGCGAGCTTGCTTCGTCGCACGAGCAGGCCCTCTCGTTTTCGCGTGAGATCCAGAACGTCAACAGCGAGATGGGCACGCTCAACCGGCAACTCACCGACAACATCACCAAGCTCCGGGAAGCCCAGGACGAGGCGCTTCGCAAGGGCAAGATGGCGCAACTCGGCAATTTGACGGCGACAGTAGCCCATGAACTTCGAAACCCCCTCAGCACGGTTCGCACCTCGACATATCTTCTAGCGCGTAAGATCAAGGACAAGGGGCTTGGCGTCGAGCCGCAACTACAGCGCATCAACAATGGCGTCATCCGCTGCGATAACATCATCACCCAGCTGCTGGATTTTTCCCGGACCAAGGCAATCAAGGCCGAGCCCACCGTGCTCGACGTATGGCTTGAAAAGCTGGTTCAGGGCGAAGCACAAAAGCTGCCGGAGCTGGTTTCAATCGAATGCTATTTTGGCCTTGGCGAGAAGCTCGTTGACCTTGAGCCCGGGCGATTTGAACGGGCCGTCATCAACCTGCTCACCAATGCCTCGGAAGCGCTGGTTGGGAAAGGCGATGATCCCAAGTCGAGATTTACGGAAACACCAATCATTACCGTCAGGACCCGGCTGTCCGCGCGCGGCGCCGAGATCAGCGTAGCTGACAACGGTCCGGGCATTTCGGCAGACAACCTGTCAAAAATCCGCGAGCCGCTGTTTACAACGAAAAACTTTGGGACGGGGTTGGGGATTTCCGCTGTGGAACAGATTCTGGAACAACACGGCGGCGGCCTCGATATCGATTCGGTCGAGGGCAAGGGCGCCACGTTTACACTCTGGCTGCCCATACACGAGAACAGTGGAGAGCAGGCGGCATGACACGTTCACTGCGCATATTGGTTGTTGACGATGACGCCGACAATGCGAATTCCCTTGGCGAGCTATTTGAAATGGAAGGCCATCGACCGCTTGTGGTCTATGATGGCGAGGGCGCCATTGCGGCCTATCTCAAGGAAGACTTCGATATCGCCTTCATGGATGTGATGATGCCGGGAAAGAACGGCGTGGAAAGCTTCCTGGAGATCAAGAGGCTGAAGCCTCACGCCAAGGTTTACATGATGACTGGCTACAGCGTGGAACAACTCCTTCAGCAGGCGATGGCGGGCGGCGCCATGGGAGTATTCTCCAAACCAGTCAATCTCTACCAGGTTTTGGATTCAATTTCAGGGTTGGGGTCATCCGGGGTTGTGCTGGTGGCCGAGGACGATCCTGATTTTGGCCCGACACTCGCCCAGCTTATCAACCGCAACGGTTATCGATGCGAACTGGTCCGCAATGGCCGCGATGCGATATCGCGCGTCGTGTCAGGCGGTGTGGACGTGCTGGTGCTTGACCTGAGAATGCCGCTGATCAATGGCATCGACGTATACAACACGCTTAAAAAACAAGGACGCAGCGTTCCAACAATTATTATCACTGGAAACGCCTCGGAACACAGCAAGGAACTTGCGCTTTTTGATGACGTTGTTCTGACGGGGATCCTGAACAAGCCATTTGATCCTTTAGACCTGCTCGCCCGCCTTGAAAAGCTGGCTGCCTAATTTTTATTATTTGCTCCGGGGAAAGCAACTACAATGTCCATATTCGGAAAGACACCAGCCTCACGCATCAGTGATATTGATGCGTTGCTGCAAATTCTGGATCTCGTTCCGACTTCTATATTTGTCAAGGACGCGGAGCTGAACTTTGTGTTCTCCAATGAGGCCCACTGCAAGATCATTGGTTCGGAGGCAGATAAACTTCTGGGGCTTTCGGATGCGGATTTCTACCCGCAGGACCAAGCGAAGAGATTCATGGAGGCCGACAGGTCGGTCCTGAATTCGCCGGAACCCAAGGAATTTATGGAACTCGCGACCAGCACCGACGGTTCAACCGTATATTCGCTCACGCGAAAGGCCCGCGTCATCACCTCCGGTGGTGCCACCTACCTGGTTGGCACCAACACTAATGTAACTGGGATGAAAAGTTACGAGGCCGAGCTTGAAGCCAAAGAGGCCCGTTACCGGGCCCTTGCTGAGACGGTGCCTGTCGGAATCTGGCATCTCCATGAGGACGGCAATACCGCTTATGTGAACCCGTTCCTGCTTGCCCTTGTCAGCATGACTGAGGCTGAATTCGCGGAAACTGACCCTAACGACATGCTTGCCATTAGCCCGGACAAGGGTATGGCGGACATGATTGGGACTGCTTCACGGTTCGAGACTGATCTCATGTCGCGAGGCAAGGTGGTTGCCCGGGCCATGGTTGTTTCCTCGGGATGGCTGGACAATGCGGGAGTTGCAGGCCGTTCCGTGATGGTTACATTTGTCGACGTGACCAAAATCAGCGATCTTCAAACGGTGAACGATCAGGTCACACGGCTTAATCTGGAGCTTTCCGAAAACATCATGAAGCTGAAAGCCACCCAGGAAGAAATGGTGAAGGCGGGCCGCATGGCCCAGCTGGGGCAGCTCACCGCCACTGTTGCCCATGAACTGCGCAATCCCCTGGCGGCGGTCCGGACATCGGCCTTTGTGCTTGACCGCAAGATCAAGGGCAAGGGAATGGGGGTAGAGCAGCAATTGCAGCGAATCGACAGCGGCGTTGTGCGCTGTGATAATATCATCTCGCAGCTTCTGGACTTTGCCCGTACCCGGCCAGTCCAGCGTAAACTCCTTGATCTTGATAACTGGCTCGCCAAAGTCGTTGAAGAAGAAGCAGCCAAGCTGCCAGCGGTTGTGAGCATCGAGTGCACGCTGGGCTTGGGCGGCCTCGTGGCAGCCATTGATGCGGATCGCATGAGCCGCTGCCTGATCAACCTGATCAGTAATGCCTCGGAAGTGCTGGTAGGCAAGGGTGATGTGCGGTCTGGCGGTGCGGAATTTGTACCCAGTATCGTCATTAGATCTAGCCGGACAGGCCGGGGCATTGAAATCAGCGTCATCGACAATGGCCCCGGCATTTCCGCTGAAAATCTTTTGAGGGTCAAGGAACCGCTGTTTACGACCAAGAGCTTCGGCACGGGACTTGGCTTGCCGGCGGTTGAGAAGATTCTGGAACAGCATGGCGGCGGGCTGGAGATCGCATCCAAACCGGGCGAGGGCGCATGCTTTACCGCCTGGTTCCCAATAATAGAAACACTAGAGGAGGCAGCCTGAGATGGCGCGGACACTTTCCATCCTGGTACTTGACGACAATGCAGAAAATGCGGACTCTTTGGCTGAGCTTCTTTCCCTGGAAGAGCACAAGGTACAGGTTGTCTATAGCGGCCAGGAGGCCATTGACGCCTATCACGCCACGCCCTTTGATTTGGGCTTCTTTGACGTGATGATGCCGGGCAAGAACGGCGTGGACAGCTTTCTGGAAATTCGCCAGGTGCGGCCCGACGCCAAAGTCTATTTCATGACGGGCTACAGCGCCGACGACTTGCTCAAAAAAGCCATGGAGGGCGGCGCACTCGGCTTTTTCGGCAAGCCCATGGACTTGCCGCTTGTTCTGGATGTGTGCCAGCAGGCAGTCTAGGCAATCAGGCGGCGGCTTTTTGCAAGTTCCTGTCGATGGCATCAAGGAAGCCCTCGGTGGAGAGCCAGGTTTGCTCCGGTCCCACGAGGACGGCTAGATCCTTCGTCATGCTGCCTTCTTCAATGGTTGCAATTGTTACCGCCTCCAATGTGCTGGCAAATTTCGCCAGCGCCGCATTGCTGTCAACCTTGGCGCGGTGCTTGAGGCCACCGGTCCAGGCGAAGATCGATGCGGCGGAATTGGTTGATGTCTGCTTGCCTTCCTGATGCAGGCGGAAGTGGCGTGTGACCGTACCGTGGGCCGCTTCAGCCTCCACGGTTTTGCCATCGGGCGTCAGCAGAACGGAGGTCATGAGGCCCAGTGAACCATAGCCTTGGGCCACCAGATCGGACTGCACATCCCCGTCATAGTTCTTGCAGGCCCAAATATATCCGCCGGTCCATTTCATGGCGGAGGCTACCATGTCATCGATCAGCCGGTGTTCGTAGGTGAGGCCGCGCTTTTCATATTCAGCCTTGAACTCGGCATCAAAAATCGCCTGGAAAATATCCTTGAAGCGCCCGTCATAGGCCTTGAGAATGGTGTTCTTGGTTGAGAGATAGACCGGATAGTTGCGGTTCAAACCATAATTCAGGCTGGCGCGGGCAAATTCCTTTATCGCGTCATCCAGATTATACATGGCCATGGCCACGCCCGCCCCCGGTGCCTTGAACACTTCCTTTTCAATCACCTTGCCATCCTCGCCCACGAACTTAATGGTGAGGGTGCCCTTGCCGGGAAAGGTGAAATCGGTGGCGCGGTACTGGTCGCCGAAGGCATGGCGGCCGATGATGATGGGTTTGGTCCATCCGGGCACAAGGCGCGGCACGTTCTTGCAGATGATAGGTTCGCGGAAAATGACGCCGCCCAGAATATTGCGGAT
>JBBSBQ010000027.1:0-55895 GCA_038251095.1 Hyphomicrobiales bacterium
GTGGAAACTAAAATCGCTAAGGTGAATTTTTTCATGACGTGCCCCTGTTATTCAATTGACAACCAATAAGCCTGGGAACCATTCCTTGAAAGTTAAATCCGAGTCTCTTCAGTGAATTGGTCTGAAGTGTGGATTTCGAGCAACAACAACTTCTCACTCTCGATGTCCTAGAAATGACTGCTTTGTTGCCATATCGTCCAGTCACCCTCCCACTCTTTGCAGCTGGCCTCGGTGCAATGGGTTTCTTCGGCTGGCGCAAGCGGAAGGCAGTTCCGACTTAGCTATTAAGCGCGCGGTCCCGGGAATTTACTATCGGATTCACACTTGTGGAATTTAGCTGGCTGTCCATCTTCTTGTTCTTCACATTTTTGGAGAAGCTCGGCGTTGCAATGACTGCGATGACAAGAAGGGCAACTGATAGAATCTTCATTTTCATGTTCTTCTCATTGGGAATTTCGAAAATCGGAATTCGATGATGGGAAGCTGTCATACTCCAGATGAGGGAACGCTGAACTCACTGTTCATCTGGCATTCAAAGACCCTCACGGCATCGGTCATCGTGCTGGGCTGATTCTTTAACAGCTTCAGAAGAGGCCCCTTCAGTGTAAACGGGGCCAGCGTGGCGGGAAGCCACCTGTCGGATATCGCGCTTCAGCAAAAATTACTTTTATCCTCTTGAAACCGTTATTGCAAAATCTCTGGGACTGCCGTCTCCACCATTTGTGGGATAGCAATTATCAGGACAAGCTGAGACCACGATAATAGCATCGCGAAGCATTCTTAATCCGACACACCCTGCTGGAATGTACGGAGGTCTTGAATATGCAATTATCCCGTCTTCTTTCACCTCCGCCCGCATAAACAAATTCCAAGGAGAGGGGACGAAGGGCATCACCCTGCTGTGAGATTTGATGGCCTTTAAGAAGTTTGAAGCGCAGCTTGGATGTTCTGCTAAACCAAATTTCTTGTACATTTCTGAACTGCAAGCGGCAATAAGCGTGTCGTGATGACCTCCCGTGGTATCTTCAATGTATTCGATCAAGGGGGTGTACCGGTTTGAAATCAGAATATCTCCCCGGCTAAAGTAAATTTTCCCGAGCACCTCCCGACAATGTTCCATGGATAGATATTCATCTGCCCCACTTTCCAGCAGACACCAGAAATCGACGACCTGGGTGCCGCTGGTGTTAATAACGCGTACCTCGTCATTGGCTAGTACCTCTATGCTTGCTCCATGCGCCGCCCGAACTGTAGTAGTTTGCATTTATTCTCCCCATATAGAGAGCGGAGTCTGTAACGCCGCCGCAGATCCCTCAACCATACCGCTTAAGTATAGGGCAAGCTATGCGCTTCACCTGCCCGAGATACTGACCACACGCAGAAATCTCAGCCTCTTTGATCAACTAAAGCTCCCCAGTTAATCATTGTCGGTTGCTAATTGGTTGCTAGCCAGAATTTGAAAGAAGTCTCATAGATTTTAAGTTATTGAAAAGATTGGTGGTGGATGCAGTCAGTGTCGAACCAGTCTCAGGCGAAATTCCCAGCAAACAGGGAAAATATCAGGGAATTCGGGGAAAAATAATGCGGCTGGGCCTTCTAAGCGCGCATTTCCCCAGCAATTTTCAGCGTTTCTGCCCAAATTCCCTACGCACAGGAACAGGGAAATTCATTTTGCGGTGGCAAAAGAACAGGGAATTTTGCCAGTCACTGCAGAGAATTATTTGACCTCATTAGGTTGGACTGTTTGGCTGGTCTCCTTGTCAGCAGGGAGCATATCGCTGTAATTCGTTTGTGACCTACTTGGCCCAAACTACACCATCGATCTCTGCAGCTTTCGCTTGGAATGGCTATCCCTGCTTTTTTGCAGAAAGCGGACGGTGCCGACTGTATGGCTGCTCTAATACCGCAAGCGGACATTATGCAGAGAAGAAGATCGGAATGAAAGTTAGTGCAAGTGAGGTCACGCCGTGAAACTCGCCCATTCCATTCGCTGTGCTATCTACACTCGGGTTTCGACGGAACAAGGCCTTGACCAGGAATTTAACTCCCTAGATGCCCAGCGAGAAGCATCAGAAGCCTATATTAAGAGCCAATCTCATGAGGGATGGACATGCCTCAAGGACACCTATGATGATGGCGGCTACTCCGGTGGTTCGATGGAACGTCCAGCACTACAGAGATTGCTCGATGACATCAGACAAAAGAAGCTGGATGTTATTGTCGTTTATAAGGTGGACCGGCTGACACGGTCACTCGCCGACTTCGCCAAACTGGTCGAACTGTTCGATGCGAATGATGTGTCCTTCGTCTCAGTGACCCAGAGCTTCAATACGACCTCGTCGATGGGCAGGCTTACGCTCAACGTACTTCTGTCCTTCGCGCAGTTCGAGCGCGAAGTTACGGGCGAACGTATCCGCGACAAGATTGCCGCTTCGAAGAAGAAGGGGCTGTGGATGGGTGGAGTAGTGCCCTACGGCTACAGGGTAGAAAATCGGAAACTGATGGTCGAGCCATCCGAGGCAGCTGAGGTAAGGATGATCTACAAGCTCTATTGCCAGCTCAAATCCCTCCCGGCCCTGGTTCGAGAGCTTGAAGAACGCGGCATTCAATCGCGCATCCGAAAACTTAGCTCAAGCAGAGTTATCGGCGGCATTCCGTTCACAACGGGCCCTCTCTCCCATATGCTGGGCAACAGGGTCTATCTTGGTGAGATCAACCACAAAGACAAAAGCTTTCCGGGCGAGCATGAGCCCATCATTGGGAATGAACAGTTTGATCAAGTGCAGCAGACCCGAAGATCTGTCTCTACTGGCCCCACCCTTGGCTATAAGAAGTCTGGCGCGCTCGTGGCGGGACTCATCTATGATGACCGGGGCAATCGCATGTCACCCACCCATGTCAAGAAAGGCAATGTCCGATATTATTATTACCAATCATGGGTGTTGGCCCAAGGACAGAGGTCCAAGGCGGGGTCGGTTGAGCGGGTTCCAGCACTGGAGGTTGAGCGGGCGGTGATTGCAGGGGTTCTGGAATATTGTGGAAAGACGATCTCATCTGAAACTGAAGCCTGCATGTTTGTCAGGGAGATAGTCCAGCGCGTCGACGTTCTGACAAAAGGGCTCAAGCTGACGATCAAGCCCACTTCTGATACGGCGGATGTGCCAATTGAGGTCCCTCCTGAAATGATCGTCATTTCCTGGACAAAGCCATCCAATACTCGCAAGCGTGAAATCCTCTGCCAGCAGGATCATTCTGTATCGAGACCCATTCGGACTGAGGCACGGACAAGATTGCTGAAGGCCATTGCTCAGGGGCGTTACTGGTTGGACATGCTCGTGTGTGGCAACGTAGCTGACATCAGCAGCCTCGCTGCCAAACATAAACTGTCAGAAAAGACGATTCGTTCCACCATATCTCTTGCCTTTCTTGCACCCAACATTGTGCAGGCTACTATTGATGGCAAACTCTCACGCGGCCTTGGCGTTTCGCAGATGACCGACTTACCAGCAAATTGGGTGCAGCAGCGTCATCAGCTTGGCATCGGCTGAACTTTCCACATTTTCGCAGCAACGCAATGCCAAGTTCTTCGCGTTTGGATTGTTGATACTTGCGCGGTGTCGAACCGGTCTCTGGCCACTGACGAACCAGTCTCAGGGATGACGTCTCTGGAATTTGGGAAAATCTTTACGAGGCCCGGAGACAATGGCGAGAGTGGCGGCCAAAGTTGGCATGAAACGCCTCGACAGAGACTGAAACCATCGTCGCAGAAGGGCCTAAGCCTCGGAAACATCGTCGCTATTGGGAAGCAGGCGGCGAACCTCTCGTTCGCCGGAAAGTGGGTGGTGGAGCCAGACGGAATCGAACCGACGACCTCTTGCATGCCATGCAAGCGCTCTCCCAACTGAGCTATGACCCCACAGGTCTTCAAATTGAACCAGCCTAATCTGGTCCTGGAAGCGGGCGGAACCTAGTTCCACCCCCTTCAACAATCAAGTAAAACTTCTCCAGACAATTCAGAGAGACGGTTAAACCTCTTCTTCGCCTTCCTTGCCGCCCGAAGGGCCGCTGTCCAGGAGGCCGGAGACATTGTCGCCCTCTTCCTCTTCAACGACGAGGAACGTATCATCCTCTTCCGCATCGGCGGGCTCGGCATCCTCGCCCAGATCGACATCTTCGATCCCGGCGGTTTCGTCATCGTCCTTGCCATCCTCCTCCACATCCTCAAGGCTGATGAGCTCAACATCGGCGTTCTCGCCTTCTTCGACCTCTTCCTTCTCACGGACTTTCGCAACCGGGGCAGGTGCTGCACCCGGGTAATCGCCTTTGGAGGGCAGGATGGGCGCCGCAATGAAGCTGACGCCGCACTTCGGGCAGATAATGGGATTCTTTAACAAGTCATAGAACCGGGACGCGCATGAAGGGCATGTCCGCTTGGTTCCGAGTTCAGCTTTGACCACGGTTGATCCTTTCGAGATCGAATAAGACGGTGAATTGAGGCTCCCATGCCACGGGTTTTGCCGAATGTCAAAGCCCGGGGTGGGAAGGGGGTGACAGCCCAATTTAACCCGTGTATCGAATTCGGCGAAATGACCCGAATGCCACCCCCAATCCAGTCCCTGATATCGCGCAAAGCCACCGGTTTGAAGGGCCGGATCAAGGTTCCCGGCGATAAATCCATGTCGCACCGCGCCCTCATGTTTGGCGCCATCGCCATCGGTGAAACGCGCATCAAAGGCCTTCTGGAAGCCGAGGACGTGCTGAACACGGCCAAGGCCATGACGGCCCTGGGGGCAGGCACATCGCGCGACGACGCGGGCGTCTGGCATGTCCAGGGGGTGGGCGTTGCCGGCCTGCAATCCCCCGACCAGCCCCTTGATTTCGGCAATTCCGGCACCGGCGTGCGCCTCGCCATGGGGCTTATGGCCACCACCCCACTCATTGCCCACTGCATCGGGGACGCCTCGCTGTCAAGGCGCCCCATGGGCCGCGTAACCAAGCCCCTACAGGAGATGGGCGTGCGTTTTGAAGACGCCGAAGGTGGACGGCTTCCGCTCACCATCTATGGCGCAAAACATGCGGCGCCCATTACCTACACCTTGCAAGTGGCCTCGGCCCAGGTGAAATCGGCTGTTTTGCTGGCGGGCCTCAATGCACCAGGACGCACCACTGTCATTGAACCTGTGGCGACCCGCGATCATACGGAGCGCATGCTGAAAGCCTTTGGTGCAAAGCTCTCGATCCTGGACATGGACGGAGCCCGCCATATTTCCCTTGAAGGCCAGCACGAACTGGTGGCCCAGGACATCGATATTCCGGGCGACCCATCTTCGGCGGCATTTCCCTTGGTCGCCGCCCTGTTGAGCGAGGGCTCTGATATTACCATCGAGAACATCATGCTCAATCCGACGCGCACCGGGCTGATCACCACGCTTCTCGACATGGGGGCCCATATTGATATTGAAAACCGGCGAACTGCCGGCGGCGAAGAAGTCGGCGACCTCCACGTCAGGTATTCGAAGCTGCATGGCGTCCGCGTGCCCGCCGCCCGCGCTCCTTCGATGATTGATGAATATCCCGTCCTCTCGGTTGCCGCCGCCTTTGCCGAGGGCACCACCCGCATGGAAGGCCTGGAAGAATTGCGGGTGAAGGAAAGCGACCGTCTTGCGGCGGTCGAGGCGGGCCTGCAGATCAATGGCGTGGTGACCCATTCGGGGCCCGACTGGCTGGAAGTCACAGGCGGCGGTGCGCCTGGCGGCGGCAAGGTCATAACCCACATGGATCACCGCATCGCCATGGCATTCCTCGTCATGGGGCTGACTTCGCGCATTCATGTGAGCATTGACGACGGCAGTTTCATTGCCACGAGCTTTCCTGACTTCGTGGGCCTGATGAATGGCATGGGCGCCAGGATTGCTGCCCTTCCCCCGAAATGATTATCGCCGTTGACGGCCCGGCCGCCGCAGGCAAGGGCACCATCGCCCGGGCCCTGGCCCAGCATTTTGGCTATCACCATCTTGATACCGGAACCCTCTACCGCCGGGTTGGGCTGGAGCTTCTGAAATCCGAAGGCGACATTCATGACGGCACGGTGGCAACCGCCATTGCCGAAAACCTTCATTCCTATGCCTGGCTGGATTACGAATTGCGCACCGAAGCGGTAGGGGCCGCAGCCTCGATCGTGGCCAGCATTCCGGAGGTGCGCGCCGCACTCCTCGACTTTCAGCGGAGCTTCGCCGGACAGAAGCCCGGCGCCGTGCTTGACGGCCGCGATATCGGCACGGTGGTCTGCCCCGCTGCCCAAGTGAAACTGTTCATCACCGCCTCGCCGGAGGTGCGGGCCCAGCGCCGCCAGGCCGAAATGCAGACGAGCGGAGCGGATGTCACCTTCGAGGCAGTTTTGCAGGATATCAGGCAGCGTGACGAGCGTGACAAGAACCGCGCCGTGGCGCCCCTTGTTCCAGCCAAGGATGCAGTGGTCATTGATACGTCGGAGATGACTGCGGAAGAGGCAATTTCAGCGGCGGTCGGGGCTGCAAGCTCAGGTCGCTGAACTATCCCGCCAGGAAATCAGCAAAATCCAGGCCGCATAGGCCAAAAGCGCACCTGCCACCAGCATCCACAGGGGCTGCTGGGTGTAAAACACCTCAAAGGCGGTCCATGCCGCCAAGACCCCCACAAGCGCCACCCGCCGCCACAGTGGCTTGTAAAAGGGATGGCTTTCATCGATGATTTTCATGGCCCAGATTTAGGCGAAGGAGGCACCCAAGTCGAGGCTGAATCCAGCGGTTGCCCTCGTCCAGGGATTGAGCTATAGCCAGCCCCGTTGGAGGTCGCCCGCTATCCTGTGGGTGAACATAATCGGGGCGCTAAACTGTCTGACAGTGCGCGCCCTTAATTGTTTCAGAATCGGCACACCTGGCAAAGCCTCCGAGCTTATGTGTTGGCGCTGGAACGACGTAACGTGGAGCGTCCCCCCGGGGATGGGCCACATAACCCTTAGGACTACCTGACACATGGCGAAATCTGTCGCTTCCATGAACCCCACCCGCGAAGACTTTGAAGCCCTCCTCACCGAGAGCTATCTCGATAACCCCGCCACCGAAGGCGTGGTTGTAAAGGGCCGCGTCGTGGCCGTTGAAAATGATTTTGTGATCATCGATGTCGGTTTGAAAACCGAAGGCCGCGTGGCGCTGAAGGAATTCTCCCAGCCCGGCAAGGACATCGCGATCAAGGCCGGTGACACGGTTGAAGTTTATCTCGAGCGCATCGAGAATGCCCTCGGCGAAGCCGTTCTCTCGCGCGACAAGGCGCGCCGCGAAGAGGCATGGACCCGTCTCGAGGAAATGAGCACCAAGAATGAGCGCGTCGATGGCGTGATCTTCGGCCGCGTGAAGGGCGGCTTCACGGTTGATCTCGGCGGCGCTGTGGCCTTCCTGCCTGGCAGCCAGGTTGACATTCGCCCGATCCGCGATGTGGGCCCGCTGATGCATGTGACCCAGCCCTTCCAGATTCTGAAAATGGACCGCCGCCGCGGCAACATCGTCGTCTCGCGCCGCGCCATCATGGAAGAAACCCGTGCTGAACAGCGTTCCGAGCTCGTGCAAAATCTTGCCGAAGGCCAGGTCGTTGACGGCGTAGTCAAGAACATCACCGATTACGGCGCCTTTGTTGACCTGGGCGGCATCGACGGACTGCTCCACGTCACCGATATTGCCTGGAAGCGCGTGAACCATCCCTCCGATGTGTTGACCGTCGGCCAGACGCTGAAGGTGCAGATCGTCCGCATCAATCCGGAAACCCAGCGCATTTCGCTCGGCATGAAGCAACTGGACAAGGATCCATGGGAACTCGTGTCCGGCAAGTATCCGATTGGTTCCAGGGTTCGCGGCAAAGTGACCAATATCACGGATTACGGCGCGTTCATCGAGCTTGAGGATGGCATTGAAGGCCTGGTTCACGTTTCGGAAATGAGCTGGACCAAGAAGAACGTGCATCCCGGCAAGATCCTTTCCACCTCGGAAGAAGTTGAAGTGCAGGTTCTGGAAATCGACTCGGCCAAGCGCCGCATTTCGCTGGGCCTCAAGCAGGTCCAGGACAATCCCTGGGAAACCTTCTCGTCGAAATATCCCAACGGCACCCATGTTGAAGGCGAGATCAAGAACATCACTGAATTCGGCCTGTTCATTGGCCTCGACGGGGATGTCGATGGCATGGTCCATCTTTCCGATCTCGACTGGAAGCGTCCCGGCGAAGAAGCCATCAAGGACTACAAGAAGGGCGACATGGTCAAGGCCATCGTTCTCGATGTGGACCGTGAGAAGGAGCGCATTTCGCTCGGCATCAAGCAGCTCTCCGGAGAACAGCCAAAATCAGCCGGCGGCGCGTCGGGCGGCATCAAGAAGGGCGATACCGTGACCTGCGAAGTGGTCAAGGTTGAGGATGCAGGCCTTGAAGTAAAGGTCGCGGGCTCCGACATGACCGCCTACATCAAGCGCGGCGATCTGGCCCGTGACCGTTCCGAGCAGCGCACCGAGCGCTTCGCGGTTGGCGAGAAGTTCGACGCCAAGGTTACCGTCTATGATGCCAAGGCGCGCAAGATGAACGTCTCGATCAAGGCCCTTGAAATCTCCGATGAGAAGGAAGCCGTTGCCCAGTACGGATCGTCTGATTCAGGCGCCTCCCTTGGCGACATCCTTGTGGCCGCTCTCAAGAAGAAAGACGCCGAAGGCAAGGAATAACCTTCAAGCGCGCGACGATTATCTCCGTCCGGATGGGTTCATTCGGGCGGAGTTTTTCTATATATGAGCTGTCAGACCTCGGAGGATGCGTATGTCGATAAGCCAGGCTGAAGTGATCGTTGACCGCAGGCAACTGAAACGGGGTCTGTTCCGCTGGCGGATTTTGGCCATCCTTGCAGTGCTTCTGGCCCTGGGCGCATTCTTCTGGAGCGGCGGCGATTTTAACAAGCATTTTGACCACATTGCCCGCATTCATATCGATGGGCTGATCACCGGTGACGAGGCTACCCTCAAGCTTCTCGATGATCTGGCGAAATCAAGCCGCGTCAAGGGTGTCATCGTCCGTATCGACAGCCCCGGCGGCACCACTGCGGGCTCCGAGGCGATCTATGAGAAGATCCGGAAAATTACCAAGGACAAGCCGGTCGTGGCCGTGATGGACACGGTGGCGGCCTCCGGCGGCTACATCACCGCCATTGCCGCCGACTACATCGTGGCGCGCGGCAACACCATCACCGGCTCCATCGGCGTGATCTTCTCATTCCCGGAAATTTCCAAACTGCTGGATACGCTGGGCATCAAGATGGAGGAAATCAAGTCCGGTGAGCTGAAAGCCGAGCCCACGCCCTACAAGCCCATGTCGGACCGGGTGCGCCAGGTTTCCAATGAAATGGTACAGGAGTCGTTTGCCTGGTTTACCGGCCTCGTGGTCGAGCGCCGCAAGCTTTCCGCCGAACGGGTGAAGGTTCTGGCCGATGGCCGCGTCTACACGGGCCGTCAGGCTCTTAGCGAAAAACTCATTGATGCCCTGGGCGGCGAAGAGGTGGCGCTGGAATGGCTGCAAACCCAGAAGAGTCTTCCGAAGGACATCGAAATCATCGACTGGCGCAGCGCGCAGAATGTCGGCACCACGGGCCTGGGCTTTTCCGTGGCCAATACCGTGCTCAAGACCTTGGGCTTTGAAGGCCTGAGACGGCAGGTCGAAAGCGCGAGGCTTGACGGTTTGCTCGTGCTTTGGCACCCTCAACTTTGACTTCCAAAGGAGGCGGGCCAGAATCATGATTAAATCCGAACTCGTGCAAAAGATTGCGGACAGCAACACCCATCTTTATCACCGCGACGTTGAGCGCATTGTGAACAAGATCCTCGATGAAATCATCCGCGCCATGAAGGATGGCGAGCGCGTCGAGCTTCGGGGCTTCGGCGCCTTTTCAGTCAAGCAGAGAAGTGCCCGCACCGGCCGCAACCCGCGCACCGGCGGCGCCGTTGAAGTCACGCCCAAGCGGGTTCCGTTTTTCAAGACCGGCAAGGAATTGCGGGCGCGGCTGAACGGGAAGACGGAATGATGCTGCAGCGGATTTTGCGCTGGACCATAGGCCTGCCCATAGCCATTATTGTCGTGTCTTTCGCTATTGCCAACCGGCAATGGATTACCGTTTCATTTGATCCCTTCTCGCGCGATGCACCCTTTGCCGCCACGGATATGCCCCTCTGGGTGCTGTTTTTCTGCGGCGTCTTCTTTGGCCTGATCGTCGGCTGGATCGCCTGCTGGTTAGCCCAGGGCAAGTGGCGCCGCGCCGCCAAGGACACGCGTCGGGAACTGGCACGCAGCCAATCGGAGGCAAGTGAACTGCGCCGTGAAGTTTCGCCTGTGGACCATAGCTTCCTATGAAAGTCATCCCGGCTGAAGTGCTGGCGAAAATTGCAACTTACGGCGCCATTGTCGAAGCGCTGCGGGAGGGCTTCAGGGCGGACATTGCAACACCTGTCCGTCACCACCATGAAATCTCCCCGGTTTCGACCCTGCTGCTGATGCCGGCCTGGTCCAGGGAGTGGACCGGCTTGAAAACCGTTGTCGTCAAGACCGATAATGCCGCAAAAAACCTGCCCACGGTTCAGGCAAGCTATCTTCTTATTAAAAATGATACGGCCGAAACCGTGGCCATCATGGATGGCACGGAATTGACCCGCAGGCGCACTGCTGCCGCTTCAGCCTTGGCTGCTGATTATCTGGCACGCCCCGACGCTTCAACCCTTGTGCTGGTGGGTGCGGGTGCCTTGGGCAGCCATTTTGTCAGGGCCCATGCGGCAGTACGGCCAATCAAGAAAGTTTTCATTTACAATCGCTCGCCTGAGAAGGCGGCGACCCTTGCCGACGAATTGCAAAGCGAGGGGTTTGAGGTGACGGCTGTCACCGATTTGGAAGCGGCGGTACGTCAGGCCGATATTGTGTCCTGCGTGACCACCTCCACAAAACCAATCGTCAGGGGCGAATGGCTCAAACCCGGCGCCCATGTCGATCTCGCGGGCGCTTTTAAGCCCACCATGCGGGAAACCGATGGCGATGTGGTGGCCCGCGCCCGGGTTTTTGTGGATACGAGAGAAGGTGCCCTGTCTGAAGCCGGTGACCTGCTGCAGGCCCGCGACGAGGGGAAGTTTGATTTCGCCAAGGTCCAGGGTGATCTCTTCGACCTCTGCCGTGGCACCGTGAAGGGGCGCAAGACGCCTGAGGAAATCACCTTGTTCAAGTCATGCGGCACCGCCCTGGAGGACCTCGCCACCGCCATCATGGTCTATTTGCGCTCCTGACTATTTGCGGCTAACGAGAGCCCCATGAGCGAAGCGAACCCCATCTGCGTGGCCGTCGATACCCCGGATATTGACCGGGCGCGGGTCCTTGCCAAGAAGCTGAAGCCCTATGTGGGATACCTGAAAATCGGCATGGAGTTCTTCTACGCCCATGGCAATCGGGGCTATGAGGCCGTGGCAGCCGAAGGCCTGCCGATTTTCCTCGATTTGAAACTGCATGACATTCCCAACACGGTGGCCGAGGGCATGCGCTCCCTCATGCGCCTTTCGCCAAGTCCCGCGATCATCAATCTTCACGCCAGCGGCGGTACGGCCATGATGCAGGCGGCGGCGGAGGCGATAGGCGGTCGCGCCAAGCTCATTGCCGTGACTATTTTAACCAGCCTTTCCAACCACGACATCTGGGCCACCGGCTTCAATGCGAAACTCGATACGAGTGCGCATGCCGCAGTTCTTGCTCAACTTGCCAAAGCCGCAGGGCTGGACGGTGTGGTCTGCAGCTCTCACGACTTGGCGGGCATCCGCGCTGCAACTGGCCCCGGATTTTTGACTGTCGTGCCCGGCATCCGCCCGGCCGAGGACGCGTCCCATGACCAGAAGCGGATCGCCACGCCAAAGGCGGCCGTAGCCGCAGGCGCCGATATTCTTGTCATCGGCCGGGCCATCACTGGCGCTGTCGATCCAGCCGTTGCGGCACAGAAAATTTTGAACGAGTTGCGCCATGGTTGATGTCAAGATTTGCGGGCTCTCCACGTTGGAATCGGTTGACGTGGCTATCAACGCGGGCGCTGAACTTATCGGCCTCGTGTTTTATCCCCGAAGCCCGCGACACATATCTTTTCCGCTGGCAAAGAAGCTTGCCGCCCACGCGCGGGGCCGGGCAAAAATCGTGGCCCTCATTGTCAATGCGGATGATGCAGCGATTCAGGAAATAGATAACATCGTGGCTCCCGATTTGTATCAGGCCCATGGGACGGAGACGCCGCAGCGCGTGCAGGAAATCACCGCGCTCACGGGCAAGCCAGTGATCAAGGCCATTAAAGTTGGAGTCATTGCCGATATCGCAAGGGCTGTAGACTACGCCGGCAAAGCCAGCCTCATTCTTTATGATTCGAAAGCTCCTGAGGCCTTGGTTAATGCGCTGCCCGGCGGCAACGGCATTGCCTTTGACTGGAACCTGCTGGGCAGTGCGCAGCAGCCAGAAGGCTTTATTCTTTCCGGCGGGCTCACTCCGGACAACGTCGCAAAGGCCATCCGCGTCACGGGAGCTCCCATTGTCGATGTCTCCTCGGGGGTCGAATCGGCCCCCGGCATAAAGGATTTAAGCCTCATTTGGAAATTCATTGAGGCGGCGAAGGCGGCCCGCTAAAAAGGCTTTGAAAGCGAGTTTTTATGACGACAGCACAAGTCAATTCCTACCGTACCGGGCCCGACGAAAAAGGCCTGTTCGGCATCTATGGCGGACGTTTCGTGGCCGAAACATTGATGCCGATTATCCTTGAGCTGGAGCAGGCCTACAAGGACGCCAAGGCCGATCCCAGATTTCAGGCCGAGCTCGATTCATTTCTTGAGCATTATGTGGGCAGGCCAAGTCCACTCTATTTCGCCGAGCGCCTGACTGAATATCTGGGCGGCGCGAAAATCTATTTCAAGCGCGATGAATTGAATCATACGGGCGCGCACAAGATCAACAATGTGATGGGCCAGATTCTGCTCGCCCGCCGCATGGGCAAGAAGCGCATCATCGCCGAAACCGGCGCCGGCCAGCACGGCGTTGCCACGGCCACGGCTTGCGCCCGCTTTGGCCTGGAATGCATCGTCTACATGGGCTCAGTAGATATTGAGCGGCAGAAACCCAACGTGTTTCGCATGAAGCTGTTGGGCGCTGAAGTGGTGCCCGCACTATCCGGATCGCGCACCTTGAAGGATGCGTTGAACGAGGCGCTGCGTGATTGGGTCGCCAATGTCGAGGATACCTTCTATTGCATCGGCACCGTGGCCGGCCCTCATCCCTATCCGGAAATGGTGCGTGATTTCCAGTCGGTAATCGGCGTTGAAACAAAGCGCCAGATGCTGGCGCGCGAAGGGCGCCTGCCGGATTCACTTGTGGCCGCCATCGGCGGCGGTTCAAATGCCATGGGTCTGTTCCATCCCTTCCTCGATGATAAGGATGTGGAGATCATCGGCGTCGAGGCGGCGGGCCTCGGCCTGCGCACCAAGAAACATGCGGCCTCGATCACCGGCGGCAGACCCGGCATCCTGCACGGCAACCGCACATACTTGTTGATGGATGACGACGGCCAAATCACCGAGGGCCATTCCATTTCCGCAGGCCTTGACTATCCCGGCATCGGCCCCGAGCATTCCTGGCTCCATGACATGAAGCGCGTGCAATATGTGGCGGCCACCGACAAGGAAGCGCTCGCCGCCTTCCAGCTCTGCTGCAGGCTGGAAGGCATCATCCCTGCCCTTGAACCTTCCCATGCGCTGGCCCATGTCATGAAGATTGCACCCACCAGGCCCAAGGACCATTTGATGGTGATGAATATGTGCGGCCGCGGCGACAAGGATATTTTCACTGTCGCTGAAATCCTCGGAGTAAAATTGTGACGGGCCGCATTGAACGCCGTTTCGCCGAGCTGAAGCAAAAGGGCCGCGCCGCGCTGGTGACTTTTGTGACCGCCGGCGATCCCAACTATGAAACATCGCTCAAGATCATCAAGGGCCTGCCCAAGGCCGGGGCCGACATCATCGAATTCGGCATGCCCTTTACCGATCCCATGGCCGATGGCCCCGCCATCCAGGCGGCAGGCCTGCGCGCCCTTCATGCCGGGCAGACTCTCAAGAAGACCCTGAAGCTCGTGAAGGAATTCCGGGCAGGCGACAAGGAAACCCCGGTCGTGCTGATGGGCTATTACAATCCAATCTATGTCTATGGTGTTGAAAAATTTCTCGGAGATGCCAACGCCGTTGGCGTCGACGGACTGATCGTCGTAGATCTTCCACCAGAGGAAGATGACGAGCTCTGCCTTCCCGCCATCGCCGCCGACATCAACTTCATCCGCTTGGCAACGCCCACGACCGATGACAAGCGCGCCCCTGCCGTGTTCAAGAATACCAGCGGCTTTGTCTATTATGTGTCGGTTCTCGGCATCACCGGCACCAAGGCGCCCGATCTCAAAAGCGTTGAGAAGAATGTGAACCGCCTGCGCAAGCACACGAGTCTGCCCATTGCCGTGGGCTTTGGCGTGAAAACCGCAGCTCAAGCCCGCGCCATTGCCAAAAGCGCCGATGGCGTTGTGGTGGGCTCGGCCCTCGTCAGCGCCATTAAGGACAGTCTGACAAAAGCGGGAAAGCCTTCACCAAAAACCGTAAAAGCGGTACACTCGCTGGTGAGCGATATTGCCCGCGGCGTGAGGAGCTAGATCAGGTGAACTGGATCAAGAATTTTGTCCGGCCGAAAATCCGCTCCATTCTTGGTGTCAAGCGCGATGTGCCGGAGAACATGTGGATCAAGGATCCCGAATCCGGCCAGATGGTTTTCTACCGGGACCTCGAGGCCAACCAGTTTGTTTTTCCAGGCTCGGACCATCATCACCGTCTGGCGCCGGACCTTCGATTGAAATCCATGTTCGATGACGGCGTTTATGAATCCCTGGAATTTCCGGCTGTGCCGCCTGATCCGCTGAAATTCAGGGACGAGCGGAAATATGTCGACCGTTTGAAAGAGGCGCGCCAGAAATCCAACAGCGAAGACGCTATTCATGCGGGCTTCGGCACGCTTGATCAGCTCCCCATCGTCATTGCCGTCCAGGACATGGGCTTTATTGCAGGTTCTCTCGGCACTGCCGCCGGAGAAGCCATCATCACCGCCATGCGTTTTGCCGTTTCCAAGAAATGCCCCTTTGTATTCTTCGTTGCCTCCGGTGGCGCCCGCATGCAGGAAGGCATTCTTTCGCTCATGCAGATGCCGCGTACCACCGTCATGGTGCAGGAACTGCGCGCCCATAAATTGCCCTATATCGTTGTCCTCACCAATCCGACAACCGGGGGCGTCACCGCCTCCTATGCCATGCTGGGTGATTTCCACATCGCCGAACCCAAGGCCCAGATCGGTTTTGCCGGTACCCGTGTCATAGAGCAGACGATCCGCGAGAAACTTCCTGAGGGTTTCCAGCGCGCCGAATATCTTCAGGATCACGGCATGGTTGACCTGGTGGTGCATCGCCACCAGATGCGCGAGACTGTAAGTCGGGTGGCCCGCATCCTCATGAAGTCAGCGGAGCTGACGGGCTCCAACAGCGGGGCATTGGTTCCGATCAGCGTTGAATAATATCTTGCCGCGCAGTGATGCCATATTGAACCGGCTGCTCTCCCTGCATCCCAAAATCATTGATCTCAGCCTTGAACGCATGGAGCGAATTCTGGCGCGGCTGGGAAATCCGGAAGAGAAACTGCCGCCGGTCATTCATGTGGCGGGAACCAACGGCAAGGGTTCTTCTGTTGCTTACATTAGGTCCATACTTGAGCAAGCCGGCCTCAAGGTTCACTGCTACACCTCGCCCCACCTCGTAAAATTTCACGAGCGCATTTATGTGGCTGGTGAAACAATTGCCGAGGAAAAATTGTCGGCCCTCTTGGAAGAATGTGAAGTTGCTAATGGCGATGCTAGTATCACGTTTTTTGAAATCACCACGGCGGCGGCGTTCCTCGCCTTCGCGCGTACTCCTGCCGACTATCTCATTGTCGAAGTGGGGCTTGGCGGCAGACTTGATGCAACCAATGTCATTGCAAAGCCTGCGCTCTCGGTGATTACGACTGTTGACTATGATCACCAGCAATATCTCGGGAACACGCTCACCGCCATCGCCCATGAGAAAGCGTGCATCTTGAAGAAAGGCGTTCCCGCCATCATCGGCGTTCAGCCCGACGAGGCGCGGGCCGAGATTGAACGCGTCGCTGAACGCGTCGGCGCTCCGATTTTTATTGCCAACCAGGACTGGCAATCCTTTGAGCAGCATGGGCGCCTGGTCTTCCAGGATGAAAATGGCTTGCTTGATCTGAGCCTGCCGCAGTTGAAGGGCCGCCACCAGGTCGACAACGCCGGCAATGCCATCGCGGCCATCCGCATGCTCGATGACCAGCGCGTGTCGGAACTCCA
The DNA here is from genome assembly GCA_038251095.1 of Hyphomicrobiales bacterium. GTDB lineage: Bacteria > Pseudomonadota > Alphaproteobacteria > Rhizobiales > Aestuariivirgaceae > Aestuariivirga. The sequence goes on from JBBSBQ010000027.1 coordinate 16,489, forward strand.
TATTGAGCATGGTCTGAAGTCGGTGGTCTGGCCGGCGCGGATGCAACGGCTGGGGGCAGGTGCGTTGGCCAGCCTTCTGCCGAAAGATGCCGAGCTTTGGCTTGATGGCGGCCACAATCCGTCGGCAGGCCGTGTCATTGCCCGGGCCTTTTCCGATATCAACGACCGCCATTCGCGCCCGCTGGTACTCATCTGGGGCATGCTTAACACCAAGGACGCAGCGAGCTTCATCGAACCCTTTGAAGGCCTGGCGCAGCGCATCGTGGCCATCGCCATACCGGGTGAACCTAATGCCGTTCCCGCCGAGCAGCTCGCCGAAATTGCCCGCAGCCGAAACCTGTCGGCCGAGACCGCGAATTCTCTTGAAAAAGCTTTGGGACAGGCATCGCTGACGACACCTGCCCCAAGAATACTGATTTGTGGTTCACTTTATCTGGCGGGCTACGTCCTCAGCGTCCATGAAAACAAGACGATGTCCGGCGTCTCAGGCGCCGCCAGGCGTTAGATCGACTGTTCAATCCAGGATTGCAACTGGCCCTTGGGAGCAGCCCCAACCTTGGTCGAGGACACTGCTCCACCCTTGAACACCATCAGGGTCGGAATCCCCCGGACCCCGTATTTTGAAGGGGTTTGAGGGTTTTCATCGATGTTGATCTTGACGATCTTAACCTTGGGGCCAAGCGCCTGGGCAATTTCCTCCAAGGCAGGACCGATCATTTTGCAGGGTCCGCACCATTCCGCCCAGAAATCGACGACGACCGGCGTTGTGGATTTGAGGACGTCCGCATCAAATGAGGCGTCAGATACTTTATGGGTGGACACGATTGATTCTCCGTCATTCCTGAGTTGCCACTAAAGGTAGGTATCGCCAGCCCCCCGGTCAAGGGCGGCCACGGTCACGTGATGGCTGCCATGCTGGAAATGGCTTTCCGGAGTGTATTATCGGCAATCCAGTCCAGACGGGGCAGGCTCGTCCAGAGAATGGCGGCGCGGACGGGCTTGTCGCCAAAGGCCAAACCGAGAGTTCTGGCATAGGAAGCGAGCTGCAGGACATGAGGATGGTCCGCCTCAAGCTTGTCCGGCACGTTCCAGTCGGTTTTATAGTCGAGCACAAGAATGTCGCTATCCCGCTCAACGAGCCGGTCAAGCCGTTCGGTGATGCGCTGGCCATCCTGCGAAATGGATCCAATGCTGACTTCCGCCTGGCTCTCCGGACCGAAAAAAACGCTGTGATCCGCCGTGGCAATAAGGCCGCAAATTTTTTCAGCAAGCCCTTCATCAAGCCCGTTCTTCCTGAGAACGCGCCGGGCAAAATTCAGTCCTGCGTCGGGCGACATGCCGGGCAGATCCTGCAGGATTTTGTGGATGGCGCGCCCGCGGGCCACTGCCGCATTGGAGCCAACGTCACGGCGTGTACGCGTCGGCGCCCAACCCCGATGAACAGCATCCGGATTTTTGAACAGCCAAGCGGGGGCCGCTTGAATTGCTTTCGGCAAAACAGAAGCCGTTCCGCTCCAAGTGGGGTCAGGGCCATAGCGCTGACATGAATTGCCGTCAGGGGATTGGGCCGTCCGCAGAATCCCCTGGCTCTGCACCGCCTCCTCCACCAAAGTGTACCAACTGTTCTCCGGGCTCTCCTTGTGGATTTTGTAACCGCAGACATAAAGCTCGTCGCGGGCCCGTGTCATCGCTACATAGAGCAGGCGCCGCTGCTCTTCCAGTTCGATTTGCTTTTCCGTGTTCTTCCAGTCTTCAATGGCCTGGCATTGCGCCAGCCCCGACAGCCGCCAGAACGGCAGTGTTGGCCCGCCCGAATTAGGCTCAACAAACATCAGCGCCGATGTGGCATTGCTGCGCGGTGTGGACGTGGTGTCGGGCAGGATCACGATGCTGGATTCAAGACCCTTTGCGCCATGCACCGTCATCATCCGGACTTCACCGCCGCCTTGGTCCATATTGCGCTTGATTTCAGTGTCCTCGGAGGCGAACCAGGTGGCAAATCCTGCCAGCGAGGATGAATGATTTTCCTCATAGGACAATGACACCTCAAGCAGCGCATCCATCGCATCTCCCGCTTCGCTTCCCAACCGTGCCAGAAAAGCTTTCCGGGTTCTGATCAGGACCATCGAGAGGAATTCAAAAGGTCGCAGATTTTCCGCAGCCTTCAGCCACTCCTCCAAAACCTTGCGGGCTTCCCCGTAGCCTGCATCATCCGAAGCGCCGAGCCTTGCCCACAGGGAAGTGGCATCGCGCCCATGGGCCAACTCGAATAGCTGACCTTCCGACAACGCTGTTGGCACAAGCGGGCTTTTGAGCACGCAGGCCAAGGAGTAATCATCATCGGGCAGGAGCATGAATTGCACCAGGGCCATCATGTCGAGGATGGCGATATTCTCCGAAAGCTTCAGGCGGTCTGCTCCCGCCACCGGGACTCCAGCCCCTCGCAATTCACTGATGAGGACATCGAAAAGCGCGCTCCGGCTGCGGAATAGGATCAGGATATCGCCTGCCTCGACTGCGCGGTTGAGCGCCATGATGTGGCGTTTTCCAATCCAGGATTCGATCGTTTTCGCAAGTCCATGCGCCAGTTTGCGCAAGCCCGACCGGGGCGGGTATTGGTCAACCGGGGCCTGCCAGGCCTTTCTTTCGGCCTTTTCATCGGCCTCCATCAGCGGCCAGAGTTCAAACAATCCGTGCTCGCCCTTCCGGGTTGATTGATGCACCAAACTCCGCGGATTGGGGTCGTCAAGCCCGGCGCGGGCCCGCGTTCCCTCGGCAAAAACCACGTCGACCACCTGCAGCACTTCCGCGGTGGAGCGGTAGGAAACAGTGAGATCAACAGGTTCGAAGAGTTGCCCAACATGGCTGGCCTTGGTTTGGAAAAACTCTCGCGACTTCTCAAAGGCGGCGGGATCGGCGCCCTGAAAACTGAAGATCGACTGCTTGGGGTCGCCAACCACAAACAATGTGCGGTTCGACGCCTGACGGCTGCCAGTTCCGGAAAAGAACTCCTCCGTCAATGCTTCGACGATTTCCCATTGCGCCGTGCTGGTATCCTGCGCTTCATCGACAAGAACATGCTCAATGCCCCGGTCAAGCTTGAAGAGGACCCATTGCGCCGATGCCTTGTCGACGAGAAGGTCGCGGGTTTTCAGAATGAGATCGTCGAAGTCATAGGCACCGCGAAGTTTTTTGGCCGACTCGAATGCCAAAATAATCGCCTTAGCAAGAGTGAGCAAGGCGCACGTCGCTTCGATGCGCGTGAGATTGTCGATCTTCTCGACCAGGGTGAGGCAACGCGCCATTTCCTGCGCAAGCCAGTCGCGGATCCAGGGATGATCCTTCAGGAGTTTTTCTGTAACGACCGAAGCGATTTTTTTCGGCTTCTCGCCATCGGACGCAAAGTAAATGCGCCGTATGACGCTTTCCGCCTGTGAGCCGTCTTTTTCCTTGAGAAGAGCAGCAAAGTTTCTGGCGGTGTTCTGGTTGGTCACCTTGTCGGAAGGTGAGAGGGTTTGAACAACTCTTTCAAGTACCGCTCTATCAAACGCCAGGAATTCTTTTCTGAGAGCTTCAAAGTTCTCCTGCGGGTCTATGGAAAATTCAGCCCTGAGCACTTGGCCGATATTATCAATGGACCCGTGCACCGCTAGCGCATCTTTCAGAATTTGACGCATTGAAAGCAGGCGCTCCAGCAACGCATCGAAACTGTCGGAATGGGTGTGGCGGGTTATGATTTCCAGGGCGTTGGCGAAAAGCGAATCCTCATCGCCCTGCGCCTGGCGCAATACCTGATCGCGGGCTTCGCGGAGAAGCTGTTTGGATTGGCTGGATTCCAGGACTTCAAAACCCGGAGCAAGCCCTGCTTCGACCGGGAAAAGCTGCAGAATTCTTTCGCAGAAGGCGTGGATCGTTTGAATCTTCAGGCCACCCGGCGTCTCCAGCGCGGTTGTGAAAAGCCGCCGCGCCCGCGACAGTGTTTTGTGATCCGCCTCATTATGCCCCATCTGGGCGAGCTGTTTAGCGAGTGCGGCATTGGACAGGCCAACCCACGCGCCAAGCCGTTCATGCAGGCGGTTGGCCATTTCCTTGGCCGCAGCCTTGGTATAGGTGAGGCAAAGGATCGACATGGGATCAACGCCTGCGAGCATGAGGCGCGTCACCCTATCGACCAGCACATGGGTCTTGCCTGAACCCGCATTGGCGCCGACCCAGGCGGAAGCCGCCGGATTGGAAGCGGCTTTCTGTTCAGGCGTGGCGCTCTTGGATGTGGCCATCAGCTGTCACCCGCCAGAATCCATTCACGGTAGCGTGAGAGATGGTCGTAGTCATGAACTGCTTCAACATTTTCGATGGCGTAGCGGGGCAAATAGGCGAGATTGGGATTCTGGTATTTTTCCAGAAGCCCGACAAGCCGTGCAAGATGTTCACGCGCCACATCCATGGGCGCGAGATCGACCGACTTCAATTCACCCGGCGGAATGCCTCCGGTGATTCTGATATATGCCAGGTTGCTGGTTTTGTGGCTGCCCAAATGTTCAAAGGCGCCACGCTCTAGCATGGCGGCCTCCAAAGTGAGTTGCGGTGAAAACCCTTCTTTTATTTTAGGGCCGCTGGGAATTGCCCCGGTCTTGAAATCAACAATGCGCGCCGTGCCATCAGCAAGGATGCCAATCAGGTCGGCGCGCGCGCTGAGCTTGAAATCAGCCGTCCCAATTTTAAGATCAAGGAGTCCCTTCACCTCGGCGAAGACTTGAACAGCGTCGCTGCGCAAGGACACCTCGTTTTCGACAATCCAGGCAGCAAGACGCCGGAATCTGGTCCACCAGAAGCCCATTATTTCCGGATCATTGCGGAAGGGCCGGAATATCTCTTCGCCAAGAATGATAAATCTTTCTACCGCGTCGTCAGGCAAGGCTTTCGGATAAAGTGTGAAAAAGTCGCCGATGGCCTTGTGGAAAAGCGTGCCGCGCAACGCCGCATCGGGAGCCGCGGCAATATTGGGCAAGGGCCTGACCTTCAATACAGCATCCGCATAAATCGCGTAGGGGTCACGGATAAGCGTTTCAACCCGGCTCACGCTGATGCGTTTGGGCCTTGCATCAACGGGCGGCCGGGGCTGGGGTTTGCCATGAGGCGCAGGCCGAACATTGCCGGCCTGATCAAGCCGTGCCGCCCAGGCCTGCCAGGGTTCGGAAGGCGTTGCTTCGTGCTTGTGGCCGGCCGCTTTCAGGATTGTCTGGAGGCGCAAAATCCAGCGGGAGGGAATGGCCGGGTCCATGCCGTCGCGCCGCGCCCAGGTGAGAAATACCTGGGGCGCGCCAAACGCCTGGACAAAATCATGGGCCTCCTGGCCAATCCTGAGCTCCGGCTGCTGCATGCCGAAGGTATTGCGCATAGGGCGGTTAAGCCACGGCCCCGGATCCGGCAGCCGTGGCCATGTGCCTTCATTTAACCCACCGAGAATAACCGTTTGCGGATGCACCAATCGCGCTTCCAGCGACCCAAGGACAGAAAGCCGCGTGCCGGCGTTTCTGATGTCCCGCACCGGTATTCTTTGCAATTGCCGGCGGATCGTGGCGCTGGCGCGTTCGAAACTGCATATGGGAAGCCGCAGGGATTCCAGCCGCAAGCTTTCGACGAGCGTTTCAAGTTCTTCCGCTTCAGGTCCATCCCAGAACCTGTCACCGGAAATTTTTTCCGCCACGAATATCAAGCCATCGAGATGCTCCCCGAATGTGGCGACGGAGCGTGGCGAGAGTGGACTTAATATCTCCACAACGCGCGCAAGACATTCGCGCATTTCCTGCCAGTCATTTTCTTTGAGATGGGCGACGATGGGATGAGGATACGAGTCGCCTTTTGCTCCCTTAAGGGCCAGGTCGAACGACGGCAGTAAGCCTTCCAAGCCATGAATCATCGGCAGGGAACGGAAGAGGGCAATCTCGAGATGCCGTGCCGAGGCGCTGAAATGCGCTCTTTCGAAGCCAAACTTTGCAAGCGGATGGCTAAACAGGATTTGCAGCGCGGCGGCCGAAAAATTCTTTTCGGCCACATCCATGAGAAGCACCAGCAGGGAGGCCGCGCCGAAGCGGCTGAGAGGTTCGCCGGCAGAATCATCAACGCCGATGTTCCAGCGAAAAAGATTTGCCTTCACCCGCCGCGCCAGGTCGCGGTCCGGCGTGACCAGGGCAATATCGCCAACAGGCTTCTCTAAACCCTGCCGCATCATCAGTGCAATGATCGAGGCCTCGTCATTTTTATCACGCGATTCGACAAGTGACACATTCTCAAGGGCTTTTTTGACCCTTCCGCCCTGTCCAGCTAGCGCCTGTTGCCAGTCGTCGGAGACGTCCGAAGGACGCATGAGTTCGCTTGCCAACCAGGCCCTGTCTCCGGAAGCCGTTCCAAGCATGATGATATTTTCACGCTCGACGCCAATCGCCTCGATAAGTTGCTTGATGGCAAATTGCGGATGTTGCGGCGAAACCGCCTCCCAGCTTTTTGTATCCATCCTCTCATCAAGCGCGGGCAGGATCACTGCCCCGCTTTCCAGAGCGGAAATTGCTCTTAGCAACTCCCGGGTGGCGGGAATGGTGCCGGTGGAACCTGCAGCGATAACGGGGCCAGCAGGAGGATTTTCGCTGAGCCGCTTGGCTTCCAGTCGAATAAGGCGGCTGCGCCGTTCCTTCGCCCCCATGAGATTTTCACCCATAAGCTGCGCCGGGAGTTTTTTGCTTACCAGATCAAACAGGCTGAGGATGGCTTCCCGGTGACCCGCAAGATCAATCAGATAGGCTTCCGGCAGGCGGTCAAATGAAATCTCCTCGGTTTCCATGACATCAATCAGTTCGGCGAGGCTCGCTGCCAGGGATTGGGTTTGCTGCGGCGCCTGCGCAAGTTCCTGCGCGAGGCGAAGCTGCTGATTTTCGGCGGCCCACGTATCAATGAGAGTAATGAGGGCAAATTCGCGGCCGATACCGCTAATCGCATCGGGCAAGCCCACATAGGGGCGCTGCGCCTCAAGAACATCTTCATCAAGATCGCCGATGGGCCTGATCTGCGGCAGCACAAGCGCGGGCTTTCCGCTTTCGACGAGCAGTTTTTCCTGAAGCGCGCGCGCCGCGCGCCGTGTGGGCACAAGGATGGTCCAGGCTGCAAGTGAAGGATGTTGATGCCCTTCCGCATAGGGAAAGCCGCGCAGAACCGCCTTCGCCAGAATGTCCAGGAACGGGGCATCGCTGGCTATGGTGTAGACGCGCTGCGGCCTCTCGCTCATGTGCTAGGTCTTGGCAAGCTCGGCCTCGGCCAAACCGATGGCATCGGGCGTTCCCACATGAAACCACTTTCCGCTGTGCGCCATGCCATGCAGGCGGCCTTCGGAAATTGCTTTGTCCCACAAAACATTCATTGAGAATTTTTCTACAGCAACACCCGCGAAAAGGCGAGGATGCACGAGATAGCCACCAATATAGGCAAGAGCCCCTGACCCCTGCTGGCGCGTCAGGCGCCCATCACGTTCCAAGCGGAAATCCCCCCAGCCATCGTAACCAACGGTGCGGTCAACATGACATAACAGAAGCAGGCAATCCATCGTCGCATCATCCCACGTGGCACGCAGTCGGCTGAGGGCGGGAACTTTTCCATCTATCCAGAAGCTGTCGCTGTTGAGCACAAAAAATGGCTGGCGGCCCAGGAGCGGAAGGGCCTTGGCGATGCCGCCACCCGTATCGAGAATCTCCACCTGTTCATCGGAGAAGAGAACTTCGGGCGCTGACTGCTGCCGTGACCACTGCAATATCTGCGCGGCCCTGTAGTGGCCGTTGACGACCGCCCTTTGAACGCCGGCTTCACGCAACCGGTCAAAACCGTAGTCAATGAGGGCCTTTCCGGCCACTTCAATAAGCGGCTTGGGACGATCATTGGTCAGGGGCCGCATGCGCATGCCGAAGCCCGCGGCAAGGATCATGGCATGGTTGCCCATGGCTTCGGTCATAGCGGCAAATTCCGCTCATACCAGGTCTTGAGAACCACAAGTTCGGGATGACCCAGATTGCGCTTGAGATAACGCGCAACGCGGGGAATGTGATTGAGATAGATGGGCTTGCCGTCGCGTTTTGAAAGACGCGCGAAAATCCCCAATATTTTGGTTGCGCGCTGGGCTCCCAGGATGGCGAAGACACGGGAAAATTCGCGGGTGTCGAATTGCCCCTGAGCCGAACGCAGCCTGCAATAATGATCAAAGAGCTCCTCGGCGCGCTTGAAATCAATATCGACGCGCGCATCCTGCAGCATGGAGACAAGATCATAGGCCGGGTGCCCCATGACGCAATCCTGCGTGTCGATGATCCCCACACGGCAAAGCCCCTTGCGTTCCGGCAGCCATAGTAGATTGGGAGAATGATAATCCCGCAAGGTCCAGACCGGCTTGTGCGTGCCGATGCTGGCAAGGAGCGTTTGCCAGATCGCTGAGAATTCCGCCTTCACGTCATCGCTTGGCGCGGATTTTATTTGCAAGGGCCAGAACCATGACGGTAGAAGATCAACCTCGATCATCATGGCCTCAAGATCATAACTGGCAATGTGATGCTCCGTGCCGCCCCGCACCGGAACATTGGTGGGCCACTCCCGTGCCGCCATGTCCGCAAGAACGTCCAACGCCGCCTTCATGGGCTCTCCCATGTCCTCGCCCCGCGCTATCATCCGCCTGAAGACTCTGTCGCCAAGGGATTCGATAAGCGCCAGACCATGCTTGATGTCTGCAGCGTAAATCCGGGGCACGCTGTAGTCGAGGTTGAAAAGATAATCATTGATGCCCACCACCGCGGCTATGCCCTCGGCCAAATGGGCAATGGCGCTGTAGGGCTTGCCGTTTTTTACCACAGGGCCATCCGGCCTGCTGGGCATGTCCATCAGCAGCATCGTGGCGGCTTTGCCTGCAACCCGTTCATAGCGCCGGGCCGAAGCGTCGCCCTCGAAATGATATCGATTTCCGCCGCTCACCGGCGACTGGTTCACGAATCTCTTGATTGTTTCATCGCGTTTGAGAATGTCGATCCACTTTCCAGCCGCCTCAAGCTTCAAGTCACGGGTATCGCCTGATCCCGTGAAGGAAATTTTAAGGTGATTGGGAGAAATATTCTCCGGCAGCTTTTCCGGCCATTCAATGATCGTCAGGGACTTGGCCAAAAACTCCTCAAGCCCCAGCTCGGCCACTTCCGCAGGTGAACTTATCCGATAAAGATCTGCATGCACCACCGGCACCCTCAAGGCGTCATAGGATTGAACCAGTGAAAATGACGGGCTTGGAATATCAAACTCCCTGTCATCCAGCGCTAGCCCCCGGATGAAAGCCCTTGCAAACGCAGATTTTCCGGCCCCCAAATCACCCGAGAGATGGAGTGCGAGGCCCGGCCGCGCCCACAGCGAAAGCTCCCGCGCCAACGTCTCCATGACGGCAAGTGTGGTGGAGCGGCGTTCAATGATCATGGGTTGTAGGCTTAGGCAACCCGCTGCGCGCTGAGGCGTTCAGTCGGGGCATTCCTGGGATTTGGTCTCGCGGGTCCATCGACCGGGAAGCTACACACAACAGTTGTGCCCCGGTCAAGCTTGGAAATGAGGGAAACATTGCCGCCATGAAGTTCCGTGAAGCTCTTGACGATGGCGAGGCCCAGCCCCGGCCCGCGGTGGCTGCCCGGCAGGGGTTTGGACTGAAATCTCTCGAAGGCCTTTTTCTGGAATTCCGGGTCAATGCCGCGGCCCGAATCCGCAATCCATATCTGGACATTTACGCCGGAGCGTCTCGCACCCATGCGGATCTGGCTGCCCCTTGCCGAAAATCCAATGGCATTTGACAGCAGGTTTGAAATGATCTGTTCCGCCCGCATCATATCGCCGACAAACGCGAGCGAGTCTTCTGCCAACTCTATGCTCAGGGTCTGGTCACGCCGGATCATGGTGGGCGACAATTTTTCAGCAACTGTTTGCAGGATCGAAGCCACATCCAGTTTGGCAAGTTTCAGCTCCATGGCGCCCGCATCAATCGCCGAAAGGTCGATGATGGCGTCAATGATGGCCTTCAATTCCTCCGATGACCGCTTGATGTCGAGAACGTATTCCCGCTGTTTCGGCGAAAGCTCGCCCACCAGCCCGAGGTCGAGTGTTTCGGCAAAACCCAGGATGCTCGTGAGCGGCGTGCGCACTTCATAGGAGACATTGCTGAGAAAAGCGTTCTTGAGGCGGTCAGCCGCTTCCAGGGCCTCCGTGCGGTCACGCAAGGCGCGCTCCATTTTGGCCGGATCGGAAATGTCCGAGAAGGTCAGAAGCGTGTTGCCGTCAGGCAAGGGAACCGAACTGTATTGCAGAATGCGGTCACTTGCCGTCATGCGGCCGCGTAGCGCACGTCGTTCTGACTCCATGCCGGTGACGCCGAACTTGATCTCCTGCCAGGCCGCCCCTGCTTCTCGGATTACAACAGCATCACTGGCCAGCTGGTCAACATGGGGCTCCCTTTGGAGAAAGGCGCCGTCAAAATTCCAGAATTTTGAAAAGGCGGGGTTGAAAAGTTTCAATCGACCATCGGATCCGAACAGCGCAATGGCCTCTTCGAGATTGTCGAGGGTTTCGCGCTGCACCCCGATAAGCTCGTTGTAGCGGCTCTCGAGCTGGATTTCCTTCGTGACGTTTTCATACAGGTAGGTAACACCGCCGAACGGATGCTGCTCGCACACCACATGCAGCGAGCGCCCATCAGGCAGGTACCACCAGCTTTCGCGCATTTCGAGTGTCGTATAGGACGAGAGCTGCTTGGCCCGCCATTCGCGGTAGTTGGCCTGTTCCGGAATGCAGCGCTGGGTCCGCAGGCGGTCGAGTATTTCGCCATCGGTGGGATGCATGTCGAGCCATTTCCCGTCAAGCGGCCAGAGCTGGGCGAAGGCCATGTTGTGAAAGCGCAGGCGTTGGTCCGGCCCGAAGATGGCGATTGCCGTGTCAAGCTTGTTGAGCGTCGAGGCATGGGCCTTGATATGCCGGTCCAGTTCCTTTTCGATTTCCTCCAGTTCCGAAACATCCACCGCAAAACCGGCCTTGCCCTCCGGCAGGGTCACTTCATGGATATTGAGAGCCCTCATGGCGCCGGCAAAAACCGCGTGGGTTCTTCCCAGGAGTCCGGTCTTGGGATCGGCCTTTGTCGTGTCAATCCGCTCCGGCGAGGCAACCTCGATCAGCGACCGCAGAACGGAGGCGCTGTCGGGTAGTTCCACCGCCTTGACATAGGCTTGGTTGACCCAGCTCAGCCGGCCATCCCCATCGCGGAGCCAGATGGGGAGGGGGGCTGAATCAAGCACCGCGCTGAGCCGCTCGACCTGCATGCCCAGTTTCCGCGCATCGTAATTCAATTCGGTGATCTGCCGCCGCTCGCCGGAGAGCGGGCGGAACCGCAACGTCGCCATGCCGCCCGCGGCGCGCCCATCGGCTTCGAGCAATTCATTGTTGAGTGTCCTGACGCCGATGTTGAAGGGTTTGCCCATCTCCCGCAGTGTTCTGATGCAGTCTTCAATGACATTGCTGGAATCAGCTTCCAGCCAGGCGGGAAAATTCAGCATCTCGGCGACAGCCGTGGGAACCTTGGCGCTGCCATACATGCTGCCGATGATGCGGCTTGGGAATTCTTCTTTCCCGCGCCAGACCACCATGACATGGGCTTCCGCGCCAAAGGCGGTCTCAGCCTCGTTTAGCCTGATCTCCAGTTCATTGACGCGCTGACGCGCCCTGTTCTCGCCTTGGCTCAGCTTTCTGATAACGCGAAAAGCCCAGACAAAAACCGCCACCGCAGCAAGCGTGAGGAAACTCATCAGGGGGTCAACGTCGGGGATTTGGAAGGACGCCGCATGGGCGCTGCCACACTGCAAAAATGCGAAACCGGCAACCGCGATATGACGCATAAACGCGTTCATTATGCTGTTGCCTTCCCGCATTTTTTCTCCAGCCACCTGCGAGATGCGGACCCGAATCAGGCCGCATCTGTCCCATCCGGAGATATAGACTCAAAAATAGCCTGTCGGAACTACTTCATGGCAGGCGAGGCAGGCCCCAATGGCTCGTTAGTAGCGGTAATAGTCGGGCTTGAACGGGCCTTTGGGCGTCACCCCGATATAAGCCGCCTGGTCATCGCTAAGCCGTGTCAGTTTGACGCCGAGCTTTTCCAGATGGAGGCTTGCCACCTTTTCATCGAGATGCTTCGGCAGCACGTAAACCTCGTTCTTGTACTTGCCAGTCTTGGCATTGGTGAAGAGCTCGATTTGCGCCAGCGTCTGGTTAGTGAAAGAGGCGGACATGACAAAGCTGGGGTGGCCCGTGGCATTGCCCAGATTGACGAGGCGGCCCTGCGAGAGAAGCACAATCCGGTTGCCCTTGGGGAAATGCACCAGGTCAACCTGCGGCTTGATATTGGTCCACTGAAAATTCTTCAGTTCGGCAACTTGGATTTCATTGTCAAAATGCCCGATGTTGCAGACGATGGCCATGTCCTTCATCTGCTTCATGTCATCAACCGTGATGACATCCTTGTTGCCTGTTGCCGTCACAAATATGTCAGCGTTTGTCACCACATCCGAGAGGGTCTGCACCGAGTAGCCGTCCATCGCCGCCTGCAGCGCGCAAATGGGGTCAACTTCAGTCACCACCACGCGGGCCCCTGCACCGCGGAGCGAAAGCGCTGAGCCCTTGCCCACATCGCCATAACCCAGGACAACCGCCACCTTGCCGGCCATCATCACGTCCGTGCCGCGCCTTATGGCGTCCACCAGCGATTCCCGGCAGCCATACTTGTTGTCGAATTTCGACTTGGTAACACTGTCGTTCACGTTGATGGCGGGGAAGGGAAGCTCGCCCTTCTTCTGCAGGTCATAGAGGCGGTGAACACCCGTTGTGGTCTCTTCGGAAACGCCAATGATCGAGGCGCGCACTTTGCTGAACCAGCCGGGGCTGGCCTTCAGGCGCTTGGCGATCTCCGCATAGAGGCATTCCTCTTCCTCGCTCTTCGGGTAGGCAATGAGCTTCGGGTCCGTTTCGGCTTTTGCGCCCAGCAGGATGTAAAGCGTCGCATCGCCGCCATCATCAAGAATCATGTTGGTCGTCTGGCCATCGGCCCAGTCGAAAATCTTTGCGGTGTATTGCCAGTATTCCTTCAAGGTCTCCCCCTTGAAGGCAAAAACTGGAATGCCAGCGGCGGCGATTGCCGCTGCCGCATGATCCTGGGTTGAATAAATGTTGCAGGAAGCCCAGCGGATATCGGCCCCCAGGGCTTTCAGGGTTTCGATCAAAACCGCTGTCTGGATCGTCATGTGGAGCGAGCCGGAAATGCGCGCCCCCTTCAGGGGCTGAGCCCTGGCATATTCTTCCCGGGTGGACATCAGGCCCGGCATTTCAACCTCGGCCATGTCGAGCTCCTTGCGCCCCCAATCGGCAAGCTTGATGTCGGCAACATGATAATCGGTGAAAGCGGCCATGGGTATGCTCCAAACAGGGAAATTAACGATTGAAGCCCGTGCCTATAGCAGGCGTCGCACAACCTGGCAACAAGGACATAAAGATTTCTTTATATTCTCAAACGTAAGTCTGAGATTGCAGTGACGTAATCGAGGGCTTGCGGCCGGTGAGGGGATTTTCCGGATTCCAGGACAATTTGGTTTCATAAAACCGCGTGGTTAGCGCGTCATACATCACCAGGCGGCCCGCCAGGCTGTCACCGATCCCGAGGATTTCCTTGATCACTTCCATGGCCTGCATGGAACCAACAATGCCGGGGAGCGCCCCCAGAATGCCCGACTCTTCACAGGCCGGGAAAAGCCCCCGTTCCGGAAGATCGCCGATGAAGCAGCGATAGGTAGGCCACGGTTCGCCCGAGGGCGCTTTGCCGTAAGGCTTGAAGGTCGAAATCTGCCCGTCGAACTGGCCCACGGCCGCCGAGACCAGAGGCTTTTTTGCAAAATAGCAAGCATCACTGACCAGAAACCGCGTGGGGAAATTATCGCAGCCATCAGCGACAATGTCATACTGCCTAATGATTTCCAGCGCGTTTGAAGCATCAAGGCGCAGGCGGTGCTCGACAATTTTGGGATGCGGATTGATCGCAGCCAAGGTCGCCTTGGCGCTTTTCGTTTTGAATTCTCCCACCGCCGCAGTTGTATGGACAACCTGCCGCTGAAGGTTTGACAGGCTCACAATATCATTGTCGCAGATGCCGATAGTGCCAACGCCCGCCGCCGCGAGATAGAGCAGCGCCGGCGCACCCAGGCCCCCGGCACCAATCACCAATACATTCGCGTTGATGAGCTTGGCCTGCCCTGGCCCGCCAACCTCGGGCATCACAATGTGCCGGGCATAGCGTTCGAGCTCGTCGGGGGAAAGCGCCATCAGCGGACTCCTGACGAGCCAAAACCGTTGTTGCCCCGAGCCGTCTCATCGAGCGCCGAGACCTCTTGCAAGTTCGCGCGCGCCACGGCGGCCACGATCATCTGGGCAATCCTGTCGCCGCGTTTGATGATGAAATCGGCCGTGCCGTGATTGATCAGGGGTACTTTGATCTCGCCGCGGTAATCGCTGTCGATGGTGCCCGGTGCATTCAGGACGGTGACCCCATGCTTGACCGCAAGCCCGGATCGGGGCCGCACCTGCGCCTCATGATAATCAGGAAGTGCGATGGCAAATCCCGTTGGCATCAGAAAGCGCGCGCCGGGTTTCAACACCGTATACTCAGCGGCACGAAGATCCATGCCGGCGGCACCGGGTGTTTCATAAGCCGGCAGCGGAAGGTTTTCACCATTGGCCAGCCGCATGATCCGCAACGGCGTCATGCGTTGCCTGTTGTGAGCTGCGCCGCAAGTTGAACCATCAAAAGTTGCGCCACATCCTGTTTCGACATGAGACCCCAGCTTTCCACGCCAGACGCCGAAACGAGATGCACAGTGTTTTGATCGCCGCCGAAAACACCGCGCTCCCTGCTCACATCATTGGCGACGATGAGATCGCAGCCCTTCTTTTTCAGTTTTTCGCTGGCATTGTCCACGAGGTTTTCAGTCTCCGCCGCAAAACCGACCACCAGCTTTGGCCGCTTCGACGCCCGCTTGGCGATAGTTTTCAGGACGTCGGGATTTTCCACAAATTTCAGATCAGGAATGCCGCTCTTGTCCTTTTTGATCTTTTGGTCATTCTCCTGATCCACGCGCCAATCGGCAACCGCAGCGGTGAAGATGGCGATGTCGCAGGGAAGCTCCCGCTCACTGGCCGCCAGCATCTCTGTTGCGCTCGTCACGGGAATCATTTGCACGCCGGGAGGGATGGGAAGGTCGACCGGTCCAGATACCAGCACCGTTTCAGCTCCGAGCGCCACGGCAGCTGCCGCAATGGCATAGCCCTGCTTGCCGGAAGAATAGTTGGAAATGTAGCGCACCGGATCAATGGCCTCGCGTGTTGGCCCTGCGGTGATCAGCACCTTCTTGCCCTTGAGGGGCTTCGCCTTTGGAGCCAGCGCCGTTTCAATCGCCGCAACGATTTCGGCGGGTTCCGCCATGCGCCCCAGACCATACTCACCGCACGCCATGTCGCCCTCGTTGGGGCCAACGAGAAGAATGCCATCGCGCTTCAACTGCTGGAGATTGCGCTGGGTTGCCGCGTGTTGCCACATCCGTACATTCATGGCAGGCGCGATCAGCACCGGCTTGTCCGTGGCAAGCAGCGACGTTGAAGCAAGGTCATTGGCCTGGCCGTGTGCCATCTTGGCCATGAGGTCCGCCGTAGCGGGCGCCACGACCAGCAGGTCCGCCGCGCGCGACAATTCGATATGGCCCATTTCAACTTCGTCGGTGAGGTTGAACAGTGCCGTGTGAACCTTTTGCTTGGTGAGGCTGGCAACCGACAGGGGCGTTACGAATTCTTCCGCTGCCTTGGTCATGATGGTGCGCACCCCCACACCCTTGCCCGCCAGCAGGCGGATCAATTCAAGGGATTTGTAGGCGGCGATTCCGCCCCCAATGATGAGAAGTATGGTCTTTCCGGTGACAGCGGTCATGATGCCAATGTAGCGATTAAACGCTCTTTCTTAAAGGACGAGTTTGAGGGCAATTGCCACCAGCGCGGCCGCCCCTGCCATGACAGCATAGCGCTGGAAGCGGTTGGCATGGTGGTGGGCGATGGCGATGCGGTTTGTCGTGTCACTATCGAGCTTGATGCTGCCGGATTGCACGATTTCGGTCACCACGCCCGGCAGCATGGAGGCTAGGCGGCCCAGCGAAGCGGCACTTTGCACGGCCCCCTCCAGTTTGCCGATAGGCCCCAGCTTCCGCTCAATCCAGCTCCGCACCACGGGCTCGGCGGTAACCCAAATGTTGAGCTTCGGATTGAGGGTGCGGGCCACGCCCTCGACTACAACCATGGTTTTTTGCAGCAGCAGGAGTTGCGGCTGAGTCACCATGTTGAACTGCCCTGTTACTTCAAAAAGCTGGGTCAGAAGCCGCGCCATGGAAATTTCATGTGCCGCAAGGCCCATGATGGGCTCGCCGATGGCGCGCAGCGCCTGGGCGAAATCGGCCACATCCTGGTCGCGGGGTACATAGCCCGCATCAAAATGCACCTCGGAGACCCGCGTGTAATCCCGCGTGATGAAGCCATAGAGAATTTCAGCGAGGAACAGGCGGTCGCCTTCGCTCAGCCTGCCCATGATGCCGAAGTCAACCACCACGAGATGCCCGTTGGCATCTACGAAAAGATTTCCCTGATGCATATCCGCATGAAAGAAGCCATCACGGATGGCATGGCGCAGGAAGCTCTGGATGATGTTGTCACCGAGGGCCTTGAGATCAAAGCCTTTCGCTCGCAGGGTTGCGATGTCCGAGATAGGCGTGCCCTCAATCCATTCGGTCGTAAGAACCTGGCGGGCGGTGAGCGGCCAGTTGACGGTTGGCAGACGGAAGTTAAGATCATCGGCGGTAGCCTTGGCCATTTCCGAAATGGCAGACGCCTCCATACGCAGGTCAAGTTCGAGTTTCATGGAATGTTCGAGCATTTCAACCGCGGCCACGGGGCGCAAACGTTGCGCCTCGCGCGAAAACCGTTTCATCATCCGCGCCGCAAAGAAGAAACTCGAAAGATCATCGGCAAAGCGCTTCTCAACTCCGGGGCGCAGGATCTTAACGGCAACTTGCGCACCATCCTTTGTCAGGGCCTTGTGAACCTGCGCAATCGATGCGGCGGCAACTGGCTCGCCAAACTCCGTGAACAGTTCTTCAACACTCTGGCCAAGATTGACACGGATGATGTCGCGTGCTTCCGCCATGCTGAAGGGCGGCAGACGGTCCTGCAGGGATTTCAATTCAAAGGCCCGCTTGGCCCCGATCACATCGGGGCGGGTGGATAGGAATTGTCCAAGCTTGATGTAGCTCGGCCCAAGCGACGAGAGCGCTGCGGTCACCCGGCTGGCGGAATCAACGATGGGCGCAGCCGCACCAAATTTGGCAGTTTTCAGAAGCGCCCGTGCAAACCATGGCAGGTCGGAAACCTGTTCCGGTTGCAGGAAAAAATCATAGCGCGCCATGGTCCGTCCGGCGCGGGCCAGCCGCCAGATATTTTTCACCGTTGAAATCATCAAATCCGCCAGCCCAAATGAATGGCGACAATTCCGCCGGAGAGATTGCGGTAACTCGTGCGGGCAAAGCCTGTCGCATCCAGCATGGCCTTGAAGTCATCCTGCCTGGGAAATTTGCGGATGCTTTCGACGAGGTAGCGATAGGGCTGGCCATCACCAGTGACAACTTTACCGACGGCGGGAATGACCGTGAATGAAAAGGCGTCATAGGCATTCTCAAGGAGCGCCATATTGACATGAGAAAATTCCAGGCAGAGAAAATGCCCGCCCGGCTTCAGCACACGGTGCGCTTCCGCCAGGGCCCGGTCGATATGGGTGACATTGCGAATGCCAAAGGCAATTGTATAGGCATCAAAACTCCGGTCGGGAAAAGCCAGGCTTTCGGCATTGCCCACGGTGAAATCGCAGCGGGCAAGCAGGCCCTCGCGCTCCGCCCGCTTCTTGCCCTCATGCACCATCTCGGGCGAGATATCCGCAACCGTCACATGGGTTCCAGAGCCGCCAGCCCGCGCAATGCGGAAAGCGATGTCCCCCGTGCCGCCCGCCACGTCTAGAACTTTGAAGGGAGTGGGTTTTCGCGGCGGGTTGAGCATCGTGACCAGATCATCCTTCCAGAACCGGTGCAAGCCGCCCGACATCAGATCATTCATCTGGTCATAGCGTTCGGCAGCCTTGGAAAAGACCTCGTTTACCAGGCCCTGCTTCTCGCTTTCGCCCACCCGGCGAAAGCCGAAGTCCACGTCATTTTCAACCGATTCAGTCATGGAGCCATCATAAACCAAAGGTTTCATGAGTTCTATTGCCAGTGTGGCGGCATAACGCTTATTGCTTAATAATCATGCCGGAACTTCCCGAAGTTGAAACTGTTATGCGCGGATTAAGTCCGGTACTCACCGGTCGCTTCATTGCCCGCGTGGAGCTTCGCCGCGCCGGCCTTCGCTTTCCCTTTCCAGCAGGCTTCGCCGACCGGCTGAAGGGCAGGCAGGTCGTCGGCCTGCAGCGCCGGGCCAAGTATATTCTGGTTAACCTTGATGATGGCCATAGCCTTTTGGTGCATCTCGGCATGACCGGGCGTTTTACGGTTCTGGAAGAAAATGCCCGGCCAAACAACCTGGGCGAATTTTATTTTGAACAGGGTGCCGACGGTGCCGGTTCCGGCCCCCACGACCATGTGGTTTTCCTCCTCGATAATGGCGTGCAGATTGTCTACACCGACCATCGCCGTTTCGGCGTCATGGACCTTCTTCATGAAAATGAAATGGCAAGTCACAAGCTGCTGAAGGATATCGGAGTCGAACCCCTTGGCAATGAGTTCAGTGCTGGCTTCCTGGCCGACAGATTCAGGAAGAAATCCGCTCCCCTGAAGGCCGCGCTGCTGGATCAACGGATCATCGCAGGTCTCGGCAACATCTATGTGAGTGAGGTCCTCCACCGCAGCGGCCTATCGCCCAAGCGAAAGGCTGGAACTTTGGTTCGGAAGAGCACGCACGATGCCAGGCTGAATGATGTTGTCCGCCATGTCCGCGATATCTTGAACGAGGCCATCGCAGCAGGCGGCTCCACCTTGCAGGATTTTTCCTCAACCGACGGCAGCGCGGGCGCCTTTCAGCAGCGTTTTGCGGTTTATGACCGGGCGGGCGAAAAATGCCAAACTCCGGGTTGCCCTGGTACCATCCGTCGTATAGTGCAGTCCGGGCGCTCGACCTTTTACTGCCCGACCTGCCAGAAATAGGAAATGCCAATGGCCTATGAAAATATCATCAGCGAGACCCGGGATGCAGTGGGAATCATTACCCTCAACCGGCCCAAGGCGCTGAATGCCTTGAACGCCCAGCTCATTGATGAGCTCAATTACGCTCTTTCGGATTTTCAGGAAGACGCCGAAATTGGCTGTGTCATTATCACGGGCAGCGACAAGGCTTTTGCCGCCGGCGCCGACATCCGCGAGATGAAAGACAAGAGTTTTACTGATGTGTATCTCGGTAATTTTCTCTCGGCGTGGGACAGGGTTTCGGAATTCCGCAAACCCATGATCGCTGCCGTTTCAGGTTATTGCTTGGGCGGCGGCTGTGAACTGGCCCTCATGTGTGATTTCATCATTGCCGCCGGTACGGCGAAATTCGGCTTGCCGGAAATTACTTTGGGGATAATTCCGGGTTCTGGCGGCACGCAAAGACTGGCCCGCTCCATCGGTAAGGCGAAAGCCATGGAAATGATCCTGACGGGCCGCTTGATGGAAGCCGCCGAGGCCGAGAGCTGCGGATTGGTGTCGCGCATCGTTACGTCCGACAAGTTGCTGGATGAATCAGTTATGACCGCCGCAAAAATCGCGACATTCTCCCATCCCGTTGTCATGATGGCGAAGGAAGCGGTGAACCGCGCCTTTGAAACGGGGCTTGCCGAAGGCCTGCGTTTTGAGCGCCGCCTCATGCATTCGATGTTTGCGCTAGACGATCAGAAGGAAGGCATGTCCGCCTTCGTTGAAAAGCGGAAGCCTGCTTTCAAAAACCGATAGGTTTAAACGGGCCGGACCTCGGTGACTTCCGGAACGAAGTGCCGCAGCAGGTTCTCAATGCCATGCTTGAGCGTGGCCGTCGAGCTCGGGCAGCCCGCGCATGAGCCCTTCATGTTGAGAAAGACCACGCCTTCCTTGAAGCCGTGAAAGGTGATGTCGCCGCCATCCTGCGCCACCGCAGGCCGCACGCGAGTTTCCAGCAGTTCCTTGATGGTGCCGACAATGGCTTTGTCAGATTCTTCATAAAACTCCTCGCTGTCGGTCACGGCCAAGGACTTTTCACCCCGCAGCATGGGGACGCTCGACAGATAGTGGTCCATGATATGGCCAAGGATGGCGGGCTTCAGGTGCTGCCATTCGCCTTCGCTTTTGCTGACCGTAATGAAGTCCTGCCCCAAGAATACGCCGGAAACACCGGAAACCGTGAACAGCTGCTGGGCCAACACGCAGTCATCCGCCTCATCCACCGCGCGGTATTCGCGCGTTGAGCCGGGTAGCACGGGCTTTCCCGGAATGAACTTCAGGGTGGCAGGGTTTGGGGTAGCTTCGGTCTGAATAAACATGATGTGTCCTCTGACTCTCTATATAGGTTAGTTTGGAATCATTTTAAACTGTTGCTTCGCCTCAAGAGACGACAAAACCCACAATTTTACGCACTTCCCTTAAGATTGGCGCAGCAATGGTCCGGGCCTGGGCCGAGCCATCGGCCAGTATGCCCTCAACATGGCCAGGATCTGCCTGCAAACGCTTGGTTTCACGGCCGATGGGGCCAAGTTTGGCAACCGCCAGTTCAGCCAGGGCCTCCTTCAGGCGGGAAAACTGCCCGCCGCCGAATTGCGCCAGGACCTGGTCAACCGAGCTTCCCGAAAGGGCGGCATAGATGCCGGTCAGGTTGTCAGCCTCCGGCCGCCCCTTGAGCCCAGCCGCTTCCGAAGGCAGCCCGTCCGTATCGGTTTTGGCCTTGCGGATTTTGCGGGCAATGGTTTCGGAATCATCGGACAAGTTGATGCGCGACAGGTCGGAAGGATCCGACTTCGACATTTTCTTTGCCCCGTCCCGCAGCGACATGACGCGGGTGGCAGGCCCGATAATGAAAGGCTCCGGCTGCGGGAAGAAATCACCATTGTAGCCCGCGGCGCTGATGGCATCGCCGAAATCCAGATTGAATTTTCCTGCAATGTCGCGCGCCAGTTCCAGGTGCTGCTTCTGGTCTTCACCCACCGGGACATGGGTTGCCTTGTAGGCCAAAATATCCGCCGCCATGAGGTTGGGATAAACATAGAGCCCCACCGAGGCCTGCTCCTTGTTCTTGCCGGCCTTTTCCTTGAACTGGGTCATCCGGTTGAGCCAGCCCATGCGCGCCACGCAGTTGAAGATCCAGGCCAGTTCCGCATGTTCCTGGACCTGGCTCTGGTTGAAAATGATCGAGCGTTTCGGGTCCAGCCCGCAGGCCAGATAGGCCGCCGTCACTTCAAGGATGGCCTTGTGCAGTTCTTTTGGCTCCTGCCACAGGGTGATGGCGTGCATGTCCACCACGCAATAGATGCATTCTTGTGTTTCCTGCAGTTTGATCCAGTTCAGCATGGCACCCAGATAATTGCCGAGGTGCAAATTGCCCGTAGGCTGCATGCCGGAGAAAACCCGTGGGGTGAAAGTGGTCATCAATAAAATCCTGTGGAACTGTCAGGCCGCCTTATGCCTGCAATTGCGCGGCTTGAAAAGAGTTAGCGTTTTATGGCGGCACGCATCTCGGCAAGCGTCATGGCCCCCGAAACATGCGCCAGGGCAAAGTAACCGGCGATGCCGCCAGCCACGAGGACGGCCAGTCCCCAAAGGGAGCTTATGAAGCTCGCAGTTGCACTGAAATTGTCCTGCAAAAGCCAGAGGCCGAGAAGCAGCAACAGCCCCATCAGCAGGCCGGAAACAAGGATGCGGGGCAGCCTCGCCTTCAGGCGGCCGTCCATCTGGTAATGCCCGCGCCGCGTCAGCGAAATGGCGAGCAATATGGCATTGGCCCAGGCCGCAAGGGAGGTGGCCATGGCTATGCCCACATGCCCATAAAAGCGCGACAGAAAAAGGCTGGCCGCGATGTTGATCACCACCGAAATGATGGCAAAGCGCATGGGCGTCCTGGTGTCTTCCCGGGCATAGAAGCCGGGCTGGAACACCTTGGTCATTGCAAAGGCTGGAAGCCCCGCGGCGAAGGCCAGGACCGTGGGCGCCACGGCAAGCGTGTCCGAAGCACTGAAAGCCCCATGCTCAAACACCGTGTGCAGGATGGGAACCGGAATCGCCATCAAGGCAAAGGCCGCCGGAATGGTCAGAAACAGCGAAAGCTCAAGTGCCCGGTTCTGGCTGTTCAGGGCTGCCTTGTTGTCACCCGCACGAAGTTTTCTTGAAAGATCGGGCAGCAACACAACGCCGATGGCAACACCGATGACACCCAGCGGCAGCTGATAGAGCCGGTCCGCGTAATAGAGATAGGCCACCGCCCGGTCGAGGCTTGTGGCAATGACGGTGGCGATGAGCAGGTTGATCTGCATGATCCCCCCGGAGATGATCCCGGGAACGGAAAGCGCAAGCACCTTTTTGACAGCCGGTGAAAATGTCGGCCATGCGGGAAAAAGCGGCATCCCCGCGCGCCTGCAGGCCATGGCCAGCAGCAGGAATTGCGCAACGCCCGCCAGTGAAACACCGCATGCGAAAATATAGCCCGTCGCCGCGCTGTTGCCGGTGCCCAAGGCCCAGGTCAGGATGTTTGAGCCTATCATGACAATGTTGAGAAGAATGGGAGCAGCGGCGGCGGCCGTAAACCGGTTGAGGCTGTTGAGAACGCCGGACTGCAACGCCGTAAGCGACATGAAGAGCAGATAGGGAAAACATATCCGCGTGAGGTCAATGGTCAGCTGAAGTTTCTGCGCTTCTCCGGAAAATCCTGGGGCGATCACGTAGATCAGCCAGGGCATGGCAATCATCGAAAAGGCGGTGAACACCAATAGCCAGGCCAGCAGGGCGGAAAAAATTTCCGTTGCAAATTTATGGGCGGCACTTTGCCCCTCGCCTTCAATGCGCCTGGCAAACTGCGGCACGAAAGCTGAGTTAAACGCCCCCTCGGCAAACAGGGCGCGAAAAAGGTTGGGGAATCTCTGGGCTACGAAAAAGGCCTCGGCCACCGGTCCCGTTCCCAGCGTGAAGGCGATAAGCTGGTCGCGCAAGAACCCGAGCAGCCGGCTTACCAAGGTAAGCCCGCCCACGGTTGCTGCCGATTTCAGGAGCGACATGTCTCAGGTCCCAAGTTCAGGCTTCTCCTTCCACTGATTCATGCGGAGTTTGCAAGTCTTTCCGGCATGGGAGCCAGAACCTTCATCAATTCCCGTTCGATTTGCGCATGCCGCGCCGGATTGAGAATCTTGTCGCCGGTGAGGTCCGTGACATAGAAAACGTCAATGGCCTTTTCGCCAAAGGTGGTGATGTGGGCCGAGGCAATGTTCAGGCTCAAATGAAACAGTGCTTCGGTAAGGTTGTAAAGCAACCCGATCCGGTCAAGCCCGTTGATCTCGATCACCGTGAAACGGTTTGAGGATTGGTTGTCGATGATAACCCGTGGCGCCACCGAGAAGGCCTTGAGCCGCGACCGCTGTTGGGTGGCGCCGGCAACCGCATCCTTGAGCCGCATTTTTCCCTGCAAGGCCAAGCGTATGATTTCGGTGACCCGCTCGGCCCGGCGCTGTTCATCATCCTCGGTTGAAAATTCCCGCTGAATGAGAATGGTATCGAGAGCCATCCCGTCCGTGGTCGTGAAGATCTGTGCCCCCATGATGTTGGCATTCGCCGCCGCACAGGCACCCGTGATGAGCGCCAAAAGACGGGGATGGTCCGGCGCGTAGATTGTAAGGTCGGTGATCGCCGTGAAGGCATCGGTATGAACTTCGGTCACGATGTCACGCGGCGAAGACCTGTCGATCAGCGCCTGGTGGGTGATCTGTTTCTCGATCCCGACATTCAGCCAATAGGCATCATAGTGGCGTGACGTGGCAGTCCTGATCTGGCTATCCGACCATTGCGGAAAATGTGCCAGAAACGCAGCTTGCGCTTCTTTAATTCTTTCCTGGCGGGAGCTCCCCGTGTGGCCGCCGGTAAGCACCGGTTCCGCTTCCGCATAAAGCGTGCGCAGCAACTGGCCTTTCCAGCCGTTCCAGACGCCTGGCCCGACGGCGCGGATGTCAACCACCGTCAGGATCAGCAGAAGCTTCAGCCTTTCCGGGCTTTGCACAACTGCGGTGAAATCCAGGATGGTCTTGAAGTCATTGAGATCGCGCATCTGGGCCGTCTCGCTCATCAGCAGATGATGGCGGACAAGCCAGGCCGCCGTTTCGGTTTCTTCAGGCGTAAGGCCAAAGCGCGGACCAAGCGCCCGTGCAATGCGCTCTCCCGCGATGGAGTGATCTTCTTCGCGGCCCTTTGCGATATCGTGCAGGAGGGTTGCCACATAGAGGGAGCGGCGGCTCTTCAGCGTTGGAAAAAGAACCGCTGAAAGCGGATGGTCCTCCGACAAGCGCCCCTTCTCCAGCGCCGCCAGAATGCCGACCGCGCGGATGAGATGCTCGTCCACCGTGAAGTGATGATACATGTTGAACTGCGTCATCGCCACGACCTTGCCGAATTCCGGAATGAAGCGGCCAAGCA
The DNA here is from genome assembly GCA_038251095.1 of Hyphomicrobiales bacterium. Classification (GTDB taxonomy): domain Bacteria; phylum Pseudomonadota; class Alphaproteobacteria; order Rhizobiales; family Aestuariivirgaceae; genus Aestuariivirga. Next base: position 41,331 of record JBBSBQ010000027.1, read on the forward strand.
CGCCCGCCTCATTCATCATGCGCAGCAGCGTTTCAGATGAGTCGCTGTTGATCAGCATGTCGAGAAACAGGGCATTGGCTTCCGGGTTGTTGCAAAGCCCCTTGTCGATCAGAGAAAGCGACTTCCGCACTATCTTGAGGGCATCGGGATGAATTTCCGCGCTATAGGTGCTGGCCACTGAAAACAGGCGCAGGAGATTGACCGGATCGTCGCGAAATACCGTTGGTTTTACGAGAGTAAGGCGCCCGCTTTCGATCTGGAAATTCTTGTTTTCCGGTATCTTCACCACCGGTTTCGGCCTGAACCGCCCCATGACGCGGCTCAAGACCGGAATGTCCTTCACCTGTTTTGCCTCAAGGCTGGCGCAGAAAATGCGCGTGAGATCGCCCACTTCCTTGGCGATCAGAAAATAATGCTTCATGAAGCGTTCGACATTTTTGAGGCCCGCGTGGGACTGGTAGCCAAGACGGCCCGCAAGCTCTGACTGGCGGTCAAAACTCAGGCGATCCTCGCCACGGCCGGAAATGAAATGCAAATGGCAGCGGACCGCCCAGAGGAAATCCTCGCATTTCTGGAACCGCGACAGCTCCTCATGGGTGAACGCCCCCTTGTCCGCAAGTTCCTCGGGAGAATTTGTATCGTAAAGAAATTTGGCAATCCAGAACAGCGTATGAAGATCGCGAAGGCCCCCCTTGCCGTCTTTCAGGTCTGGTTCGACGAGGTAACGGCTTTCACCGCTCTTGGCCAGGCGAACATCGCGTTCGGCAAGTTTGTCGGCCACGAATTTCCGAGCGCCTGCCTGGACGATGTCGCGGCGGAAATGAAACTGCATGCTCTTGCTGAGCCGTTCATTTCCGCAAATGAACCGCGCCTCGAGAATGGAAGTGAGGATGGTGTTGTCGGTCTTAGCCAGCCGGATGCATTCCTCCGTGCTGCGTGTCGCGTGGCCGACCTTCAGGCGCATGTCCCACAGCGTATAGAGAATGAACTCGATCAGCCGCCTGCTGGACTCATCCTGCTTTCCCGGCAGCAGGAACAGGAGATCAATATCGGAGCCGGGAGCCAGGGTGCCTCGCCCATAGCCGCCTGTGGCGATGATGGCCACCTCCTGCAGCTCGCTGACATTCGCCCGAGGAAAAATTTTCTCCCTAGAAAACTCGTAGAGTGTGCGTATGATCTCATCCTGGACATAGGCGAGATTTTTCGCGCACTGCGTGCCCTTGCCGTCATTGCACAGCCGGTTCTCCGCCTCTGTTCGTGCCGATTTCAGGACCGCTTTGAGAACTTCCACAATTGCAGGGCGGATTTTTGTGATGTCGAAGGGTGGCGCGGCAACGAACCCGTTCAGCGCCTTGCGCAACGCCGCGACGTCAATCAGCCGCTCAGGATGGTGAATGGCCTTGGACTTCATTGCGTTTTGGCTGCTTTCGCCTTGAGGGCATAAAGAAATGCCAACGCATCGCGGGGACTCAATTCGTCCGGCCTGGCAGACGCCAGCATTTCGCGGATTTCATCGTTCCTGGGTTGGGAGGATGCGTTGGGTGACGTCTGCAAGGCGGAAAACAGCGGCAAGTCATCAACAAGCGTCTTGCGCTTGAAGGCCTGTTCGCTTTTTTCAAGCTGCGACAGGATGGTTGCGGCGCGCTCCGTAACCGCGAGCGGCAATCCCGCCAGCTTCGCAACCTGAATGCCATAGGAACGGTCCGCCACCCCGCTTATGACCTCATGGAGAAATATCACGTCACCCTTCCATTCCCGCACTTTGACGGTGGCGTTATGAAGGCCATCAAGCCTTGCCGCAAGGGTCGTGAGTTCGTGGTAATGCGTGGCAAACAGGGTCCGGCAGCGTTTGGTTTCATGCAGGTGTTCAACCGTGGCCCAGGCAATCGACAACCCGTCAAAGGTCGAGGTTCCGCGCCCGATCTCGTCCAGGATAACCAGGGAATGCTCCGTTGCCTGATTGAGGATCGCCGCCGTTTCCACCATTTCAACCATGAATGTCGAGCGCCCCCGCGCCAGGTCATCGGCAGCCCCAACACGGCTGAAAAGGCGGTCAACCACGCCGATATGAGCACTTCTGGCCGGCACGTAGGAGCCCATCTGCGCCAGAATCGCAATGAGCGCGTTTTGCCGCAGAAACGTGGATTTGCCAGCCATATTGGGCCCCGTCAGCAGCCACAGCCGGTGATTTTGCGCCGAGAGATCGCAGTCATTGGCAATGAAGGCACTTTCACCGCGCTTTTGCAGGACATGCTCCACCACCGGGTGGCGGCCGCCATAGACCTTGAAGCTCCGCGAGTGGTCGACGACGGGCCGCACATAGCGGCTGCTCTGGGCCAGCTCGCACAACGACGAGGCCACATCAAGCGCTGCAAGGGCCGCCGCGATATTTGAAATGTTTTCACTTTCCGCCGCGACTTTTTCAACAAAGCCGTTGAACGCTTCAAGTTCAATGGCCAGAGCCCGTTCCGCCGCCGAGGCGATGCGCTGTTCAAGCTGCGAAAGCTCAAGCGTGGTGAAGCGGGTGGTATTGGCAATTGTCTGGCGGTGGATGAACTGCGCCCCGAATTTTTCATCGCCCAGCATTGCCGCGTTTTGCGTGGCCACTTCGATGAAATAGCCGATCATGTTGTTGTGGCGGATTTTCAGGTTTTTGATGCCGACGGTTTCGGCGTAACGAGCCTGCAAGTCGGCAATGACCTGCCGCGTATCGTCGCGTAGGGCCCGGGCACTGTCGAGTCCCGCGCTGAACCCCCGCCTGACGAAATTGCCGTCTCGCGCCAGCATGGGCAGCGTGTCGGAAAGCCCTTCCTCCAAACGCCGCACCAGATGATGCGGCAGATTCATGATGATGCTTCTCGCCGCCGCGAGATTTGCTGGAAGCTGGTTCAGCGGATTGTTGATATCCAGGAGCTCGCCAATGGCTTCGGCGCATTTCAAGCCATCGCGGATTGCCGCCAAATCGCGCGGGCCGCCGCGGCCAAGCGTCAGGCGTCCCAGGGCGCGCTCAAGGTCCGGCATCAATTGAAGGCTGCGCCGCAGATTGTCCTTAAGCTCGGGGATGGCTTCAAAATGGCTGACCTCATCGAGGCGCGCCTCGATCGCCGCAACCTGGTTGAGGGGTTGCCCAAGCCGGTTTGCGAGCAAACGCGCCCCTGCCGCCGTGACCGTGAAGTCAATGATCGAAAGAAGGCTTCCTTCTTTCTCGCCCGAAAGCTTGCGGGTGAGTTCCAGGTTTGCCCGGGTGGCCGCATCAATTTGCAGTCCCGCTTGTCCCTCTTCCTTGCGGGGAATGCGAAGATGTGGAACTTTCCCCACCTGGGTCAGCAGGATATAATCCAGAAGGCCTCCGAGGCTGGCAATCTCCGCGCGCGAGAAAGCCCCGAAGCCGTCAAAAGCCAGCAGACCGAAATGGTCCCTGAGGCGTTTTTCCGCAGTTGTGCTGTCAAAGCGCGAAGCGGGCTGCGGGCTCAAGGGAATGCCGATTGCCTCCAAGATCCCCTCGATGGCTTTATCGCCGCGCAGGCTATCGCTGAAAACAATCTCGCGCGGTTCAAGCCGCGCCAATTCCGCCGCCAGCCGCTTGTGGTCCGTCAGCAAGACTGAAAATTCGCCGGAAGAAATCTCGGCCCAGGCAAGCGCCATCTCCTGTGTGCCGCGAGTGACGGCAAGCGCTGCAAGATAATTGCTGGTTTTTGATTCAAGCAGTGTGTCCTCAGTGAGGGTGCCTGGCGTGACCAGCCTTATGACGCTTCTGCGGACAACCGATTTTCCTCCGCGCCGCTTTGCCTCCTGCGGGTCCTCCATCTGCTCGCAAACGGCAACCCGGTGTTCGAGGCGAATAAGCTTCTGCAAATATTGCTCCGCCGCATGGACAGGCACGCCGCACATGGGAATATCAGCGCCAAGATGCTTGCCGCGCTTGGTAAGCGCAATCCCCAGGGCCCGCGATGCGGTTTCCGCGTCATCGAAGAACATTTCATAAAAATCGCCCATGCGATAGAACAGCAGGAAGCCGGGATGGGTGGCCTTGATTTCAAGGAACTGGGCCATCATCGGCGTTGGGCGCTCCGCCACGTCAGTTGTCCCTCATCGTCGCCATTTCGTTCATGGCGGTTTTATAACAGATACCAGGGCAAGACTGTCACCCCCTATATTTGCTGAATTTAGAGGCTTGAGCATTGCCTGCGCTCCCTCTAGTCTCGCCCCGCAGCAGGGTTATGCATGAAATGAGTGTCAATGAGCAGCGATAAAAAAGCCAGCCGGAAACCGTCCATTACCGATGAAGAAGCCCTTGAATTCCATCGCATGGGAAAACCCGGAAAGCTCGAAATCAATCCGACTAAACCCATGGCCACACAGCGCGACCTGTCGTTGGCCTACAGCCCGGGCGTTGCTGTGCCGGTGCGCGCCATCGCTGAGAATCCGGATGCCGCCTATGATTATACGGCAAAGGGCAATCTCGTCGCCGTCATCACCAACGGAACCGCCATTCTTGGCCTTGGCGACCTGGGGGCTCTCGCATCGAAGCCGGTCATGGAAGGCAAGGCTGTCCTCTTCAAGCGCTTTGCCGATGTCGATTCCATTGATCTCGAGGTTGATACCAAGGATGTAGATGAGTTTATCGGCGCCGTGCGCTACCTCGGCCCCTCATTTGGCGGTATAAACTTGGAGGACATCAAAGCCCCTGAATGTTTCATGATCGAGCAGCGCTTGCGCGAGATCATGGATATTCCAGTCTTTCACGATGACCAGCACGGAACCGCCATCATTGCCACAGCAGCTCTCATCAACGCGCTCCACATCACCAAACGCGACATCAAGGATTTCAGGCTCGTCTGCAATGGCGCGGGCGCAGCCGCCATTGCCTGCGTCGAGCTGATCAAATCCATGGGCGTTCCGGCGGGAAATGTCATTCTGGCGGATTCAAAAGGCGTGGTTTACCAGGGGCGCACCGAAGGCATGAACCAATGGAAGTCCGCCCATGCAACCGTCACCAAGGCTCGAAGTCTGGCTGATGCAATGGACGGAGCCGATGTTTTCTTCGGCCTGTCGGTCGCCGGTGCCTTGACCCCCGCGATGGTCAAGAGCATGGCAAAAAATCCGATCATCTTCGCCATGGCCAACCCTGATCCGGAGATCTTGCCCGAAGACGTGGCCAAGATCAGGTCGGACGCCATAATGGCTACGGGCCGTTCCGACTATCCCAACCAGGTGAACAATGTCTTGGGTTTCCCCTACATATTCCGGGGCGCCCTTGATGTGCGGGCCCGCACAATCAATGAGGAAATGAAGATAGCTGCGGCTCAGGCCCTTGCAAGTCTGGCGCGCGAGGATGTTCCCGATGAGGTGGCCGCCGCCTATCATGGCTCGCGCCTAACCTTTGGCCCGCAATATCTGATTCCGGTTCCTTTTGATCCTCGGCTTATCTCAAGAATTCCTGTCGCCGTGGCCAGGGCCGCCATGGATTCAGGCGTGGCGCGCAAGCACCTGGCCGATATAGACGAATACACCGCGCAACTCTCAGCTAGGCTTGATCCCATCGCCGGCACGCTTCAAACCGTGTATGATCAGGTGAGATCCAAGCCCAAGCGTGTTGTCTTCGCTGAAGGCGAGGAAGACCGGATGATCCGCGCCGCCAACAGCTATGCCACGGCGGGATTGGGAACCGCCATTTTGATTGGCCGTGAAACGGAAGTTGAAAAAACCCTTGTCGCAAGCGGCCTCGAACTGCACGAGGATGTAAAAATTCTCAATGCACGGCTTACCGACCGGAATGTTGATTATGCCAACTTCCTTTATGAGCGCCTACAGCGCAACGGTTTCCTGTTTCGCGATTGCCAGCGCTTTGTAAACCAGGACCGCAATGTGTTTGCCTCCTGCATGGTTGCCCTCGGCGATGCCGATGCCCTCGTCACCGGCCTCACCCGGAACTTTTCCGTGGCCCTCGATAACGTGCGCCATGCCATTGACAACCGCCCGGGCCACCGCCCCATCGGCGTGTCTATGGCACTCGTCCGTGGGCGGACGGTATTCATTGCCGATACCTCAATTCACGAATTGCCGACTGCCGAGGAGCTTGCCGATATCGCCCAGGAAGCCGCAGGCGTGGCCCGGCGCTTCGGCTATGAGCCGCGCGTTGCGTTCCTGTCCTATTCGACCTTCGGCTATCCGCGCGGCGACCGCGCCGAATATGTTAGAAATGCCGTTGCGGTTCTGGACAAGCGCAACGTTGATTTTGAGTATGACGGCGAGATGGCGGCTGACGTTGCGCTGTCGCGCGATGCCATGGCGCTCTATCCGTTTTGCCGCCTGGCCGCACCTGCAAACGTCCTGGTGATGCCGGCGGCCCATTCGGCTTCGATTTCAACCAAGATGCTGCAGCAGCTTGGCGGCATCACGGTCGTGGGGCCTCTGCTGACCGGACTCGCAAAGCCGGTGCAGATTGCCTCCATGTCGGCAACCACAACCGACATCGTCAACCTGGCGGCAATCGCCGCTTTTGATATCAATAGGTAACGGCTTCGTCGGGCTGGCCGAAATGCGCGAAGTAGCGCGGATTGATGTTTGAAACCGGCAGAATAATGAGCACGTCGATGGTGTTGAACTGCAGGTCGATCACCGCCCCTTCTCCGATGTAGCAGCCCAGACGCAGGTATCCCTTGATCAGGGGCGGCAAAGCCTTCAGCGCAGTCTTTGCATCAATGGAATTCCCGGCATCCGACTTCATTTCAATATAGCGCTCGGGCACGGCCCGCACGCGCCATTCAGGGGGAGCCGCGCAGTTCCGGGCAAGGAAGTTAAGCGTCGGAGCGTGAGCCCTGTGATCAGTTCCCTCAAGGCTTGCACAGCCCAGCATGACGTCCAGTCCGTGCTGCCTTACATAGTTCCAGATGCCCTGCCAGAGAAGTTCAACCACCGGCTTCGTCCGGTATTGTTTGAGGACACAGGATCTTCCAAGCTCCAGAAACTTCAAGGCGGGCTTTGCCGCAAGCAGCGGCGCGATGTCGAATTCGCTTTGGGTATAAAAACCGCCATTTTGTTCAGCCACCGGTTGGCGCAGCAGGCGGTAGGTGCCAACCATCCCGCCGTCGTCAACACCGAATTGTGCAACCTCATTCTTTGCCGTTCTCCGAACCACAATGAGATGATCGCAAAATGCATCGAACCGGTCCGCATCCCGGCGGGATTTCAAAGAAGCAGCGTCCGGATTTGCCTTCAGTTCTTCGTAGAAAACGCTGAACCGCAATTCCTGCGCCGTCGCAATCTCCTGCCCGTTGCGCGCCAGGCGAACGCACAGATCATTGCGTGTTCCAAGGGAGTCATGCGCAGGCGAAAGGCGATCCAAAAGCGGCTCCGGTGTCATTGAAGGAAACTGCCATAATCAGGAGAATTATGAAAGTTTGGTGACGGGGTCAGGCGGCAGACTTTAGGCTGAGTATCTTGGCTATTGCCTCTTCCATGTCCTGCCGGTCAAAGGGCTTGGACAGATGCCCGTCCATACCTGCCGCCATGCATTCCAGGTAATTTTCGGGGCGTGCGTTGGCGGTGAGGGCCAGAATTGGTAGATGCGAGGCCGAACCTGCTTTCCGCTCCATGGCGCGGACCCGCCGGGTTGTTTCCAGCCCGTCAAGCTCCGGCATCTCAATATCCATGACTGCCAAATCAAATTTCTTCTTGCTGCCCAGTAGTGAAAGCAGTTGCAGGCCAGAGGTAACATGATGAACCGCGTGGCCCGCCTTTTCCAGCATGGTCTTGGCCAGCAGGGCATTTACAGGATTATCTTCCGCCAGAATGACATTAAGCGGCCTTTCCGGTTTGGACCTTTTGACGAGCTTGCGGAGTTCCTTGACGGCCCCGCTTATCATTTGGGCGTCCCGCGATATCAGTTGCCGCGCAACGGTGACTTTTCGGAACGGCTTCAGCAGGTAACCGGCGAATGGCTGCACCAAAAACTCACGCAGGGCGCGGCGCTGCTCGGCCTGCATCAGCACCCAGACCTGCTTGGAATTGCCTGGTTTCCAGTGCTGTTGCGCCCACTTGCGAAGTTCGTTTACAAATGATGAGTCGCATATCAGAATTGCCGACCGGTCCCCGCTTTTTGGCGAAAGCACTTCCCGCACCTCCTGGGCGCTGGAGATGATGCGCACCGTTGCTCCGAGTTCGACGAGGAGGGCTTCAAGATGCTGCCGGATGGGGCCTGCCGGAGCCGCAAGTTCATAGGTTCTGCCGAGAAGCGGCTTTGCCTGCAACTCACCATCGTCGTCCTTGATATAGGGAAGAGTGATCGAGAATTTTGAACCACGCCCCGCCTTGCTCGACACGGTGATCTTGCCGCCCATTCCCTCGACAAGCTTCTTGCTGATTGAAAGCCCCAATCCTGTTCCACCAAAGCGGCGAGTCGTATTGCTATTGGCCTGCGCATATTCGTCAAAGATACGGGTGATCTCGCCGAGCGACAATCCAATGCCAGAATCGGTAACATCCAGCGTCAGTGCCTTGGTCTTGCTGTCATAGTCAATGAATAGCGCCACGCCGCCCTGCTCGGTGAACTTGATTGCGTTGCCGCAGATGTTGAACAGGATTTGCCGGGTCCGGGTTTCGTCGCCGATGATGACGGCGGGAACATTGTTGGTGACGCGGCAGGAAATTTCAATTCCCTTTGCATGGGCGCGCGGCGCCAGAAGCTCGATCATGCTTTCGGCCAGCGTGGAAAGGTCAAAAGGACTGCGCTCGAGGTCAAGCCGGCCCGATTCAATTTTTGAAGTATCAAGAATTTCATCAATGATTGACATGAGCGTTCGGCCGGAAGCATCGGCGGCCTGTGCATAACTTTCCTGCTCTGATGTCAGTTCGGTCTCGCGCAGGAGGCCGATCATGCCGAGAATGCCGTTCATAGGCGTGCGTATTTCATGGCTCATCGTTGCAAGGAATCTTGACTTGGCGCGGTTTGACGTTTCCGCCTGGGCCCGGGCCTGCTGCAGGGCGGCGATTGTGGTAGTAAGCGCCATGATCCTGCGGTCTGTGGCACGCCGCCGCGCCGCTGTCACAAACAGGGCGCCGAGAGTGAGAGCGAACGCTGCTATGGCTAGATAACCCAGCAATTCCCTCAGCCGAAGGTCCTGTTCACGGACAAGAATGGAAACTGACAGGAAAAGCCCGGCAAGGCCCGCGGCCCACAGGATGTTCTGCACCGTATGGGGCATTGAAGGCCGCGCCAGGCGGTTGATTTCTTCAAGCACGCCCTTCTCGCGCTGATCTATCGCATCGCTGTCGCGGTCACTCATATGCACTGCCTGTCATGATGTCGTGTTTATTGCCCGAACATGACAGTGCAGTCTTTCAAAATAATTACGCCACGCGAAGAGGGTAAATGCGTCATAAAAAAATTAGCTAAAATTTTAAACGTCAGGAGCGCGCCGCTGAAAGCATTTTCCTGAAGCTTTGCATCTCGCCCGGTGCAATGGCCACTTCGTGGCGCGGTTCCGGATAGGCTCCGATCTTCACATCCCGGGAAAATTCGGCAAATGCCGCGACGCGTTCCCTCTGCAGGCGGGCGTATTCCATCGTGAAATCGCGGTAGCGCTTGGCATGCCGGGGATAATGGCCCGTATGGCTGCCCAGCACGTCTTCGGCAAAAAGATACTGCGCATCACAGCCCTTTCCCGCTCCCATGGAGACCATGAACAGCGTCGTGCGTTTTGAAATCTCGGTTGCGACTTCGCTTGGCACAACCTCAATCTCCGCGCCAAAGGCCCCGGCACGTTCATACGCCTTGACCGCGTCGAAAATCTGCATGGCGCTGTCGGCGGTTTTGCCAACTGCCTTGAAGCCGCCGGTCCATGTCCGCTTTGAGGGAATCAATCCCACATGACCAATCACCGGAATGGCTTCCTCGCTCAGGCGCTGTACCGTCTGAAGGCTGGCGCTGCAGTAGACGGCATCAGCACTGGCTTTTACCATGCGGAAGGCCCAGCGAACGAAATCATCGGCGGTTCCCACATCAAAATAATCAAGGCCCGGAACTGCAAAAAGCCCGGGAGCCGCGTCGCGAAACTGCGGATTGCAGATCATTTCCGGAGAAACCGAAGCCATGTCGATGCCGGCCTGTTCCGCGGCTTCCGCCTCTTCCATGCTTTCTACCCGCAGCATTGTGTATTGATACTTGCCTTTCATCGCGCGGACATCGGCTACGGTGGGTCTCTTGCGGGTCATCGCTGGTTCCTCAGGGTTTAAGCAGGGATTTCAACTGGAACGCCGGATCGGCAAGCTGGGCCGGATCGGGAACGGCCTTCTTTCCAATCAACATTTCAAGCAGGCGAATGTCGCGGGCAATGGAATTGCCTGGACCAATGCCGCTGGCCCCCACCAGCCGGCGGTCGCCGTCCAGATGGCAAAGGATCAGGGCGCCTTCCTTCGGCAGACGCTCGACAATGGAATTTCCCCGCTGCGGCAGGCCGGCGATCTGCAGATTGAGTTCGTACTGGTCGGTCCAGAACCAGGGCACGGCTTCATAGACCTTTTTCCCACCGAGCATGTTTTCGACCGCCACACTTGCCTGGTCGCTGGCATTTCGCCAGGCCTCGAGGCGCAGGCGCTCATTGCCAAAAATGGGATGGGGGAAGGAACAGCAATCACCAACAGCGAAAATATGAGAATCCGATGTCTGGAGATAGGTGTTGCAGGCGATGCCATTGTCCAAGGCAAGCCCCGCCTGTTCGGCCAGCTGGATGCGCGGTGCCGCCCCGATTCCGGCAATGATGATATCGGCCGGAACCTCGCGCCCGTCTGACAGAAGAATTTTATCGGAGCCAATCTTTGCGATGCTGGCGCTGGTCAAAATTGCAACCCCGGCTTCCGCATGGCGCGCCGAAATGCGATTTGCGATCTTTGGCGGCACACCCCGCATGAGAACGCGTGATTGCGCTTCGATTACCGTGACGCGGCAGCCGCGCTTGGCGGCACTCGCGGCGAGTTCCAACCCGATAAATCCTCCGCCGATAATGGCCACGCTTTTTCCGTCGATGAATTCAGATCGGATTTTTGCTGAGTGGGCGAGATCGCGCAGCAACAGCGCGCGCTCCGCGCCAGCTTGTGAAAGCCGCCGGGGTTCGGCGCCCGTTGCAACGAGCAGGCGGTCATAGGGAATTTTTTTACCATCGGCGAGCGCCACCGTTTTTGCGTTCCGGTCTATCGCCGTGGCCGCGCTGCCCCGTAGAAAATTGACCTCAAGCGAGACCATCATGCCTTCATCTAATAAATAGGCGGGTTGCGGTTCAGCCTCCTCCATGATGGCGGCCTTGGAAAGTGGTGGCCGGTCATAAGGAGCAAGCGCTTCGTCGCTGATGAGGGTAACAGGACCCTTCCATGCGTTCTCCCGGAAGGCAACGGCGGCACGCGCTCCCGCCTTGCCGCCGCCCACAATCACCATGCTGGCTTCGGTCATATTATGCGCCTGTGTCGATCAGGATTTTTCCAGCTTCGACCTTGACCGGATAGGTTTTGAGATTGACGCAAGCCGGCGCGCCCTTTGCGGTACCGGTGCGATAGTCAAACCGGCCATTGTGCTTGGGGCATTCTATGATGTTGTCCATCACCAGCCCGTCGGCGAGATGCACTTTTTCATGGGTGCAAAGGCCGTGAGTGGCATAGAACCTGTCATCGGGTGAGCGATAGATGGCAAAGGTTTGCCCTGCGTGGTCAAAGCGCAGGACGTCTTCCGCCTCAATGTCATCCGCCGCACAAACTTCAATCCACTGGCCCATTTTCTATCCTTCACTGCGCCGCAGCTGTAACAGCGGAAACACCCGGTGGCAATTTGGGTTCGATGTGCCAGTCCGGCTCCTTGCGCTGGCGCCACAGGGCAGGAATGATTTCGCGGTAGGCATCGATGATGCCGGAATTGGGCCGCGGCAGGTAGGGCTGCAAGTCCTTGTGGAGATCGGGAAGCGCGTGATAGGGCACCATGGGAAACATGTGATGCTCGATGTGGTAATTCATGTTCCAGTAGATGAAGCGCAGAACCGGATTCATGTAGACCGTGCGGCTGTTGAGGCGGTGGTCCAGCACGTTCTCGGCCAATCCGCCGTGCTGGGTCAGGCCCGTGAGGACATGCACCCAGGCCCCATACATGGTTGGCAGCGGCCCCACGAGCAGCAGGGGGAGAATGGATCCCGAATAAACCGCGAAGGCGATGACTGCGGCATGAATCAGGAGCCAGATGCGCGCCACGAGATAAACTTTGCCCCGCTCCATTTCAGGAATGAACGTTGCTTCTTCGTCGCCGATTTTTCCCAGCGCATGGCGAACCAGGCTTTTGACCGAATTCCAGGTTTGCGGAATGGCAAAGAACGCGGCGAGAATCTTGAGCATCATGACCGGGCGCATGACGGCGATTTCCGGATCGCGGCCAACGATGATGGTATCCGTGTGGTGGCGTGTATGGCTCCAGCGCCAGACCGTGGGTTCGCGCATGATCATGAAGCAGGCGATGTGATAGATGGCATCGTTCATCCGACGGGTCTTGAAGGCGGTGCCATGGCCGCATTCATGCCAGCGCGAATCCGAGGATGAGCCGTAGAGCACGCCGTAAATGAGGAAAAAGGGCAGGGCCGCCCATGTGGGCCAGAAATAAACTGCAAGCCCGCCGCTGGCCAGAAACGACGCAAACCAGATAAGACTGTCCCGGATGGCCGGCGCATCCCGTCGCTGCATGAGCTCCTTGAGCCGCTTGCGGGGCATCGGGCATTGATACCACTGGGCCGAAGCAAGCCCCATTTCCTCGGCCTTTTTGGAATCCCGGCCGAGAAGGCCATAGTCGCGCGGCTGGGCAATCACATTCATGGCAACACTCTGAAGCGTCTGGACGGGAGGGTTCTAATGTGTCGGATAGAGCCGGGCAAGCCTCAAGCCGCAACCTGAAACGCCGCCAGCTTTTGGCGGTAGCTCAGGGCTTCGGCGATGTGCAGCCGCGCGATCTGCTCGCGGCCATCGAGATCGGCGAGGGTGCGGGCCACGCGCAAGACGCGGTGATAGCCGCGGGCTGACAGGCCCATGGCATCGGCGGCGTCACGCATGAGTTTCAGGCCAGCGGAATCCGGCTGGGCAATTTCTTCGAGTAGCGCGCCATCGGCTTGTGCATTGACGCGCAACTGCGCCCTGCCCAGTTTTTCAAAACGCTGCTTCTGCCTGAGCCGCGCCGCGGCAACGCGGGCCGCCACATCAGCACTGGCTTCCTTGGGCGGCGGCAGGGTGAGATCGGCAATGCGCACCGCGGGCCTTTCCTGCAGGTGTGCCCGGGCTCACCCGCCATGCCGCACTTGCACGGGTTCATCGCGGCCACGAGCTGGAACTGAGCCGGATAGGTGACATGGTAATTGGCGCGCGCCACAACCGTCTCGCCCGTTTCAAGCGGCTGCCGTAAACTCTCCAAAACACGCGGCTGGAATTCAGGAAGCTCATCGAGAAACAGCACGCCGTGGTGGGCCAGCGCCATTTCACCGGGTTTGGCGCGAAGCCCGCCGCCGACGAGGGCGGGCATCGATGCCGAATGATGGGGCGAACGGAAGGGCCTGCGCCGCGACAGCCTTCCATCCTTCAGTTCACCGCCGAGCGAGGCCACCATGCTCACATCAAGCATTTCGCGCGGATCCATGGGCGGCAGGATGGAGGGCAGGCGCTGCGCCAGCATGGACTTGCCGGCCCCGGGCGGCCCCACCATCAACATATTATGTACTATTCCCCGAGCCGCCAATGAACCAACTTGAGTTTGATTGAGGAACCCAATTCGAAGGTGTCGGAGCGCAACAAGTAGCACCAGAGCGAGCCGATTTTTTAAGTCACTGAAATCAAATCCTGATTCTGATGATTTTATTTAATTCAACCCCTCTTGTATTAGCAAAAAACCTTATCGATCTAAGCATTACAATAGTTGAATTTGTGTCTTCCCAATGCGTTGCAGGAGCATGGCGATCTCTCTCAAACTCAATTCTTGAGATTTCATGCATTCAATCCAACTAACGGGAGAAAACCAAAAATGAAACTAGCAAATTCTGAGACGGTGTCAGACACTGAACCCGATAACTTCATTCCCGATGAATTAATTATAGTGAAATCGAAATCGAAGTTGGTTGTTACCGAGGGTCAACATCGACGACAAACTGTGCACAAATGGCTTGATAAAGTGGAAGCGAAAACTGACAAATTAAAAGAGCCGCGTGACGACTGATAGTCGTACGACGAAACGCAATTTATAATATTTGAAAGTGGCGTCACTACGAATGACTAGGCAAGCCTACTGGCTTGTTCCTAACCGCATAGTGCTGCCCATATCGATTGATTTCTTGAAATTCGTTACCATTAAACTAACCAATAAAGTATGGGAGGTACACTCATGTCTCAATTATTGCTTGCGGTAATGACCTGCCCGATATTCTGTACCAGACGCAGTGAGAGATTATTGCATGGGTAGCCTCCCGTCGAGAGGGGTTGGTTTTGGTGCGATTGTGACTGGTGCAGGTGGCCTGTACCCGAGTACTGAGTGTGGACGCTTCGTGTTGTAGTGGA
>JBBSBQ010000028.1:0-53867 GCA_038251095.1 Hyphomicrobiales bacterium
ACCGGGACCTGATCCGCGGAAGGCATTATGGCCAGCGGCCAAGTGAGTCGCACGCAAAGGCCGAACACATGGCTGCTACGACCAGCACTGCATCGTAAGAAAGCTCCTTGACAACCCGGAGCCGTCCACACATGGCCCTAAGCGGACATCTCAAGCTCTAGTTTCAAGGTCCGCTCACCACCCGAAAACGGAAATGATTTATAATGACCATTCTAATTCATTATCAACAAATGTGCTTAGTTTCTATGGCTTTTGAGGAGGAGCGAAAATCGCTACCTCACACGAATTGAATTATTTCTGTGTCAAGTAAGCAACAAAGAATTCTTTTATCAACCATATTAGATCACGGCTCGAAGAAACATTTCTCTCGTCCGGGTAAGAACATTCGAACTCAAGCTAAGTCCAATATGCTTTAGAATAGCCATTATAATTCCTTTTAGTTTTGCCTATCAGTCTAGCAAGTCAGATCCGGACTATTCCCCACCTGCGCTTAACATACCGGCCTCGATGCATCAGTTAAACTCCTGAAGTACATCTCATGGACCACATATCTCGGCCACGGGCTTTCCATTTTGGTGGATATAGGCACTCTCAAGGATCTCATTCGCCTGTGAATCCGGGATAACAGACCAAAGGGCAGAGAGACTGCAAAGCAGTTGTGTCGCTTCGGAACGGCAATGTCATCAAAGTTAGAGTCAAAACCAAGGGCCTCATTAGCGGTTCATTAGCTTGCCAGCGAATATTTTCAAGGCTGTTGCGGCCTTTTGATCTGATCGCAAAAGATATCTCATCGTTATATGCCGAGCTTGATCAGGCAAATAGGTGACTGGCGCGCAGTCGATCCACAGTAAAATCGACAAATGTCCTGACCTTGGCAGATGCGCGGCGACCTTCAGAATGAATTATATGGATGGGAAGTGGCTCCGGCTCATATTCAGTCAGCACCGTTTGGAGCGTCCCATTCTTAATAGCTGGCAAAATTTGGTAAGACACTGCCCGCGCCAACCCCCACCCCTGAATTGCGGCCAAGATCAAGCCTTCATAGGTGCTACAGAATAATTGGGGACGGACGGTTACAGTAGACTTTTTGTCCGTACCAAAGTTCCAGTCGAGAGAGTCCCAGGCGCTAGTCGCTGCCGCAATTCTATGATTGGCCAAATCTGCTGGTGTTTGAGGCACCCCACGTGTCTCGAAGTAGCCTGATGATCCACAGACCACCCGCCGAACCGACCCGATGCGAATTGCACTGAGGTTAGAGTCTGGCAGATTGCCGATGCGGATCGCGACATCGATGCCTTCATCGACAATATTTACAAGGCGGTCCACAAATACAGCGCGTCCAATTACACTGGGATACAGGGAAAGGAAATCTGTGAGGATTGGGAGGACCTGAGTCTGGCCAAATATAACCGGTGCGGAAATGCTTAGTGTTCCTGTCGGCGTAGTATGGGAACACGCTGCGGTTGATTCAGCTTCCGTTATATCTGCCAAAATTCGACGGCAATCTTCGAAATAACGACTGCCTGACTCCGTGAGCTTTACCGAGCGCGTAGTGCGAATGAGCAAGCGCGCACCTATCGCCTCCTCCAACGACGCAACTGCTCGTGTAACCGCTGGAGGGCTCATATGCAATTCTCGGGCAGCCCCAGCAAAGCCGCTCGTTTCTGCAACCTTCACGAAGACGCGCATATCCCCTAGCCGTGGCATTACAGGCCTATAGACCAAAAATATCTACGAAACCTGGTTAGTGCCGATAAATCCCCTAAAGCGTTCACGCGAAGGAATTGTGGCATTGAGCGAGAAGTCCTCACTGGTTGGACTGCCAATTTTGGTAGGCTAGTCGGGATATCCCTGTCAGCCATCGTATTTAACATTGAGTTTGATAAACGCTTCCATGGCAGCGGCTCTACTCGCCATCATTGATTGGATGTGAGGCCGGTCATTCATGAATTGCATATATTCAGCGGACTTTGGCACCATTTTCTGTAGGATGTTTTCGCCAAATATCTTTTCTGTGGTTAATTCAATCATTACGAAGTGAACATAGGCCACACAATCTGCGGCAGTAAATTGGGAGCCAAAAACATACGGTGAGAATTGCGCCAGTCGCGCTGATGCCTGTAGCCCGAGAGTCAATCTGAGTTTTGCTTCGCATTTGGTCTCTTCAGACACGGTGCCCCCGAAAAAAGCTTCTTTGTAGAGGCGGCGGGCTACCCATTCTGAATTCAACTCTAAATGTTGGATTAATTCTCGGCATTTTGCGCGAGTGATGATCTGCTCTGGATACATGGGTTGGTCTGGGTAAGACTCTTCAAGATACTCAAGAATTGCCTGTGATTCAGATAAGCTGCCGTGTTCTGTTTTGAGATAGGGAATTTTTCCAAGGGGCGAGTGCTCAAGCACAATTTCCCGCTGCCATGGATAAACCAGCTCTTCGCAAAAAGGAATCCCCTTCTCCAGCATCATGAGCTTGAGTTTGTTGTAGTAGTTGCTGACGCCAAATCCACATAATGTGATCACAATGCGCACCCCATACCAGTGTCAAAACTAGTTGCCTAAATCCAGGGAAAGACTTTCAATCCCTGGTCGAACAATATGCTTCACTCAATAAGGCTTCGAATGGCTCACGCAAAAAAGTCTTTGGAGGACCACCCCAACCACGGCTTTTCAGTCCAGGACTCAGGTCACGGGCGCCAATTGCATGTGGGAGGGTCCCGTGGGATCAACTCGGATTTGCGCGGACAATACTGAATTATCTCCTGTGCTTTACCCGCACAATGGCCGAAAAACGATTTCATCTGACAGTAGTATTGCAGGCCTTGTCTATAAGTTTAAATGCTTTCTGGGCATGACTTCAGTTAACCCATGGCATCAAAAGCAGCGAGAACCGTCATTGAACATGTGATCGCTTTTTCGACGCAACGAAGACAGCTGCAATACTTGAAGGGCCGTTATGGCTGCATTCACTGACAGCCGCCGCTTACGCATTCTGGCGGTGGTTGATGAGTTTACCCGCGAATGCGTGGCCCTCGTTGCTAATACCTCGCTTTCCGGCTGGCGGGTTGCCCGTGAGTTGGATGTCGCCATTGCCAACCGCAAAAGGCCGGCCTTGATTGTCAGCGATAGAGTAGGATCAGTACTCTGCCCCCTTATAATTGGATCGTTTTGAGTTAGAGTTTTTCGCTGTAACTTCCCTGGCTGGGAGGAGTGGAAGACGATGAAGGCATCAATATCTTCTTGGAAAGCCTCGCAGGGCTTTCAGATTAATCATTATGATCTTCGTATCAGCAGACGTAACCTGGACTGCATATGCCAAACTTTAATCCAATCCAATTTCCGCAAGCTGCAATGTCGCTGCGGGTTCGCCAAACCATTTTTTCTGCATTGCGGCGCGCACTAAAGATCCCACTCCAGTAGAATATTGCCGACCTCTGACACTCACCAAGTTCACTTCCCTCCAGAATTCCGGCTCGATTATTGGCAGCGCCACCACACCGGTATGTTGCACTGAATTAAGGGGCATAAAGCCAAAACCAAGACCCGCCGCCACCATTGCCAAAGTCCAATCGTCTCGTTCGCTACGGTAGGCGGGTTTGACGGTGACACCCTGTGCTGCAAGAATACCATCCGCATAACCTGCGAATTCGCAGTTGTTACGGTGAATGTAGTTTTCGTTATTCATGTCCGCTACGCGAACCGATTTTTGGTTGGCAAACGGATGGTTTCGATTGACCACCATTACCATCTGCTCGCGAAATAATCGCAGCAAGTGCGTCTTGTCTGACTGCTTCTCACCGGGCATTGCGTAAATTGCAAGCTCTAGTTCACCTCCCAATAAGCGGTCACGCAGATCGGCGGCGTCAGAATCAAATAGACGCAGTTCAATTCCCGGATGCATGGCGCGAATTCCACTAATCAGGTCGATGAATTGATCGGGCGCAATTGTACTCATTATGCCAAGTTTGAGGGGTGTTGCTTGCAGCTTGGAATAATCCAGCGCCCGAAGTTTCAGCGATTGCGATTTCTCGTAGAGCTCGGACACAAGCGGTTGAACCATACGCCCAAGCTCTGTGAGATGTGTATTGCGATTCTCCCGATTGAATAACAACCCGCCAAATTCTTCTTCTAGGTTTTTGATCGCACGGGAAAGTGCAGGTTGGGTTACGCTGCAATTTTCTGCGGCTTTGGTGAAGTTCAAAGACTCAGCAACGGCAAGAAAGTACCGGATTTGGTGTATCTCCATGACGAACTCCGCAAGTATCTGTAAATATTGGATTATTGCATATCTATCGGCTTCCCGCAAGCAAAGCCGAAGTCACAAAGATCAATGGCAAATTTCTGTCTGGTGATTTTAGTAGGCAACATCATTGCTACTGTGTTTTCCACTGAACCTGAAGCAAGCAAAATGATTGGAGCAAAACGTTTGCATTGTTCTGTTTGCCGAAACGCTTCATTGCAAATTTTCAACGTTCCCTGATCAAAGACGTGCAAGTACAAAACTTCAAGCGACCCGCTGCGTCTGGATAAATTGGGAGAAGCTGCTGATGAAACACGAACTTTGCAAACTGGTGGACGTACCTCTCGAAGGCGCCAAAATGATTGGATTTTTTGATCGTCAGGCTTTGGTATACCGGCGTGGCGAAGATTTCCACGTGACCTTAAGTGTCTGCACCCACTTCGGGGGTCCTCTCGAATTACATCACGATCAACTCATATGCCCATGGCACGGTGCGAGATTCGATTGCGTTAGCGGCAACCGCTTGGAGGGGCCAGCACACCCGAACGCAAAGGCAATGATGCTACCTACGCGGGTCGAAGACGGCGCACTCTATTACGTATGGGGCGAGTGATGGCACCGCGTTTCACGTTGATAAGCCATGCCCTGTGCCCTTACGTACAAAGGGCTGCGATAGTTTTCGCAGAAAAATCAATCCCATTTGAACGTCGCGAGATAGACTTAGCAAATAAGCCGGCTTGGTTTCTTGCAATCTCTCCTTTGGGCAAGACCCCCGTACTGCTCGTAGATGAGACCCCCATCTTCGAATCGGCCGTAATCTGTGAATACCTTGACGAGACAACAATTCCCCAATTACATCCCGGTGATGCGCTCCAACGTGCCGAGCATCGCGGTTGGATAGAGTTTGGATCCGCGCTCTTGAACGCCATTGGTGCCTTCTACAACGCTCCCGACGACGCCACTTTGATTGCGAAACGCGACAATTTAGTCGCCCGCTATACTCAAATCGAAGGAAAGCTTAGCAATGGTCCTTATTTCTCTGGGCAAAGTTTCAACATGGTAGATGCGGCATTTGCTCCAGTGTTTCGTTACCATAATACCTTTGACAGCATCATAGACTTTAAATTCTTCTCGAAGACGCCAAAGGTGCAAGCTTGGCGGCAGACGCTGGGTTCACGTGAATCGGTAAAGCGCGCGGTAGGGCTGGATTACGGAGATAAATTAATGCGCTTCTTAGTCGCAAGGAATTCGGCGCTATCTGCCGTGATAGCAGCTTAACGGCGCTACCATCTGCGCCGACGAGGCCCTGTGCCAAGTTTCTATTTCATGAAAGGAATTCGAAGTGCCTATACTTAACATGAAGATTAGCACCAACAGATCTGCAGAAATGACCAGCAAAATAGCGTCAATTCTCATGGATAATACCACTCGAATTCTCCACAAGGATCCATTGGTTACGTCAATCCTCATTGAACACGTCGATCCGGAAAACTGGATCGTTGGCAACAAGTCCTTAAAGGAGCAAGGCAAAAGCAGCTTTTACCTCGACATAAAGATCACCGATGAAACCAACACAAAGAGCGAGAAAGCCAAATTTATTAGAGAAGTATTTGATACACTGGCCGCTCTGTTGGGCAACCTGCACAATGAGAGCTACATTTACGTGCAAGACGTTAGGGCTACCTCGTATGGATACGGCGGTAAGACTCAGGAATATCGTTACCAAAAGACCTAGGCCGTGAAGTGGGAGTGCGGCCGGAACGCATTGCGTGATGCATACCGCCATTCGTTCTGGAATTGTGCGGAGACCCCGTCGCCCCCAATGCTAGCCGGTTGCGGCCTTATGCGCCACTTTCATTGCTGCTGATTCTGATGCTGATTTGATACGAATAGCTACATAAAAGTTGATTTTTATTGAAACAATACTGAGGAGTTCTGCTGTCCAATCAAACTGCTAAATGTCAGGAGACCACGAATGACAAAACGTTATATCGTTGAAGTCGATGGGGTGCCGGCATCACCATCGCCAATCAGCAGTGCCGTCGTTGTTGGTAACCAGTGCTGGATCAGCGGTCAGCTGTCTGTGGACAGTGATGGTACCTACTCGCCAGGCACAGCCCGCGAGGAGGCTGAACGCGCTTTCGCTAGTGTGTTTCGTATTGCCGAAGCGGCAGGGTTCAAGCGGAGCGACATTGTCTATGTCGATCTTGCGTTTATCAACCTTGCGGATGTGAATGACGTTAACAATCTTTATGGCGAATTGTTTCCCTCGGGACAGCGCCCGGCCCGTACGATCTATCAAGCAGCGAAACTTCCCTTGGGCGGTAAAGTGAAGGTACAGGCCGTCGCCGCGCGAGCGTGATGCGGTGATTTCGCGCACCTGCTGATCACTCAGCCAATTCTTTGAGCCGGGCCGGCGTTCAACACTTGGGGACTATAGGAATCCCCATAGTTCCCTTTACCGAAACAATGCATTCCGCAGGATGATCGTTCTTGCTCCCCACGATCACTGCTATCTCAAAAGGACCGGAATGACCGGATGCCGCAAACAAATACACCCTGGAGTTTCCCCATGTCTCGCATATCAGCACCAGCTACTATCGAAGCCAGCCCACTCTTGTCGATGCCCTTACTTGAAGCTGTCAAGAAAATGCTCGGCAGCGTTCCAAACCTCTTTCGCATGGTTGGGAACAGTCCTGCGGCCTTGGAGGGATATTTGGGCCTAAATAGTGCACTGGCAAAGGGAAAACTCGATGCCAAAACACGCGAACGCATAGCGCTCGCCGTGGCGGAAGTGAACGGCTGCAATTACTGTCTTGCGGCGCACACCTATCTTGCAAAGAATCTTGCCAAGCTGGATGAAGCCGAAATAGCAACAAATCGGAGCGGTTTCTCCGGCGATGCCAGGGCGGATGCAGCTGTCCGCTTCGCGGTCAGGATCACCATTGCGAGAGGGCATACCACTGATGCAGAACTTCAGGCCGTGAAAGCTGCCGGCTACAGCGATGCAGAGGTGATTGAAATAATCTCCCACGTCGCTCTCAATTCGCTGACAAATTATATCAACAACGTTGCCGGAACAGATATCGACTTTCCGGCTGTTGCAGCCTTGAAAGCCGCGGCCTGAACCCAAGGAAAGTAAGGCAAGGATGGCGTTTCGCGCCATCCTTGTCTGATTACGCTCGGAGAAATTAAATGTTAAAAAAACCACCTTTGCCTCCATTTACGCTTGAGACAGCGATCCAGAAAGCCCGTATTGCCGAAGATGCTTGGAACTCCCGCGATCCGCGACGGGTAGCGCTAGCCTACACAATCGATTGCGAGTGGCGCAACCGCGCTGAATTTCCCAGGGGTCGAGCGGAGATCATCACGTTTCTCGAGAACAAGTGGTCGCGCGAACATCATTATCGGTTGATCAAAGAAGTTTGGGGGTGCCGGGAAAATCGCATTGCTGTGCGTTTTGCTTATGAATGGTATAACGGCAACTGCCAATGGTTCCGCTCCTATGGCAACGAGAATTGGGAGTTTGATGCCCACGGTTTGATGCAGCGTCGATTTGCCAGCATTAACGATCTGCCGATCAATGTCGAGGACCGCAAATTTCACTGGCCTCTCGGCGCGCGTCCCGCTGACCATCCGGGATTGAGCGAGCTTGGCCTATGACAAGCGCAACTGCCGGTCGCGATAATTTGGGAATTGGCCATGGGTAACAAGTTCTCAGAACTCGCCTTTACGCCGAAAGTAAAGAAGGAGCAGGAATTACGAGGCAGTCGCGGTAGCTATGCTCGCCTGGAAGATGGTTGTACTCACAATGATGAGCTCGGTCCGAGGGAAGCCGCATTTATAAGCGCACGGGACAGCTTCTATATGGCAACAACCAGCGAAACCGGTTGGCCATACATTCAGCATCGCGGTGGACCTGTTGGCTTTGTCCATATCCTTAATGGTAAGGCGATAAAATTCGCCGATTTCAAAGGCAATCGTCAATATATTAGTGTCGGAAATTTGCGAAGCGATGATCGCGTTTCGTTGTTCTTCATGGACTACCCAAACCAGACAAGGCTTAAACTCCTCGGACGTGCCAGCCTGGTCGAGAGCACTGAAGTCCAGATGCAAGAGAAATTTTTGGACTCTGGCTACCGGGCGCGGATAGAGCGATGTGTTCTAATCACTGTTGAAGCTTATGACTGGAATTGTCCGCAACACATCGCCCAGCGCTTCACCCGCAACGAGCTTAACCAATTGGAGTTCCAATCAAAATGAGAAGCAATTTGGACATCCTGATTTGGAGCGAAGCTGTTTCAGTAGGAAATGAAGGGATGTGCCATGCAAAATGTTCAAAATAAAAGTGAAAGGGTGCCGGTTCACGCCTTCGGCGTACGTTTTTTTCACTGGTTAAATGCCTTTGCCATTTTCATAATGACTATGAGTGGATGGCGCATCTACAATGCTTCACCACTGTTTGGTTTCCGATTTCCCAGCCAGATCACTCTTGGCGGCTGGCTCGGCGGCGCACTGCAATGGCATTTCGCGGCCATGTGGCTGCTAGTGGTCAATCTCGCAGTCTATCTGCTAATTGGGCTGGTCTCTGGTCATTTCCGGCGCACCTTCTTTCCGGTTTCGCCAGGCGCCGTTATTACGGATCTCAAAAAAGCACTTCGCGGGCAGTTGTCTCACGGCGTCGGACACTACAACTCTGTGCAGAAAACATTCTATATTGGGGTTCTGTTGATAATCCTTGTCACGATCATTTCGGGTCTGTGCGTTTGGAAACCCGTTCAGCTGCAGAGTTTGGTTTTCTTATTGGGTGGATACGAGAACGCTCGCCTTGTCCACTTCGCAGGCATGTCCGGTATCGTTGCTTTCGTTGTCGTGCATTTGGCGCTCGTCGCAGTGGTGCCATCGACGTTGATCCCAATGATTATCGGTACAGCACGAGTGGATATGAAAAAAGAGGGGATGAACAATCATGGTCATTAAATCAGCTGTTGCCGGAGGAAGATTGCTGGAGCGAAAATCTCCTATTTTAAATATAGAGCGACGGCTATTTATGAAAAAAGCGCTTAGCCTCGGCGCACTTTCACTGTTGACCGGATGTGATGCCTCCAATCCATCTGTGGCCGACCGGATTCTATGGGCCATGTCACACTGGAACGATGAGATTCAGGCAGCAATTTTCGATAGCAATAAATCCGCGCAGATATATACCGAGAGCGACATTACGGACCCATTTCCATTCAATGCGTATTATGCCGAATCCCAAGCACCAGAAATAGCAGAGTCAGGCTATGCCCTTCATCTCGGAGGCTTAATCACTGATAAGGCTAGTTGGTCACTTGAAAGATTGCGGGCGCTTCCACAAGCTTCTCAAATCACCCGCCATGTTTGCGTCGAGGGATGGAGTGCCATTGGCAAATGGGGCGGCGTTCCATTCGGCGAGTTCTTGCGTCTTGTCGGTGCCGATACACAGGCGAAATATGTCGGCTTCAGTTGTGCTGACGACTACTATACGAGCATAGACATGGAGACAGCGCTTCATCCGCAGACTCTTTTGGCACTCACCTTCCGAGATCAGGTGCTACCGCGAAGATATGGTTTTCCAATGAAACTTCGGGTGCCAACAAAGCTTGGCTTTAAGAATCCAAAGCACATTATGGCGATTTTCGTCACGAACGACTACCCCGGAGGCTATTGGGAAGACCAAGGGTATAACTGGTTCAGCGGTTCGTGATGCTCAAATGAGATTACGTAAGCCGGTAATCGCTCCGGATTCGTGATTTTAGACGGCCTGCGGTCATGGTGGTTGCAGGAAACTAACTTCAAAAGAAAAGGAAATGACAATGATAAAATCTATAATCTCCGCGGCGGTTCTTGCGGTGGCTTTGACCATCCCGGCCTACGCCGACGACATGGCAAAATGTGATGACGCTTCAATGATGGCAATGCATTCCGAAATGGACGCAATGACAGATCCTGCAATGAAGGAACACAAGGAAATGGCCATGAACGAGATGGAAATGGCCAAGACTTCCATGAATGAAGGCAAAATGGACGATTGTGCCGCGCATATGGACGCTGCCAAAAAAGAAATGATGGCCAAATAGATACTCTTGTAATCACGGTGCCGATGGGGCGGCCAATGCCGCCCCATCGGCTTGCGTCTCTCCGCAGACTTGCCCGTAGTATATCACATTCAGACTGATGAAGGTTGCCAATGCCTTGGCCCGATCTGCCATTGCTAACTGCACATTTGGTCGGGATTCCATTAGTTCCATGTATCGCTTTGCTTCAGGAACAAATTTCGTAAGCAGGTCTTCTCCATAAATCGTCATGGTTGACATTCTTATCATATAGAAGTGCATATAGGCCACACAGTCGGCGGCGCAGAACGAAGCACCAAAAACATATGGAGAGAACGTTGCAAGCCGTACAATGCCACCAAACCCGATGGTGAGCTTTTCGCGGACCTCCTGCTTGGTCTCCTCCGATACATCTCCTCCAAAAAGCGCCTCGCGATACAGGCGGCGGGCGACCCATTCCGAGTTCAGTTCAAGATGCTGAATCAGCTCCCGGCACTTGGCACGATCAAAAATATCTTAGGGATACAATAGCCGATCAGGGAAGCTCTCTTCCAGGAATTCAAGAATGACTTGAGATTCCGTCAGGCCGCCATTTTCCGTCTCGATAAAAGGAATTCGGCCAAGTGGTGATGATTGCAAGAAAGTGTCTCGCTCCCAGGGGATACAAGCCTTTCGGAAAAGGCAATTTCCTTCTCAAGCATGAATAGCTTTAACTTGTTGTAATAGTTGCTAACGCCAAACCGCAAAGTACGACCACGAATCCCCCCGTTCTTGCCAAACCGAATTCAACAGGCAGGCCAGGGCAAAAAGTGCCGAGCGAGTTCTGGCTCCATGCAGTCAGACGTTGAGGATGGCTCGTCACAAAAGGATCAAAATGGCAAGCGGACAGCAGAGAGGCATATGATTTTGAGAAGAGTCTCAGGACTAAAGCTGTTATTTAAACGGACGAAGCCAGCCTGCCCACCCAATAAGTAGGGGGAAAACTGACTTCTGACCGAGTCCTCTTGAATATGTATTGCGCCAATCCCTCAGCAAAGTGGTTTTGCCAGCGGCTATTTACCGTTCACCTTGTGGTCGTAGAACTCGTGCATGGCGTTGGAAATCTCACCGAGGTGATCTTCGACGGCAAAGTGTCCGGCGTCGAGGCGGTGCATTTCCGCGTTGGGGAGATCCTTCAGATAAGCTTCACCACCGGCTGGAGTGAAGAAGATATCGGTTTGCCCCCAAAAAATAAGCGTTTTTGGCTGATTTTTGCGAAGAAAGGTTTGCCAAGCGGGATAGAGCTCCACATTTTTCCGGTAATCGTAAAAAAGGTCCAGATTTACTCGAACCGCGTTTGGCCTTTGCATGTAGTCGTAGTCAGACTCCCAGTTGTCAGGGCTGATCAGGTCCGGATTCGTTGCCCCAAACAGATAAATTCCCTTGATCGCATCATGCGTGAGGAAGCCTTCCAAGGGCTTTTCCGTCTTTCTGGAACGATTTTTCCACAGAGCTCCCCGAAGGCCATCCCAAACTTTGGTAAACCCAATCTCATAGGCATTTGTATTCTGGATAATGAGCCAGTCCAAAGCCTTGGGGTTGTGCTCTACAATTCTGAAACCCACCGGACCACCATAATCCTGGGCATAAAGGCCGTAATGGTCAAAGCCCTTGAGCTGCAGAAAATGTTCGACAGTTTTCGATATCCCCTCAAAGGAATATTTGTATTTGGCAGGATCAGGAATGGAACTCAGGCCAAAGCCGGGATAGTCAGGAGCGATGACGTGGAATTTGTCGGATAAAGAGCGGATTAGGTCCCGATACTGGTGAGACCCAGCCGGAAATCCGTGCAGGAGTACCAACTTTGGGCTATTGGTGTTGCCGGCTTCACGGTAGGCAATGTTCAATCCGTCGACCATAATCGATCCGTACGTCACCTGGTTCGTCGCAATATTTTCGGCATGGACAAGCTCAGTGGAAATTGAAGTCCATGTAGCTATTGATGTTCCGAGAAGGAAGTGAAAGGTAATTGTTCGGCCATGCCTGAATGGGTCTCTGTTTTGACCGCCATTGCGCTCGATCCCTTTGAATTGGGATAGCCTTGCGATGGCTCCGCCTAGACTGTGAATTATCGATGATACTGACATTTTCGTTCTCCAGTGATTGAGACAGTTGGGGCTCACTCCCAAAGGCGTATGCCTGGAGTGTTTAGGCGCTTAGCTAATTTCGTATGACCCAGAATGCTTTGGGGCTGCTGGTGTTTCGAGTGACAACACCCGAATGTTAAAAACCGGCAATCCATGCCAGATCTTTGTATGAGGAAGAAAGAGTGGTGGTGCCCGCCCGGAGAGCGACCCAAGATCGGACTACGAGCCCAATCTTGGTCTCGTTCCTGCCATACGCTTCTTACTTTTTGTTACCCTGGTTCGATTCCATCATTTGCTTCAGCACTCTCTGATAGTTAGTCAGAATGGCCTCATTCATCTTCATCATCTCCATCTGACCTTCAATCATCTGCTCGGTCATGGCCATAAATTCCTGGCGCATTCCAGACATTTTCCTTTCGATCTCGGTATTCTGTTCTGCAAATGACGCCGAAGAGATCAACGCGAGGGTAACCGCTGCGAGGGCGAACTTTTTCATTGTGTTATTCCTTCTTAGTTGTGTTGGGTTGCGAAAGTTACCGCCAAGTTTCCATTGTTCAGCGGGTATTCACACAATCATCCGATTTGGCTGGGCAGAGAATGCTCGAAATTTACAATGCACAATTTCACAGCTTGAAACGCCCACGTGGATTCAAGGCGAATAGGGTTGAGCAATTTTGAAATCAGTCTCGTTCCGTCGCCGCGGGCAGAAAGCAGGTTGCGACGGATGAGCATTGGGGACATGCAATCCCGATAATTCTTGATAATATGCAAGTTGGTATTTAAATTTTAGAGCAATTGCATGATATCCGGGGAGGACCAAAGCGCCTCTTGAAAACGTGGTCGTGCGTGGACTTTCTGCAATAAGGAAAGGGCCGGACTATGTGCCCGGCCGCTACCAATATTATATGCGGAGCCGTTGGGTGCTGCCGCTTTAGTCATTAGCGACGGTTGCTTCCGCCGAGATCCATATCGTCACCGGCCTTGCCATTGGAAACACCAGGAATTGCCAGAGCATTCATGGTTGTAACGGCACTAGCCTGATGTGTATCAACTGCGCCATGTGGCGTGGTGATGTCGCGATATGAGGCAAATGAAGCCGTCGAAAGGGCGGCCAGAGCGATGAGGGAAATTGCAAACTTCTTCATAGTAGTCTCCTATTGAGTTGGTAGTTGGTTAAATTTGATACCGGGTTGCGATTATCGCTTCCCTGCGAATTGGGATAGCAGCGACCGTAGAATGGAAGAACAATCAAAAAGCACAGTGCATTGTTGCGAGAATTGAAACAATTGGCTGTTCATCGGTGCCAGATCAGAATCGGTAGAATGTGGCTAAAGACTCGAGTAGATTCCACGCCAGCTGAAGCGGTTTTAATCTCGGGCAAAATCCATAGTAACAAACAGGGATTGGCGAAGCCTAACGCAGACAGCTGACGCACCACTCTTTTTTATGAGAAAGTTGGAGACGAAATCTAATCTAGGTCCTCTGAACCATGCTAAATCCTAGGCAGATTCTTTTAGAGCCATCGAACAATTCAGAAAATTTCGCGGTGTACTCATCGGGAGATTGATATAGATTAGTCCGTAGACTGACGAAAGGAGTCATTTTATGGGCAAGAAACAACGTGGGAGACCAGCCGGGAAATCCGGACAGGCTCCGGTCCTCAAATCACACGAGATCAAACGGGTTCTGAAGCTGTCTAAAATCCGTGCCCGGATGGCGGCCAGGTCGGAACTGGCTTTGATGTTCTCCCTTTACCTAGGACTTCGAGCCAAAGAGATCGCCTCCCTGTGCTGGGGTGACATCTACGACAAGGACGGGAAGGTTAGAGACCTTCTCAGGCTTCAGGCAGCCTACACCAAGGGTGCCAAGACCCGAGACGTGTTCCTGACCGCTCCCAGCCTTCGACAGGTCTTGATCGACTATGAGAAACACTACTCATGGTGGAGGGCACCCCTTGCCCCTCTGTTCAGGAGCCAGAAGGGTGGAAACCTGACCGCCGGCTCCATGGCCCGGTTCCTCAAGTGCCTCTACGTGGAGGCTGGGATCCCAGAAGCCAGTTCCCATACGGGGCGCAGGACCTTCATCACCTCCCTGGCCGAACGGGGGATCGACCTGAAGGCCATCGCGGTCCTGGCGGGCCACTCGAACATTCGGACGACCGCACTTTACGTGGACGCCAACCCCATAAAACTGTCCAGAATCCTTTCAGATGTGTCGTGGTAGGCATTTTATGGTTTGCATAGGGAAAATACCCATTCACTGAATTGGAAGTCCTACGGGTGATCGCAAGTGATCTGAACACTGGATCAGCATGCGACCTCTTCGGACCAATGGCCTGTGGATCATCCAGTAATAGGCTCGAATAAGGGCTGGATACTCGGTTTGGGTTAGTGCTTATAAATCCAAGCCTGGATCGACCTAGAGGCTGCTGATTTGAACTGGCCAAGTTTTAACGTCTCCAAGGGGTAGGTGAAGACCGACCTCGATTTCGACTCCAACTGACGTCGGTAGGTGTCTTCGAGGATTTTTTCTTAAAAAGGCCCTCGACCTCTCTCCCCAGTATAAATACCTATGTAGGACTACATTCTGGTCAATCCTGTCGAGGCTGCTTTTGCGGTCGGAATTCAGAGAGGGCAACATCTACCATTCCACCCCTACAAAAGCTGGAGCAGTCCGGCACGATGAAGGCAACGCTTAACATAGCGACCTTCAAGCCCCCACGATCGTCATACTGGTCGTGGGATCCGGCTGGCGTTGATGAACAGGACGAAACGGGAGATCGCTCAACCGCCCCGTGCCCTTACTGGGGCGTTCCTAGTGTGATTGTGTGACGAGGCGGAAGACGCAGGTCAGATCACAATTCGGCTGATCAGCCGAATTGTATTCAAAGACAGAACCGCAGTATCAACTGGAATTCCCATTCTTTGGGCAGGTTCTAAATTTTTTCCCTTGTTCTTTTTTAAGACCTTTATCGCTTGACTGGCCATCGATCTGCCTATTGGGCTTTTGGATCTTTCACTCGCTATTTTTAGCACAGCAGCAACAAACTCTATGCCATTGCGTTTGTCAGATCGTTTAAGGGCGCCTCCTGTCGAATGTTTAACAAGGATTTCATTTAGCCTTCCAACCAATAGGTGTATCAATGAGGTGTCTGGCCCAGATTGACTACTTGAGAGCTGGGAAATAGCGGTTGCAACTTCAGCTTGGAACAGTTCAATGGTCTGACGAATCTTCTGTAGAGAAACTTGGCTTGGCAGGGCTTGATGGGGATGCTTAATCGTTAGGGTTTTATCCTCGCGCTTCACAACTCTTGCCAGAACTATCTCCTGCATTTCTGATAGCTCTCTATCGAGTTTTTGGTTCACCTTTGCCATCATTTGTAGTTTCTTTTTATATAGGGGGACTTTCAGTCTTTCCACTTCAGCAATTTCGAATGCGAGCAACAGGTGATCTATCTTCCGCCTGGCAGTTCCTTCATCGCCGCTTTTAAAGCTGCAATTCGCCGACAATTTTCGCCATTCTTCGTCGGTCATTCGTAAACGCGAATCTGTGGTGAATTCCTTTAGGGAAGGTCGAGCTTTTTTGCGCTTAGGCTTTGTCATCGACATTTTCTCCATTAGGTATTAAAATTGCCATGCCTTTTCCGCCGTTCAATACGTCCGCAATCTGGTTTGACACCATCTCTGCCGCCCGCTTCAAGGGGTCGTCAGCCAGGTGTGCGTATCTCGCCGTAGTTCTTGACTGAGAGTGTCCGAGTAATTTGCCGACAATGTGTAAGCCCAGCCCTGCGCCAGCTCCTACGCTGGCAAAAGTGTGTCTTAAATCGTGCAGCCGCACATCATGAAGTCCAGCCCTGCGTTTGATTGCTTCCCATGGTCGTTTGAGGTCGACTCTCCGCCTTTCAGGATCTGTACCTGATATCACGAACTCCCCATCACGACTTAGTGTTTGAATCACTTCCAGGGCAGGTCTGCCAATCAAGACTGTTTTTTTGCCGGACTTGGAGTCAGGAAGGTGGAGCATGCCTCGATCAAAATCAACTTCAGCCCAGCGAAGGTTCAAAATCTCTCCCACGCGACACCCCGTTAATATGAGCAGTCGAATTGCCGCGACAGCCTGCGGCGCCTGTACCACTCTTCGTTCACCTGGCTTCGCCCCATGTTTGGAATTTGGCTTAGTGGGGTCAAAGGCGTACTCAAAGCCGATTGTTTCGGCCTCTACCAAGGCTCGTCCCAGACGTCCCATTTCCAGCCGACTGAGGTAACGCTCCTTAGATGTCTCCCGGAACTTCTCGATACCCTTTGCGGGGTTAACAGTTTCGTCGATCAAACCCACTCGCCCGCACCAAGAATACATGGTTGCCAAAACTGCGATCGCTCTATTGGCGATCACCGGCGTTGCCTTCATAGAATAATGCAGTTGTGCCACATCTTGCCGGCTAACCTTCAAAATGTTTCGAATTCCAAGCTGCGGTTTCAGCTTTTTTTCAATAATATGGTTGTAGAGTCCGTGGGTGCCGGGTTTTCGCTTTGCAGTCACATGCTGTCTCAAAAACCTGTCACACGCATCACCGAACGTAAGCGCTGCTTGGTTGGCTTGTTGCCTTTCAAAGGCAGGGTCCTTGCCAGTGGCCACCTGTCCCAAAATTTCGGTTGCTCGCCGACGAGCCTGTTCAGCGGTGACAGGACCAAACCTTCCCAACAAGATGAATCGTTTCAGGGCAAACTTGTGTCTTGACCGATAGCGCAGTACAAAAGTCTTCAGACCAGACGGGGCGACCTGCAATCCGAAACCCGATATGCTGGTGTCCCAAAGGACGTAACGAGTGGCGCCAGGAACGGCTGCATCGACGGTCGATTTTGTAATCCTGATATGTCGTTCACTTTTCTGCAAATTGTACCCGTTGAATTTGGTGACCATATGGTGACCATGCAGGGGTAAACCTGTCGGGCAGAAAAATAAACTGCTTCCAGCCTAAACTATTGAATGTAATAGCATTTTCTATAATGATCTAACATCATCCAGTTCAATCACAGCCCCAAAAATAATATGGCATGCAAGAGGTCGTCGGTTCGATTCCGTCTGGCTCCACCACTCTTTTCAATGCCTTGATGACGTCAAGCCTTGCGTCAAACGCGCCGGGAAACGGTGCGGGCTCCGTTCTGCAAAACACGGGGCCCTAATGCAGAACTAATTGATGGCTCCCGCAACGAGCCGTGACATAGGCAATAGAGCAAAAATCTTAACCGATGATCTGCTAACCATGACTCACTTTTCTATAAAAAATTTGGCTGATTGGCGAAGAGAAATTCACCCGGCCTACACCCTTTGAATTGGCATGTGAGGCAGGCCATTGCTGGGTTCGCAGTCACGCCGGGCATATTTACGGGGATCAGCGCCATCATGTTTATGGCAGGTCCGCGTTAGGCGGCACTTATCCCACTCAGCTTCAGCCTCATGCGCCTGCGTGGGGGCGTGAATGGAGTTCTAACTGGAGCCTATTGGGAGAAGAGCTCCACTATGCCATCATTTGGTGCAAACGGTCGGCGCGAGCAAAGATCCATCAGAGTTTTCCTTCCTTCAAGCCCTGTTTCTTCATTGACAGCACCGCCAGCAATTCGTTCAACGTCTGCGGTTCCAGCTTGCCGATGTCATCGGCCAGCCGGTTGGCGAGTTCTGTAGCCAGCGGGTTGAGGCCCGAGGTGTCAATGGTAATGCGCGGATGGGAAATGCGGGCAAGGCGCGTGACTTCTTCGGCCTCGTCCCAGATGATGTTGAAGTAGGCGATGATGCGCTGGATCAAATGCCAGCCGGGCCTGCCCCGCTTGCCGTGCTCGAGGGCCGAGAGATAGGCGCTCGAGACGCCGATCGCCAT
This sequence comes from Hyphomicrobiales bacterium, assembly GCA_038251095.1. Taxonomy (GTDB): domain Bacteria; phylum Pseudomonadota; class Alphaproteobacteria; order Rhizobiales; family Aestuariivirgaceae; genus Aestuariivirga. The sequence continues at coordinate 18,319 of JBBSBQ010000028.1, forward strand.
GGACATTTGTTTCAGCGTGACGGCGCGGTCGGCCCGGAGCTTCCGCATTTTCTCGCCAAAGGGCGTCATGTCAGCCTTCCCTGGTTCGCCGCAGTTTCACATAGAAGGCCCCACCGCCGCCATGTTTGGGGTGGGCCTGCTGGAAACCGGAAACATGGGCACGAAATTGTGCCTCATGCAACCATTCGGGCAATTGCCGGCGCAAGCGCCCTTCGCGTTCGGGGGCGTAAAAGTGGTCCCGGCCATGGAGGGTATGGCCGGAAAACGGCGAAGCACCCTTGCCGGTAATAACAAGCACGAGGCGGTAGCCCTGCATGCGGCGGCTGGAGATGAAATCCAGAAGACGGATGCGCGCCTCCTCCAGATTCAGCCCATGCAAATCAACGCGGCTTTCAATCTCGACGTTGCCGCGCGTCAGCTTCTGTTCGGTGCGCCGGTCGAAACCGGTAATGGGCGGCGGGGATTTGTTGAGCGAAATTTTGGGCGCCGATGGTTTCTGCGGCGTCACCGGAACGGCTTGCGTTGGCAGCGAAACTAATGAGGCACTCATCTTGAGGGCGCGTTTCCCCAAAGGCCTGATGGAGCGGGTCACCTCATCCCAGAGATTGCGGTCAGGGACTTCGAAGGATTTCTTTTTCATTTTCCGTTCAGAAGTCTGGCGGCCAATTTCTTCGGCAGCAAAACAAGCATGGCGCCGGGGCTTTTCATTTGGCCTGCAACACTTGCGGCCTTCTCGCCTCGACCCCAATAGACATCGCCGCGCACGTATCCCTTGATTGCCGTCCCTGTATCCTGCGCCACCATAAGATGGCGAAAATCCTGCAACCCGCCGTCAGGGCCGGACGGCACCTTCACATCGAGCCAGATGGGCGTGCCAAACATCCAAAGCCTGCGGTCTATGGCCAGACTTCTGAACGGCGTGAGCGAAACCTGTTGCGCGCCGGGTGCGCCGAGCGCGGGATCGTCAACCTTCACTTCACGGAAGAAAACAAAGGACTTGTTTTCCCACATCAGCTTGCGCGCCTCGCCGGGATTGTCTTTCATCCAGGCGCGCAGGGCCTGCATCGACACGGTGTCCTTGGTGAGCACGCCGCGCTCAACGAGCACTCCGCCGATGCCGGTATAGGGCTGGCCGGATTTCGCTCCATAGGCAAGGCGCATGGTGGTGCCATTGGCGAAGCGGATACGGCCTGAGCCCTGGACATGAATGAAAAACGCATCGACCCAGCTCTTGAGCCAGGCGATTTCGAGACCCCGGCCCTGCAAGGCGCCTTCCTCGATTTCGCGGCGCGTCAAATAGCCCGCAGGCTTGCCCTGCAGCATGCGGCCATATTTCAGATTTAGCCGCTTTTCGGTTGCCGCGCCAAAACTCACGAGATCGTCGGGCTTGCGGTAGATGGGAACATCATAGCCATTGCCCGGTGTCCGGCTGCCCTCGGCCTCCGGCTCGTAGTAACCGGTAAACAATCCTTCGGGTCGGGAGGGATCAGCGACTTTCAGAGCTGTGAATTTGTCTTCGAAGAACTGGCGTGCTGATTTCGCTTGAGCTGCGCTTTTACAAACCTCCAGCCAGTCAGCGCGCTTTCCGCCAAAACGGACGCTGCGTTCAAAGGCGCTGCCGCTGGCCAGAATTTCCGCGCATGATCTTTGAAATGTTGCCAGCGCCGCCGCATGGTCGTCGTCAGCCCATTCTTCAATCTGGGCGAATGGCACGGCGGAGAGAATGGGTTTGGCTTCAACGGTCATGGCAAGGGAAATCGCGAATATGCAGGCTAGTCCCAGGCGTCCTATCACGCTTGGGTTTCGGTGGCCACAACCCGCCAGTTCGGATCCTTCTGTGCCACGTCCCTTTCAAAGGTCCAGATGTCGGTGATGTCCCGCACTTCGCGAGGATTGCCGTCAATCAGGGTGCCTGCCTTGTCGAAGGTGGCAGAAATCATCTGGCTGGCAAACTTGACAATGATGCTGGCGCGTTTCCCACTCAGTGTCACCGACGTGAAATCAACTTTCTCAAAACCGACGAACTGGAAATCAAGCTTTTCGCCCGCCTGGCTGCGGCTATCGATGGCCTTGGCGAAGCCATCAAACACTTCCTTCGACAGGAGGTTCTTGAGAGCCGGCTTGTCGCCCTTGGCGAAGGCCTCGACAATCATCTCATAGGCAAGCTTGCCGCCTTCGAGAAATTCCTTCGGTGAAAATGCCGGATCGGCCTTAATGAGTTTTTCGAAGCCCGCGGCAAGCGGCGACGCGGCCGCTGCGTAGCCAGTCCACACCGGCGCTTTTGGTTCGGCATCAACCTCCAGTTTTTTTGCCAGATCTTCCTTGCTCGAGGGAAATTCCAGGATCTTTCCGCTGGCGGTTTCAACCGGAGCGCTGCCATTCGGCCGGCGAGGCGCATAGGGATCGCTCGGCGGGCGCTCCGCTCCCGTGCGCTGTCCCAAAACCGAACGCAGGCGCCAAACAACCATAAGCGCAATGGCGGCCAGAACCAGATTCAAGGGATCAAAGATCTCGTTCATTACCAAATTCTCACACTTCTGAGCTTACACACGGAGCGGCACACATTGTACTCGTCTTATGTTGAGTCCTATATAGGAGACTTTGGGATAGGTCCAAGGACCATTCTACTGGAGTCTCGCTTGCGCCGCCACTTTCCCATCCTCTTTCTCGCCCTGCTGTTTGCCGACCTTGCATCCCTCATCTGGCTTGGGCGTTTTATGGGGGTATTGCCCGTTCTGGCGCTGGTCATTCTGGGCATCTTTGCAGGCAGTGCCCTCATCCGCCGGAGCGGTACCAACATTTTCACCATGCTGAATACGCCTGCCCCGGACAAGAAATCCGTTTCCGGCGGGGCGGCAAAAAGCCTGTTGGGGGCCGTTGCCGGGCTCTTGCTGATCATTCCGGGGATCGTCAGCGATTTCATTGCCCTGACCCTTCTTTTGCCCTGGGTCCGCAAGCGGGTGGCCGGGTTTTTCGAGACCCATATTTCAGGGGATTTTACGATACGCCGGGGTGGCCCCGTCATTGACGCTGAGGCGGTGGAAATCAAAGACATGCCAAAGCTGAAGCCAAATTCTCCATTGGAGGATTGAAGACCCTGCTTGCGGCACCGCAGCCTTCATGTTAGCCACTCACAACTTGTGATTTGATCAGACTATTTCGGCGCATGAGAGGCATACAAGATGGCAAAAGCAGCAAAACCGGCTCCCCGTAAAACCGCCGCAAAGGCATCAAATGGCGGCAAAAATCCGGAAGAAAAGGCGCCGAGCATCTCGGAAGGCAAGGCCGCCGGAGCGGTTAATCTGCAGGTTCCGCCGCCCGAGCCCGGCACCCAGCCTTCCATGCGCATTCTTGGCCAGTATTTGAAAGACCTGAGCTTTGAAAATCCCAATGCGCCCCAGGCCCTGGCACCCCAGCAAAACCAGCCCGACATCAATATCGCGGTCAACGTCAACGCCCGCAACATCGCGCCCACGGATTTTGAGGTCGAGCTGCATCTCGATGCGAAGGCGACCTCCGAAGGCAAGGTCATATTCGCCTCTGAGCTCCTGTATGCGGGGGTTTTTCGCATGGAGAATTTTCCGGCCAATATGCTTCATGCGGCGGTTCTCATTGAATGCCCGCGGATGCTGTTTCCTTTCGCGCGGCAGATCCTTGCGGATGCGACGCGCAATGGCGGGTTTCCGCCCTTGATGCTGGATCCTATTGATTTTGCCGGCATGTACCAAAAGCGCATGAAGCAGCAGACGACTTCCGCACAGGCTTAGTTCAAGTCGCTCTCCACAGCGATGAAGTGCCCAGGCTTTTAACAAGAGCCTCGTGGCGCGCCAGCTCTTCAGCGGTGAGTCGCGGCGGAAGCGGATTGCTTCGTTTGGTGGGCAGCGGGGCATTACTGGTTTGCAGATGGCGGACATTGTCGGTTTTTGGCAGTGTCAGAGTGATCTGGCGGCCGCCGACAAGTTCCAGATAAACGCCCGCAAGAAGTTCCGAGTCCAACAAAGCGCCATGCTTCGTGCGCTTTGCGATGTCGATCCCGTAACGCTTACAGAGCGCATCAAGGCTGTTAGGGCCCATGGGATGGCGTTTCCTGGCAAGCACCAGCGTATCAATGATCCGCTCATAAAGAATGGGGGGGCGCTTGATAATTCCCAGTTCGGCATTGAGAAAACCAACATCAAAGCTGGCGTTGTGAATGACCAAGGCCGTATCGGCGATAAACTCGAGAAGCTCATCGGCAATCTTTGAGAATACGGGTTTGTCCTTCAAAAACGCACTGCTCAAGCCATGCACCGCTTCGGCTTCGCGGGGCACGTCGCGTTCGGGATTGATGTAAGTGTGATAGGTTTTTCCCGTTGGAATGTGGTTGAACAATTCAACGGCGCCGATTTCCACGAGGCGGTGGCCCTGCAGCGGATCCAGTCCCGTGGTTTCGGTATCCAGTACGATCTCCCTCATCGTTTGTGATTCCTGGCCAATTCTGCAAGCTTCCCGATTAACGCATCAACCTGGGTTTGCAATTGCTCCAGGCCGCCGGAATTTTCAATGACAAAATCGGCGCGGCGGCGCTTTTCCACATCAGGCATCTGCCTTGCCAGGATGCCTGCCAGTTTTTCTTCACCCATCCCTGGCCGGGCCATTGCCCGCTTTCGCTGAAGGTCTTCATTGGCGGAAACAACAACTACATAGTCCAGTTCCTTCTCCTGGCTCGTTTCAAAGAGAAGCGGAATATCCAGAACCACAAGAGGAGAGCCTTGCATTTGCCAATGGGCGATGAACCGCTCCCGTCGTTTCCTGACAAGGGGATGGATAAGCTCTTCCAGTTTCCGCAAATCGTCCCGAGAACTCAAAACTTTCTGCCCCAGGCGCTGGCGGTCGATTTTGCCGTCAAGAATCACATCTGGAAACACTTTACCAAGCAAATCCCTGGCGGCCTTTTCAGCATAGAGAATGTGCACCTCATTATCGGAATCAAACACGGGGATACCGGCAGCAGAAAACAGTTTGGCAACTTCACTTTTGCCGGTGGCGATGGAGCCGGTAAGACCAACGGTTATCATTGTTTGTGCGCTGTTTGAACGTCTGCTGCTATCAACTCATAAAGCTCGGCCGTAACTTCCGGCTTCACCCCGAACCATAACTCGAAACCCCGCACAGCTTGATGCAGCAGCATTCCCAGACCGCCCAGAACGGGATTTCCACGTTGCCTTGCTTTCGCAAGGAAAGCCGTTTCCAGGGGCGTATAGACAATATCGGCAACAAGGGCATCCGGGTTGAGGCTTCGAATTTCCAGCTCCAAAGGCGTTTGGCCTTCCATGCCCTGGGATGTCGCGTTCACGAGAAGCCCGCAGCTTTTCAACACATCACCGGAGCTGGTCCCGCTGATTTCGTAAACACCGGAAACAAACTGCGCTTGAAGGTCAAGAATACGTTCCCGCGTACGATTCATAATCCCAATCTTCTTCACGCCCTCGTCGAGCATGGCGCCGATGATCGCCTTTGCAGCACCCCCCGCTCCAATAATCACCGCCGTTTTGTTTTTCAGATCAAATGTGGGATGGGCGTGGCGGAGAGAGGCAATAAAACCTTCCCCGTCCGTATTGGTTCCACAGACCGCGCTATCTTTAAGATACACCGTATTTACGGCGCCGAGACGGCGGGCCACTTCGTCCACTTTCGCAACGGTCTGAAATGCCACCTCCTTGTGCGGGATCGTTACATTGCAGCCGATAAACTCTGACGCGGCTAGATTTGCAATGAACTGCACGACATTCTTTGGCTCAACGGCTTTCCTTTCATAGACCGCGTCGATACCATAATTTTTCAGCCAGTAGTTATGGATGAGCGGCGAGCGGGAATGGGCTATAGGCCAGCCAATGACACAGGCTCTTTTCATGACGGAATAATCCCGCGCTCCCTCAAAAAGCCGAGAAGCGGCAATATGGGCAGACCAAGAATGGTGAAATAGTCACCCTCGATTTTTTCGAACAGTTGAATGCCGGTTTCCTCCAACTTATAGGCGCCGACTGAGGACAAGTAGTCAGTCGGGCTGCCGTCCAGGTATGACGACAAAAATTCCGGGGTGAAGTCTCTCATTGTTAGGTATGCCTCGGAGCAATGGTTCCATTCCTCGGCACCAGCTACTGCACAGGAAACAGCAGAGTATAATGTATGCGTCGCATTCCGCAGCATTGACAGCTGTTTTTCCGCATCGGCGCGCGAAACCGGCTTGTTGAAAATTTGATTCTCAAATCCGAGCGCCTGGTCTGCGCCGATGATCATCGCCTTGGGATGCAGTCGGGATATTTTCTCTGACTTCAGCTTTGCCAGTTCCAGCGAAATTTTCCGCGGCGAAAGTTCCGTGAACGAATTTTTTTCCTTCTCTTCATCAAGCTCCGAATTGAGCACGGAAAATTTGATCCCGGCGGCGCTCAGGATTTTTCCGCGAACTTTGCTGGTTGAAGCGAGTATGATGTCCAAGGGATTCACGCGTTGAAAGCTGTGGGGTTCTAACAGGTGGATTGTGGATAATTCCGCACATCGCGGAGTGGTTAACAGTTGGTTAATATTGTGAGATTGTTATCAACAAGGCAATCTCCGGAATGCATATAGTCTCCATTATGGGGATAAGTCTTTGGTGTGTATAACGATGGATAACTTTATCCGTCCTCTTGTCACCTAACGTAAAACATTGAAATTATTCATTTAATTCAACTGATCTATTTTAATGGCAAAGAAGTATTGGTCAAGGTCATCTGATCCAGCATAAGAACCTTGTTGCATTTTGATCCCGCTCACTGGCCTACAACATCATATTCAATTTATAGAAAGTTTTATTTAAAAGAATGCCTGTACCTTCCGCACAACCGCTCATGAACGTATTGACGGGTCGTAAATCAGAGCGAAGACCAGTCTGGTTCATGCGTCAAGCCGGACGCTATTTGCCAGAATATCGCAAGGTCAGAGCGGAGGCTGGTTCTTTCTTGGAGTTGTGTTATTCGCCGAAGCTAGCTGCAGAGGTGACCCTGCAACCTTTGCGGCGTTATGATCTCGATGCAGCAATTATCTTTGCGGATATATTGGTTGTCCCGCATGCCATGGGAAATGGCCTGTCGTTCGTCGAGGGTGAAGGGCCCAAGTTGGAAACCGTAAGGGGCGGTTCGGATTTAATGCGGTTAAAGTCTGGGTTGACGTCCACACAGTTCGAAAGCGTTGCTGAATCGTTGCGGAGGGTTCGCCGCGATCTTGATTCTTCTATTTCATTGATTGGATTTTGCGGCGCGCCCTGGACCGTGGCGAGTTACATGGTTGAAGGCGGAAGTTCAGACCGTGAGCTTGCAAGGAAATTTGCTTATCAGAGAGAAGGTTGGTTCAAGGAACTGATCGCCCGCCTCGTTGAAAACTCCATAGAATATTTATGCGTTCAGATCGAAGCCGGCGCTGATGTTGTACAGATATTTGACTCCTGGGCGGGCGAATTGCCGGGAGACCTGCTGACAGAATATAGCATCGAACCCATCGCGGAAATTGTTGCTGGCGTGAAATCGAGATTTCCGGCTGTTCCGGTTATCGTTTTTGCCAAAGGCGTCGGGCACCGGCATAGGGATATCTATTCAAAAACTGGTTGCCAGGCCGTTGGCGTTGAGGCCGAATGTTCGCTGGAATTTTTACAATCCATTTTGCCGGCGGACGCTGTCATCCAGGGAAATCTGGATCCGTTGCTGCTGCTTTGCGACGAATTTGTAGTGCGCAGAGAAACACTGAAACTCGTGAGCGCAATTCCACGGGACCGCCATATCTTCAATCTGGGTCATGGAATTAAACAGCAAACGAATCCTGACATCCTGACGACTGTCATTGAGGTAATTCGGGACCATGACCATGGCTGAATGGTTTCTCTGGCTGAAAGTTGTCCATATTGTTTCGGTTGTCGCCTGGATGGCGGGGTTGTTTTATCTGCCGCGACTATTTGTCTACCATTGTGGTGTGTCGCACGGCAGTGAAGCCAGCGAGCTGTTCAAGGTGATGGAACGCCGTCTGATGGTGGCCATTATGAGGCCGGCAGCTTTAGCGATCTTGTTATCAGGCGTTTTGCTTTTCATTGCGGGCGGATTTGAATTCTTGCAGGTCTGGGTGCTTGGCAAATTGGCAACAGTTCTCCTCCTGTGTGTGTACCATGGCACGCTCGAGGCCTATCTCCGGCGGTTTGCCCGTGACGAGCGGGTGAGGGATGCCCGATTTTTCCGGATTCTCAACGAAGTTCCAACCCTGCTGTTGATCATTATTGTTGTATTTGTCGTGATTAAACCATTCCAATAATTTCTGTTGGTTCATTCCCCGAAGTTTGTTATAGAGTCAGCGAACAAAGGGATATTCGTCCCGTTTGCTTTCCCCGCCTCCATTTACCCGATCTGCTCTGGCGCTTCGTGGTTCATTTCCCACCCCTAATGTACTGATCCCAAAACATGACAAATATAGCCGAATTGAAAGATATCAAGCTTAAGGACCTTAAGCGGAAGACACCTGCTGAACTCGTCACCCTGGCGGAGGAGCTCGAGGTGGAAAACGCCAGCGCGCTGCGCAAACAGGAGCTGATGTTTGCGATCCTGAAAAACCTTGCGGTGCGTGATATCGAGATCATCGGCGAAGGCGTTGTCGAGGTTCTGCAGGATGGATTTGGCTTCTTGCGCTCGTCGGATGCAAATTACCTGGCAGGCCCTGACGATATTTATGTGAGCCCCAGCCAGATCAGGAAATTCACCTTGCGGACCGGCGATACGGTTGAGGGGCAAATCCGCAGCCCGAAGGATGGCGAGCGTTATTTTGCCCTGGTGAAAGTGAACACCATCAATTTTGAAGATCCGGAGAAAACCAAGCACAAGGTTCATTTCGATAACCTCACGCCGCTTTATCCGGACCAGCGCCTGGAAATGGAAATTGCCGATCCGACGCGGAAAGATTTTTCGGCGCGGGTAATTGATATCGTTTCTCCCCTCGGCAAGGGCCAGCGCGGCCTGATCGTGGCACCGCCGCGCACCGGTAAAACAGTCCTTCTGCAAAACATCGCCCATGCGATTGCAACAAACCATCCCGAATGTTTTCTGATCGTGCTGCTGATCGACGAGCGGCCGGAAGAAGTCACTGACATGCAGCGTTCGGTCAAGGGCGAGGTTGTCAGCTCCACCTTCGACGAGCCGGCAACGCGGCACGTTCAGGTGGCCGAAATGGTCATCGAAAAGGCCAAGCGCCTTGTCGAACACGGCCGTGATGTGATCATCCTGCTGGATTCGATCACGCGCCTTGGCCGGGCCTACAACACGGTCGTGCCGTCCTCCGGCAAGGTCCTCACCGGCGGCGTGGATGCCAACGCTCTGCAGCGGCCAAAGCGCTTTTTCGGTGCGGCGCGCAACATTGAAGAAGGCGGATCGCTGACGATCATCGCGACAGCGCTTATCGATACGGGAAGCCGCATGGACGAAGTCATTTTCGAAGAGTTCAAGGGAACTGGCAACTCGGAAATCATTCTGGACCGCAAGGTGGCGGACAAGCGGGTCTTCCCGGCAATCGACATTCTGCGCTCGGGCACGCGCAAGGAAGAATTGCTGGTCAAGGCCGATCTTCTCAAGAAGACCTATGTCCTGCGCCGCATCCTCAATCCGATGGGAACGATTGATGCCATCGAGTTCCTTCTGGATAAATTGCGCCAGACCAAATCCAACAGCGATTTCTTCGATTCCATGAACGCTTAAGGCTCGTTCGCAATTCCCAACAAACGCAGCGCCGCCAGCGTTTCAGCCGCAGTTGTTGCAGGGTTTGCGCAGGTCATGCCGCGGCAGACATAAAGTGTGGGCTTGCTATTATTTGTGGTTTTTCCATAAGCGGTATGATTGGCGGGCAGATTGGAATTAGCCCCCGTGACATCGATTGTAGCGTCCAACCCAGTGTGCTTGAGCGCCAGCAACAACATTTCGTTCTGTGCAGGATTTGCTTCGTTGGTGAGCACGAGCTGGATTGTATCTTGAAGCACGAGCACATTTTTCAGCAGACCAGGCGCTGCGAAAGGATTTGATGACGCTGCGGCCGCAAATGCTTCGATTATTTTCTCGGCCTTTATTTTGTAACTGGTATTTCCGGTGAGATGATAAAGATTGTTGTAGTTCTTGATCATGACTGAATTGGCGTTGGGCGTTGCGTCATCTTCGATGGTGCGGCTTTTGATGGGCAGCGTCGTGTGTTCCTGCGACGCGTGATAGAAGCCCCCTTCGGCAGTGTCCCAGTGATTGTGTTCGAGTGCCGCAGTGAGTTCTTGTGCCTTGGTGATGCATGTGGCGCCACCGGTCAGGGCATGAAGTGCGAGGGCTGCAGCAATAAGACTTGCGTAGTCGTCGGCGGTGCCCTCATGGCGGGTGCTGCCGGCGCGGTGGCTGTGCAGCAGTCGATTGTCTTTCCAGAACAGGTTCAGGGCTTCGGAGAATGCCCGGGTTGCAGCATTGGCCCAGGCTTTGTTGCCAAATACCAACGATGCTTCGGCAAGGGCCGTGATGAAGAGCCCGTTCCAGTCGGCGAGGATTTTGTCGTCATGCAGTGGCGGGATTCGTTTGCTGCGCACTGCCCATAATTTTGCACGGGCGCTCGCCAGGATTTTTTCGTTTTCCGCCGTGTCGGGAGTTGTGTCGTGGGTCCGGTTGAGAATGGCGTGGCCTTCCCAGTTTCCGGATGGCGTGACGTCATAGGCGGCCTGGAAGGTTTTGAGCTCGTCCGGCGCCAGCAGCCTTTCTATCTCGGCCAAATTCCAGACATAATACTTGCCTTCCTCGCCTTCCGAATCGGCATCATAGCTAGAGGTAAAGCAGCCGCATTTGCATGTCATTTCACGCAGGATAAATTCAATGGTGTGTTGGACGCGCGTGGCGTAGAGCGGATTTTTGGTTTTGAGCCAGGTGCCGGTGAGGAGGCTCACATATTGGGCGTTGTCGTAGAGCATTTTTTCGAAATGCGGCGCCAGCCATATGTGGTCAGTAGAATAGCGCGCGATGCCGCCGGCCAGATGGTCATAGATTCCGCCATTGCTGATTTGCGTGAGCGTGGTGAGCACGGCGTCCCGGGCCTTCTCATTCCGGCTGCGCAGATAGACTTCCCATAGAAAAGTAAAGATGGGCGCTTGCGGAAATTTGGGTGCGCCCTTGAGGCCGCCATACTGCGGATCGGTAGCGTTGATGATTATATCGGCTGCCTGATATATTTCGGTGGTGGAAAGCTGGTTCGGGCTTGGGGCGTAGCGCGGCTGCTGCAGTGCGGCTGAGATGGCTTCGGCATTGTGCGTGACCTTGGTTCGTTCCTGCTGCCAGATGCGTGATATTTCGCTCAGGACGTGGCGGAAACTCGGCCGCCCATATTTTGTCTCCGGCGGGAAATAGGTGCCGCCCCAGAAGGGAAGCGCATCGGGGGTGAGGAACATGGTGAGGGGCCAGCCACCCTGCTCTCCAAGGCTATGAAGGGCCGCCATGTAGATACGGTCGATATCGGGGCGCTCTTCTCTATCAACCTTTATGTTGGTGAAATTCTGGTTCATAAGGTCGGCGGTGACCGGGTCTTCAAAACTCTCGTGGGCCATGACATGGCACCAGTGACAGGCGGCATAGCCAACAGACAGCAAAATGGGCTGGTCGCGGTCCTTGGCCTCCTGAAGCGCCTGTTCACTCCAGCCCATCCAGTGTACTGGATTATCCTTGTGTTGAAGGAGATAAGGGCTGGTTTCAAGGCTGAGACGGTTGTGTGACATGGTATCGATTCGAATCCGAAATGAATAATTCTGAGACAATTTTTGCGGTTTCCAGCGGTACCGGTATGGCCGGAATTGCTGTGATCCGTATGTCCGGCAGTAAGGCCGAAAGCGTCCTTACATCGGTTGCTGGTTCCCTACCCTTACCCCGGCGGGCCAGCATCCGGCAACTGCGGCGTCCCCAGTCCCGGGAGGTTATCGACCAGGGACTCGTCCTTTGGATGCCGGGCCCTTTGAGCGCCACCGGTGAAGACGTGGCTGAATTTCATGTGCATGGCAGCATGGCCGTCATCGACGCGATGTTCGAGGTCCTTCGTTCGTTCGATGGGGTGAGGATGGCGGAGCCTGGTGAATTCACCCGTAGGGCCTTTGCCAATGAACGGCTGGATCTGGTCGAAGCGGAAGGACTTGCCGACCTGCTCCAGGCCCGCACTGAAGCGCAACGGCGTATGGCCATGCATCACATGCTCGGTCATGCCAGTTCCCAATATGAGGTTTGGCGAACGGAACTGATTTCACTCCTTGCGCGAGTCGAAGCAGCGATTGATTTTGTTGAAGAGGATGGCGTTGCCGCCACTGCGCTGGCTGATATGAAGCCCAGGACTCTTGACCTGGTAGCGCGTCTCAGTAGGGCCGCAGCGGAAGCAGATCGGGCAGGTGCTCTTCGCTCAGGCGTCAAAGTTGTTTTTGCCGGTGCGCCCAATGTCGGCAAATCGACGCTGCTGAATTTGGTTGCGTCCCGGGAGGCGGCAATCGTTTCTTCGCGCCCCGGCACTACCCGGGATGTCATTGAGGTTCCCATCGTGCTTGGCGGCATTCCCGTCATCCTTACGGACACGGCGGGCCTCCGCGCCAAGCCCGGTGACGAGGTCGAAGTCATGGGCATGCAGCGCGCCAGATCAGAAGTCTCGGCTGCTGATATTGTTGTCTGGGTAGCTTCGGTTGACGTGGTGGAGGACATTGAAAACGCGGTAGTGCCGGCGCTTAAGGTTTTGAACAAGGCGGACCTACCGGGTGGTGCCCGGAACATACATTTGAGAGTTTCTGCCAAGACCGGCCAAGGCATCGCGGAGCTGATTGCCGAACTGGAAGAACTGGTGCGAGAGCGTTTTAGCGGCATGGAGCAGGCCTCGGTGATCCGTACACGCCACAAGGACGCGGTTGAAGAATCGATTCGGTTCCTCAACGATTCCCTCCTGCATAATGCGGGGCAAATCGAGCTTGCCGCGGAATGCCTGCGCAAGGCCTGTTTCAGCATCGGCCGGGTAACGGGCCGGGTCGATGTCGAGGATCTGCTGGGAAAGATTTTCAGCGAATTCTGCATTGGCAAGTAACCTGTTTCACGTGAAACTTGTTTCGGCTTTGACCCTTGACCGGGCTTGGACTAGAGAACCGCCATGAGCAGGAACTACGATGTCATTGTCATTGGTGGCGGCCACGCAGGAGTTGAAGCCGCAGCAGCTTCGGCGCGGCTAGGTGCTAACACGGCCCTTGTCACGCACAAGTTTTCAACCATCGGCGAGATGTCGTGCAATCCTGCGATCGGCGGATTGGGCAAAGGCCATCTGGTGCGCGAGATCGATGCGCTCGATGGCCTGATGGGCCGGGTTGCCGATCATGCCGGAATTCAGTTCCGCCTTCTCAACCGTTCCAAGGGCCCTGCGGTGCGGGGGCCTCGCGCCCAGGCTGACCGCAAGCTATACCGCGCAGCGATGCAAGAAGAAATTCGCGGCCAAATTAATCTGAGTGTTGTTGAAGCGGCCGTGTGCGGATTTGTGCTTGAGCAGGACCGCGTTGTTGGAATCACGACCGAGGCCGGTGAAGAACTATTGGCAGGTGCGGTAGTTCTTACGACAGGAACATTTCTGGCGGGGCTCATTCACATCGGCGAGAAAAAGATTCCAGCGGGCCGTGTGGGCGAACCGCCGGCCCATGGCATCTCGCAACAGCTGCGATCGGCGGGCCTGCAATTGGGCCGCCTGAAAACCGGCACGCCGGCCCGGCTTGATGGCCGGACCATCAATTGGAGCGTGCTTGAGGAGCAAAAAGGCGATGAGCTTCCGTCGCCATTTTCCACGCTCACGGATTCAATCACAACGCCGCAGGTGTCCTGCTTCATCGCCCAAACGACGGCGCGGACCCATGAACTGATCGCCAGCAACATTCACCGCTCGCCGCTCTATTCGGGGCAGATCGAAGGAACGGGCCCCCGCTACTGCCCCTCCATCGAGGACAAGATTCACCGCTTCAAGGACAAGGCATCGCACCAGATATTCCTCGAACCGGAAGGGCTTGATGATGACACGGTTTATCCCAACGGGATTTCAACCTCGCTGCCAGAGGATGTCCAGGAGCAGTTCATCCGGACGATTCCAGGACTGGAGAATGTTGCAATCCTGCGGCCGGGGTATGCCATTGAGTATGACTTCGTCGACCCTCGTGAACTGACCAGCGGGCTGGAAGTCAAAGCCATGCCCGGCCTGTTTCTGGCGGGGCAGATCAACGGTACGACCGGGTATGAGGAGGCCGCCGCCCAGGGCCTGATCGCCGGCTTGAATGCGGCGCGCAAATTGGGCCGCCAGACAGAGATCAGCTTTGACCGGGCCGAGGGTTATCTCGGCGTAATGGTGGATGATCTGGTGCTTCGCGGCGTGACCGAGCCCTACCGCATGTTCACTTCGCGGGCCGAATACCGGCTTTCGCTCCGGGCCGACAACGCGGATCAAAGGCTCACACCGAAGGGCATTTCCTTGGGCCTTGTCGGCGCCCGCCGCCAGAAACATTTTACCCAGCGCATGAACGTTCTGAACGCGGCCCGGTCATTGGCCGAGCAATTGGGTATGACTTCGGCAGCCGCTGCCAAGCTCGGTTTAAAGGTCAATCAGGATGGGCAAAGGCGCTCAGCCCTCGATCTCATGGCCATGCCGGAAGTAGGGCTCGAACGGGTTTGCAATATCTGGCCGGAGATTGCGGCCTTTCCTGATTTTGCCAAGGACGGGCTCTTTGCGGATTCACTTTATGCCGGTTACAGCGCCCGGCAATCGGCGGACATCCTGGCGCTGCGCAAAGAGGATCTGGTCAGCCTGCCCCATGATACCGACTACATGGCCCTGGCAAGCCTCTCGATCGAGATCAGGCAGAAACTTATGCGGGTCAAGCCCGGCACATTGGGTCAGGCCTCGCGCATGGAAGGTATGACTCCTGCCGCGCTGGCTTGCCTGTTGGGTCACATCAAGCGCCAGAGCCTCCGCCGGAGTGCTTGATGAATGCCCAGTACATTTCCGATGATGAGCTGGCGCAGCTCAATGTTTCACGTGAATCACTCCGCAAAATCGAAGCCTATGTCGACCTGCTCCTGACGTGGCAGGCCAAAATAAACCTGATCGGGCCTTCGACGGTTGAGACTGTCTGGCGGCGCCACATTCTGGATGCCCTGCAGTTGCTGCCGTTGATGCATGCCAAAACCGAAGCGGTGGCTGACCTGGGCTCAGGGGCCGGCATTCCGGGCCTTGTTTTGGCGCTGGGCGGACATCTCAGGGCTGATCTTTATGAAAGCAATGGCAAGAAGGTTGCCTTTCTACGCGAGGCCATACGGCAGACAAATGCCGATGTGAAAATTCATCAAATCCGCCTTGAAACACTTGAGGAGCATTTGCCGGACCGCATGCCGGATTATGTGACGGCGCGCGCGCTGGCGCCGCTTGAGAAGCTGCTGCTTTGGGCGGAGCCCTTGCTGAAGCGGGGGGCTATTGGCCTGTTTCACAAGGGACAAGATGTGGACAGTGAAGTTAACAAGGCTACCAAACTCTGGAAAATGGGCGCAATCATCAGGTACGCAAGTATGACCGATTCGGACGGTGCTATTCTTGAGGTAAAGGAGATTACCCGTGTTTAATCAGAACCTGTCCCAAAGTTCCCGGATACTCGCCATCGCCAACCAAAAGGGTGGGGTCGGCAAAACCACCACCGCCATCAACTTGGGCACGGCGCTCGCAGCAGTCGGCGAGACCGTCCTCATCGTTGACCTTGACCCGCAGGGAAACGCCAGCACGGGGCTGGGCATCGTACGCGGGCCCAAGCAAAAGTCGTCCTACCATGTGCTCATTGGTGAGGCGGAGCTGGACCAGGTTATCGTCGATTCAGGCATACCGAGGCTTCACTGCGTGCCCTCAACAATCGATCTTCTTGGCGCCGAGCTTGAGCTGGCGGATTTTGACCGCAAGGCCTACCGGCTGGCCGACGCCATCGCACGGCTTTCGCGATCACAAAACAAGACGCGCAGCTACAGCTATATACTGGTGGATTGCCCACCGTCGCTCAATCTCCTGACGATCAATTCCCTCTCGGCGGCGGACGCCATACTGGTGCCCCTGCAGTGTGAATTTTTTGCCCTGGAAGGGCTGAGCCAACTCCTCAAGACAGTTGAGCGGGTGAAGACAACCCTTAACCCAAAATTAACCATTCAGGGTGTTGTTCTTACGATGTTTGACCGGCGAAACAGCCTTTCCGACCAAGTGGCACAGGACGTTCGCAGTGTACTTGGCGACAAGGTTTACCAGACAGTCATACCACGTAATGTCCGCGTATCCGAGGCCCCCTCCTATGGGAAACCAGTCCTACTCTACGACAATGTCTGCTCCGGCTCCCAGGCTTATATCAAACTCGCATCGGAGGTTATTCGCCGTGAGCGCGAACTGCGGGCAGCCTAATCGATTCACTTCCGAAACAATCGGCACTACCCTGAGCCAGGGTAGTCCTACCAGTATTTGAGGGCAAAGAACCATGATGCAGGCACCAAAACGCAGGTTGGGCCGGGGGCTCGCAGCACTTATCGGCGATGATGTCATCGAAGCCGCCTCGCCCGAGGAATCGCCGGGCCTGCGCCATCTTCCCATCGAGCTGCTGCATTCAAATCCGAACAATCCGCGCAAGCAATTCAAGGAAGAAGAGCTTGAGGATCTTGCAAAATCCATCCGGGAAAAAGGCCTGCTGCAACCAATCGTGGTTCGCCGGCGCGCCGACGGCGAATTTGAAATCGTTGCCGGCGAGCGCCGGTGGCGGGCTTCACAGCGTGCGGGGCTGCATGAATTGCCGGTTCTCATCCGCGATCTCAGCGATGGCGAAACGCTTGAAATTGCCCTCATTGAAAATATCCAGCGCTCGGATTTAAATCCGCTTGAGGAGGCGCGGGCTTACGGGCAACTGCTCGAGCAGTTCTCCTATACGCAGCAGCAACTTGCCGATTCGGTTGGCAAAAGCCGCAGCCATATCGCAAATACCTTGCGTCTGCTCACCCTGCCCGAATCAGTCCGCTCCTATATCGAAGATGGAAAACTGACGGCGGGCCACGCCCGGACGCTGGTCGCCACTGATTCGCCAGCCGACCTCGCCAACAAGATCATCAGTCTTGGCCTTTCAGTCCGCGAGGCAGAAACGCTGACGCGCAGCAATCCGGCGACGTCGACACGCAAGGCCAAAGCCCCGAAGGATGCCGATACGCGGGCCTTGGAAAAACAATTAGCGGAAGCCTTGGGTCTTCGCGTTGAAGTTAAGGCGCAGGGCCGCGAGGGCGGAACGCTTTTGATCAAGTACAAGACGCTGGATCAGCTTGACGGGATCACGCACCGGCTGATGAGCAAGAAGTGAATCAGCTAATTGCTTCGCGCATCTCGCAAGTGGGCGCTGCGGCCCAAGGCCAACAGGGCGCGGCTGACAAGCGCTTCATCGAGATCAGGATGCTGGCGTGTCTGCAGGATTGCATTGCAGATTTTTTCTTCGGCATTCAAGAGTGCGTCAATGTCCCAGGTTCTCAATTGCATGGAAATAGAAGCGCGCCGTTTGAAGAAGATGCCAAAGCGGGGCGCCTGCACCACGCTGTCGATGGTTGAGCCCTGGGTAATTTGAGAAGCCATGCCTTGCAGTTTCACAATGTGCTGAAGCGCCGCACTAAGCGTTCCCCTTCCATCGCTGGAAGAAGCGCCCACCGACATTACGTAGCGATCCACGTCACTCAACTTACCTTCGAAAACAGCATCCACCAGATCATCCATGGAGGCATCCGAAGTATCGCCGCATATTGCCTGAACATCCTCTACCGAAATTGTTGTCTGGCCCTGGCAATAGGTAATCAGCTTTAGTGCTTCACTCTCGGCCACGGCGCGCTCGAAGGACATGAATTCGAGAAGTTTCAGCATAGCCTCATCATCAATTGCCAAACCGGATGACTTGATCAGGCGTTCCAGCCGGAGCCGCAATTCCTGTGGTGATTCTTCATAAAGCGCCACGCTGGCGGCGAGGGGATGCGTTTCAAAAAGCTTGCGTAGGCGGGAGCTTTTTGTCAGCGCTTCGGCATCAATCAAAATCAGATTCCCCCCGGCGTCGTTGGCCAGAATGGGATCAAGGAATTTTGTCAGGTTATCGCCGGCGGCAGAAACCCACACGACACGGTTTCCGCCAAACATAGATAGAGATGAGAATTCGTCAAAAAGGCGGCCTGGAGAACCGGAAATCTGAGTCTCGGTGAAGCGGGACACATTCAGTGTCTCATCGCCTGATTCTATAACTTTCTTTGTGACGCGCTGGCAGAGTTCATAGACGGCGCTGCGGTCGGCCCCGTGGATGAGAATGGCACGCGGCGCACGCTTTGGGTTCGAAAGGTGGCTGATCAGCTCCGTTGCCTTCACGACCGCCATCTGATTGCTCTATTGGTTTCCGTGGCTCGCCATATAAGCTGCAAGGCGCGTGTGAATATCCGAGGCAACTTCCTTGGCGGCTCGGCTCGTGGCATTCGATTCGGCCTGCAGGTCGGCTACGGGTTCGCGAATGATATCATAGGATACGGCCGAGAAAGTTTTTCCGGAATTCACTTCCGTACCGGAGCCCGTCTCGATCAATTGATAGGTGACGGCGAGACGCAACCTCATGCGCTTGATGCCGGGGATAGACCGGTCAACCAATGTCGACTGGGTCAATTCCGGATTCAAAACAAGCTTGTAGCGATTATCGCCAGCCGTGCCGGCGGGCCTTATGGATGAAAGCAGGCTGTTTCTTACCAACTGGCCAGCCCTTGTATCAGTCTCCTGGATGGCTATTGAAGACAAGGAGGCGACAACGCCGCGGCCATCGCTGTCCGAAGAATAAAGCGGCTTGAAGCCACAGCCGGTGAGGCTGAGCAAGACGACCAGGCAATAGATGACTTTTTTCACCCGCAAACTCTTATCCGCTTACGACAATATTCACAATACGGTCCGGAACGACAATAAATTTTACCACGGGCTTGCCGTCCAGGGCGCGTTTCACGCCCTCTAGCTTCATGACGGCGGCCTCGACCTGATCCTTGGCCATGCCCTTTTGCAGCCTTATTTCATCCCTGCGTTTGCCATTGACCTGCACCGCGATGGTGACTTCATCATCCACAATGAGGGCCGAAATAGGGGTAGGCCACGACGTTTCGACAACGGGCTGCTTGTGGCCCATCAGCGTCCAGCACTCTTCGGCCAAATGCGGCATCATGGGCGCGAACATCAGGATGAGAAAATTACCAGCTTCGCGAATCGTAAAGGCCAAATCAGGTGAGGGATTGGCGATTGCCAAAGCCGTGCTCAAGGCATTTGAAAGCTCGTAAATCCGCGCGATTGCCCGGTTGAAGCGGAGCGATGACAGATCATCGGTCACGGCCGCAAGGGTGCGGTGGGCAATGCGGCGCAGTTCCAAAGCCGCCGGGCCAAAGTCGCCGGTGAACGGGGCTGGGTCGCGGGAGCTGCCATCGCCAAGAATGCGCCAGAGCCTCTGGATAAATTTCCAGGCTCCTTCGGCGCCGGCTTCGGTCCATTCAATATCGCGTTCGGGCGGCGAATCAGACAGCATAAACCAGCGCGCCGTATCGGCCCCATAACTTTCAATGATCGATTCGGGGTCCACCACGTTGCGCTTGGATTTCGACATCTTCTCGATGCCGCCGATAGTGAGCTCTTCTCCGGTCTTGGCATGGAACCATTTGCCATCGCGCAAGGTGGCATCAACGGGAAATACCCACTCGCCGCTTTCCGTCTTGAAAGTCTCGTGAACCACCATGCCTTGCGTGAAAAGGCTGGCAAAAGGCTCATCCCAATTGAGATGGTGGGTCTTACCCATGGCGCGGGCAAAAAAACGCGAATAGAGGAGATGTAAAATGGCATGCTCGACGCCACCGATATACTGGTCCACGGGCATCCAATAGCGCGCCGCATCTGCTTCCACCGGAACGTCTGCGTTGGGCGAACAAAAACGCGCGTAGTACCAGGAGGAATCGATGAAGGTATCAAAGGTGTCGGTCTCACGCGTGGCACTACCGCCGCACTTCGGGCACTTCACGTGTTTCCAAGTGGGGTGATGAACCAGCGGGTTGCCCGGCTTGTCGAAAGTCACGTCTTCCGGCAGCGTCACGGGCAGATCTGCCTTGGGCACGGAAACAATTTTGCACGTAGGGCAATGTATGACCGGAACCGGGCAGCCCCAATATCTTTGCCTTGAAACGCCCCAGTCCCGCAGGCGGAAATTCACTTTCCTCTCACCTATCCCTGAAGCTTCAAAGCGCCGCGCCACTTCTTCCTTGGCTTCGGGCACCGACAGGCCATTGAGGAACCTGGAATTGATGAGCTGGCTTTCAGCTCCATCCTTCTCCAGATAGGCCTCCGTGCCGATGACCACAGATGCTGGATCAACGCCCTTTGGTGCGACTACCGGTATGACTGGCAGGCCATACTTCCGCGCGAAATCCAGGTCGCGCTGGTCATGGGCGGGGCAGCCGAAAATTGCTCCCTCGCCATAGCCCATCAGCACAAAGTTCGCGGCGTAGACCGGCAGTTTCAGCTTGGGCAAAAAGGGATGGCGGGCATAGAGGCCCAGCGCGTAGCCCTTCTTCTCGGCGCGCTCGATGGTTTCCTCGCTGGTGCCGAGGGCGGAAACCTCCCGGCGAAATTCGGCGAGGCCTGCATCCCCGGCAGAATATTTTTTTGCAAGATCATGGTCGGCGGAAACCGCGCAGAAGCTGGCGCCAAAAATCGTATCGTGGCGGGTTGTATAGACCGTCAGCTTATCGGGCAGCTCATTACCCTTCTCGTCCTCCACCACAAATGAAAAGCGCATGCCTTCGGAGCGGCCAATCCAGTTGCGCTGCATGAGGCGGACTTTCTCGGGCCATTTTTCGAGATGGTCCAGTGCCTCCAAAAGCTCTTCGGAAAAATCGGTGATCTTCAAAAACCACTGGGCGAGTTCGCGCTTTTCAACCATGGCGCCGGAGCGCCAACCGCGTCCGTCGATCACCTGTTCGTTGGCCAATACGGTCTGGTCGACAGGATCCCAATTGACGAGGGAAACTTTGCGCTCCACCAGGCCGGCCTGCATGAAGTCAATGAACATGGCCTGTTCGTGGCGGTAGTAGGAGGGATCGCAGGTGGCAATCTCGCGGCTCCAATCCAGCGAAAGGCCCATGGATTTGAGTTGGCCGCGCATGACGGCAATGTTTTCATAGGTCCAGGACTTGGGATGCACGCCGCGCTCTATGGCGGCGTTTTCGGCCGGCATGCCGAAGGCGTCCCAGCCCATGGGGTGAAGCACATTGAAGCCGCAGGCCCGCTTGAAGCGCGCAATGACGTCGCCCATCGTGTAATTGCGCACGTGGCCCATGTGAATGCGCCCGGAGGGGTAAGGAAACATTTCCAGAACATAATATTTGGGCCTGGACGTATCTTCCTTCGCCTCAAAGCAACGATTCTCGGACCAAAATTTCTGCCAGCGGGGCTCTGCCTCGCGGGAATTATATCTTTCAGATGTCACAGTGCCTGGTCCCTAACAAACTTCACTCATGGGTCAAGGGACTACCAGTCCTTGAAATGGCCTGCAAGCTTGGCCATAAGCACAGCATGAATTTACCGCATCACAGGGCCCTTCAGGACGTCCGCGCACGGATTGAAACCGCCGCCCAAGCTGCCGGCCGCAAGGCCAGCGAGATCACACTGATCGCGGTGAGTAAGACCTTTGGGGCGGAGGATATCCTGCCGGTGCTGCGAGCCGGGCAATCGGCCTTTGGCGAAAACCGGGTGCAGGAAGCGGCGGGCAAATGGCCTGCCCTCAGGTCATCCGCATCCCGGCTGGAGTTGCATTTGATTGGCCCCCTGCAAAGCAACAAGGCGGCAGATGCGGTCCGCCTGTTTGATGCCATTCAGACGATTGACCGGCCGCGCATTGCCCAGGCGTTGGCCGCAGAGATGGCGAAGCAGGCGCGGCAGTTGCAGCTCTTCATTCAGGTCAATACCGGCGATGAAAAACAAAAGGCCGGAGTCAGCGTAGACAGCGCCGATAGTTTTATCGCGGAGTGCCAAAACAAGTATGGTCTGCAGATTGCGGGCCTTATGTGCATTCCACCTGTTAATGAAGCGCCAGAGAAACATTTTGAACTTTTGGCCCAAATTGCCAGGCGCAATGACCTCAAGAACCTGAGCATGGGCATGAGCGGAGACTTCGAAACGGCAATCAAGCATGGAGCAACCCATGTGAGGGTTGGTTCGGCTATTTTCGGAACACGTGAGGGGCAGCCCCAATAGGCGGCCAGATCACCAGGCAGGTTCTGGTGGAGCAGCAGCGCAACACTTTTTGCATGTCTCTCAGTGTTACAGTGATGCAGCCGGCGGTGGGGGTAAAATTTTCCCGGGCAAGATGAAAGAAAATGGCGCTGCCCCGGCCCTGGATGCGCGGCCGCTGGTTGTGGCTGGTTTCCACCACAATATCATAGAGATGGTCGGCGCGCTTCAGATCCTCGTGGGCCGTGGCATAGGGCAAATCCACCCGGCGATTATAATTTCGGTCACCCACCGTTTCACACCAGCCCCAGCCACCCCTGATGGCTGAGACAGGCAATTTCGACTGGGGCCGGACGAGGCGGTCATGGCGATAGTAAACATGGCGCAGGGACCAGACGCCAACCGGGCTTGCGCCATCGCCTTCCCGCTTAAGAAAGCTCCTTCCTGACCGGCCCAGCACGCAGGGCACTTTCAGCGTCCCACAGGTCAATATGCCACGGGGAGCACGCGCGCTGATCGCGCGAATGTGAAGATATGTGACGGTTTTTCTCACGGTCAGTTGTCTTGCTCCCGGGCTATCAAATGGCCATTGATCATTCTAGAATTGTCCCATGACCTGAATTAATGAAAGAACGGCAATGACCAACACAAAAAAAATCCTCATCGTCGACGACGACGATACCCTGCGGGAAACGCTGAAGGACCAGTTTTCGCTTCATGAAGAATACACGGTCACGGATGTTGCCACCGCAACGGCCGGTGTCAAGGCTGTCAAGGCCGATCATGCTGATATGGTGATCCTCGACGTGAACCTGCCGGACATGGATGGCCGGGAAGCCTGCAAGCTGATGCGGCGCAACGGCTACAAGGGTCCGGTCATCATGCTCACCGGCCAGAGTTCCGATTCCGATACAATCCTCGGCCTCGATTCAGGGGCCAATGACTACATCACCAAGCCATTCCGCTTTGGCGTGCTGCTTGCGCGTATCCGGGCGCATCTGCGGCAGCACGAGCATAGCGAAGACGCCACGTTCAAGGTTGGGCCCTACACGTTCAAGCCCGCCTCCAAAATTCTCGTCAGGGATGACAACAAGAAAGTGCGCCTCACCGAAAAGGAAACGGCGATCATCAAGTTCCTCTACCGTTCCGGCGAACAGATTGTTGGCCGCGATGTGCTGCTGCACGACGTCTGGGGCTACAATGCCGGAGTCACAACCCATACGCTAGAAACCCACATCTACCGCCTGCGGCAAAAAATAGAACGCGATCCGAGCCAGGCAGAAATACTTGTCACCGAAGGCGGCGGATACAAGCTCGTCCCTTGATCTCAGGCCCTTTCCATCGTTGTATGGGAAGGGCAACGGGAAATCCCGGGGAAACAGGGCTTGTGAAATGAGTGTCAGGGCAGATGCCGAGACCTTGCGGCAGATTCCGATTTTTTCGGAATGCGAACCTGTGCATTTGCAGCTCCTGGCCTTTGCCTCCGAGCGCCAGCACTTTGTTTTGGGTGAGGCGATTATCTCCGAGGGGAAAAAAGCCAAATCGGCTTTTCTCCTGCTGAGCGGCAACGCCGACATCCAGCAAATGACAGGTTCAAGAAGCCTGTCAATTGCCACGGCGGAACCGGGGGCCTTTCTTGGCGAAGTGGCCATGATTGGGAGAACGACCTATGCCATCACCGCCCTGGCATTGGGTTCGGTTTCCACTGCAAGAATAGATCATGAGCTTTTCCTGCGCGTGGCAAACGAGTATCCGGAATTCGGCCAAAGCGTGTTCCGGGTTCTGGCCCGGCGGCTTGAAAATTCCATGCAGGACTTCGAAGGCGTGCGCGGGAAGTTCAGCCGTGCCAAGCCTTTCCTCGCCCTATAGAGCGAAGGTCGCCATCACCGGCACATGGTCGGAAGTCTGGGTCCAGCCCCTTGTCTCCCGCAGGATCGTAATGTCCTTGCAGGCCGGCGAAAGCCCCGGGGTTGACCAGATGTGGTCAAGCCTGCGCCCCCGGTTGGCCAGCGCCCAGTCCTTGGCCCGATAACTCCACCAAGTATAAAGTTTCTCGCTTGCCGGCGTGTGCTGGCGCATCAGGTCAACCCACTTGCCCGCCTTCATCACCCGCAGGAGGCCCTCTGTTTCAACCGGCGTGTGGCTGACGACCTTGAGCAGATCCTTGTGGGACCAGACATCATGTTCGAGGGGCGCAACATTGAGATCGCCCACGACGATGCCCTCCTGGCCCTTGGGCACCGAACCCTTGGCAAACCAGCTTTCCAGTTCATCGATGAACTGCAGCTTGTGGGCAAATTTTTCATTGATCCTGGGATCAGGCTCGTCACCGCCCGAAGGCACATAGAGATTGTGGATGGTAATGGGCTTGGGACCGTTGAGACTTATGGAAACATGGCGGCAATCCTCCTTGCCGCAAAAAGCCTTGCTGTTCTGGGTTGTAAAAGGCAGGCGCGAAACAATGGCAACGCCGTGATAGCCCTTCTGGCCAAATTCGGCGATATGGCTGTAGCCCAGATCATGCAAGGGGCCCGAGGGAAACTGCCCTTGCGGGCATTTTGTTTCCTGAAGGCAAAGCACATCAGGCTGGAGCTGGTTCAGAACACGTTCAACCAGACCGATGCGCAGGCGAACCGAATTGATATTCCAGGTGGCGATCTTGAGGGTCATAGCCGCAGAATGAGCACAAGATCAGGCGCCAGCGCAAGTCCCGTCAGCGGCTATCTTTTTCTTTGCGGTCGATCTTCACCACAAAGAGTTTGGGATCTATTTTCATGCCCGATTCAAGATTGGCGAGCGACACGGTGGTGCGGCGGCCCTTGCCGTCGACAATGATCCATTGCTGCAATTGATTTTGGGTTTCATCGAAGATCAGGACAAGCTGGCCGCCAATTGTTCCCTTGCGATCCTCAAGCACCACCGAGGTAATGCCATCAGCCTGCTCGAACCCTAGAATATTGGCTTCCTGCAAGAGATCAACTTTTGGTGAAACGACCAATCGCAATGGTGTGGCTGCAAGCGGAAATTGATCGCCTTTTTCCTTGGCGCGGTTCTTGAGGGTCACCCATTTGCCGTCAGAGACAAGAAGAAAAGGGTTAGGCGGAGAATATTCAAAGCGCAGCTTGCCGGGCTTGCTGATGAACATCACGCCTTTTGAAATGTTCCCCTTGGGGCTGATTTGGGTGAATTCGCCCTGAAGCGTCTTGAAACTATTCATATAGGCGGAAATCTTGTTGATTGATTCAGTCTGCTCCGGGCTGAGTGAAATCGGCTTGGCAGCCGCGGCGATGGCGCTTGTGCCAACAACCGAGACAAAAAAGACCGATAGGGCCAGCGCTGTAATTTTAAGGGACGGCATCATTTTATGTTCCAAATCAGATTTCCAGTGCTTCTATCTATACATCATTTGAGTTGAAAAGCCGACCATTTTGGGGCAACCCATCACACCCGGGCGCTGTCGCCGGGAACCAGGATTTCCCGCTTTCCCGTGCCATTTGCCGATGAAATAAGGCCCTCTTTTTCCATGCGCTCAATCAAGCTTGCGGCCTTGTTATAGCCCACCTGCAGGCGCCGCTGCACATAGCTGGTGGAAACCTTCTTATCACGCAGCACAACGGCCACGGCCTGGTCATAGAGGTCATCGCCCGAGCCGCCACCCTCAGCACCTGCCATGGCGCCGGGTTCGCCATAGGCCTCGTCTTCGACTTCCTCGGTCACCGCATCGACATATTCGGGCGCCCCTTGCGCCTTCAAGAAGCTTACGATTTTTTCAACTTCGTCATCGGCCACGAAGGGACCGTGGAGGCGGGAAATGCGTCCGCCGCCGGCCATGTAAAGCATGTCGCCCTGGCCCAGGAGCTGTTCAGCCCCCTGCTCTCCCAGAATGGTGCGGCTGTCAATTTTTGAAGTGACCTGGAAGGAAATACGGGTTGGGAAGTTGGCCTTGATGGTGCCGGTGATGACGTCGACCGACGGCCGTTGGGTTGCCATGACCACATGGATGCCGGCGGCGCGGGCCATCTGGGCGAGGCGCTGCACTGTGCCTTCAATGTCCTTGCCCGCCACCATCATGAGGTCGGCCATTTCGTCGATGATGACAACGATATAGGGCATGGACGTCATGTCCATCTGCTCCTGCTCGAAAATGGGCTCGCCCGATTCGGCGTTGAAGCCGGTCTGCACGGTGCGTGACATCTGCCCGCCCTTGGCCAAGGTCTGCTTGAGCCTGGCGTTGTAACCATCAATATTGCGCACCCCGAGCTTTGACATCTTGCGGTAGCGGTCTTCCATTTCGCGCACTGCCCATTTCAAGGCGACAACGGCCTTGCGCGGATCGGTTACGACGGGCGACAGGAGGTGCGGAATGCCTTCGTAAACCGACAATTCCAGCATCTTGGGATCGATCATGATCAGCTTACAGCGTTCCGGCGACAGCCTGTAAAGCAGGGAGAGGATCATGGTGTTGATGCCCACGGACTTGCCGGAACCCGTGGTGCCGGCAATCAGCAGGTGGGGCATGCGGGCGAGATCAGCGAAGATGGGTTCGCCGCCAATATTTTTGCCAAGGGCAAAGGCCAGGTTCTGGCCGGTTTTTTCGAAGGCTTCGGACGCCAGCATTTCACGGAGGTAAACTGTTTCGCGTTTGCTGTTGGGAAGCTCGATGCCGATGACGTTGCGGCCCTGCACGACAGCCACACGGGCCGACACGGCGCTCATCGAGCGGGCAATGTCATCGGCGAGGCTGATCACCCGCGACGATTTTATCCCGGGGGCAGGTTCCAATTCGTAAAGTGTGACAACCGGGCCCGGCTTCACATTGATGATCTGGCCGCGCACGCCAAAGTCCTCAAGCACACCTTCCAGCATGCGGGCATTTTGCTCAAGCACCTCGTCGGATAGATCGATTGATTGCTTGGTGCTGCGCTTGGGTTCGGCGAGCAGGGTGAGGGGCGGAAATTCAAATTCGCTGGACTTGGTAAAACGCAGGTTGAGCTGGGAATCCTTTTTGATTTTTTTGCCAAGTTTGATTTCCTTGGCTTCGCGCGTCACCCGCACGGCTGGCGTTTCGGCAACGTCCTCCGACTCGTCCTGCTCATCCTCGGAGGCTTCATCTTCTTCCAGTTCCTCTTCCAATTCCGGCAGGGCGAGGCGTGGTTCCTGGGTGTTGCTGTTCCGGCCCAGCGAGGGTTCGATCCGCAGTTTTTTGGCGGGCGCCAATCGTGAAATAATATCTCGGGATGAATTTGCCTCTGCCGCGCGGAGCGCCCGGGCCGATTTTTCCTGGGCCCTGTAGGCCCTCCAGTGCATGAAGCTGGTCTGCAGGAAGCGCAGGAGTCGAATCAGGAAAAGACCCACGACACGGGCCAGGTTTCTAAGGGTGCCGGTGGTTTCGGATTTGGTCAGTCCGGTGGCGCGCAGTGCTGCCCAAATGGCGCCGCCTGCACAAAGCGCTCCGGTGAAGACCTCAGCGAAAGCGCCCTTGAGGCCCAATGCAAGGATTGAAAGAATTCCGCCGCTGATGATGTCTCCGGAATTGCCGCCAAGCCCGGCGGCGAGCGACCAGCTTGATGGGGCCGGCAAAGCTGCAAAGGCGCCGCAGGCAAGAAATGTGGCGGAAAGCCAGGCCAGCATCGCCATGAAGGGCCGCTCGGGCCTTTCATGGCTCAGCAGATTCACAACCCAGGCCATGGGAATGCCGATCAGCGGGAGAACGCCGAGGCCCAGAAGCTGCATGAGTTCGTCGGCAATGGCCGCGCCGGGATAACCCAGGTAATTCTTGGCGATCTGGTCGGTTGCATGATTGAACGATGGATCGTCCACCGACCAGGTGGCCAGAGCCACCCCTACGGCTGCAAGAGAAGCGAGGAGTGCCACCCCCGAAATTTCAAAGAGGCGATGGCGTATGAAACGACGCAGCGCCGCTGGAATTGCGCCGTCATCGGTATCATAGGAACGATTGTAAGCCATGGATCTCTCCGCCAGCCCGGAGATCATCCCACAGGCCCATAACAAATGGTTAATGGCAGTCTGAAGGGTCATGGTTAAAGCAGGGTTAAACCCACATGAAAAAGCGCCCCGCGAAGGGCGCTTTTCCGTGGTGTTTTGAATGGCCGAACCTAGGAGTAGGCACGCTCGCCGTGGGTGCCGATATCAAGCCCTTCACGCTCCTCCTGCTCGGGAACGCGCAGGCCCGTGGTGAACTGGCAGATCATGAGCGCCACGTAGCTGACGACGGCGGAGAGAATGACCGCTGTCAGCACGCCATAGATCTGCGCCGTCATCTGGCCCGAGAAGGAATACTCAAGCGCCTTCACGGAGGTGTCGGTGGCGAGATAATCGGTGACGCCCACGCCGCCAATGGCGGGATTGACGAAGTAGCCGGTCAGAAGGGCGCCGACGATACCGCCGATGCCGTGGACGCCAAAGACATCCAGGGCATCATCGTAGCCAAGCTTGGCCTTGAGCCAAACCACAGCCCAGAGACAAATGATGCCGGCAAGGATGCCAATTATCAATGCGGCGGTCGGGCCTACCCAGCCGCAGGCTGGGGTGATGGCTACGAGACCCGCAACGGCACCGGAAACGGCTCCGAGGAGGCTGGGATGGCCACGGGTGACCCATTCGCCAGCGGTCCAAGCCAGGGCCGCTGCGGACGTTGCAAGGATGGTGTTGAAGACCACCTGGCCGGTGAGACCGTTGGCTTCGAGGTTGGAGCCGGCGTTGAAACCGAACCAGCCAACCCACAGAAGGCATGCGCCGATCATGCACATTGGCAGGTTATGGGGCGCCAGAACCTCCTTGCCGAGGCCAAGGCGCTTGCCCAGGACGATGGCGCACACCAGGCCTGCAATACCGGCATTGATATGCACGACGGAACCGCCGGCAAAGTCGATTGCGCCCTTGTTGAAGAGCCAGCCGTTGGAGGCATTGACCGCCGTTGCATAGTCGCCGAGCACCGCGGCCTTGGCCACGTCATCGGTCGCTGCAGCAAGCTTGGCGAGGAAGTCGGTAGCTGCAGCGTCACCCACCGCGGCCTTGACGGCATCGATGTTGTCGGCGCTCAAGGTGAAGGCATCAGGGCCTGCCCACCACCACACCATATGGGCCATGGGGAGATAGGCAAAGGTGAACCAAATCGCCAGGAACAGCAGAACGGCCGAGAATTTCATGCGTTCGGCGAAGGCGCCTACGATGAGGGCCGGAGTGATGGCCGCGAAGGTAAGCTGGAAAATGATATACGTGAATTCCGGCACGTAGGTTTCCTTCGAGAAGGTGGCGGCCAGCGTATCGTAGTCCACACCCGACAGCATGAACTTGGAGAAGCCGCCGATGAAGGCGTTGCCGTTGGTGAAGGCCAGCGAATAGCCGTAAATGAACCAGAGGACCGAGATCATGCAGAAGCAGATGAAGACCTGCATGAGCACGGAAAGCACGTTCTTGGTACGCACCAGACCGGCGTAGAAAAGGGCGAGGCCCGGGATGGTCATGAGAATCACCAGGATGGTGGCAACCAGCATCCATGTGGTATCGCCCTTGTTGACGGTTGCCGAGGCAAGTGCCGGGGTTGCGGTCAGAAAAGTTGTAAGCGCAAGACCGGTCGGCAAACCGACGAGGAGTTGGCGCAATTTTGGTCGAACTGTCATTTCACTGTCCTTCTTTTAAACTGTTAGAGGGCCGCAGAGCCGGTTTCGCCGGTGCGGACGCGCACGGCGGACTCAAGCGGCAAGACGAAAATTTTGCCGTCGCCGATTTGGCCGGTCTGGCCCGCCGCCTGGATGGTTTCCACAACCCGGTCTGCCATGGCCTTTTCGACCGCCACTTCAATTTTCACTTTGGGGATGAAACTCACGGCATATTCGGCGCCGCGGTAGAACTCCGTATGGCCCTTCTGGCGGCCATGCCCTTTGACTTCGGTAACAGTAATGCCCTGCACCCCGATGGCGCCCAGCGCCTCGCGGACCTCGTCGAGCTTGAACGGCTTTATGATCGCAATAATATATTTCATGGATACTTTCCCTCCGATAACCGCAAATAATTCTCAAGAAACGTGCCAATTAGAAACTAATTTTAACCCTTTGTTATTGTTTGACTTTCTATTTTCGGCGGGAAAAGGCTCGGCGTTTTTTGCCATTTATTTAAGCAAAACTTTGAATGTGCTCAAATTTTCATCACGAATAATCATTGTCTTGACTGGCAGGGGTTATGGGCGTTTTTGATGGCGTCATGAGCAGGACCTTTGATGTCGTTGTCGTCGGCGCGGCGCTGAATGGATTGACCGCCGGCCTCGCCCTTGGCGGGCACCGGGCCCGGCGCCCGCTGTCCGTGGCCATCATTGATCTCAAGGACCCGCGGCAAACGCTTTCCACCGATAGTGATGCCCGCGCGTCGGCGATTACAGCCAGTTCCAAACGGATGTTCGAGGCCCTGGGGGTGTGGGAGCACGTGGCCCCGCAGATGCAGGTTATGAGTGAAATCATTGTAACCGATGGCCGCGGTCCCGAAGCCAGGCCGGTGCTGCTGCAATTCGGCGACGCGGGCGCGGGGCAGGCCTCATCGGCCCACATGGTGGAGAATCACCATCTGCTGCGCGGGCTTCTTAATGTGGTTGAGACATCGCCCAACATCACGCTGGTGACCGGCCATGCGCTGGCCACGCATAGTTTTGCTCCCGGTCTTGCCAGGCTCACGCTGGCGAATGGCGAGCAACTCTCATCCAGTCTCGTTGTCGCCGCTGACGGGGGAAAGTCTCCGCTTCGCCAAGCGGCAGGGATCGAGCTTGTTGGCTGGTCCTATGAGCAGATGGGCATTGTCGCCTCGTTTGATCACGCGCTTCCGCATGGTGGCCGGGCGGAAGAACATTTCACGCCGGCTGGCCCCTTTGCTGTTTTGCCACTGCCGGGAAACCGCTCATCCATTGTCTGGACCAAGGGCACTGCTGAAGCAAAAAGGCTTTTGGGTCTGTCACCGCAGGATTTTGAAACGGAGTTGCAAAACGAGATTGGCTCGCATCTCGGAAAGATCGTCTTGCTTGGCAAGCCGCAGGGCTATCCGCTGTCGATGTTTTTTGCGAAGGAATTTCATGCAACGCGCCTCGCCTTAGTGGGCGACGCAGCCCATGTCATTCATCCCCTGGCAGGGCTTGGGCTCAATCTTGGACTTCGCGATGCGGCGGCCCTGGCGGAATGTGTGGCTGAGGCCCATGCGCTGGGCCAGGACATTGGTGGCCTGTCGGTGCTCGAAAGATATTCCACCTGGCGGCGCTTTGACACGGTGGCGACAGCCGCCGGCATGGACGGGCTCAACCGGCTTTTTTCAAACGATAATTCTTTCCTGCGAATTCTGCGTGACCTTGGTTTGCGCGCGACCAATCAAATGCCGGGCGTAAAGCAGATTTTTGCGCGGGAAGCTGCGGGCCAGACGGGCTCGCTGCCCAGACTGTTGCGCGGCGAGGCGGTTTAGCCCCGGCCCTGTCCTGCCTTGGCGAGTTTTTCCAGATAGGCGGGCCAGATCGTATCGCGCTCACGGCCGAGCTTGCCCAGGTAATTCCAGGTGAACAGGCCGGTCGAGTGGCCGTCACTGAAAATGATCCGCACCGCATACGTGCCGATGGGCTCAAGCTTGGTCATGGAGACGGTCCGCTTGCCAAAGACGAGTTGTTCCTGTCCCGGACCATGGCCCTTCACTTCGGCGCTGGGGCTTTCGACACGGAGATATTCCGCCTCGAGATCAAAGGACTCGCCCGTATCAAAGCGAATGTTGAGAATCCGGCCGTGCTGTTTTGACAGGAGTTCGATGGGCCAGGGATCAGCCATCCTTGAGTTCGCGGGCTTCGTCGGGAAGCATGATGGGAATGCCGTCGCGGATGGGATAGGCAAGCCCCGCCACTTTTGAAATGAGCTCCTGCTTTTCCGCGTTATATTCGAGACGGGTCTTGGTGACCGGGCAAACCAGAATCTCAAGCAATTTCGGATCCACCTTGCGGGCTTCAGTCATGGCTGAT
The DNA here is from genome assembly GCA_038251095.1 of Hyphomicrobiales bacterium. Lineage (GTDB taxonomy): Bacteria > Pseudomonadota > Alphaproteobacteria > Rhizobiales > Aestuariivirgaceae > Aestuariivirga. The sequence continues at coordinate 50,657 of JBBSBQ010000028.1, forward strand.
CCTACTGCAGCTTGTGGCGCTTGCCGGAGAAGGATTTTGACAGCGCCATTTCAGTGAGCGCCACGAGCACATCGGCCCGGGTCTTCAAATCCGGTGCCTCGAGCAGCGCCTGTTTTTCGCTGGCGGGGTAGGGTGCGAGAAGCGACAGCGTATTGACCAGAACCTCGGTCGAGGCCGCGTTGATTTCACTCCAATCGGCACTCATGTTGTTGGCCGTCAGATAATCCTTGAAGGCTGTGAGCAGGGCCGGCCGATTGACGTCAGCGGCACCCAAATCCATCACGAGGTCAATCGCGAAAGGCTTGAAGTTGGCCACGACCTGGCGATAGGCCGTGTCGACGGTCAATTCGCTCTTGATGGAGAAACGGCTGACGCCGGTCAGCGTCACCAGCATCCTGCCATCGGGCGTTTCCGCATAGGAGGTGATTCGTCCCGCACAGCCCACCTTCATCAGGTCCGGCCGTTCCGCCGTATCGCTATCGTCCCTGGGCTGAATGATGCCGATCATGCGCTCGCCCGACAGCGCATCTGAAATCATCTCCAGGTAGCGCGGTTCAAAGATGTTCAGCGGCAGGTCGGCGCGCGGCAAGAGCAAAGCGCCGGGGAGCGGAAACACCGGAAGCTTCTGGGGCAAGTCGGCGGGCCGGTTATAGTCTTTCAAGAATTTCATTCGTCCTCACGAAAAGAGAGTTGCAGAGAGTTTGCGGCGGCCTTGCAGGGTGGCCTCATCTTTTGGCCCCCACGCTTCAAAGAATTGCACGAGTTGCTTGCGGGCCACATCTTCATTCCAATCGCGTTTCTTGCGGATGACATAGAGCAGCTGGTCGGTGGCCTCGGGCCTCTGGCCAGCGCCGTTCAAGGCCACGGCAAGTTCGAGGCGTTTTGCAAAATCATCAGGGGTGGCCGCGACAGCTTTCTGCAATTGATCGAGGAGACTGGTGTCAACCGGATGAAGGGCGAGATCAAGGGCTGCCGCGGCGCTGACAACATTGGGGTTTGCCGCCTTGTCGGGCGGAACCTGGGCCAGGGTTGCCGCTGTTCCCTCAAGGTCGCCGAGTTCAATCTGGCACTTTGCAAAATTGGCGAGGGCTGCGACATGGGTGGGATCGACGCTAAGAATTTGCCCCAGAATGTTCTGGGCCTCGTCAAAGGCTTTGCGCTGCATGGCCTCTTCGGCCAGCTTCATGGCGGCAGCGATTTCTTCGGCCAGCGAGCCTTTGCTCGAAAGCTTGTCAATGAACTGCCTGATCTGCCCCTCGGGAAGTGCTCCCATGAAACCGTCGATGGGCTGGCCGTTCACGAAGGCGAATACGGCGGGGATGGATTGCACGCGCATCTGGGCGGCAATCTGCTGATTCTCGTCCACATTGATTTTGACGAGGCGCACTTTTCCGTTGGCCTGCTTCACGACTTTCTCGAGAAGCGGCGTCAACTGCTTGCAGGGGCCGCACCAGGGAGCCCAGAAATCAACAAGGACCGGAACCTTCTTCGAGACCTCGATGACGTCGGCCATAAAGCCCTTGGTATCGGTATCCTTGATGAGTTCGGCGGCGGGAACCGCTGAAGCGCCATTTTGTCCTATGATCATATCGTTCATGTTGTGCCTGTTTGGTTTTTAGCTGTAAAAATGGCGCTTCTGACGGCAAATTACAATGCGGGATCGGCCACTGCGACAACCCGGGGCTCGTGGCCGCAGGAGCTGATGAAGGTTAACAGATCGGCCGCTCGAATCGTTGTTGTCGCGTCATTTTTCAGCGGATGATAGTTCAGAATTTCCTGCTCCATCATCCGGGCGTCGAGAATCACGTTGGTGCGAACAGTCTTATCATTGATGAGGCCAAAGGGCGTAACCGATCCGGGCTCAAGGCCCAGAACCTCCATCAGCAGTTCAGGCTTGCCAAAGGAAAGCCGCCGCGAGCCGATTTTTGCCGGAGCCGCCTTCAAATCCACGCGCGAGTCCTCAAGGCAGACAATCAGCCAAAGGACGCCCTTTTCATCCTTGCAAAAGAGATTTTTGCAGTGGCCGCCGGGGATATCGGGATGGACCAGCCGGGCTTGTTCCACAGTGGATACGGGCGCATGGCTTTTTGTCGTTGTTGTGATTCCAAGGTCGGCAAAGCGCTGGAAAAGCTCATCACGGCTGGCTGGCATGGCGGTCAATCGTCCCCGGAAACAAGAAGGTTGTGCTTGCTATTGCATTTACGCTAGGCTTGGGCAATAAGACGCGCCACCTCGCCGGTTTTTTCCGGCATCTTTATACGCTCAGCGGGCGTAGCTCAGGGGTAGAGCACGACCTTGCCAAGGTCGGGGTCGAGGGTTCGAATCCCTTCGCCCGCTCCAATTTTCAAAGCAATTACAGCAGGATATAGTGCAAGCGGTTCAAGAGCCGCTTGGCACTTTTGCGTTTGGCAGCACATTGGCAGCGCCTGCTGTCAGCGAGGGCGGGTAGCTCGCCGCAGCGTCGGATTATGCGAGTATTTCGATACGACAGTATACTCCTATTCCGACACAATAATCCTAGATAAGTAAAACGAGAAACGCTACCTTTTGAGTGTTGGAGAAAAGGAGCATTCAAAATGCGTGATTCTTTAAAACGTGATCCTTACTTGCTCGCACATAGCCGCAGGCGCCGTTGTGAGCGGGTAGCGGACATTCACCACGACGCCGGGGACTTTGAGCTGGCTAAAGAGGCCCAATGGGCAGCCGACGGTGCCGCCCATATCTGCGATATCACCCATCCCACGACTCAGAGAGGCGTGGACCTTAAGTCGCAAAAATGTCTCCGGTTGTTCTTTGAGCATGACTGCCACGCCGACGCCGCAAACGAAGTTCGTAGCTTTTTCAAGGCGCGTCGAACGATTGACGGCGCTTGGCTGCGGGACCTCCGATTGTTGATAGAGCATTTGAAGTCAATCGAACCCGGCACGGTGGACTACGGCCACTGCCAAATGCCTGTGGATTTGTGCCAAGCAATTACTTACTTGGAATCAATCCTGGCCGGCATGTCCAAGCCGCGCCTTGTCTAACTGGAGTGGCGGCGCGGCAAGGTGATCAATGCCCCGCGCCGTCTTGGCTTGCGGTAGTTGTCGAGCCTTTCAAAGGGTGGAAGCATCCCTCCACCTCGCAGCCCCAGCCACCGGCACCCCGGCGCAAGGTATAGGGGGCACCCCCACCCAGGGAGGTGAATTGCGCCGCGGTGGCAGTGTCGAAC